>JBEKVM010000025.1:0-55831 GCA_049513975.1 Verrucomicrobiota bacterium | reverse complement strand
TTCACCCAGGGTAGCTCGTTCCTCGCGACCCTGGGCTGAAAGCTTCAATCCCGTTGGGATTGAAAAACCAATGGAGCCGCCCCAAACTTCTCTCGGCATTCCACCGAAAACGTCGAGGAACCAATCAAAAGTGCGCCGGATTCCTGAAGTGCGGATCAAATTCCTTCCATGATCAGCCCCTGCCGGGGTGGGTGCTCCAAAGGAGGCTTCATGAGCCAGCCGTGTTCAACTGCCATTTTTAGGCTTAAAAGCTTGACAAACCCCCTCCAGTCCCCCTTTAATTGCGTGCGGCAGAGAATTGTTCTCCGCACCGCGGTAAAAAAATGAATAAAAAACGGGATAAAAGCTTGACAAATCCTCGGCGGTCCGGCTTTAATCGGGTGCGGGCAGAGAATTGTTCTCCGCACCGGGGTAAATTTTGAATAAAAAAATGCGATCAAAGCTTGACAAATCCCCGCCAGTCCCCCTTTATTGGGTCTGGGCAGAAATTTGTCGTGCGCGCCTGGGTAAAAAACGAATAAAAATATGAATAAACCACCCTCTTCGCTTTTTCTTCATGCATTGGCTGTCAGCGCAGTAGTTTTACTGGCTCAAAACGCCCAAAGCCAAGGCACCGTGTACAACAACAGCACAACCTACAACGGCAATTTTGACTTCGCCGCCGGTACCCAGGTCGGCAATGAAGTGGTTCTGGCTGGTAGTGGGCCTTCGTACGCTCTCTCCACCTTCCAAGTTCAGTTCAATCTTAATGGGACGGGCACTCCCAACGCTGGCGACGCGGTGGAGTTGCTGTTGTACAACAACACCGGTGGCGTGGTGCAGGGCGCTAACTCGCCCGGGGCGTTACCAGTTTATAACAGCGGCTTTTCTCCCCTGAGTGCCTTTACAGCAGGTTCAGTTTTGACTTACACTCTCCCTGCTGATACCGTTGTGAATCAGGATTTTACCTGGGTGGTGGAGTTTCAAGGTGTCCCGAGTGGAGAAACCGCTGGTTTGGGCCTTTTTGGTCCGACGACGGTTGGGTTTAATTACCATGATGCGTGGGAAAACAGTGGGTCAGGCTGGGCGTTGGACGTGGCTGGCACAGGAAATCCTGCTCTGGAATTCGGAGCCGTCATAACGGCCACGGCTGTTCCTGAGCCGGGCACGATTGTTCTTGGCGTGATGGGCGCCTGTGCATTCCTTGCTCGTCGTCGCAAGAATTAGTTTACTGCATGCTTTTTTTAAACATATCGAACATTATTAACAGCTTATGAGAAACAAAGTAATTAGCTTGATGAGCGGCTTGTCGTTGGTTGCCGGGCTTGCGGTTGGTCCCGCCGTTCTCGCATCCGATTCCGCCGATGTGACCAAGGCTCTGGCCGGTTCCACTGCGCTGGAACTCCCTGCCAAGGCCGCCAACCTGGTGGCCAAAGCCTCCGCCGCCGACAAAAAGAATGTCGCCGTCGCTGCCGTCAAGGCGGCCGTAGCGCTGAATCCCTCCGCCGCCACCGACATTGTTTCGGCTGTGGCGCGCGAAAATCCGGCCATGGCACCGGTTGCCGCCGTCACCGCCGCGACCCTCCAGCACAAACAGATTGGCCTGATTGCCAAGGCCGCCGCCGCTGCCGCGCCCTCTGAGGCGGGCAAGATCGTTGCCGCTCTGATCAAAGAATTCCCGAAGGACTACGGCGTTATCGCCATTGCCGCCGCCGAAGGCGCGCCGTCAGCCGGACGAGAAATCCTCGCCGTCGTTGCCGAGTACGTTCCTGCGCTGCAAGCCTTGATTCAAGGCGCAACCGCCAACAACGGCAACGTCGCGGTTCTAGCCATCATTAGTCAAGCCCTGGCCTCCGGTTTCGCAGTATCCACCACGGTTCCGCAGCCCACGCAGCCAGCCGCTCCCATTATACCGTCACTTTCAGCGCCGGTAATAACGCCGGCTCCTTTTGTGCCATTAGGAACTGTAATTACTTACACTACTACCACGCTGGAGCCCACCGGCCCGCGCTCTTACTCCCATTAGTAACGCAGGCCGACTCCCGGTCTGTCCCTCTTTTCCATGGGGGAAGCATGCGCTTCGCCCATTTTTTGTTCCATTACACCCCCGATTTTCCTTCACTTGCCTCCATTTCCATATTATCCCCAAGATAAGCCTGCAATTCCCCTCCACATCCCCTAAAAACACGCCCGTCATGCGGCGGTGGCCATGGACCAGCGACCCGCGCACCAGGTCATCGCTATTGGGACAGCGGAAGGCGTCGCAGGGTCAAGAAACTCGCGCGTCGAGCGGAAAATCTTCGTCAGTCGAAGCAAGGTCAAGATATCGTTCAGCGGATGGACGAGGCGCACCAGGGAAGGGACGATAGAGAGAATCTGCGGGCATGTATGGAAAGCGGATTCCAAGGAACCTTCCGTCCCCGTCGTGGGGCCGGCCGGGAGGTTCATCTCCATGCCGGGATGCTGTTCAGGCCCAGAACGGTCGCGACGGTGTTTTCCTGGGCGCCGCCAATGATTAACCGGGTGATGACGTGGGTGACCCGCATCCGCGTCACCTTCAGTGGCCCTCCAATTTGTGGAGTTGCTGGGTTACGTTGGTAAACTCCGGCGTGTTGTGGGAGGCGTATTTGAGGTAGAGTTTGTCGTAGCGGATCTCTGCCGGCTTGTCGTTCTGCTTTTGGGCGACTTGGGCCAGGCCGTAATAGATCATTTGCGACAGATCCGGCACCATTTTCTCCAAGGCCTGATAATCATTCTGGGCGGCGTCCAGCCGGTTGATTTGCAGTTCGGAAATGGCGCGGTTGAGGAGCGGAACCGGATTTTTCGGGTCCTGGCGCACCATTGCGGTCAAGGTGATGATGGCGGCCTCGTAATCCTTGATCGTCATTTGTATTTCAGCCTTGCGGAGGTTGACATTGGAAAGCTCCTGCGCGTTGGCCGTGAGGGCATTGAGCAATTGCAACTGTTCATCAAGGGCGGTCAAGGCTTTCTTGAACCATATTGCCGCGTCTTTCTCCGCACTTTTCTCCTTGGCGGGGTCCCGTTTGCCTTCGCGCAACACGCTGTAGCCCATGCGCCGGTAGAACTCGGCCATCACACCGGCAAGTTTATCATTCTTCGGATTCTTGTTGTGCTCGTCGGTCAGCAATTTATCGGCCTGGGCGAAGTCCTTCTTTGCGGCATAGGCCAGGGCTTCCACGCCTGCCAGCTCCAGCGGATTGGCCGTGGAACGTCCGTGTATGTCTCTGATGAGGCCGAAGGCTGCGTCCACCAGTCCCAGATCAATATAGGTTTTGGCCAGGTCCAGTTCGCCCACGGGGTCGTTGGGTGCCAATTCGAGGCAGCGCTGGAATAAATGAGCGGCCTGCAGGTAAACGCCGCGTTCGGCGAAATACCGGCCGATCTGGATATCCAGGTCAGGCACGTCCGCCGGGCCGTAAAGATTAAGCGCGATGTCCCAATGGTTGTAAAATTGCGCGGCCACATCGGACGAACCGAGGAGCGCGCTGGCGGGCGGCATTCCGCGCAAATGCGCGTTGTATTGTTGGTTGGCCCGGGCCACCATGTTGTTTGAATTGAGGCGGAATGCCTCCGCGAACTGATCGTTCGCGTCGTTGAGCATCGCGTCTTTGAGCAGGGGGGGAAGCTTGAGTTCTGTGGCCGCCTTTTGCTGTTCCGTGCCCCAGTAATCCAGTATTTGCGAATAATGGTTGGCGATCCGTCGGGCATCGGCGCTCCTCTTCGCCAATTCTGGCAACGAGGCCAGCGATTCCTTTTCCAGTGTGTGCCAATATGCCTGGTTGGTGGCGATTTCCGCAGGAGTCAGCACCAGCGTTGCCAGCGCGTTGCTCGGGTACGGATGCAAATCCCCGCCCAGGCGGTGCGGGGTCATGCAAACCCGCTCGAAGTAGCTGCCAAAACTGGGATGCAAATAATAAACCGGCTGCCGCTGGGCGAGATGGGCCAAAAGAACGCCTATTTCCTGGCCGGTGATCTCCTCGGGAAAGCGGTCTGGATTGACGAGTTCCTTGTGAAATGCCGGGTAGCGATTGACCAAATAGCGAAGATATTCGACATGGAGAAGCCCCCGGCTTTCAATGAAAGTGTATTGGTCGGGCAGACCAAGACTCTGGCTGGCTCCCATGGCCAGATACAACACGGCGGGATCGTCGGCCAGCACAACAGCGGGCGTGGCGGGCAGCGTTTTGGCCATGTCCTTGCCAAACTGAGCGACGGCAGGGTTGTTGAAATCCTGGATATGCTGATAGTTCTCGCAGAACAACAGAGCGGGCAACCCGATCGCCGCCAGCCAGAGCAATCCGACCACCACCCCGTTGAGCACGCGCAGAATCCCCGTGGCCTGTCCCCAGCGAAAGACCACATCCTTCCCGAACACCAGCAGAGCGTACCCGCTGAAATACCCAACGCCCAACGCCGCCAGATAGTAAAAACTCAGGAAGCCCGGCGTTGCCGCTATCACGCCCATGCCCATATTCCGCGGGCTGGGGCCTGATTTTATGTCGAAAAACATCAAAACTCCGACGGCCAAAAACACAATATGCAGCACGCGAAAAAACATGCTGGCCATGGTGTGCGCGCCGGCGCTCAATTCGCCCTGGAACGAGGACCAATTGATGGCGGCGAAGAGCAGTGGGACCAAGGTCCACAGTCCGGCAATGAACGCAACATACCGTGGCATCCGGATCAAATAAAGGTGTTGCTCGGCCAGTTTCTGATGCAGCAACTCCCAAAAACTGCCGTCATTCTTGGCGGCGCCCAGAAGCGGAATCAGCCCGTAGAGCAGCAGCCCCAAGGCACCCCAACCGGTCATCCGCAACACGAATCTCCAGTTGAAAAACCTCATGCGTTGTTTGATCCAGATCAGCGCTATCGCGTCTTCGGTCATGGGCCGCGCGGGGGCATTGATCCAAGTCGGCGTTATCGCGCCATCGCCCACAAGCGGTGGTGGGTTGAAAAACCCCCTGCGTTTGATCCAGATCAGCGCCAGCAAAAAACATGGGAAAAAACCGATCAGCGCCCAATTGTTCGCCACCCCCACCCCATAAACAAAAGCAAACAGGTTCAACCGCCTCTCGCTCTGCGAAATGCGAAACTCCAGCAGACAGAGAATCAGAAAGGCGAAGACCAACAGATCAATCATCTCGCCCGTCCCCGCGACGGAGTTCTCCCAAAAGGTCAATTGCGCCGCCAGCAGCAGCACGGCGAACGCGGCCGGCAGAAACGCCGCGCGCACGGACAGCAGCGCAAACTCTCCCCCTTCCCGCATCCGCTGCTCCATGGTGCGGTCATGCGATAAGAGCCGCACGGAACGGGCCAGGATGGCCAGCGTCAGGGCCGCGCAAGCCGCGGTGAACACATTCAAGCCCACGGCCCGCCAGCCCATGGGCAGCAGCCGCAACGGAAAAGTCAAAATTAAAAACAACGGATGATATTGGGGATTGGGCCGCCACGGCAGCGGACCGGAATGCCAGTCCCAGCCCGTGATCTGCGACGCAAAAGGAAGACTGCCGAACGTCACCCAATGGTTCAACGTCAACCCATACAGCGCCAGCGCCGCCAGCGCGACCAGCCACGGACACAGGATGATGGGGGGCTTGACCCCGGGACCGGTTGTTTGCTCGCTTTCTGCCGTCATGGATGGCTCAAGTTTGGGACGACTGGCCGCTTCTTGGCAAGGATACTTTACGATTCAATGGCGGCGGGGCGGAACGGCTTTTCTTGGCACGTCCGCCACCCATTCCACATGTTGGGTCTGTGGGATGGGCCGCCAGCAAACCCCGCACCTGCCGCCTGTCGTCGTCCATGTCTGTCTCCATCCGTGTAATCCTGAAATCCGTGGTGCTTCTGCCCGCCCTCATTCTGGTTGCCTGCCTGCCATAAAAGCGGAGTGAACCACGGATGTCGCGGATGTCACGGATATTCTGGCCCTCCGCGCCGCTCATTGCGTGATACTGGCACTTGACCCTGAGCGAGCGAAGACGGCGCAATCCACTGAAAACATCGAGGAAGCCGAATTTTATTGTTCCGCGCCTGAATTTGTTTTAATTTCCATTTCGTGCAAGGTGCGGGAGGCGTAAAAAGCCTTCTCGCATCCAGGCATTAATGCTGTTAGGAACATCGTTTCCTCGGAAAACAAAACAGGTCGGCGCGAAAAATGATTTTTGTCAATAACACTGGCAAAACATCAAGTGCGGAGCTTTTTTGAATTGTTTTGGCAAAGCGCCGGGGTTTTTTGAATGAAATTGAAATGGATTGTTTTGTCGGGCGCTTTGGGCATTCTGGCCGTCCTGCTGGCTTGTCTCTTGTCTGCTCATGGCGGCAGCGCCGTTCCTTCAACTCCATTTATTGCTTTAAGCATCATCTCTGTGCCGGAAATTCCGGCGAAAGCCGCGGAGTTGGTTCATGCGGCGGCTGCCTCGGATCGTGACCAAACCGCGCGGGAGGTGTTGCGCGCCGTGTCCATGATCGCCAGACCCGGCGTGCTTCCCTATGCCGTCAGCGCCATTTGCCGCGGCAATCCTGAAGCCGCCGGATCCGTGGTTGCAACCGCGATTGAACTTCAGCCGGAGGATGTGTTGATTTTTTCCAAAGCGGCCCTGTGCGCGGCTCCCGGCCAGGTGGAGCAGGTTGTTTTTTCAGCCTGCAAAGCCGCGCCGGCTTCCTGCGCCGATGTGGCGCTGGTCGCGTCCAGACAATTGCCTGCCGCCCATAATTTGATTCTGGCGGGATTTGCCGGCGCGCGGCCCGATCTGGAACTCTATTTGGAGGAAGCTGAAATTCAGGCCGGCACGAACAATTGTGAAGCTGTCATTAAGCGAGCCGTGCAATTGTTTAATGACGCTCTCAAGGCGCAGGCAAAATAACTTGCGGCGGAAGGCACTCGCCCGCAGATCACGCAGAACCAGGCCGGATGAGGACATGCCTTAAAAACCGGGGATGAAGGCGGATGAACCGTTTCTCTTTTCCGTTTCTGCGTCAATCTGCGTGATCTGCGGGCAATTCCGGATTTGGTGGCGGCTGGCTGCGCTGTGTCTCTTGCGCTTTTTCGCGGCTGCTTTATCGTTGTCTCTTCTCTGACTTTATCAGTATGCCTAATTTTGAATATTCCCGCCTTTTCTCGCTGCGAAAGTGGGTCAGTGTCATGGCCGCCTTCAGCTTTTTCCAGACCGGCTCCTTCGCCGTCGCGCAAGACGATGCCACCGCGAAAACGTATTCCCCGACGAACGCGGTGACGAACCCCCCCGCCACCGCGCCGGCCGATTCCAAAGCGAATACATCGGTGGAGAAGGAATTGATGGAACTTCGTCTCGGTCCATTTGATCTGCATCCCAGGCTCTCCGCCGGATTCGTCTATGATGACAACATATTGCTCACCACGGCAAACAGGGAAGCCGACATGGACTGGATGATTCAACCCGCAATCCAGGCGGTCGCCGGAGACGATGCCGCGCTTATCGCGTATCGGGATCAAAACTACGACGTTCTCAGTCTTTCGCCCGGCAATCTCATCATCCAGCAGCCCGAAGCGTGGCCGGGGAAATTATTTATTTTGGATTACGGCCCGCGCTTCCAAATCTTTGACAAATACACCGCCAACAATTCCATGGACGAATTTGGCACCCTCAATCTGCTCTGGCCGATGAACAAATTGATTCTGGGGTTCAGACAGGATTATCAATTGCAGAAGACGGAGATCATTGAGTTTGATCAACGCGCCACCGTGGAAACCATTTCCAGCGCGCTTTCCGCCGCCTACCAGCTCGGCGACGCGACCTCCATGGAAAGCGATTTCCGGAGAATCAGCATTGGCTACCGCCAGGCGGGATTGACGGGTTATACGGAATACAACACGGAGGATTGGTTCAATTATGCGGTGGCTCCGGACCTGCCCGTCAGTCTGGGCGTGTTGGCGGGCCAGGACGATGTGGCAAACCACCAGGGTCAAACCTACGAACAATTGCGCGCGCGCGCGCGTTACAGTTACACGGAAAAACTCGCCTTCGACGTTTCCGCCGGCGGCGAGTTGCGCCAGTATGAAAATGGAACCGCTGCCACGCTTTCACCCGTGTTCACCATCGCCGCCGAATATCGGCCCGCGGAACGCACCACGTTGCGTTTGACTGGTTCCCGGCAGCAAAGCGCCGCTGAGTTCAATGGGTACAATTATGCCACCACCGGCGCAGCGTTGGAAGCCCGGCAGGGGATTACAGACCGTTTCACGGCCGGTTTAAGCGCAGGCTATTATAGTCTGGATTTCCTGCCCATCAGCCGGGGACTGGTGAAATATTCCAGCGATTACTACATCGCCCGGATCGGCCTGAACGCGAAGCTGGTCCGTCACTTAAACGGCCAGCTTTTTTATCAATTGCTCAGCAGCCGCTCGCAAATCAGCGCCATCGTCAATGATAATCAAGCCGGCGTTCAACTGACATTGAGTTTTTAATTAGTCGCCAGTAAATTCCTGCTGCGGGCATCCGAAGGAACAAGGTTTTCATGAAAACACCCTTGTGGATATTCCGGAAAGAAAAGGTTTTTGATTGGGCCGCGCGCCGAGCGTGGTCCAATCGATCCTTCAATGAACACTTGAATCACTCTCGTGAGTTGAACATCAATTGGGTTCTTACGAAACAGGAACTATGTCATTCCTAACGCATAAACAACTTGTAGAAATAGGATTTCTCTCGCTAGGGCAGAACGTGCTGGTTTCTGAAAAGGCATCAATTTATGGCGCTTCAAGGATTCGCATTGGGTGCAATGTGCGGATTGATGATTTTTGCGTTCTGTCCGCAGGAACACAAGGCATTCGCTTGGGAAACAATATCCATATTGGATGTTACACATCGCTGATTGGAAAGGCGGCGATTTCGTTGGATGATTATTCAAATCTCTCATCGCGCGTATCAATCTACTCCAGCAATGATGACTATTCTGGAAACCATATGACCAATCCCATGGTGCCTGCGGAATTCACCAACGTGGATCATCGACCAGTGAGGATTGGGAGGCATTGCATTGTTGGCTCTGGAACTGTTATTTTACCTGGCGTGATAATGGAAGAAGGTAGCGCGGCAGGTGCTTTATCACTGATTATAAAAGACTGTGCTTCATTCGGAATCTATGTTGGAGTGCCTGCTCGTTTCATCAAGAAGAGGAAGAGGGGGTTACTTGAGCGCGAGAAGAACCTGCTTCTACGGAATCAGTGCAAAACAACCCAGTAGTTTTCAAGGATCAATTCAAACAAACATTTGCGATGATTTCTTCTCTTTTTTTGCTCGGTGGAGTAAAGGCTTTTAAGGAGCCATTACATGTTGGCCGCCCGAATCTTGGCGACCGCGAGACGATGCTGCGGCGTGTGAACGAAATTTTTGATCGGCGCTGGTTCACCAACGACGGCCCGCTGGTCAAAGAATTCGAAACCCGAATTCACGAACTCGTCGGAGTGAAGCATTGCGTCGCGATGTGCAACGCCACGATTGCTCTGGAGATCGCCATCCGCGCCTTGGAACTGCGTGGTGAAGTGATTGTGCCGGCTTACACCTTCGTCGCCACGGCGCACGCGTTGCAATGGCAGGAAATCACGCCGGTGTTTGCGGATATGGATCCGGCAACACACAATATGGCCCCGGAAACGATTGAGCGTCTCATCACACCGCGCACCACCGGCATCATCGGCGTCCATGTGTGGGGGCGGCCATGCGATACGGAAGCCATCGAGTCCCTTGCTGGGAAACACAAACTCAAGATGATGTATGATGCGGCGCACGCCTTTGGCTGTTCGCATCGCGGACGGATGGTCGGCAGTTTTGGCGCGTGCGAGGTGTTCAGTTTTCATGCCACCAAGTTTATCAACAGCTTTGAAGGAGGCGTAGCAGTGACGAACGACGATGGGCTGGCGGCTAAAATGCGGCTGATGCGCAACTTTGGGTTTGCCGGATACGACAAAGTGATTTATCCGGGCACGAACGGCAAAATGACGGAGGTTTGTGCGGCGATGGGATTAACCTCATTGGAGGCAATGGAAGAAATTGTCGGGGCGAACCGCCGGAATTACGAGGCTTATCGGGGCGGCCTGAAGGGTCTGCCGGGCATTTCGTTGAAAGAATACGATTCCAGCGAGAGGCGAAACTATCAATATATCGTGGTTGAGGTTGATGAAACCAAGGCAACGCTGAACCGTGACGAGTTGGTGGCTGTGCTGCAAGCGGAAAACGTGCTGGCCCGCAAATATTTCTGGCCCGGCTGCCACCGGATGGAGCCGTATCGCTCGTATTACCCGAACGCGCATTTGTTGCTGCCCGAAACCGAGCGCATCGCCGCGAGAATACTCCTTCTGCCCACCGGAACAGCCATGAGCGTGAAAGAGGTGCAGACTGTTTGCCAAATCATCGCCACCGCAGTTCGTCACGCCAGCGAGGTGCGATCAGCGCTCGGGGTGCGGGCGAGAACAAAACCCGCGTAAGAGGCATTGCCAATGACCTCCAAGCAAACCTCGCCGCTGCCGTTTCGGTCTCTTTTCTGGAGCCTCGTCGAGAGAATCGGCGCTTTGGGCATTCAGGCGCTTGTCGCCATTGTGCTGGCCAGAATTCTGTCACCCAAAGAATTCGGCCTCCTGGCAATGGTGTCAGTCTTCATTGCCGTCGGCACACTGTTGACGGACAGCGGTTTTGGAATTGCGCTGCTCCGCTTGGTGAGTCCGACTCCCGAGCAATGTGCTTCGGTGTTCTATTTCAACCTGGCGGTCAGCGTTCTCTGTGCCGCGGTACTCTGCGCGGCCTCCGGCGCCATTGCGGCGTTCTTCCGGACGCCGGAGTTGCGGCTGGTGGTGTGCGCGATGTCCCTCGCCCTGGTCTTCAATTCCCTTGGCCTGGTGCAGACCGTAATGCTGACCCGCCTGCTGAACTTCAGGGATCAAGCGCGCGCCACGGTGCCCGCGGCCGCCGTCAGCGGCGTGGTGGCGATCTTTCTGGCCTGGTTCGGGTGGGGCGTCTGGGCATTGGTCGTCCAGACCCTGCTTTCGAGTCTGCTGCGGAGCCTCCTTCTGTGGTGGTTCAATTCCTGGCGGCCCCAGACCGGCTTCTCCCTCTCAGCCATGCGAGGAATGTTTGGCTTTAGCTGCCGCCTGCTCGCGTCGGGTGGCCTCGATATGGCATTCAATCAAGTGTATCAGTTAATCATTGGGCGGTTCTACGAAGCCCGCCAGCTTGGTTTGTATAATTTGGCCCAGCAATTCCAGCAGGTCCCGGTCACGATTGTCACCAGCGTCTATACCAGGGTCAACTTCCCGATGATGAGCGAAGCGCAGGAGGTCACCCATCGGCTGGTTCTGGTGTTCCGGCACGCGCTCCAATTCCTCTCGGCCGCCATTGTGCTGATCATGATCTGTCTGTTTGTCTGTGCGGAGGATGTCGTCGCGCTGTTGCTCGGTCCGCAGTGGCGCGACTGTGTTCCGTACCTCAGGATTATGTGCCTCCTTGGGCTTCTCGTCCCGGTGCATCTGATCAATTTGGATATCTTAAAGGTAAAAGGCCGCAGCGACCTGTTTTTGCGCCTGGAAATCATCAAGAAAGTATTGGGCGTGGCGGCGTTGCTGGTGACTTGGCCGTTTGGCGTCACGGCGCTGCTGTGGGGACAGGTTGCCGTCAGCCTCGTGGCCTTGGTGGTAAACACTTATTATACCGGCCGGTTGGTTGATTATGGATTCGTGCGGCAAATGCGCGACTTGGGGGGTACGTTCGGCGCAGGTGCTCTGGCGGTTGCTGCGGGCTGGGGCGCCAGGAATTCGGTTGTCGCTCCACCGTGGCTTCTCGTGGGCATCGGCTCCGGAGTGACCGGCGTCCTCTTCGTTTTGCTCCTGGCCGTGCTGAACCGCCCAGGCTTTTGCATCTGTCGCGACAGCCTTTACGTGAGCGAGTTACTGATAAGATTGCGGCGCAAATGCAGTCCCGCGGCGTAAGCAGCCGGTTAGGCCAGTGATGATGCACGGCAGGCCATTGTTCCCTTTCTGCTGCCTTAACTATGAGCGATTACTTTTCTCACGAAGACATGATGAGCATCGCTGCAAGGGAGGTCAGTGATCCGTCCAAATTGGCCGCCAACCCTGTTGTCAGCGTCATCATGATTACATATAATCACGACAAGTACGTAGAACAGGCCATTAAGGGCATAATCACGCAACGATGCGATTTTCCGATTGAGTTGTTGATCGGCGAGGATTGCTCCACCGATCGAACCCGGGACATTTGCGTTGAATACCAAAAGCGTTATCCAAACCTTATACGACTGATCACCGGCGAAACAAATGTCGGCATGCACAAGAACATGTTCCGTCTTTATGCCCGCGCCCGCGGACGCTACCTCGCCTTCTGCGAAGGGGACGACTATTGGTGCGACGAAACAAAGCTGGCCAAGCAGATACGACTATTAGACAGCCGCTTGCATCTGAGCATGTGCTTTTCTCGCGGGGGGATCGTGCGGGGAAGCAACCCGGCACTTGTGCAAGACTGGTACCCCAGGAGCCTCAAGGAAGAATACACGATCAAGGACTTCATCTCTGTTCGTGTTGGGGCGCCGACATGCACCGTGGTTTACCGGAACGGACTGGTGCCTCGATTTCCAACATGGCTTGCGACGTGCGCGGTGGGGGACTGGCCAACGCACATCCTTCATCTGGCGAAAGGGAATGCCGGATATATCAATGACCGGCTGGGAATATATCGCCAGCATTCTGGCGGACTATGGGCATCTGCGAGCGCTCAAGATCGCCTTCAAGGGATGCTCGACTGCTGCTCAGAATTGGATTCGCACCTTGAGGGGAAGTACCGAAGACATTTCAATGTAACTATCGCCAGATTGTACGTGGGCCACAAGGAGGCGGAAATGACAGCCAGATCCGCATACGGTTGCGGCCATTTGTGTCGCGCCATCAGGGCATTGCCAGTGAGCCCGCTCCGGGCGCCACGAACACTCATGGCCTTGATTCTGCATGTGGGGTTCCCGAAAACCTACAAATTCCTGAAAAGGGCCAGGGTCATTCGGCGCATGAATTTCGACCAAGACTAAAATGGAATACTTGATACCCATCCCGGCGTTCGCGTTATTGCTTGCCCTCTCTGTATCGCGCAACCGAAAGGATTTGACCTGCCCCTCGGTGATCCTTGGCGCGCAATACCTGGTCATGGCCATATGCGCCGCATTCGTATCCGTTGAAATTTCTCAAGGCGATGGCCTTCTCGATAATCCCTTTGTTGCCATAGCCGCCTACGCTGTGGGACTCATTGTGGCGCTGCTCCCCAGCCTTTTCATACGCCCCATCCGCCTTAGTCTGGATACAATCGAGTCGGAAGTCGGCAAGTGGCCCATATTGGCCGCCTCCATCTATGGGTACTATGCGGTGGCCGTCCTCATGCCGTATTTTGTAAAGAGCTTGAGCATGAATGCATACGGGCTCAGGGAGTTGGGAGAGAGTGAGATTGTTGATGGGTCTCTACTCCTGCGCACAGCAATCGCCGCCAGCTCGCTTTCCTCAATCTATGGACTTGTGCTGTTTTCGGACCATGAATATCGGCTTAGCTGGTTTAGGAGGATGGGATTGATAGCGGGATTTATCAGTTATGGCATGATGGTGCAGTTGCACAAGGGAAGAGACGCCATGGTATATTACCCTTTTATGCTGGTGTTGTACTATTGGCTATTTCACAAACAATGGAGTGAGAAGACGAGGACCATGTATCGGAGGCTTCTGGGCATAGGCGGGGGGGTGTGCGTTGCCTTGTTCCTTATTTTCACCATGCAGCGGTTTGGCAAGGGCACGGTGGATCCGGATGTTCACAACGGGACAATAGATTATCTTGGACAACAGGTTTATACCTTTGCCGGCATCGTTTCCGACGACTCGGTTCCCGAGGGACACAGGGAGTTTTTGTTTCCCGCTTATTACTACTTATTGGATGGGAGGTGGTTTGACGTGAGTGAGTTTCTGAACGGACGAAGCCGATGGTACGAATCCCGTTTTGGGACGTTTCTGGGCAGCCTATATCTTGCCTTTCAATGGAAGGGCCTGGTTATTTTCGTAATTCTGTTCAGTGTTGCATTTGCGGCCCTATTTCGGAGAATGTCCAGCAGTTTTGCCGTGTCGTACGGTTTGTTAGTCATCCTGTACTTCCAATTTATGTTCCAAGGCGCCTTTTATTGGATGTTTTGTGGCAGGCAAGGGAATATCGCGGCGCTGGCATTAATAGCTGGAAGCATATTTTGCTGGATGAAAAGGAGGATAGGCCTGCTGTATTGGCCCCAATCTTGCGTGGTGGCGAGGGCGCACGCGCGGCGGGACGGTTCGGCGGCTGATTGCTCTGTGCGTTAAAGCACGATTGCCTGGGCCGCGGCCGGCTGAAGGCGGCCGGTGTTCGGTGTGTCTGAAGAAGTTCCTGCAAACGACTTTTTTGTGCCGGGCTTGGTTTTCAAAAGCTTGTGGAATCAAGGTTATGTGTGTTTTGCTGTCTTTTCGCAGCCAGAGCCGCCTGCCTTCTTGCGCCGCCAGAGGCGGCTGAGTTGCTGATGAGCAAACGAGGCCAAGACCGGGGGGAGCTCAAGGCGGGGGAAACGGGGATGAGATCAACGAATGTGAGCGTTTGCATGGCAACCCACAATGGCGAACGCTTCATTAAGGAGCAGATGGAGTCAATCCTGCGGGAGCTTGGCGAGGAGGATGAAGTGGTGGTTTCGGACGACGGATCCACAGACAGAACTGTGCTGCTGGTAAAGGATTTTGATGACCGGCGCATCCGACTTTTCGAAGGCAACAGCTTTCGCAGCGCAGTATTGAATTTTGAATTCAGTCTCAGGCAGTGCCTCGGGCGCTTCATCTTTCTTTCAGACCAGGACGACATCTGGTGTCCTGGCAAGGTCGCCGCCATGACCAACCTCCTCAGCATGCATGATTTGGTGCAGTCGGATGCTTGCATAATTGACGAGAGCAGCACTGTGCTTGTGCCAAGCGTGTTCCGCGCCGGCCATTGTGGGGCGGGGTTGCTGAAGAATTTGTGTCACAATTCATACTACGGCAACTCCATGGCCTTCCGCAGAAGGTTGCTGGATTGGTCGCTCCCATTTCCGGCCAATGTTGCCATGCATGACTGGTGGATCGGACTGGTTTGTGAGTTGCTGGGAAAGCCTTGCTTTCATGACAGAGTGTTGACGAGGTGGAGAAGACACGCGCACAACACCACGCCGGTTGGCGGGAGAAGCAATACCCCCTTGTTAAGGCGCTTAAGATGGAGAGTGGAATTGATGGCAAATCTGTCCCGGCGATTCTGGAGGGCAAAGAGCGCCGGCCGGTCAATGGCATGCAAAGCGGATGTTGCAGGAATTTAGTGGCGCGATGGGGGCAAAACGAATGAGCAAGGCGGTGACTGAGGGGTTAAATCCGCAAATTCAGAGTATCAGAGCCGCGGTTGGGGGTCTTCGGAAGTTCACAAACCACCGTGGCTGAATCCTGTTTTTCTGTGGAAAGCCGGATCTTGCCGGCTTTGATCCGCGAACAGTCACCATGCGAGACGATTCCAAAGTTGCGGTTTGCCTTATCTCGTACCACTATGACGAGCAAAGAGGGAGGCCGGTTCTCGCAAAGGCGGCTCTTTCGGAGATGGCTTTTGTGAAGGATGTCCGGGTTCTGGCCAGCAACTTTGATCATATCCGGAAGGAATCCATCCAAGTGGCCGGCGGCGGCGTCACACGGTTGCCAGTTCGGGCGTATCCAAGAAACATATCATTTAGCAGAGTTCTTTCGTACTGGGATTTCGCGAGGCAGGTTGGCCGTTCGCCTGTTTTGGCCGCTTCAGACATGGCCTACGTGTGCGTCCCTGATTATTTGTCCGCCTTGGCTGTCCTGCGGAGGCGGACGGGCGCATGTCCGAGGGTGATTATTGATGTTGTGGACATATGGCCGGAAGCGCTGCCTTTGCCCGGCCTCGTGGAAGAGCTTGTGAGAAGAACCCTATGGCAGGGCGGCCGGAGCCTGCGACAGCGATTGTTCGCCAAGGCCGACCTTGTGCTCTTTCAATCTCGATATTTCCTGGACAACTACGGGCGGAATAGCGAGCGGAACAGGTTCCTCCCCATGTGTCTAAAGCAGGAAAGTCAATTGCGTTATCCCGTTGACAGACCGTCATTGAGCAAGGAGATCAAGGTTGTTTTCCTGGGTTCCATGAACGCCATCACGGACATAGCGTCGCTGGCGCAAATTCTGTGTCTGCTCGCGGCAAAGCGAAAGGTGCGTCTGAGCGTCGTCGGCGGCGGCAGCGGGCTGGAATACCTGAAGCAGCAACTCCGGGGAACAGCGGTGCTGGCCACCTTTCACGGGATTACGTTTGATGTTGAGTTCATCATGAGGGAACTGACGCAGGCTCATTTCGGCTATAATGGTTACAAGGAATCCACGGAAGTGGCTGTTTCGTACAAATCTCTTGAATACTTGCAGCACGGTTTGCCCCTGATCAATTCGGCGAAAGGCGACACATTTGAGATTGTCCGCGATGACAAGTGCGGTGTGAATTTCCACCGGCAGGATCTTCCGGCTGCGGTGGGGGAAATTCTCTCGGTCACGGATCAGGCGCATGGCCGGATGTGTCAAAACGCGCGAAAGGCTTTTGAGGAGAATTTTTCTTACCAAAGATTCAGGCGCATGCTTGAGGAGTATATGGGAGTGGCAATGCGCGCCGCTTCCGCCCACGAATAGAGCCGAGGCCTCGTTTAGAATGTTTTTGGCAAAATGAAGCGGTTCTTTGATTTCTTTTTTGTGCTGGTGGCGCTAGTGCTCCTGTGGCCGCTCCTTCTGGCCTTGGCAGGTTTCGGCTGGGTCTGTCATGGCCGCCCGATCCTGTTCCGGCAGCGACGTCCTGGCCTGGGCGGAAGGGCATTCGTTATGTTCAAGTTCCGTACCATGAATCAGGCACGGGATGCCCAACGAAATCTGCTGCCCGACGCCCAGCGCCTGACTTGTTTCGGCCGCTTCCTCCGCGCCTCCAGCCTGGACGAATTGCCCGAACTGTTCAACGTCTTGAAAGGCGACATGAGCCTCGTTGGCCCGAGGCCCTTGCTGATGGAGTACCTTCCGCGTTATAATCCGGAACAGGCGCGGCGGCATGAAGTGAAACCCGGGATTACTGGTTGGGCCCAGGTGAATGGGCGCAACGCCATTTCTTGGGAGGAGAAGTTCAAACTGGACGTCTGGTACGTGGACCATTGCAGCCTGTGGCTCGACCTCAAAATCCTCGCCCTGACCGTTTTTGAAGTTTTTCAGCGCAAAGGCATCAGCGCCGAGGGCCACGCCACCATGCCAGGTTTCATGGGCGGTTCACCGCCATGAATTGACAACCGAACCTGACTCTCCCCACTGGCCAAAATGCAAATCAACGTATTGGAATACTTCGAGCAAGGCGCCCTTGCGAAATGCCCAGGCGAGGTCGCTGTTGTGGACCATGACCGCCGTTACACATTCGCGGAGCTTGATCGCTTCGCCAAAAACTGCGCCGCGTTGATCCTCCTCCGCAGCGCCGCGTTCCATCAACCGATCGCCGTCTTCCTGCCCAAGAGCGCGCAGACCATCGTGGCGGACCTGGGCATCCTTTACAGCGGCAACTGCTACGCCAACTTAGATCTCAAATCGCCACCGGAACGACTCAAGGCCATCCTGCAGAACCTGGGCGCCGGCATCATCATCACCTCGGCGGCGCACGCGGCGGCGTTGTGCGGGGCAGGGGTTGCGGAAGAGCAATTGCTCCTGGTGGAGAAGGCGATGAGGCCGGAAGCGACCCACAACAGCAGCGCGCTGCTGGGGCGGGTGCACCAAGTGATTGACACCGACCCGCTTTGCATCATCCATACCTCTGGTTCGACTGGCATTCCCAAGGGCGTGGCGCTGAACCACCGGGGCACGATTGACTTCATGGACTGGGTGTTCCAGCGCCTGGGACTGGACGGCAGCGAAGTCATCGGCAGCCTCTCCCCTTTCTACTTCGACATCTACACGCTGGAGTTGAATCTCTGCCTGGCCAAAGGGGCGAAGCTGGTCATCATCCCTGAGCAGTGCGCCGCCTTCCCCGCCAAGTTGCTGGAGTTCATGGCGGCCCAGGCCATCAGCTTCATCTTTTGGGTGCCAACGATCATGGTGACCATCGCCAACCAGAACCTGCTGGCGAAGAGGAAGCTGGAATCGCTCCGCAAGGTTTTCTTCGCCGGCGAAGTCTTTCCGACGAAACATCTCAATTACTGGCGCCGTCATCTGCCGCAGGCCCTGTTCGTCAATCTCTACGGCCCAATCGAGATCAGCGTGGACTGCACCTACTTCGTGGTGGATCGCGAAATGGCGGATGACGAGAAACTGCCCATCGGCTTTCCGTGCCGAAATACCGACATATTGATCCTCAACGAGCAGAACCAACCGGCGGGAGTGGAGGAGCCGGGGGAACTTTGCGTGCGAGGCACATCGCTGGCCTTGGGCTACTGGAACAACCCGGAACGCACGGCCCAGGCGTTCGTGCAGAACCCGCTCAACCGGCATTACCCCGAACTGATTTACCGCACCGGCGACTTGGTTTATCGCAACGCCCGGGGTGAAATCATGTTCACCGGCCGCAAGGATTTCCAGATCAAGCACCTCGGCTACCGCATCGAGCTTGGTGAAATTGAACACGCCGTCTTTCAGGTCGGGGGCGTGCGCAACGCCTGCGTGGTCTATAACCAGAACCAGAAGGAGATCACCCTCTTTTTTGAGTCGGACCAGGAATTGTCTTCCGCCTTCATTCGGGAACGGCTCGGCGCGTTCCTGCCGAAGTACATGCTGCCGACGGTGTTTCATCAGATGGAGCAATTGCCGAAAAACCCCAATGGCAAGATAGATCGCCAGAGCCTGTTGGAGCGGGTTGCCTAGCCGCAATGCTGCGACTTAAATCTGCCAGCGAAGTCGCGAAATACATCAGCCGGGCCAAGGCGGATGCGCCAGGTTATTGCTCCAATTTCTTCCCCGCCCCACGAAAATTAGAAGGCTGGATCGGCCACGGCGAGCTCTTCTGCGACCAGAGCGGCAGCGACGTATTGTTCCTGAGGAAGGACCGGGGTTTCTGGCACCTCTATTTCTGCGCGGCCAACCCGGCGTCCCTTGAGCGGGCTGTTGCCGCGCTGCCGATGCTTAAAACCGAACCGGTGGTCGTTGACCTGGTTGGGCAGGACCCGGCGGTCCACGACTTGGCGGGGCGGTTTGAAGCCGCCGGGTTCCGGCGCTACCAGCGCTTGTTCCGCATGGCGCGCACGGTGCCGCCCGTGTCACCGCCTGCCGCAGTGCCTCCAGATCCCCGGGTGTCTATGGCCGGCCAGGCGGACTGCCAGTCCATCATGGATCTGTTGCTCCGGTCGTTTGATTGCCGGGCGGAACAGATTCCCATGCACTATGAGATCGAAGAGGCCGTGGAGTGCGGCCAAATTTGGGTGGCGCGCAGCGAGGGCGCTCTGGCCGGCTTGCTCTTCTTCGAAACGCAGGGATTGACCTCCACGATTCGCTACTGGCTGACCGCCCCGGAGTTTCGGACGCAGCGGTTCGGCTCGGCGCTGATGCAGCGTTATTTTTCCGGGCACCCAGCGGTGCGGCGGTATCTCCTCTGGGTCATCGCCGACAACGCCAACGCCATTGCCAAATATGAGCACTACGGGTTCGCCCCCGACGGACTGCTTGACGAAGTGCTGGCAAATGACATGATAGGGCCATGAAGGCGCTTGCTGAACTATTGAAGGGGATTCGCCCCGAGTTTGATTTTACGGTGTCCCGTGACTTCATCGCGGACGGCATGCTGGATTCCTTCGACATGGTCACGCTGGTGGCCACGCTGGACAAGACCTACGGAATCTCCATTGATGGGGTTGAGATCGTGCCTGAAAACTTCCAGAACCTCGATACGGTTGCCGAACTGCTCCACAAACACGGCGTCCAGCCATGAACTTCACCTTCCGGCGCAAACGCATCTCCGGCCTCCTCGCGGTCGTTCCCGCCCGTGAGCAGTCCTTCCTGGATGAGATGAAGAACTTCAACTTCCCCGAGGGCCGCTCGCGCAAGCTCATGGAAGTGATGGGCTACGACAAGCACCGCCTGGTTGAACCGGGCGTCTGCGTGTCCGACTTGGCGGTGTCCGGCCTGCAACATCTCTTTGGTGGCGGCCTGCTGGGGCGCGATGATTTCGACGCCCTGATCCTTGTCACCCAGTCGCCGGACCATTTCATGCCACCGACCAGCAGCATCATCCAAGGCCGCTTGAACCTGAAGCACGACCTGTTCTGCCTGGACATCAACCAGGGCTGCGCCGGTTTCGTCATCGGCCTGATCGAGGCGTTCCTCCTGCTGGAGCAGGAAAGCATCCGCAAGGTTGTGCTGATCAATGCCGACGTGATGAGCCGGAAGACTTCGCCCAAGGACCGCAACAGCTACCCACTCGTAGGCGATGCCGCGTCCATCACGGTCATCGAGCGCGACGCTGCGGACACAGTGATCCACGCCAACCTCAAAATGGACGGGACGCGGCACGAGGCGTTGATGATCCCCGCTGGCGGGTACCGGATGCCCTGTTCGGCGGAGACGGCCTTGCTGGAAGATGTAGGCGACAACAACCTGCGGGCCAAGGATCACCTGCGGATGAACGGCTCAGAGGTGTTCAACTTCGTCCAGGTGGAGGTGCCGCCGCTGATCGAGAGCGTGCTGGCTTTGGCCGGCGCTTCGATGGAAAAGGTGGATTGGTTCCTCTGCCATCAGCCGAACCGGTTCATGCTACAGAAGCTGGCGGACAAGATGAAGGTGCCCTACGCCAAGATGCCGATGAACATCGTGGAGCACTTCGGCAACAGCAGCGGCGTGACCATCCCGATGGCCATCGCCTTCAACCTGGGCGCCCGGCTGAGGCAGGAACAGTTTTGTGTTTGCCTTGCCGGCTTCGGCGTGGGCCTGACATGGAGCGCCATGCTGATGCAGTTGGGCCACCTGAATTTCTGCGCAATGTTGGATTACCCGGAATGTGCAACGGTCTGATTTATGGAAAACTTCCACGTTAAACTGGCGGAGATTCTGGAGGTGGATGAAGTCCATCCGGACGATGTCCTGCAAGAGTTCGAGAACTGGGATTCGCTGACGGTGCTGTCCGTTCTGGCGATGCTGGATGCGAACCATGGTGTCAACCTGACGGCGGGTGAGTTGCGGCAGATGAAAACGGCGGCTGAGTTGGCAGCCGCTGTCGAGAGCCGGAGGCGCCAGTGAACAAAATGGACAATCCTCTTGATTTGCATGAACGCCGGATTTTGGTGACGGGAGCGGCCTCGGGCATCGGGCTGGCGACCTGTCAGCTATTGAGCCGGCTCGGCGGTCGAATCGTCGCGGTGGACGCAAACGCCGAGGGTTTAGCCTGTGCCATGGCCAGCTTTGAAGGCACGCGGCATGATTCCAAGTGTTTTGATCTTCGCGAGGTTGAGCGCATCCCATTGTGGATGTTGGAGGTGGCTGCGGCGGGTGGTGCGTTGTTTGGCGTGGTCCACGCCGCCGGGCTGTCCTGCATCCAGCCGGCTCGTCTCTTGGAACCCAATCGTTATCGAGATGTGATGTTGGTGAACACCGAAGCGGCCCTGGCCCTGGCGAGGGGATTTCAAAACAAGAAAGTGAGCGAACCATCCGGCGGATCCATTGTCTTTGTCTCTTCGGTCATGGCTTGGGCCGGTTCGCCGGGCGCGGCCGCCTACGGAATGACAAAGGCGGCGCTCATCGGCCTGGCCAAATCCCTGGCGGTCGAGTTGGCGCCAAAGCGAGTCCGCGTCAACTGCGTGGCTCCTGGTTTTGTCAAGACGCCGATGTTCGACCGTGTTTCCGCGATGTGGGATGCGGAGCAGCGGACCCATGTTGAGTCGGAACATCCCCTGGGCTTGGGCGAACCGGCGGACGTGGCCAACGCGATTGCATTTCTTCTGGCGGACACCGGCCGGTGGATTACCGGTTCGGTTTTGGTGGTGGATGGCGGTTACACGGCGCATTGAAGCGATAAGCCGTTCTGTTTATGGACCGAAGCCTTTGCACTTTGATTACGGGCGCCTCATCAGGGATAGGGCGAGAGACCTCCATTCGCCTTTCCGTGTCGCGCCAATTGATCCTGCACGGCCGGGATGCGGCGCGCCTGGAGGAAACCCGCCGTCTGTGCAACAATCCTGAGAGGCATGTCTTTTGGAACCTGGAACTTCGTGAGGTCGACCACATTGAGGACTCCTTGACCAAGCTTCTCGAGCAGAACCAACTCGCGGTCGAGGGCTTCGTCCATTGTGCGGGGACGCTCAAGCTGTTGCCAGTTCGAAGCGTCGAAAGGGCGGTGGTGCGGGAGACTATGGATGTCAATTTCTCATCGGCGGTGGAGATCGTTCGCCTGCTCATCCGGAGGAAGGTCAACGAGAAGCACCTGCGCGGCATCGTCTTTGTGTCCAGCACCGCCAGCCAGTTTGGGGCGCGCGGATTCAACGTGTATTGCGCCAGCAAGGGCGCGCTGGATGCGTTCATGAGGGCGCTGGCGGTCGAACTGGCTCCCGGTGTGAGAGTCAACTCCGTCCTGCCGGGCGCGGTTCGCACCGCCATGACGGAGGGCATGTTCAACGATGCCGAGACGCTAAAGCGCTTCCAGTCCGAGTATCCACTGGGCCTGGGGGAGCCATCCGACATCGCTTCCGCAGTCGAGTTTCTTTTGTCGGAGAAGGCGCGTTGGATCACCGGCCAGCAACTTGTGGTGGATGGGGGACGGACTGTGAACATCACGGCGTGAAAGCAAAGCGGTCGTCCGCACCAACCACCAGCCAGATGCCAGAAACACAACAACTGATTATCGTCAGCGCCGGCCAATTTGGCCGCGAGGTTTTTACCTGGGCGCAACAAGCGATCCATGCCGGAACGCCGTGGGTGCTGAAAGGTTTTCTGGATGACCGGCCAGAGGCACTGCGCGGATTTGATTACGAAGCACCCATCTTGAGCAGCGTGGCCAGCTACCAGCCTGAAGCGGGGGACGTCTTTCTTTGTGCGATTGGCACACCGGCGGCGAGGCGCCGCATTAGCTCGATCCTCGCAACGAAGGGGGCCCGATTCGCCACGCTGGTTCACCCCACCGCGCTGGTCGGGCACAATGTCCGCATCGGGGATGGTTCCATCCTTGGCCCTCTTACGCAATTGTCTTGCGACATACAGCTTGGCCAGCACGTATTCTTCGGCACCCATAGCAACACGGGACACGATACGCGGATTGGGAACTACAGCCAGATCAGCGGGTCTTGCGAGATAAATGGAATGGCCATCCTGGAAGAGGGAGTTTTTCTTGGAAGTCACGCGACAATATTGCCCAGCGCACGAGTTGGAGCTTGGGCGTATGTCGGCGCCGGCAGCGTGGTGCTGCGCCGTGTGGCCCCGCGCGCGAAGGTGTTCGGCAACCCGGCGGTGACTATCGGCACTGTGGACGACGCCCCGGCGTCAACATGAGCGGAGCCGCCCCATCCTCCGAGGGCGCGTCTGGGGCGAGCCAACCTGACATCCGGGTGTTCTGCGAGGTGACGCCCGCGTTTACGTCCTGCGCGTATGTTGTGCTGGCGTCAGGAACGGATGAAGCTCTGGTGATTGACCCGGGCAATCCGGTGGCGGATGGAATGATGAAACTTTTGGAGAGACTGCAAGTGCGACGGGTTACGTATGTCGTTCTGACCCATGAGCATTTCGACCACATCCTGGGCGCGGAGCCTTTGCGGGAGCGGTTGGGCAGCCGGCTGGTCTGCTCGCAGCGGTGCGCGGAGGCCATCGGCGATCCCAAATCAAATATGTCGTTCTACAAGGATGGAAAAGGAATGGTCTGCGGTCCGGCCGATTGGATCTGCGAACGAGACGGCTGGGAATTGCCTTGGTCGGCCGATGCGGTCCGGCTGATGCCGACGCCCGGACATTCGCCCGGCGGCCTCTGCGCAGCGATTGGGGGTCATCTGTTCACGGGCGACACGCTGCTGGGAAACCGCAGGACGCCCACCCACCTGCCGGGCGGGGACGCGGCTGCCCTGGAGCAGAGCATAAAGCTGCTCCTGAATGAGTTTGACTCGAAGACGTTGGTGTATCCGGGCCACGGCAGTTGCTTTGCCTTGGGCGAGGTCGAGTTGGGGAAGGTGGTCGGCCCCTGCCACCCTGCCCGCGTTCACCGGGATGGGTCCTGAGCGGGCGAGGCCGGGCGTGGACCCGGCAGAGGCAAGTGAGAATGCAAGCATTGCAAGCAAGCTGGTATGACAAAACCCCGACGGATCTTCCTTTCTCCGCCTCACATGGGCGGGGCTGAACTCGGCTTCATCCACGAAGCCTTTGCCTCCAACTACATCGCCCCGCTGGGGCCGATGGTAGATGCCTTCGAGCGCGAGTTCGCCGATTACACCGGCATTCCCCATTGCCTGGCCCTCGCCAGCGGCACCGCCGCCATGCACCTGGCCCTCCGGGAACTGGGTGTCGGCCCCGGCGACGAAGTCCTTGCCTCCAGCCTCACCTTCATCGGCAGCGTCACCCCCGGCGCCTTCCTCGGCGCGTCCGTGGCATTCATTGATTCGGATCAGGAGTCATGGAACATGGATCCCAATCTCCTCGTGGCAGAACTGGCTGAGTGCGCCCGCCGCGGCAAGCTGCCGAAGGTGGTCATTCCGACTGATCTTTACGGTCAGTGCTGTCATTGGGAGCCGATCAAGCAGGTCTGCGATGGTTACGAAATACCCGTGGTCGCCGATTCGGCCGAAGCGATGGGAGCACGTTACCAAACACTTTCAGATTCCGGCATTTCAGCGTCTCAGCGTCTCGACCTGGCAGCTTTTTCGCATCACGCCGGGTTCGGCGCAAAGGCGGCGGTGTTTTCATTTAATGGGAACAAGATCATAACCACTTCGGGTGGCGGCATGCTGGCCAGTGAGGATGGGGGTTTGATCGAACACGCCCGCAAGTTGTCCCAACAAGCGCGTGAGCCAGCCCCACACTATGAGCACGCCGAGATCGGCTACAACTATCGCATGAGCAATATCCTGGCGGCTATCGGGCGTGGCCAGTTGCGCGTGCTGGACGCACGGGTCGCTGCCAAGAAACACATTTTTGAGCAGTACCGGCAACTCCTGGCCGATCTGCCAGGCATCACCTTCATGCCGGAGACGCCGTACGGGCGCTGCAACCGTTGGCTAACTGTGATCCTGATTGACCGGGCCGAGTTTGGCTCAACACCGGAGCAGGTGCGACTGGCTTTGGAGGCGGAGAACATCGAGTCACGTCCCATCTGGAAGCCGATGCATTTGCAGCCGGTCTTCCGGGGGTGTCGCGTTCGCGGCGGGAGCGTGAGCGAGGGTCTCTTTCGTGACGGCCTATGTCTGCCTTCCGGCACGGCTATGGGGGAAGGCGACGTGGAGCGGGTGGGGAAGATCATTCGTGGATGCCTGAAGAGGGGGGCTGGAAAGGCCAAAACTTGATTCTTGTCACCTGAAACGAGTTTGGACCCAGGTTTTCAACGTTTATCTGCGTCAATCTGTGTGTTCTGCGGGCCATTCTGGATTCGGTTGAAAAACCTTTCCCGGGAGATCACGCGGAACGAAGCAGATGAAGGATTTTGGAACAGGGTACGGCGGGAAAAGAGACAAGAACTCTCTAAGGGAGAAGGATGAAAGTGCAAAGCAAAAAGCTGTAAGCGGAACTCTGAGTTCTTCATTCGCTATGCAACGATGCAATCTCCAGAACTCGTTCCGTCCACTCTGGCCCGGTGACTGCCACGTCCGAGTCGCTAATGCTTCGGGATGGAGGTGCGTGGCGTTCTTCCCAAGCTGCTCGCTGAATCTGGGCCCATTCGGAAGAAAAGTTGGCATTTTCACTTAACTATTTCTTAGTTTTAGATCATGGCCTCAAGGCATTTGTGAGGTCTGAATATACATAACTATCAGCATGGCAATAGCTTATATCTATTTATGTGGGTGGAAAACGGGGGCCGAAAATATAGTAAAGAAGTTCTGGACAATGCTTATCATCTATGGTTCAATAGCCAAAGTGAGAAACGTATTGTTTCGCGCGGACCGTTTCGGCACAGTTTGCCGATGGCGGAAGAGCGCCGGGCCATCCCCGGAGGATGACCCGTCCAAATAACTGTTCGACTATTAAATCATTATGAAAAGAATTATTGGGCTTGGAGCGGAGAGTCATGCGGCAGTGGTCATTGAGTTAATCCAGCAGCTTGGAAACTTTGAGGTCGCGGAATTGCTCAACGACGACGATTCAATTGCAGATCGCGACATCGGCGGCATTGCCGTTTGCGGGTCATCGGAAGCGGTTCCCCGGCTAATGAAGGACCAAGGCATCAGGGTTTTTTTCATCGGCGTGGGTTCGGTTCGCAGCCGCGAAAAGAAGCGCGAATTGTTCAAGTACGCCATTTCCTGCGGTTTGACTCCGCACACCGTCATTGATCCTGGCGCGAGAGTCTCAAAGTCGGTCCGGGTTGGCGGTGGCGGATGCATCCTGGCCGGGGCGGTTATCAGCAGCAAAGCCAGTTTGGCCGAAAACGTCACTGTGAACATAGGGGCCTTGGTGGAAAGCGACTGCATTATTCAAGCGCACACCCAGTTGGGGGCAGGGTGCTATGTTGGTTCGCGCGTGCATATCGGCGAAGGGGCTTACATCGGCACGGGGGCAATTGTGCAGCCCAATGTCCATATCGGCGACAATGTGGTTATCGGACCTGGCGCCGTCATTTCCGAGGATGTTGCGGACGGCGAGGAAGTGAGAGGCGCTCGGCAAATTTTGGCTGTGCAGAATCCAACAAGGCCACAACCGAGCCATGCCAGAAAAGTTCAATAAAGGTGAAAAATTTGAATCCAAATGGGCTTGGCCGGATTTGGCAAAAGGCACGTTAACCATGGATGGCAGGATTTCACGGATGGGAAACCCGTCGCATTTTATCCGTGCTATCCGTGAAATCAGTGGTCCAATTCCTGACCTCTGACCCCTGATCTCCGACCTCTCATCTCTCGCTTTCTCCCTTTGCCCCAATGACCCAATTCTTTGCTCCACTCGCTGAACCAATCGGCGCCTTATGGTTCCTGCTGGTCCTGGGTGTGCTTTGGCTGCTCCGCCGCCGACAGTGGCGAAGCGCGGTTTGGCTGGGATTCCCGATGGTCGCGCTTTTTGCCATCGGCAGCACGCCCTTGGCTGAGAAGCTTGTCGCCAGCGAGGAACGTCCGTGGGCCGATGGAGCGGGGGCGGCCAGACTTCCCAAGGACGCTGCAGATGCTGTCGTCGCCCTGGGCGGCGGGTATCGTGTTTCGCCTGAGGACGCTTTGGGTTTTGCCACGGAAGACGGCGGGAGCCGCATTCTCACGGCGGTGCAGTTGGTGCGTTTGGGCAAAGCCAGGACACTGGTGCTGGGCGGCAGCGGGCCGATGCCGGACAGGCCGAATGTGCCCTCGATGTGCTTGGTTCAGGATTGGGTGACTTCCTGGGGGCTTGCAGGTAGCGCGGTGACGAACCTCGGCATCTGCATCAACACTCACGACGAAGCAATCGCGTTCGGGAAACTGGCGCAGGACCAGGGCTGGCTGAAGGTGGTGATGGTCACTTCAGCTCTTCACATGCGGCGCTCAGTGGCGTTATTCAAGAAGCAGGGCATTGACTTCATTCCGGTGGCCGCCGATTTCCAGGTCCAGGGCGTGTCGCAGGGTTTGCCATTCAGTCCGTTTCCCCGGCAACATCGGCTTTTTCTCATGACTCTGTACCTGCGTGAGAGAATTGGCTGGTGGGTTTACCGCGCGAGAGGATGGGTGTGAGACGTATATTTTCTTTGACATCGCTCGAAGCATCATTAAACTGACCCATCACAACCCCGCAAGCAAACTGGTTGGAGTTTGTCGGACGCGAAAACCCGCCAGGTGCCGGGATGGTGAACGCCTGAAATGTTAAGATGAAATCTGATCTTGACGTCACCCAAAAGGGATCGAAGCTGAATCGCATCATCCCTGTATGGTCGCGATATCCACTGGCCCGCAAAGCGATTCTATTGCTGCTTTACGCCGGTGGTCTCGCCTTGAGCTTCCTCCTCGCCTATGAGCTGAGATTTGATTTCGCCATGGACGAAAACTTCAAACTGCAGCTTCGGGGATATTTGCCCTTGGTCGTCGAGCTGCAGTTAATCCTGCTCTTCGCCTTTGGCCAGTTTGAAGGATTGTTGAGCTACTTCAGTTTGCCCGATTTGGCCCGGTTATTTTGGGCGTCCTTTATATCTTTCGCGTTGGTCCTTGCAGTCTGGCTGGCCTCCTGGGGTGCTTACGCTCCTCCCCGCGGAGTAATCCTGAGCGACTTCCTGATCTCCTTCCTGGGCCTGGCCGGCACCCGGCTTGGATTTCGCCTTCTGCGGGAGCGATACCTGGCGCCCTACAGTCGTCACAACCCCCTGGCTCAACGGGTTGGGATTGTGGGCGCCGGGGACGTCGGCGCCAGCCTGGTGAACGATCTTTTCTCCAAGCGAGGATTAGGCCTGCTCCCCGTGGGGTTTTTTGATGATGATAAAAAGAAGTGGGGTTCACGCATTCACGGTTTGCCGGTGATTGGCGCGCCGGAAGTGATTCTGGAGAAAAATCACGCGCTGGATTTGGAGCAAATCATCATCGCCATGCCGACCGCTCCGGCGAAACGAATCGGCGAAATCGTCAAGTTGCTCCAGAAGAGTCATCTGAAGTTTTCGATCGTTCCGGCGATGGATCAGCTCGCCACCGGGCAATTGAAAGTCTCACAAATACGTCCAGTGGAAATTCAAGATCTCCTCGGTCGCGAGCCAGTGGAAATCGAAACAGAGAGCATCCGGGAGATCCTGGCAAACCGGCGGATAATGGTGACGGGCGCTGGCGGAAGCATCGGGAGCGAGTTGTGCCGTCAGATCGCCGCCTTTGACCCGGAACGGTTGCTGTTGGTGGACCAATCCGAGGTGCAATTGTTCGCGATCGAGCAGGAACTGATCAGCCTCGGCTACGGTGGATCCATTGTTCCGCTGATCGCTGACATTCTGGATGAACCGCGGATGAGCGCCATCCTGCTGGAGCACCAGCCCGCAGTCCTGTTTCACGCCGCGGCTCACAAACATGTGCCCATGATGGAACGCCAGCCGGGCGAGGCCATCAAAAACAACTTCGTCGGCACAGCGTGCTTGGCGAATATGGCCTTGGGGCACGGCGTCGGCCAGTTCGTCATGATCTCCACGGACAAGGCGGTGAATCCCACCAGCGTGATGGGGGCGACCAAGCGCCTGGCGGAAATTTATTTGCAGGCCCTGTTCGCACAGTCCCCCGATGGGACCAAGTTCATCGCCGTCCGGTTTGGGAACGTGCTGGGCTCGTCGGGTAGTGTGGTGCCGATCTTCACCAGGCAAATCGCCGCGGGCGGGCCGGTGACGGTGACGCATCCAGACATGGTCCGGTATTTTATGACGATCCCTGAGGCGGTGGGGTTGGTGCTGCAAAGTTGCGCGCAGGGGCAGGGCGGGGAAACCTTTGTCCTCGACATGGGCAAGCCCGTCAAGATTGCGGAATTGGCGCGGCAGATGATCGAATTGTCCGGCCTGCAACCAGAGGTTGATATCGAGATCAAGTTTGTGGGATTGCGGCCCGGCGAGAAATTGTTCGAGGAGATCAACTGCAAGGGAGAAGCCTATCGTCCAACGCGGCATCCGAGAATTATGCGGTTTGTGGTCGCCCCGGAAGACTCGAGAAAAATAAACGCCGCATTGGAGAAACTGGGCAGCGAAATGCATCGGGCGGAACCGGACCAGCTCAAGCAACTCATCCAGCAGAGCCTGGCGGAATACACGCCTGATCTGGGCGCGAAAGTGAAACCCGCCCTGGCCGTCACTGAAGGTGGATAAAGATGGATAAAGGCAAATAAAGGTGAAAAAAATAAAATCCAGATGGTCGCTGATGAAGTGTTCTTTTCCTTTTCTGCGTCAATCTGAATCAATCTGCGGGCAATTGCGGATTGGCTTGCGGTTGGCCGTGTCGCGCTCTTTGGCGCCTTGTTGCGGCCGCCAAGGCACCTAATCCGTGTTACCCGCGCCATCCGTGGTTGACGTGGCTTTTGCGGCAATCCAGCCCCGATTCCCATATAGCTTAATCAAACCAAACGAGGTTAGACTGCAAAAAGGAATCCATCCCCCTCGTGCCGCTTCATGCCTTGAACCTTTTCAATGAGTTCCGAAAGATTTAAGCGACTGCTTCACCGCGCCAGCGATGGGATGACGGAATGCCTGATCTATTCTGCAATTCTGTTCGGCCCGTGGGCCTTTGGCACGACCCATCCGTGGGCAATCCTCGTCATGAACGGCGTCGGATTTGCATTGGGATTGCTTTGGCTGGGCAAAGTATTCATCCGCTCAAACGGCCATCAACCCCTTCGATGGACAGAGCTTTCCGGCAGCGGGGAATCGAGTCGCCGGCTCCAAACCGAAGGCCGCTTCACTTGGATGCTGGCCGCCGGAACTGTTTGCATCTTGCTCTATTGCCTGCTCAGCGCATGGAATGCGCGCGCGATTTATCATCCCGGGCAATGGAGCTTTGAATATCGCAACGCCATTCCCTGGCTGCCGCACAGTTACGATCGGGACGGCAGTTGGGCGGCGTTTTGGCAATACTTGGGTTTGGCCGGCTTGTTTTGGGCGTTACGCGACTGGCTGCTGACGGTGTCGCCAAAAGAAGCGGCGCAATTCGAGCTTGAGGGCTTTCCAAACCACGCCGGCTCTCGACTGCCCCTTCGCTTGCGCCGCTTGTTCTGGATTCTGGCTGTCAACGGAACCGTGCTGGCCATCGAGGGGCTGATGCAACGCGCGGAGGGCGGCAACAAATTGCTCTGGCTGATTGTGCCTCGATACAACACGGAGGCGGAAAGTCAATTTGGCCCTTATGCCTATCGCGCCAATGCCGCGCAGTATTTCAATTTGCTCTGGCCCGCGGTGCTGGGATTTTGGTGGGCCGGGGTGAGTTCTCTGCGACGGCGCAAGAGCGCGGAAAATTCCACGCGACGAAATCGGCTTGCCGTCCTGTTGCCGTGTGTACTGATCATGGCCATCTGTCCGCTCGTTTCAACCAGTCGCGGCGGGGCCATCGTGCTGGCGATCAATCTGATCATGGCGGTCGGAATTCTACTGCTGGCACAATGGCGGAGTCATTGGACCGCGAAGGCTTTGGTTCTTCTTTTGCTGGCCGGTGTGGCCGGGGGCGGAGCGTTATTGGGCTGGACAGCGCTGGCGCCAAGAATGGAAATGATTCAGGAAGGATATGCAGAGCGCGAAAGTCTTTACAATACAGGCCGTTACATGGCGCGGGACAATGCTTTGTTTGGAACCGGGCCGGGGACTTTTGGCACCATGTATCAACTTTATCGCCACTCCGAGACAGACCTTTGGCAGGCCTACCTGCACAACGACTGGCTGGAAACGCTGATCACTTTCGGGCGGCTTGGCGCGACGCCCATCTTCCTCACGGCGCTTCTGGCTCTTTCCCATTGGTTTTGGAGCGGCGGCATTCACGGGAATAAGTATTTTGTCATGCTGTTGTGGGTTTCGTTGGGCGGATGCCTGGTTCACGCCTGGTTCGATTTTCCATTCCAAGTTCACTCGGTCTTGACATTGTTCCTGGTGCTTTGCGCGGTGCTGAGTTGTCTCTCGCGGCGCCTGGCGGCGGTGGGAAGCTGATTTGCGAAAAGCGGGAGGCAAAAGCGGCGGAGGCGCGGCCGGCGGGGGCATTTCTGCCATCCCTGCCGGTGCTGGAGAAAAACCTCCGGTGCGAGACGAAGCTGGAGCGGCAGTTGGATTGCGCCATGGCCCGGTTGGAGCGGTTGCAGCGAAGGCGGCGGGGGGAGGGCCATTCCGCCGCCGCTGACGATGGAGGTGTCAAGAAAGATCTTGAGCGAAAAACGGCATTTTTGCCAAACGAACACCCAAGTTGCGGGTATTCCCAAATTGACCAAACTGAATCAAGCCAATCAAACCCATGCCGGAGAAACCGAAGCCGCTGCCGCGATAAGTTTTAGTCTTGCCAATTTGGGCCGGACCGCTACGATACCATCGAGAATTGCATTGTGATTATGATTTCGCGAACTTGTTTGATTGGCATGTTTTTTTTAATTTGTCTGGGGGCGAGTTGCGCCTCCGGATTTGGCGCCGGCACCAATGATCAGCAGGTTTCCGCCCCGGCCTTGACCCGTGGGAATGACCCGGGGACGAACCCGCTTGTTTTGGCCCAGCTTGGGGATACCAATAATCTCAAATTGGATTCCGTGCGAACCTTGAGTCCCAACGACGGGATTTTAGTGACTGTCTATCAGGAGGATGATTTGACCACCAAGACCATCATTGACAGGAACGGCATGGTCATGCTGCCGCTGTTGGGGCAGGTGAAGATCAGCGGCCTGACGGTAGGACAAGCCACCGAGCGGATTCAGCAGCTTTACAACAAGGATTATCTGGTCAATCCGCAAGTCAATTTAATCGTGGAACGCTTCGCCGAGCGCCGGTTCGCCGTGCTGGGCCAGGTGCAGAAGCCGGGCAATTTTGATTTCCCGACAAATGAACCGGTGAATTTATTGGAGGCCATCGCGATTGCCGGCGGATACACCCGTTTGGGAGCGCCGTCCAAAGTGGACGTGCGCCGCGTCGAAAACGGGTCTCCCAAGATTTATCATTTTGATGCCGGCGAAGTGGCAAAAGACCCGAAGAAAAAACCGTTTGAAATTTTGCCTGGCGACATTATCACCGTTGGCGAAAGAACGTTTTAGAAATTTGAATTTGTTTTGTAACTTTTATGCCAAACCTTGATCCGCTCGATTCGCCTCCGTCGCAGGAACCTTCCGCGCCCGGTTCCATCGTTGATTTGCACGGCGTCATCCGGCTGGTGCTGGATAAAGGCTGGCTGATTGTTTCCTGCGTCGTGCTGGCGGTGATTGCCGCCGCCGTTTATGTGCAGCGGGCGCCGCGCGTCTATGAAGCGATCACCACAGTTCAAGTGGAACAACAGGAGGCAAAAATCGTCAAAGCCGAGCAGGTGGTGTCCGAAGATATGCGCGGGTTGGATGTTTTGAACACCGTTGCTCAAAAATTGTGCAACGCCGCTCTGTTGCAACAGGTGCTGGAGACAAATCATTTGCTGCCGCCCGAAGGGACAGTCGTGACGAATGGCTCCAAAACGCTGACGCGCGAGGAAACCATTGCGCGATTTGCGCGCAACGTCAAAACCTCGTTGCGCCGCAACACGCGGCTGATTGACACTACCGTGCGAAACACCGACCCCGTGCTGGCCGCCCGGCTGGCCAATTCGCTGGTTGAAAATTATCTGGGACAGGACGCGCTCGCGCAACACACCACCACCGAAGGCGCCAACGTATTTCTTCAACAGGAAGCCGACCGGCAGAAGAAAAAACTGGAGGCGTCCGAGCAAGCTTTGCAGGATTATCGCAAGAAAGTCGGCTCGGTTTCCCTGCAACAAAGCCAGGACATTATTACGCCGCAACTTCAGGATTTGAACAAGCGCCTCACGCAAACCAAGGCGAACCTCGTTCAGGCCGAGGGAGCCTATCAGGACTCGTTGAAGATGAGCACCAATATCGAAGACTTGCTGGCCTATACGAACGTCATGGCCGACCCGGACGTGGTGCAAATTTCCACCGACGTGGCAAAGCACGAAAATGATTTTGTGTTGATTCGCCAACGATATCGCGAAAAACATCCGAAATATTTATTGGGCGCCGCATCGCTGGACGGCCTCAAGCAACAACTGACCACGACCGCGCTCAAGGTGCGCACCCGCATTCAGGAAAGCATGCGCATCGCCTATGAAAATGCCTTGACCTCCCAGCATGGCTTGGAAGCACAACTGCACGACACAGAAACCAATGCCATGCAACTCAGCGACATAGCCGTCCGTTTCAATGTGCTCTCCCGCGAAGTGGAGTCGGACAAGGCACAGTTTGATTCCATCATCGGCCGGCTCGGCGAGACAAAGGTTGAGGCGCAAATCACGCCGGAGAGAATTCGCGTCATCCAGCCGGCCTTGGTGCCCGAACGGCCGGCTTCGCCCAGAATCAGGCTCACTTTCTTCCTGGCTCTCTTCGGCGGACTGGCCGTTGGTATAGGAGCCAGTTTTGTGCTTGAATCCATCAACACCTCCTTCCGCACGGTGGAAGAAGCCGAGCATTATCTGGCGCTGCCTGTTTTGGGGGCGATCCCCAAAATGCCGAAGGCCGAAGTCGCAAAGAACAAATTGGTGGCCACCCAAGATTCCAATTCCCCAGGGGCGGAAGTCTTTCGCACGTTGCGCGCCACTCTTTCCATGCTGGGACGCGAAAAAGACCGGAAAACGTATCTTTTTACCAGCTCGCTGCCTTCTGAAGGCAAAACATTTACCTCCCTCAATTACTCGGTCAGCCTCGCGCAACAAGGCCTGCGCACGCTCCTGGTGGATATTGATTTGCGCCGCCCGACCATTGAGGAGTTTTTCACCGGAAAACACCGACAATTGCCCGGCGTCACCGATTATTTTTTGGGACGCTCTAAATTCAACGAGCTTTGTCTGCAACACAAGGACATTGCCAAATTATTTTGGATGCCCAGCGGCGGTTCCGTGCCCAACCCGTCGGAGGTGCTCATGCAGGCGGATTTTCAGGAATTGCTCAACGAAGGACTGGCTCATTACGACCGCATCGTCTTTGACACGGCGCCGCTGCTGCCGGTGAGCGATACGCTCCTGCTGGCCGCCAAAGTCCAGACGGTAGTACTGGTGGTGCAGGGCTGCAAGACCTCGCGCAAAGCGGTCGAGCACAGTGTGCAATTGCTGAACAAGGCAAACGCCCCCATTGCCGGCATCGTATTGAACCTGTTGCCGAACCGCCGCTTCAGCGGCTATTATTACTCGTATTATCACGGTTACGGATACGGACATTATGGCTATGGCCAAAAAGAAGCGGCTAAAACTCCAGTGGATGCCTGATCGCCGAATTTGATCAATCTGAACGACGGGATTAACGGTTTGGCCGGGGGTATTTCACCGATGTTAATGGGCCTTCCCTCATATCATGCCTCCACCGCGATGACAGATTTGCGAATTCCGAGCGTGGCCGCCGGCATCCTTGCCCTGTGGTTGCATGGCACATGCGGTTTGGCGCAGGTTTCCACACAAGTTGAGCCGGCTCTTGGCCCCGCGCCCAGGGCGCCGCTCGATGTCTCGGGACTGCCGGGCAAAGGTCCCCGCAACCTGGACGCGACGGCGGCGTTCAGCGTGAATGGCAGCTCGCGCGAGCAAGTGCGCCAATTCTACAACGCCGTCTATCTGGCCTCCGATGGCGTTCCCATGGATTCATCCGCCATCACCGCAAGTTGCAATGCAGGCACCAACTCTGCTGCCTTTCTAAATGCCGTGCTCCTGCGCATCAACTGGTTTCGTGCCATGAGCGGGGTTCCCGCGGCCGTGACTTTTTCCGCGTCCGAAAACGCCGAAGATCAATCCGCAGCGCTCATGATGTCGGCCAACAATCAGTTGATGCATGTGGGAATACCGGTCTCCTGGACTTGCTTTAGCTCCTCCGGCGCCAACGCGGCCGCTGATTCCAATCTGGCCCTCGGCGTCAACGGCCCCGATGCGATCACCGGCTACATTTGGGATTACGGAGCCGACAACTCCCAACTTGGCCACCGCCGGTGGCTCCTCTATCCGCAAACCCAGGTGATGGCCAGCGGGGACCTGCCGGCGCAAGCAACCTACGCCGCGGCGAATGCCACCTGGATAGTCGACGCCAACTACGGTGGGCCTCGTCCCGCGACCACCGCACCTTATGTCGCCTGGCCGCCTCCTGGATACGTGCCCTATCCTGTCGTTTTTCCGCAATGGTCCTTCGCCTTGTCCAACGCCGACCTAAGTGCGGCCTCTGTCACAATGCAAAGCAATGGAATTCCCCTCAGCGTGGTCGTCCAACCCTACCACACAGGATACGGCGACGGCGAGGACACTCTCATATGGCATCCGAGCGCTCTTGATCCGACCAGTTACAGCACTCTTTTCCCTTTCAATGGCGCCGATACTGTCTATGCCATCACGATCAACAATGCTCAAACCACTGCCGGAACACAGAGCTTCAGCTACACAGTCACGGTTTTCGACCCGGCATTGCGCGGCACGGACTATGTCCCCATCACTATCAGCGGCACAAACCGTCCCTCCGTCAACGAGAACAATCCCTACTCTTGCACCCCATCCGCCAATCCAAACAACACCGGCTATCAATGGGTGGCTTCGCAATCCACCAACGGCAATTTGGCGGACAATGCGCAGAACGGGTTGGCGAATTTCACAATTTCTCCCGCGCCGGCATATCCGGTCATCACCAATCCGCCCGTCGGCTCCGGCAAGTGTTTTCATATGACTCACACCAACCCCGTGCCGCAGTTGCTCCAGGTCGCGGAGGTGTTGTTTCCCACGACCAACACCTCGCTGAGCTTCCGAAGCTTCCTGGGCTACGCCACGACCAACGAAGTGGCGCGCGTGCAGATTTCCACCAATAACGGCGGCACCTGGGAGGACCTATACGCGCAACCGGGGACCAATGGCCCCCCCGCAGCCTTCACCGCCCACACCTTGTCCCTTTCCAATTGCGCCGGCCAAATCACCTGTGTGCGTTTCGATTATGACTATGCCGGCGGCTCCTACTATTCTCAGACTTCCCCAAACGTGGGCTGGTGCGTTGAGAATATACTGATTACAAATGCCAGCCAATTAGTCAATTTTACGACGAATGCCACCGTCTCGACCAACCTTAACTTTGTCCCCGCCGAGACTGGCAACTGGGTCCTTGAGGCGCGCGCAGTCATCTTCAATCAATTCGGGCTGGATTGGTCGCCGGCAAGGCAGCTTATGGTCGTGACAAACACCGCGCTAACGCTGGTCTTATTAGGTTCTCCGGCCATCATTGCTGGTCAAGCGCAGATTCCATTTACTGTCACGCAAGGCGCGGCCTCGTCGTTCAACCTGCTCCAAGCCGGCCAAATCACTGGACCGTGGACGACTAACGCCGGTGCGGTGTTGAGCACCCTGGTCGCTGGCAGTTCGTTCCAGTTCGCCGTGCCGAATGCCGCCACGACTGCCTTCTATCGCGTACTGGCGCGGTAACGGACGTCGTATTCTCACCTTCGCTGGTCACGACGAACGCTGGAAGCCACTGAAAGCAAAGGGGTTAGGACCGGGGTGAAAGTGGCCGGGACCGCTGTTCATGATGTCTTCCGACTGCGCCTGTTGAGGCTGGGTCAACTGGCCCGGACGCCCAGAACGCTGACCTTCCAACACCACAACTTCCACCACCAGTCCAAGCAGCCTTGGCCCCGGGGCGCGCCGTCCACTTTCGCGTTGCCATTGGCGAATCTCCGAGCAGGATGATTGTTGAAGCGCACGCCGGCAGGGTTGGGGTGGAGAGTCAACTGGACAAAGGCGCGATTTTTAGGGTGCTTTTGCCAGCGAACAAGAGCCGCAGATGAAACCTAAATTATTGATTGTTGACGGCGACGGAGAAACACGCACCCAGATGAAACGGGCGCTGGTCAGCGATTATGACCTCATTCTGGCGCGCGACCGGGTTGGCGCGGGGGGCGCCTTTCAGGCAGCGCGCCCCCTGGTGGTGCTCTTGGATTTAGGCCTGCAGTCAACGGCGACAAACGGCCCCTTTTTGCGCCCCCTGCACTGGTGAATGGCTTGCGCCGCCATTTCCTTCCCGGTGCCGCTCTCCCCCAACAAGAGCACTGGGGCGTCCAACGTGGCTACCTTGCGCCTTTTGCCGACTATGGCAAAACGAAAACCTAAAAGCCGTTTTTTGCTTCCTGCTTCCCGGTGACTGCAGGTCGCCCTTGCGTTCGGCGTTGCTGGGTAATGCTTTGCTGGTCTTCCGTTTTGCGAGACTTAATTTGGCGTGGTGATGAACGCCCGGTAAAAGAGTTTTGTCACGGTTGCCGTTGCGTTCGTGTCAGTGGCCGTCCAAGGGCTGGTGACCGGAGTATTCGTGGCAATCGTTGTCCACTGCAGCGCGGGCAGGATGGGACTGGATTGGAGCGTCACGAGAAAATACGGCGTGGTGGTGAGGACGATGGTCGCGGAATTGGCCGCTCTGGAGATGTTGGTAAATATGGGGGCGGCCGGCGTTGGTAATACGCTGCCACTGCCGTTGAATGTAACCGCGCCAACCTGGGCCAGCGCCCTGCCGTCCAGTGTTGAGCTGGCATCCATGGTGATGGATGCATAGGCCATGATGGTCCCCGCGAAGACTGAGGATGTGCCAAGAGTTGCCGAACTGCCGACCTGCCAAAAGATGTTTCTGGCCTGGGCGCCGCCGGTCAAGATGACCTTGCGCCCGACATCCACGGTGAGTGAGCTTGCCATCTGGAAAACCCAGACATCATTCGGCCCCCCATTGAGCGTGAGATCCACCGAGGTTATGCTATAGGCGCCCGACGGGGATTCATAGACGCCAGCGACCAAGGTCTTCCCGCCGAGTTCGGCGCCTGCATTGATGCCTCCGGGAAGTTGAGCCGGGCTGGCGGCGATAATCGCGGCGTTCAAGTCCACTTGGGCCTGGGCGGCGATCGAGCCGCCGTTGTATATCGTCCCATTGATCTGTCCTGCGGGGATTCCCTGCGAACCGGACGGAGATAATCCGACATCCCCGTTAATGATGCCACCGCCTGTGGTGGTGACCGTGGCGGTGGCCAGAATTGCGAAATGGGTGGCCGATTTAAGGTCTATCGGCGCTGGGCCTGCGGCCATCAACGACTGGCGCGGGGCCAGGAAGGCCATCGCCAGAACAAGACTCCCGAGTATCTGTTTCGTTCCATTCAGTTGTGTCATCATTTCTTAATTCCTTGCTGCTTGTCGGTTGACCTTGCCGTACTGCTCCGCCGTGGCCTTGCCAGTGTGTTCCGGCGGCGGATTCGCCGCCCACCGCGAAGCAGTGGCACTGGCGAAGGCGATGTGTATCTCAAGGCTATTGTCGTGGACCCGGTTGCACTTCGCTATGGGGTGAACACCTTATAGCGCCCCGCTCTGGTTTTTGGCACTGTTCAACTCGACCCTGTCAAAATATGAGCGAAATTGAACTTCGTGAACAAACGGTTCGAGGCTCGGTGCTGAACCGGCTGGTTCCAATCGGATACGAAGACGAGACAGGCTTTCATTACGGCGTCTGCTCTGACAGGGGCGAAGATGGATGGTGGAGCATGGAACAGGCACCAGCCTGGTGGCCCGATTGTCCTTGTGGAACGCGGCACGGCTTGCCTGTCAGGGGGATGACATGGCCGGCGGGGGCCGGCATGGGCGGAGCAGGGTTTTTGCATTTCAAGCGGGTTTCGCGTCTGCCGGGAAGCAGGTCTGATATTTGTCGCGGAGGTCGCGGCGGCTGCCGGGCGTGAACTGGCCGGACGGGTGCTGTCATGTCTGGCGTTTGTGGTTCCAATAGAATCCAAGCTGGGACAGGGCGGCGGTGGCCTGTGGGGGCTGTTTTTCCTGAAACTGAATCCAAACCCACTTGCCCACTGCCTGGGCCAATTCCCGAAAGCGCGGTGTCTCCTTGTGGAGCCTGTCCAAAACTTGGGGTGTGGAAGCCTGCGCCGCCTGGTTTTAACTCAGTGACGACCAGGACGGCCAAATTGCAGAACTTGACGCACACAACTCAGAAAATTAGCGATTTTCCGAAAAATGGCGAGGCGGTTTGAAGAGTCAGAAAAAAGCCAACGTGACGGAATTAGCGTGTCGAGCGGTCAGCTTTGAGGACCAATTTACCGCACTTTTACTGCACTGCATTGTAAGTCGTGGATAATCAATGGAGCAGGTGAACCCGCCTTCGCCAAGGCTACTGCGGGGAGCGGGAATCGAACCCTCGTTTCGGTTACATTTTGCATGTCATTTGGCATCAATTGTTTGCAACTTTTACGCGTTGTGCCAATCGGCTTCGGGAGTGGCGGAAAATTCAACAAGGTGGCCGATGGTGGTGTAAAGTAGAGCGATTGGAATCACGAGGCGTTCGGAAAGAACGCCGGCGGGCTTCTGTCAAACAAAATCCCGGTACAGCCCCCCCTTCCCCCGACCAGCCAGGCTGGTCAGGGCCAGCGCAGCATGTAGTAAGTTTGTGTATTGGTGGCGGCTGCGCCGGTGAATACATATTGGCCGGGCGGGTTTTCGACAGGGGCGCCGGCTGGCGTCCATTCATTCAACGGCAGGGCCACGTTGGTGCTGGACAGGACGGTGAACGTGGCGCCGGGCGTGTTGGTGAAGCTGAATTGGAACGAACCGTTGGGCAGGATCGTCGCTCCAGTCAACAGGGTGGGTACGGCGATGGCGTTGCTTTGGGTGACGGAGATGGTGTCTCCGAGCAGGGTGAGGCCGGCGGTGCGCGGCGCGCCGGTATTATTGACAGAAAAGGCAAAGCTGACCACGCCGTTGGTGACGCCGGAGATGGTCAGCCACGGCTGGGTGCTGGTGGGGGCGAAGGGGGCGGGCAGATCTTCGGTGGCCGGCAGCACGACTGGCAGGGAATCGCTCCCGGCGCCGGCGCTTTCCATTTTGGCAGTCGGATCGAGGAAGGCGCGCGGCAACTCTTTGACGAAGCCGCTCTCGCTATCGGCAATATAAACATTATCCATGGCGTCGACGGCAACGTCCTGGGGAGAGTTCAATCCCGAGGAAACCAGCGTGGTCACAGTATGGGTGGCAGCCGACCACTCCTTAATCGCATTGTTATAGGTATCGGCGATATAGACATTGCCCGCGCCATCCACCCTGATGCCGCCGGGCCCGTTCAATCGAGCGACCAGACTGGACAGCGTGTTGCTGGCCGCGGACCATTCGTAAACCGCGTTGTTGGCGACGTCGGAAAAATAGACATTGCCCGCGATGTCCACCGCCACGCCGTCAGGAGAAAACGATTCGTTGGTGACCAGCGTCGCCACGGTGTTGTTCACCGGCGACCATTGGTAGATCGAATGGTTGTATTGGTCAGCCAGATAAACATTGCCCATGCCATCCGCCGCCAGGGCCGTGGGAAAGTTCAATCCCGCGAAGGGCAGCGTGGTGACGCTGCTGTTTGTCGGCGACCATTCGTAAACCGCTTCGGTTCCTTCGTCGGCAACATAGACATTGCCCGAGCCATCCACCGCCAGGGCCGTTGGTTGTTGCAGTCCCGCTATGGGCAGCGTCGTCACCGTGTTGCTGGCCGGCGACCACTCGTAAATCGCTGCGTTGTTCACGTCAGCCACATAGACATTGCCCGCCCCATCCACCGCCACGCCATAGGGATAACTCAAGACGTTGGTGGAAACCAGTGTGGTCACGGGTGCCGGCGCCGGAATATAAGTCGCTCCGGCCTGGGTGACGGTCAGGGTCAGGCCGGCGATGGTGAGGGTCCCGGTGCGTGTCGCGTTCGTATTGGCATCAACGCTAAAGATCACGTTTGTGCTGTCCGTCCCGCTTTGGTTCGACAGGCTCAAATGCAGCCATGAGGCATTGGTTGTGGCCGTCCACGGAGTGTTTAAACTGGCCAGAACGACGCTGTCCACCGTGGCCGCGTTGCCTTCCAGACGCACGCTGGCGCCCAGCGCCAAGGCCTCCTGGATGACCAAAAGCGTCTGCCCGGCGATGGCAAGCGCGCCGGAGCGCGTGGGGCCGGTGTTGAAGTCGTAGGTGAAGCTCACGACGGCGTTGCCCGAGCCGTTCGTGGCGCCGAGGTGCAGCCAGGAAGCCTGGGAAGAGGCGGTCCAGGCTTGTGTGCCGGCGGGATTGACGGTCAGCGCCACGCTATTGCTTCCCGCCCCCGGTCCGACATAAAGCAAATTGGCGCTGAGCAGGTCATTAAACTGCGTCACGGGAATGATTTGCCCGAGCAGGGAGATGGTGCCCGTCCGATTCGTGGCGGTGGCCGTGAAGGCAAAGCTCACCACGCCGTTGGTGACGCTGGTAATGGTCAGCCACGACTGGCTGCTCGTGGGCGCAAACGGGCCGAGCAGATTTTCCGTGGCCGGCACAACCACCGGCAAGGCATCGCTCCCGGCGCCGAGGCCTTCGGATACGGGCGTTGGAACCAGGCAGGCGTGCGGCAGTTCCGTGATGCCAAGGCCGTCCCCACCCGCCGTATAGACATTACCAGCGCCATCCACTGCCACGCCATGGAATGGGAACGGCGCGGAAACCAGCGTATTTAGAGCGTTGCTTGCCACGGACCACTCACTTATTGAGTCACTATTATTGTTGGCAATATAGACGTCGCCCGCCCCATCCACCGCCACGCCATAAGGGTAATCCAATCCCGAGGAAACCAGCGTGGTCACGGTATGGCTGGTGGCCGACCACACCTTGATCGCTTGGTTGCCAGTGTCGGCAATATAGACATTGCCGAGAACATCCAGCGCCAAACCAAATGGGTTGTACAATCCCGAGGAAACCAGCGTCGTCACGGTGTTGCTCGCCACGAGCCACTCCTTGATCGCCTTGTTGCCAGTGTCGGCAATATAGACGTTGCCCGCCCCATCCACCGCCACGCCATAAGGGTAATTCAATCCCGAGGAAACCAGAGTGGTCACGGTATGGCTGGTGGCCGACCATTCCTTGATCGCTTGGTTGTAAGAGTCGGCAAAATAAACATTTCCCAGATTGTCCACGGCAACGCCAAAGGGTTGGTCCAAGCCCGTGGCAACCAGGGTGGCCACGGTGTTGCTCGCCACCAACCACTCCTCGATCTCGTTGTTGGCAGAGAAATAGACGTTCCCCGCGCCATCCACCGCCACGCCATTCGCAGTCGGGGAGGGAACCAGCGTGGCGGGCGTTGGCGCGGCGATGTAATTTGAACCGGCTTGGGTAACAGTGAGGGTCTGGCCGGCGATGGTCAAAGTTCCGGTGCGGGTGGGGCCGGTGTTGGTATCGTAGCTGAAAATCACGTTCGTGCTGGAGGCGCCGCTTTGGTTGGCCGCGCTCAGGTGCAGCCACGAGGCATTAGCCGCAGCGACCCATGTGCCGGAACACATAAGAATGACCCCATCCAATCCCGCCGCCGGCCCTTCCAGGCGGTTGGTTGCGGCCAAGACGCCCAACGCGCTGGTTTGTTGTGTGACTTGGATGTTTTGGCCGAGAACGGTGAGGTTGCCCATGCGCGCGGCGCCGGTGTTGGCAGTAAAGGCGAAGCTCACCACGCCATTATTGACGCCAGAGATCGTCAGCCAAGGTTGGGTGGGGCTGGGGGCGAAGGGAGCGAGCAGATTCTCCGTGTCGGGCAGCACAACCGACAAAACATCGGAGCCGGGGGCGGCGCTTTCCACTTTGGCCGTGGGATCCACGAAGGCGCGCGGTTGTTCTTTGACGGCGTTGTCCGAGGTGTCAGCGATGCAGATATTGTCGGAGCCATCCACCGCCACAGCAAAGGGGTGATTCAAGCCCGAGGCAACCAGCGTGCTGACCGTGTTGCTCGCGGCGGACCATTCCTTGATGGCCGAGTTTCCAGAATCGGCAAAATAAACATCGCCCGCGCCATCCACCGCCACGCCATAGGGATGGTTCAATCCCGAGGAAACCAGCGTGGCCACGGCGCCGCTCGCCACCAGCCACTCCTTAATCGCATTGTTCGTGGTGTCGGCGATATAGACATTGCCCGCGCCATCCACCGCCACACCCAAGGGGTGATTCAATCCGCTGGTGACCAGCGCGGTGACAGCATGGCTTGTTGCCGACCACTCCTTGATGGCGTTGTTGCCGGAGTCGGCAATATAGACATTGCCGCCGCCATCCACCGCCACGCCCGAGGGAGCGTTCAAGCCAGAGGAAACCAGCGTGGTCACGGTATGTCCGGACGCCGACCATTCCTTGATGGCGTTGTTGCCGGAGTCGGCAAAATAGACGTTGCCCAAACCGTCCAGCGCGACACCGAAAGGATCGTTCAGGCCCGAGGAAACCAGCGTAGTGACGGTGTTGTTTGCCACCGACCACTCCTTGATGGCGTTGTTGGTGGAATCGGCAAAATAGACATTGCCCGAACCGTCCACCGCCATGCCGGAGGGACCGTTTAATCCTAAAGAAACCAGCGGGGTCAACGGCCCCGGCGCGGCGACATAGGTGGAACCGGCTTGGGTGACCGTCAGGGTCTGGCCGGCGATGGTCAGGGTTCCCGTGCGCGTGGCCCCGGTATTGGCATCGAAACTGAAAACCACGTTCGTGCTGGATGCGCCACTTTGGTTGGCCGTGCTCAGGTGCAGCCACGAGGCATTGGCTGTGGCGTTCCAAGTGGAGTTGAGGCTGGCCAGGACGACGCTGTCCGATCCCGCCGCCGGCCCTTCCACGCGATTGGATGTGCCCAAAATACCCGCATTGGCGGCCGCAGCCTGGTTTACCGGGATGTTTTGGCCCAGCAGAGTGATATACGCGGTGCGGGCTGCGCCAGTGTTGAAGGTAAAAGCAAAGCTGACCACGCCATTGGTGACGCCGGTAATGGTCAGCCACGATTGACTGCTGCTTGGGGCGAAGGGAGCGATCAGGTTTTCCGTGGCAGGCAGCACAACCGGCAGAGAATCGGTGCCCGGAGCGGCGCCTTCCGACATTGCCGTCGGAACGACAAAGGCCTGCTGGAGTTCGCCGACGGTACTGGCCCCACCGAGGGGGGACCCGGAGACATAGACATTGTCCGAACCATCCACCGCCACGAAAGCGGCGTTGCCGATAGAAATGGGCAGGGTCGTCACGGTATGGCTGGCCGGGGACCATTCGCCAACGTTGCCATCAGCGTCAGAATAATACAGGTTACCCGAGCCATCCACCGCCACCCCTTCGGGATAATCCAATCCCGGGATGGGCAGTGTGACCAGAGTGCCGCTGGCGGCCACCCATTCGCGGATGACTTTGTTGTCCGTGTCGGTTATATAGACATTACCCGCGGCATCCACGGCCACGCCGTCGGGAAAATTCATTCCCGAAGCCACGGTGGCCACCGCGCCGCTGCCCTGCGACCATTCTCGAGTGTTGTTGTAGTAGTCATCGTTATAATAGACGTTGGCCGCGGTGTCCACGGCCAGGCCGACGGGTGCGGCCAATTGCGAAATGGGCAGACTAACCAGAGTCTTGCTCGCGGCCAGCCATTCGGCGATGAAGAGATAATTGATGGTGTAAACATTGCCCATGCCGTCCACGGCCACGCTGCTCGGGCTGTTAAATCCGCTGGACATCAACGTGGTCAAGGTGTTGTTCGACGGAGTCCACTCACTGAGCGCATATGGACTCTGATCGGTAATATACACATTCCCCGAGCCATCCACGGCCATGCCACCGACGTAAAAATTGGCTCCCGTTGAAACGATGGTCGTGTACGGTTGCGCCGCAACGTAAGTTGACCCCGCTTGAGTCACCGTGAGGGTCAGGCCGGCGATGGTCAGCGTGCCGGTGCGGGTCGCCCCGGTGTTGGCATCATAACTGAAAACGACATTCGTGCTGCCTGTGCCGCTTTGGTTGGCCGTGCTCAGATGCAACCAGGGGGCGAAGGCCGTGGCGATCCAGGCGGCGGAACTTCGCAGAACGACGCTGTTGGTCCCTGCCGCCGGCCCAACCAAAAGCGCGCTGGTCCCCAGGGCCGGGGGCGCGGAACTGGTCCAGGTCGCGCCGTTCATCAACGTGCCGGTGTGGCCGTTGCCGGTGGCATCGTTGGCCATCGTGCCGCCCCCTTCGTTGAGATGATAATAAGCCACCAGGCCCGGTTCACCGCCGGTGGAGAATTGCATGTCCGCGCCAATTTGGCTGGCGGTGCGGACAGTGTTCCAGACCCGCACCTCGGCCATCTCTCCGGTGAAAAAGTTGCAATCGCAGACCGAGCCTTGCCGGCCAATATACAATGCCGATCCGCTCAGGTAGAGCGAGCCGGCACGAGGGGCCGTCTTGTTCAACGCGCCGTTGATGTAAAACATCTTGTTGGTGCCATCAAAAGTCACCGCCACGTGCGTCCACGTATTGACTGGGATGCCGTTGCTTGAAACGTCCCAGGCGTCCAATCCGTAGAAGCTCACTTGCGTCCCGGCGCTCCCGCCGTCATTGCTGATTTGGAAAATAAAATCGGTCAGAGCGCCGTTGCCGCCGTCGCCGCGCGAGACAATGGTCCACACGCCCGCAGAAGGAATGTTGATCCACGCTTCCAGCGTGATCCGGGTGGCAGAGGTCGTGTTGGGGGGCAGGTTGGTGCTGGCCGGCACAAGGACATACTCATCGGATGCGGCGGAAAGGCTCAGGCTTTCGTTGATCCCGGCGTAAAGCGGGCCGACCGACAGGACCGCGCAGAAGGCCGACATTGCCAAAGCGCCTCGGATTTCAATCGAGGTTTTCATAAGTCTCATGCGACACTAAGACACTAAGAGCCAATTGTCTGACTCGGACCGACGAACCTAAAATGAAACTTAACTGCTACAGCGACTGGCTCCGAAGATGGGAGTCCAATTGGCACGTTTTGATTTTACTTTGAACAACCGGCCCGAATCCTAGGGAAACGCCACGCCATGTCAAGGGAAAAATGGCTGGGGGGGAAGCATCAGACTGGTGCCTGAATTCGCCGGTGGCGATGCCTGTCACATAAACTGTTTTCATCGGTTAAAAACGGTTCAACCTGATGCGATTGAAGACTTCAAGGTTAAGCGTCGCGGACGTTCTTGCTGCGTGCCGCCTATTTTGGGCCGTCAAGTTCAGGTTAGAGGGCGGATCGGTGACGGGGCGCGCTTTCCCGAATTGGCCTTGGCGCGTCGAAGTTTTCCGCCGGTTCCAGCTTTTCCGCCGTCCAGACGAGTTCCGGCAGGGACTCGGCGCGCACCTTGTGCATGACTTGGCCGCGCTGGATTTTCACGGTGAACATCAAAGAACATTCCTGTCTGCCTGGCTTGCGCCCGTCCTCTTGCCGGCCCCGGCACGGCGATTGAACTGTCAATAAAGCGCCGGACGGGTTGGTTTGGTCCGTTCAGCCAGCCTGGGGGTGGCCGGCGCCTCGGAAGCGAGGACCCAATAGAGCCTAAAATTTGTCAAAAAAAGTGCTTGCAATTCCATAGTTAAGGGCTAAATATAGGCTTAATATCAACTAAAACAGCGCATTGACATGCCACGATCACGCAATGCACAGCCGACCGTGAAGGTGACGATTTCCACTTCACCCGCCCTTTTGCGGGATTTGGAGAAAGTGGTGGCGACGGGTTATTTCGGCAACACGAGATCGGAAGCGGCGGAACGATTGCTGGCGGAAGCGATCCGCAACCTGTTGCGGGAGGGGACGCTGGTTCGGAAACATCCGGCAGACTTGTGAACAAGTTCCTGTTGCATGATCGCAAAACCCGAATGAAAGGAGCGCCCTGTGAGAACAAATACCGGATTCGAGAATGAGCAGCTTGAATTGAGCAGCCCCGACGCGCACCTCCCGCGGTTGGCGCTCCAGGCGGCGAATGAGCTTAATGCGCTCATCGAAAGGCACAAGAGCACCTCAGAATCGGCGCGCCGATTGGCGGCTGTTTGGAAAAAATCATTTCGACCGCAACCTGTCTCCGTCGCCGCCGGCGGCGTCGCGGCCTCGGGCGCGGCGGCTGTCTATTCGCAGGGCCGGGACGAAGCAGCGCCGGGCGGGGAAGTTTCGATTCTGGCGCGTCTGCAAACGGCTCGAGCCGCCATCCTCAACAGGCTGGTTCCCATGGGATACGAAGATGACACAGGCTTCCATTGCGGCAAGCCGGACGACGGAGGCGGGGATGGAAGATGGAGGCTTCTCCAGCCGGGCGGGGCGATTGTGGCCAGGGAACGCAGCCAGGCTGGCGGTCAAAGCGCGTGACATCGCCAGGGGGCGGAGGAATGGAGAAGGGCTTCTTAATTGAAGGATTTTGTCTCACACCCGATCCGTGGTGATTGTTCGTTTCAAGCTGGCTTCGCGTCTCCACCCGGCCTATCAACTGTGGAGCGTGTATCAACGCGGACATGGACTGTTGTCAACATAATCACGGCCGGGGCCGGGTGGCCGCACTGCTGACTTGTGAAGGGCCGGAGGAGAGGATGGGAAACCTCCTCACCCCGGCCCTCTCCTCCACAAGTGTGTGGAGGAGAGGGAGAACAACCGGGTGGTTTTCCTTCATGAGCGAGCCGCAGGCGCCGGTTTTTCTGGCGCTGCTGATGTTTTCCGCCGCGGCGGCGCGGGGGGCGGATGGCGGCGCGGGAGGGGACGCGGCGGCGGCGGGCACGACCCCGCCCATGGCGGCGGTGCTGCCCGCAGCAGAATGGCGCAAGGTGGAGAATGGGGTGGACCGGGCCCTGGCCTGGCTGGCGGCGCGGCAGGCGGCGGACGGATCATTTCCCACCCTGCCCCAGGGACAGCCGGCGGTGACGAGCCTGGCGATCATGGCGTTTTTGTCGCGAGGGCACCAGCCGGGGGCCGGACCTTACGGGCAGCAGATCAATCGGGCGATTGATTATGTCATCGCCTGCCAGATGCCGGACGGTTTGTTTTCCTACCAGACCCCCGCCCCGGTGTATCAGATGCGGCGGGCGTCGCACACGGCGTCGTATAATCATGGCATCTCCGGCCTGATGCTGGCGGAGGTGTACGGGCAAGTGGCGGGTGCGCGGGCCAAGGCGGTGCGGCAAGCGATAGAGAAGGCGCTGCAATTCACGCGCGAGCTGCAGATTCGTCCCAAGACGGCGGAAGACCGGGGCGGCTGGCGTTATCTGCGGGTGAATGGATCGCCGGACTCGGATCTTTCGGTGACGGCGTGGCAGCTCATGTTTCTGCGCTCGGCGCGGAACTCGGAGTTCAATGTGCCGCAGCAATATGTGGAGGAGGCGATGGCCTTCGTGCGCCGCTGCTGGGATGAGCGGGCGGGAGGATTCCGATACGCCGCGGCAGGCATGGGTGAAGATGGAATAGGCCGCGGCGTGACGGCCGCCGGGATTGTCTCGCTGGCCATGGCGGGACAACATCAAACCAAGATGGCACAGGCGGCGGGGGACTGGTTGCTGGCCCACCCATTCCGGCGGTATGGGGAGTATCTGGGAGGTCACGAAAAGTTCATCTACAGCACTCTTTACTGGAGTCAGGCGGCGGCCCAACTGGGGGGGCGGTACTGGCAGCAAATGTATCCGCCGATGGTGGACCTTATTTTAAAGGCGCAAACGCCGGACGGTTCCTGGCGGTCTGAAGCCAATCTGGCCGAGTTCGGCGATGAATTGACGACGGCGATGGCGGTGCTGTCGCTGACCCCGCCCTACCAACTGCTGCCGGTTTACCAAAGATAATGTCTTGAAAGAGGGCGGGCTTTGTGTTTAAAATCGGAGCATGAGCACCACTGCGGCGGCCAAACCGGCGGAACAATCAGCTTCCGGCGCGAATAAATCGGCGGTCGCGCCGGGCGGCAAAATTCATCCGGTGGTGATTTATCCCTTTCAGCAACCGGGTGATTACGCGGACCTGGAACCGCTTTACCAGTTGGTGGCGCGGCTGGGTGCGGACACAAAGAAATACGCCCGGCCCATCACGGTGCTGGACCGCAAGACCCATTTCGCCAACGAAGCCAACAAACGCTTTCAGGAATTCAGACAAAACACGGTGGCGCGCCACTCCAAAATCCTGGATGCGTGGTGCGTGGACACCTGCCAGATGTGGTATTCGGGGCTGGGCCAGGCCTATGAAGAAGGCGTGGAGGGGGACGTGTATTGGCTGATCCCCGGCGACTTCAATTACGGGACTCCGGTTGGGCTGGAAATCCTCTGCCGGCTGCATCTGCTGCCGGAAATCTGCCTGGAACAGGGGCAGGACCTGTGCATCGGGGAGATCGCGACCAACCACGGCAGCTCCAAGCAACTGATTGACACCTACGGAACTTTCGCCCTTCTCTACAACTGGTTTCCGGCCGAGACGCAGGAAATCCGCCAATACACCGAGCGGCCGCGCTCGGAGTTTTTCGCGGTGCGGCACGGATTCCTGGGCGAGGCGCTGCGGCGCCGCTGGTATCCGCACGAACAGACGGTGGTGATGTTGTTGCAGGCGGTGACTTTCCGGCAGCGCATCAGCCGGTTTTTCGTCGGCGACATTTCCGACCTGCCGGAAGGGCGCGAGTCCCTGGCTTCGGCCGTGCAACAGGTCGAACGGACCGAGCGCGTCCTTAAATCCGTTTGGTGCGAACGCAGCCAAAGCAATGCGGGATGGGTTGAAGAATACCGGGTTTTGCAAAACCAATCCGAGCAAGTCCGCCGGGCGGCGCTGATCCTGCTCAAGAACCTCTTGGCATAAAAAAATGGCCGGCCTATGAGACTTGATCAGACTGAAGAGACCTCCGCGCCTCTCGCCCGGCGGCAATTCATCAAGACATTAGGGCAAGCGGCGGCGACCGCCACCCTGGCGGGCGGGCCTCTGGCGGCCTTGGGGCAGGAGAATCCACCCAAACTGGTCTTCGCCCTTGTGGGCGCGGCCCACATTCATACGCCCAACTACATCCGCATTTTGAAGCAGCGCCAGGAGGTGAGCGTAAAATATGTCTGGGACCATGACCGCGCGCGCGCGGCAAAGGCGGCGGCCACGCTGGGCGGCCAAGTGGTTGATGACGACAAGACGATTTGGGCCGACCCCGAAGTCAAAGCGGTGGTGATTTGTTCGGAAACCAACCGCCACTCTGAATTGGTTTTGGCGGCCGCCGCCGCCGGCAAGCATGTGTTTGCGGAGAAACCGATGGGCATCGGGTCGCAGGAAAGCTACGCCATGGCGGAGGCGCTGGAGAAGGCGCATGTGTTTTTTACCACCGGCTATATGATGCGCACCAGTCCACCCATCCTGTTCTTGAAACAACAGGTGGAGTTGGGCGCTTTTGGCAAGATCACGCGCGTCCGCGGCTCCACTTGCCACAATGGCTCGCTTGGCCGTTGGTTTGACACGGACTGGCGCTGGATGGCCGATCCGAAAATAGCGGGTGTCGGCGCTTTTGGCGACCTGGGCACGCATTCGCTGGACATTTTGATGTGGATGTGCGGCGGGGTGGAGGCGGTGGCGGCGGACATTAAGGTCGTGACGGGGAATTACGGCGACTGCGACGAATCGGGCGAGGCCCTGCTGAAATTCAAAAACGGCATCACCGCCACACTCGCCGCCGGCTGGGTGGACCTGGCCGACCCGGTTACGTTGATGATCAGCGGCACGGAAGGCTACGCCTGCATTGATCGCGGCAATTTGTTTTTCACCTGCAAGAAGTTCCCGGGCGCCGACGGCCAGCAGCCGTGGACGAAACTGCCCGAGGCTTTGCCCGAGCCAATGGATCAATTCGTCAATGCCGTGGCTGGCAAGCCCGCCCCGAACCTGGTCGCGCCGCGGGAAGCCGCCGCGCGGGTCAGCGTCATGGAAGCCGCCTACCGCAGCGCCAAGCAAGCAGGCTGGGTCAAGCCGGCGTAACAGGCGGTTTCTTGAGCAGCCGGGGCTTGAGCCTGAAGCGAACTTCAAAAAGGTTCAGGCATCAGTTTTGGGTGGTAGGGCGGGCAGTCCTCTGCCCGCCGCACGACAGTGGCGCGACGTTGCTTCCTCTACCAAAGCGCCACGGCGGCCAGCGGAGTGCCCGCCCTACCTTACCCAGCCCAGCCATGATTTACGCATTACGAAAACGGGTCAATGACCGTGCTTTTTGGAGGTAGGCCGGCGACGATGGGGATGATCCGGTATCGTGTTTTCCAAATCTGCGGAGGCTGGAGCCGCCGCCAGCGCTCCGTCAAGGGCACCTTTTCGTAATCGTCCAACTCGGCTTTCATGGCGGCGGCGGAAGGGTAACGGTTGGCCGGATTGCGCTCCAGGGCGTGGAGGATGATTTCTTCGAGGACGGGGGTGAGCTTGGGGTTGACCTTGCGCGGCTGGGCGGGGTCGCCGGTGAGGCGGGAGTTCATCACCACGTACGGATTCTCGCCCTCGAAGAGAGTCGAGCCGGTGGCCATTTCATAGAGAATGGCGCCCAGGCTGTAAATGTCGGTGCGCTCGTCGCCGCGTTTGCCTTGGACTTGTTCGGGGGCCATGTAATCGGGCGTGCCCATGGCCGGGGTGAAGCCGACGAAGGTCATGCGCCGGGCCTGGGCGGACTTGGCGATGCCAAAATCCATGATGCGAATGGAGCCGTCGCGGCAGAGCATGATGTTTTGGGGTTTGAGATCGCGATGCACCACATTTTGCTTGTGGAGGTAGTCCAGGGCGTCGCAAATGCGGCTGGCAATGGCGGCGGCATCGGCCTCGGGGAGGGGTTTGGTTTCCTTGAGCACCTCGGCCAGGGTGCGGCCTTCCAGGTACTCCATGACGATGTAGGGCCGGCTTTTTTGCTCCTCCACCGGGATGATTTTAAGGACCAAAGGATGGTGGAGGGTCTTGCCGATTTCCTCCTCGCGCTCGAAGCGGGTGGAGCCGGCCACGTCGCTTTCGAATTGCATGTGGGGCACTTTGATGGCGACGGTTTGGCCGGTTTTGCGGTCGCGGGCCTTGTAAATGCAGGCCATGCCGCTGCGGCTGACGCACTCGGCGATTTCAAAGCGGTTGTCGAGCACGGCGCCGGCGCTGTATTCTGCTTTGGCTTCCACAGTATGATTTTTCAGGTAACCGGTCTGGACACCGCGAAAAAAAATGGCCCGATGCACCTCGTGAATGCGGATGACCTGAATGGAGATGTTATCCTCGCCGTTGCGTTTCTCAACCAATTTCAACAGCAGACTGGCGGCTTCGGCCGGCTCGTGATGGCTGACCAGGTCCAGGATTTCCACGTCGGTGGCGAAGCCGTAGAGGCCGTCGGTGCAGAGGACGATGATGTCGTCTTTATAGACTTCGCGCTTGACGAAATCCATGCGGCAGATGGGTTCGCCGCCCAGGCTGCGGGTGAGGAGGGAACGGGAGGGGCTGGTCATGGCGTCATTCTCCCGGATCAGGCCGTATTTGAGACGAAAACCAACCTGGTTGTGATCGGTGGTCAGTTGTTCGATTCTGCGGCGGCGGACCAGGTAGGCGCGGGTGTCGCCCACGAAACCGATGGTGACTTCGTTATGACGGAATAGCGCGGCCGTCAGGGTGGTACACATCTGGCCCAGTTCGGGGTTTTTCAGGGAGTCGTCATAAATGGCCCGGCTGGCCAAATCAAATGCCTGACGGAGGATTTTGCGGGGGTCCGGGGCGGCATTGGAGGTGGAAAAGACATCGAGAACGCTTTGGACGGCCAGGGCGCTGGCGATTTCGCCGCGGTTGCGCCCGCCCACACCGTCGGCCATGACGACGATGGCGCCGAGGTCACGCCGGTCCTCGGCGGTGTCCGGCTGCCAAAAGCCGACCTGATCCTCGTTGTTGGAACGCATCGGGCCGGGGACGCAAATTTCAGCGTAAGTCAATTCCATGGCACGGTGGCTTTCGAGCAAAAACCGTGCCGGAAATTGCCGGAGAGGAAGGCCGGAATATCCGGGGCCACACGGTCTGACGCGTCATGGTTGCGCGGGCAAAAGGAAATGCGGCTGGCCTTCCATTCACGGGTAAAGGCCAGCCGCACCGGGAGGAACAACTCCCGCAATCGGACTCAGGCGGTTTGTGGTTTGGAGGTGAGAATGATCTCCTTTCCTTTGGACCTGCTGGTCATCCAGAGATAGACGCCTCCGCCACCGATCCAGAGCGCGGCGCAGAGCAGGGCGATGTAAGGCTCATGCCAGCTCATGCCGGAAACGCTGAACGGGCCGAGCAAATAAAACAACATGCAGCCGAAGTTGGCCAGCAGCCCGAAGGCCGGGACGAACATGTGCTTGAAGCCGTGGAAGCTGTGGTGCTCGCGGAAGGCCACAATGGCCACGATGCAGGTGGTCATATAGAGCAGGAAGGTGCCAAAGTTGCTGATCAGGGTGATGACGAGAACGGTATTGGGCAGCCAGGTGTAAGCGTGCGGCGAGAAGATGCCGATGCTGTACCAGAAACTGTGCTCAAATGGTTTTTCCAACTGCGCCATGTCCGTGCCTTGACCGCCCAGATAGATGACGGTGGTCAGGATGCCAATGACGATCGAAATGCCGGCCAGGAACCAGACCGCGCGATGGGGCGAGAGCGTCTGGCCGTGCAAGAGGCCGAACTGGGTGGGAACTTCCTCATCGCGGCCCATGGCGTACGTCACCCGCGCCCCGGTGTTCATGCAGGAAAGGGTAGTGCCGATCAGGGCGAGAAACACCGTGAACGCCTCGATCAACATGAAGGCCTTGCCCGCCGCAGGGCTGCCGAAGGCCCAGGTCCCGACCAGGGTCATCATGTCGCCGATGGGCGCGCCGGAAGCGCCCGCATTGGAGAGGGTGTAACCGCTGTTTAAGAAATAATTGGCGGCGAAATACTCGAACAGGTAACAAACCGCCCCTTGAATCGCCAGCGACAGCAGGATGGCGCGTCCGATGTCCTTCTTGGGATTCTTGGCCTCCTCACCCATCGCCGAAACCGATTCAAAGCCCACCAGCAGGAGGATCGCCACGCAGGCCTGAATCAGGATGGGGCCGAACCCGTGCGGCGCCACGACCGACGCGGCATTGGTGTGGTAATTAAACGTGGTCGGGTCCTTATCCGTGCCCGCGCCGCTGACGGCGTCCGCAGGCTTGTAGCTCAGGACGAACGGATCGGCGGTGGGTTTGCCATCCTTGTCCAAAATCACGTTGCCCTTGTCGTCTTGCTTCCAAGCCGGATAGGGGTCGCCTTCGCCCAGGCCCATGGCGGTCAGGCCGGCAAGGTCAACGGCGTTGGTGTTCTTGGCCTTGTCCAGGTCGTCCTTGGCCACCTGGCGGTCCTGTTGCTTGTAAATGGGCTGGCCCTTGGCGTCCACTTTGGGTGTGCTGGCTTTGTCGGCCCAGGTGTCCTGCACCGGCTTGCCCTTGTCGTCGGTAACGTTGACTTGAGCCACATTATAGTTGACTGGGGTTGAGCCAGAGAGGTGCCAGCCGACGGAGCCGTCGGGGTGGCTGGAGCGATAGGAGATGGCCATGACGGCGAAGACGATGAGGGCGGAAATCTGGATGACATTGATCCCCATATTGACCGCCGTTGTGCCATTGACCCCGCGGTAGGCGATGTAACCGACGCCGAGGGAGAAGACTATGCAGAACAGCCACATGAAGAGCGGACTGTTGTAGGTTCCGCTGAAGGTGGAAGGGAAGATCTGTCCGGCCAGCCAGCCGGCCAAAATGGCGGTGACGCCGACCATCAACCCGGTATAAATCCAATAATACAAGTGGCTGTTCCAGCCGGTGAAAAACTTGACCACGCGCGCCCACTTGAAGGCGTGGGTTTTGGAGAGGAAGGCCTGCTCGGCAAAAAGGTAGGACGAGCCGGCCCCGGGATACAGTTTGGAAAGTTCGGCGTAGCTGATGGCGGTGGCGAAGCACAAGAGCAACGCAAACACGAGACCGATCCACATGGAGGAGCCGGCGGTGGGCGCGCCGTACAAGGACTGCTCCTGATAGGTCAGCCAAAGGAAAGCGCCGGGCGCGATCAGCGCCATGGCGTTGATCGTCAGGCCCGTCAGGCCCAGCGTCGGTTTCATCGTGGTCGGTTTTTCTGATGGTGAGTTAGCGGATGCCATAGTTTTGATTTTTATATTTTATTGTTACTCGTTATTAAGGGTTTTGATTCCGGGAAGGCGGTTTTGCCTTGCGCGACCGGCGCAACACCGCCAACGATCCCGGCTCGAAACCATTTGCAACTGCGTTTCCAGGGCACGTGCCATTAACA
>JBEKVM010000024.1:0-52232 GCA_049513975.1 Verrucomicrobiota bacterium | reverse complement strand
GGTGTCGTAATCGATGTTGACGAAGCGTGCAGCCATATATTTGCATTGACTGACCGCTTGGCCCCTCGCCCTGTTCAAATCATTTCAAAAAATCTTCGCCCAAAGTCCGACAGGCTGCTAGCAGAACGGTTTTTGGCTCCCGGGTCAAGCCGCGTAGAAATGGTGATCAGATTGTGCTTTTAGGACGCAAGTGTTCGGAAAGCCTGGAAAGAAGGCGTTGATGCCGTTCGCCAGAGATGGAACCAATCGTTCCGAGGAAGTCGCCGACAGGGAGGACCGCCAGGAAACCCAACCTGATCAGTGACGGGGCTTTGAGACCGCTTGTTTTAAAATCAGGGTGGGATGGTTGAATTGTTTCGTCAAACCCGGGAACCTGTTGCCGAAGCTGCGTGCTGATACCACAGACCAGCAGGTCGCCAAATCCAGGCATCCGACGCAACACCAACGCAGGCCGATTTTTGGCCCTTCCATCCGTTTGCGGCAGGAGCGCCAGGACAATGTCGCCCTCGTTCATCCGTGGAGGTCGGCTGCGGAATAATCCGGTTCCCCGTCACCATAAGCCCTCGCCAAGGCGCGGGTGGCGGCGCCATGCCAGCATGCATCCTCGGAGGATTCTTCCTTTGACAGCACCGTCACCATCAACGGCGAGTTGGGAGGCAGATCGAATGGCTCATCCAACACGATCTGTTTTCCGTTAAAATGCGCTTTCAGTGTGACCGCAGGCATGGAATCAACATATTGTGACAGGAACACAAGCGCAAGGCGAAATGATGGGAGGGTCTGCGCCGACCGCAGTGGCTGGTTTTTTTTACTTCAATGAACAAGCCAGCGGTTGTATATTTAAGGCGAGTTGTGGCGATCATGAACAACCTGTGAGTTTCGGATTCGCTCTACGGACTGGTTTCACTCAACGAACCGGACATCGCACGATGAAAGCTCATTCATGCCGTAATTGAGAGACATCTTAGAAATAAGATGCTGGTGGATTTTGCAATGGCCAATTTTTTATACATCGCCGCGTCGTTGCTGGTGCTCCTGGGCGTGCCGGCGGCGGTTTTGTTCTTCGTGATCAGAGAACTTCTCCGCATTGACGATCATCCACGCGCCGGTCTGATTTCTGTTGTGGCGGTCACAAGCCTGGTATTACTGGCCCTGATGGTGCTCAGGCCGAACTTTGCGAGCACACACCCTAGGACCAGCAAACTCAACGGCATTATCAGCAATTTAAGAATTCTCGATGCCGCAAAGCAGCAATGGGCGTTGGAGCATCACCGCACCAGCGCGGTTGAGGTGACAAGAGAGGATGTTGCCGCGTATTTGCGGGGTCCGGCTTTCGAGGGTTGGGTACAGCCAGTAGCCGGGGAAAAGTACGTGCTTAAAACCCTTATCGAATCGCCCGAGGCGAAGTTAACAGGTGCGGTGGAAGGGCGGCCAGCGGGCACGCGAATTCATTTACCTCGCGAGGGCACACAATTTAGTGTGGGGCGTCAGCATGAAACCAATTGGGGCTGTGAGATTATCCTGCCCGACGAAGGAACTGCGCCGAATCAAAATTCAGCGCGCTGAACAACTATGTCATCGCACATTCCAGAAGGTGATTGGCGGCACTTCAAACGCGTGCATGGCGAGCTTTATGAACGCTTCTGCGCGCGGGTCCTGGAGGAACTGGCCGCGATCCTCAAGGCTGGCGACGGAACCGCGTATGACCGGTATGACCGGGCCTACAAGCTGCTCAAGAGCCGGGACAAGGAGTTGCGGCTCGCGTTCGAGGATTTTCGGCGTTCCACCGCCGTCTGGCAGTTGGGCATTATGAGGAGGATGGGCCTGCTGACGGACGAGGATCTGAGCGTCTTTTCCGCACCGACACAGGAGCAGATTCGCGGCATCGCCTCCATTGGCCGGGAGCCAGACAGTCCAGCCAACGGGAGCCAGCCGAGCCGCTCAGAGACGGGTTGAACAAGGCCGGCGGCTGGCTGGCGTTTGCGTTGATCAACTTCCGCCCAGGAGCACTTTGAGGCCATTTGGGTTTCCGCCGCGTGCGCCGCAAACAACCCGAATCATTCGCGATGTGCTTCGGGACTGCCCAATAGGCGGGCCGGTTTTGGACGAAAGATTCCGTGGGCGGGACGCCGACGGATGCGGGCGAGACGGCCGCGCTCCCCGGAAATGTCGCTAATGATTCGAGCTTAAACAATTCCACCTGGCATAAAGGCTTGTCTTTCGGGGGCGATTCTGCCAATAAAACGGCGAAGCCAATCGCCCTCAGAGCATTTTCATGAAAACTGCAGCCGCACGGAAGCCGACCGAAAGGCCTCCTCTCCCCCTCCTTCGCCGAGGCTACGGCGGGCAGGCCGGCCCTCTCCTCCTGAGGAGGAGAGGGAGGAGCTTCGTTTTGGCGACATCATTTTTTAATCCGCTCTAAAACAATGGCTTCCGGTGGCATGAGGATTTGGCCGCGCATTTTTGCATTGTTTTATCTGCTCCTTGCGGGCGGGGCGGCGTGGCGGACGGTGGAGCATACCCGGGCGGAGGCGCGCTGCTTCGATCAAATATGGAACAAGGAGAGCGTGCAAAACGAAGGGGCCCAATTTGTCTCCCGCTATTTAAAGGCGGAGCATCCGATCATCGGACGTTTTGTTTGGCCGTCCATCAAGCAGGCCCTGGACTTGCCCTCGTTGCAAGAATCCTCGCACGAACTTGGAACCGAGATACCGCATTTGGCCCAATTGGCCGAACGGGAGGCAGCCCTGGCCGCCTGGTGGTCCTGGCTTTTATTGAGCGCGAGTCTTCTCTACCTCGTGGCGGCCATGGCGGTCCCTGACAGCCATCGAACCCGCCGTGTCCTTTTTGCGCTGGCCGGCGTTGCCACCATTTTATTTGCGGTTGGCATGGCCGCGCCGGCCATGGTGATTTTGACAATTCCCAGCGTGTCGGTTGAATCCGGAAAACTCGCCTTCGTTCTGCAACATGAAATAAGAAGCATCTTGTCCGTGATTGCAGGACTCTTTTCGTCAGGTCATTGGATGATTGGGGTTTTGCTTGCGGCCTTCAGCATCGTCACGCCCTTGATCAAAACAACCCTGACGGTCATCGCCACCACGACCGCCTCCTCGTCTCTTCATGGCAAAATCACCCGATTCCTGCATGCCATCGGCAAGTGGGCGATGGCGGATGTTTTTGTGGCCGCCGTGCTTCTGGCCTATTTTGCCCTGAATTCCCAGGAGGCAACCAAAGCCATTCCGTGTCCCGGATTGTATTATTTCGTTGGTTACTGCTTGTTGAGCATGGTGACAACCTTGCTGCTGGCCAAACTGGACTTCCTCGGCGAAGACAAACCGCCGGAGGCTGGGAAAAAGCCCGGATTTGCAATCATCGGAGGATTATTCGGCGGGGCCTTGCTTTTGATTGTTGCGGGAGGCATTTACACGTTTGAAAAATACCCTGTTCCCGCCGTGCCGATGCAGTTGAATGATTCCCAAGTGAGTCTTCCAGCGCATCACTGGCATCAAATACCATTGAGTGTTCCACATGCGGGCATTCTGTCCATTGAAGTGCGCGTGACGCGGGGCAATGGCGTCAATGTTGCGCTCATCCGCGCCGATCAGCTTTCCAAGCTGGAACAAACTAATGGCGTGATTGACGCCGGGAATTTGCAGCGGGCGAGTTTGCCCGCTTTTAAAGCGGTCCAGGCCAAGGTTTACAGCCGCACCAGCCAAGTTGACAAAGGTGATTTCCTCATTGTCCTGCAAGACCCCACGCGGGGAATTTTGTCCGCCGCCAAGAGCGATATTGAGATTCACGCTGAGTTAAGAAATGATTAATATACCTGCATCTTGAGGAACGCGCCATCGTCGTGTTCTTCTACGTTTATACAAAGGCAGAGAGCGAGAGTTTGTCGGGGGAACAATTGAAACGGCTCCGCGCGGCGGTAGCCCTGATTAAACAGGAATTCAAGTCATGAAACCCAAAGAGATAGAATTTAACGCGGAAGACCTGGTCAGCAGTGTGGAGGCTTTGGCGCGCCATGCCGCCGGCAAGGAGAAGCTCACGCTCAGGACCAAAACCCTGACGCTGCCACCCCGCATCAAGCCGTTCAAGGCCAAGGAAATCGTGGCGATTCGGGAACAATTGGCCGTGAGCCAGGCCGTGTTTGCCGGATTGCTCAACGTCCCCAAGGTGACAGAAATCAGTTGGGAGAAGGGTCGCCGCAAACCCAACGGCGCCGCCTTGCGACTCTTGGATCTGGTGCGCAAAAGGCCCAATATTCTGCAGGAGGCTTGAGTCGCTTCCCTGGATCGAGGACGCGATTCGTACAGATCTTGGAGCCAGAAAACGCTACCCAAAGAATTCAATTGCCTTCATGATGCGGGGCGATGGCTCCGGTAACGCATTTGCTGGCCAGTTGGATCATCGCGGCGAAAACCACGGACAATCCGCGCGATTGCCGGCTGGTCGCGCTGGCGGGGATTTTGCCGGACCTGGACGGGTTGGGCATTGTGGCCGACCTGTTCAACCGCGCGGTCGGAAACCCGGATCACGAATACTATCAGCGGTTTCATCATTACTGGATGCACGGGGGTTTGGGTGCCGTTGTCACGACGGCGGCGCTGGTGTGCTTCGCCCGGCGGCGCGTGCGGGTGGCTATTTTAGCGCTGCTGGTCTATCATTTACACTTGTTGTGCGATTTGGTTGGGTCGCGCGGGCCGGACCCGGGGGACAAGTGGCCCATTTGGTATCTCGCCCCGTTGAGCCAGCATCCGATGTGGATTTGCCCATGGCAGTGGCGGCTGGACGGCTGGCAAAACGGCGTGATTTCCATCGCGCTTTTTGTGTGGGCGATGGCGATGACGCTGAAGCGCGGGGATTCCATCGTCGGCGTTTTCAGCCGGAGGGCGGATGCGGCGTTTGTGAGGACACTCCGGGGATGGCGGGACTCATTCCGCGTCCGGTTTGAAAAACGGGAGTAAGGGCAGGTCCGGGTCGCCCAGGGAAAAGACGCGTTCGGCCAAATCGTTCAAGGCGAGGCGGGTTTTGGCGAAGCTGGCGGAGAGGGTCTGGAAAATCGCGGCCAGATCATAGCGCTGGGCCAGGCGATGGTTGCTGGCGGCGTGAAAATTGATGCGGCCCAATTCCTCATAATAATGCAAGTCGGGACAGGCGCGGCGTTCGGCCCGGTGGCGGATGCGGTCCGGGAAAACCCCGGAGAGGAAGAGGGAATGATTGCCGATATGGGCGCGAATGCAAAAGGCGGTGCGGTCATCGGCGGTTTGCAGGGCGGCCAGCATTTCAAAGAAATAATCCAGCGGGCCGGCATGGCCGGGGGCGAGCAAGCGGCTGCGCTCGGCGCGGGAGAATTCGGCGAGCATCTCGGCGACGTAATCGGCGACCGGCCGGTCGGCAATGCCCGATTGGAGCAGGACATGGCGCACCAGGACGTAGAAATAGAAATGGCTGGAGACGCGCAGGCAGCCGCGTTGTTCCAGGAGGGCGTGAAAGAGGGCGTCGTTATCCAGAATCAAATCGCGGGCTTCCAGATCGGTCAGGAGCGCGGCCAGGGAGGGCGCGCCGCCGTGCTTTCCCAGGACGGCGAGGATGAAAGCGATGTCTTCCGCGGTGAATTGCACCCGGCAGTTCGGTTGGATCACTTTCATAAAAAGATGCGCAGCATAATCAGTTCCACCTGGCTCTGCGACTTTGCAGTTTCAAGATAGTGCATCCGGGGATAAAGTCCATTTGTGGATGCCGCCAATTCCATTATTCCGGCCCGGTCGCGCAGAGAGGTGATGGACTGGGGCCTGGTTCTGGCCAGCCAGGAAATCGAGGCCATGATCGTCCGAACCGAGGCGGGCTGGGGGTTGGCGGTGGAGGAGCGCGATTACGAGCGGGCGCAGGCCGTGCTCCGGCAATACCGGGTGGAAAACCGGGGCTGGCGCTGGAAACAACAGCTTCCCGGTTCGGGCCTGGTCTTTCACTGGGGCGCGCTGGTCTGGGTGGCGGGGATGGCGGCGTTTTACTATTGGACGATGGAGGCCTTTCCCCAGTTGCAAGGGGCGGGAATAATGGACAGCGGGCGGGTGGCGGCGGGCCAATGGTGGCGTCTTTTTACCGCCATCACCCTGCACGAAAATCTGCCGCACTTGGCGGCCAATGCAGTGACGGGGTTACTGTTGCTGGGGCTGGCCATGGCCCGTTACGGGCCGGGTGTGGCCATGCTGGCGGCATTTCTTGCCGGAGCGGCGGGGAATGTGGCGAGCCTGCTGGTCCATTCAGAGGCCAGCCAAAGTCTGGGGGCGTCGGGCATGGTAACTGGGGCGTTGGGATTGCTCTCGGTTCATTCTTTCTCACTTTGGAGAAAATATCGCGCGGCGCGGGGCTTGATGGTGCGCGGCGCGGTGGCGGGTTTCCTGATTTTGGTATTTATCGGGTTTGCGCCGGGATCGGACTTTGCGGCGCACATCGGCGGTTTTCTGGCCGGGGGCGTCATCGGTCTGGCTTTAAACGGGGTGCGGCCCGCCGTGTGGCAAGGCGGCTGGGTCAATGTGGCTGGCGCGCTGGCGCTGGCGGCGCTGGTCACCATCGCCTGGCAACAAGCGTTGTCAGGCTCCTGAGTGCTGAGCCGGGCCAATTCACCGATCTGTCCAGTTTCCACCGCCGCCGCTATGGCAGCTTATGGTCGGTGGGGTCAATCTGGCAAGTCGGCGAGGTCTGGCAGTTGTTCAGGTTGTAACTGGTGGCAAAGGACTGGGCCGGGTCAATCGGGCAAATGGGAAGCTCCCCATTGCCGCGCCCCAAGTAGGGCTGGATATTGGAGGCGACAGGAACGGTTGTTCCCAAGGCTCCGGTTTCCAGCGCCCACTGCTGCTGGGCGGCATCAATCATCCGCAGGTTGTCAATGCACAGTTTCGTTTGAGAGGTCGTGCGCGCGCGTAAGATGTTGGGAATCGCGACGGCCGCCAGCAACCCTATAATGGCGACGACAATCATAATTTCCACCAAGGTAAACCCACGCCGACCATGTTTAATGGTCTGCATACTTCATGTCATTCCATTCGCCGCCGTGAACCATGCTGTGGGCTTGTATAGTATTAGGACAATAATGTTCACAAATTGCCCACGGCAAGCTGCGAATTGCGCTTGTTTGGAGCGCAAGCAGAATAGAGCAGGTTCCGTTCCCAAGCAAGCACCAAATCCGCCTGCGCTTCAGAAAACACTCCTGGCCGCGCCAAACCAAGGCTCACCGGACGGAATGGAAGGTGTGGACGGCCCGCACGGCTTGGTTGGGCCAAACCAACTCCAGCACAGCCCGCAGACGATCAAGCCCAGGACGGACAGGAACGCTCCCCACCGGAAGGCCAGGTCCTGGTATGCCAAGGTGAGTTGGTGCCGGCCGGCCGGGACTTCGACGGCTTGGAAGGCCTCGTTGGCGCGCCATAGTGGCACAGGGTGGCCATCCACGCTGGCTTTCCAATTGTGATACCAGGCCTGCGAAAGGGAGATCATCGCCGGACCGGGGGTCTCGACTTCCAGGACGATTTTGGCGGAGCCGAATTGTTTGGCGACCACCCGCGCCGCTTCCTGCCGTTGGGCGGTGACGGACGATTGCGCTTCCAGCGGCAGGTAAATGCTTTTGTGGAAGTCAATGCCGGGGTCGGCCAGGGCCTGCAGGGTTGATTGCTCGCTGGCAAAGACGGGCGCCTGCCCGGCCGTGATCCACGGGATATAGGAAGGGCGCGGCACCCAGTCGAAAACTTTTCCCGGCGCGATGGTCTGGGAGACGGCCATGACATCCTCCAATCCGGCGAGCCTGGCCTCGGAGTTGGTGTCGAAGAGGGAAAGAACTTTGTCAATATGGCGCAAGTAAAGCGAAAAGAAGCCGTCCACCTTGGGCACGCCGTCCAGCAGATTGCAGTCGGCCAAAAAGACCGACCGGTCCAGCAAATAATTGGTCGTCAATGCCGCGGTCGAATTGTAATACATCTGGCGGGCGGAGTAGGGGGACATCATGACGCGGGATTGGCCGGCCACGACCGGCCCCGGTTTAAGAATCCTTTCCAGCCCGGGCTGGTAAATGGAAGGATGCGCTGTGGGATTTTGCCAGGGCATGTGGGTAAGGACATCCAGCCAGCACACCGCCAGCAGGGCGAGTCCGGTCCAGCCGCGCGCCGCCGGGCGAATGACGAGAAAAAAAAGGAGGGCGATTATCAAAATTAAGAAACCGGCCCGTTCCAATCCATTGGCGGCCACCTTCGTCCAAGACAGGCCGCCGGCGGGCGACTGGCGGGCAAACCAGAGAATCAGGCCCACGAGAACCAGGAGAATAAAGCCGCAGGCCAGATCCGGCCGCCACCAGCGCGGCGGGAGCGGTTTCCAATTCTCGTAATGGCCGATGGCCGTCGCCGCCAGCAGCGGCAGGGCGAAGATCGCGACCAGAACGAATTTCACCGGATAACGAAACAGACCCAAAAATGGGAAAAGATGTTGCAGCGGCGTGAGCAGGAAACCCCTGTCGCCCAGCGCCAGAACCAGACTCAGCCCCAACATGACACCGGGCAGCCAGACCCGCCAGGAACGGCAGCGGCCCAAGGCCATCACCGCCAGGAAAACCGCGCCGATCCCGGCGTAATAGGAGGAGGTCCAGTGTTGATGCTCTTGCTGGAGGATTTGCTGCCAGGGTGAAGTTTGGAAAAGAGGGACCAGAAAATTGGCCCAGCCGCAGGGCGGCATGCACCAGGCGGCATTGCCAAACTGAGTGCCGCGGTTGGAATGAAGGCTCAAATCCAGGAAGGGCAGCCATTGCGCCGCAGCCAGACACAGCGCCAGGCAGCCCACCGCAAAAAAACGGCGCGCCAGAATCAGGCGCGGCAGGGCCGCCTTTTGCATGGCGAGGGCCGCCAGCACGAAAAGGAAGAGCCAGGTGAACAGGATGGTTTCCGGGCCGCCCGCCAGCACCTGAAAAGCCGCGGCCAGCGCGGCGAGGATGATTCTGCGCCCGCCGCATTCCCAGGCCTCCCGGGCCAGCCAGATCACCCAGGGCATGAGGGCGAAAGTGGCGATATGACTGGGCCACATCAGGAAATTGAGGGAAAGACCGTTGAAGGCAAAGAGGGTTCCGGCCACCGCCCCGCCCAGGCGCGAACCGCTCCAGCGCGCCGCCAGCAAATACATGCCCAGTCCGCCGAGAAAAAGATGCAGCAAACAAAAAAACGGCAGGGACCAGGTCAGCGGCAAAAGCAGATAAATCAGCGAGGGCGGATAAAGCGTCAGCGTGTTCAATTGCGCGAGAAAAGGCGTGCCGCAGCAACTGAGCGGATTCCAGAGGGGCCATTCGCCCCGCCAAAAGCTGTCGCGGAAATAAGCGGCGACGGGATAGCCAAACAGCCCGAAATCGCGCACCGCGAAGGTCTGCGCCCCTTGCAGCACCTCGCGGAAGGGAATAAAAATCATCACCGCCAAAAGGAGGGCAAACCGCCCCGGCGACCACCAGTTTTGGCCGGAGGGGGCAACGGAAGGGGCGCCTTTCAATTGATTGGGTTTCTGCTGGAAGGAGCGGGAGGCTGGTGGATGGGTTCCCGGACAAAACTGCGGGCGCGAGCGGGAAAGCGGCGCTGGCGCGCCCGCACTCCAAGACCTGGCGGACATTCGGCGGCGAATCGTGCGCGCGAAGCGTCGTGGAGTGCGGAAGGCCAGTTCCGCTTTGGCCCTGAAACCGGCATTGTCGCCCTGTCGGAAGAATTCTTTCCCACACTCCGGCGCAGCACGGCAGGGCCGGCGTTTTTATTGTCTTTCGTATTCGCCTTTGTTGACACGTTTCAGGACGGTGAAGCCGGCTTTTTTGGCGTCGGAAATGGAAAGGGAGCGGGGCGTGTTGAAGGTGGAAAAGACCTTGCGCACGGGCCGGCGGCAGGCGGGGCAAACTTTCAGTTCCGGCGCGTCGAGCGGGCGGCGCAAAGTGAAGCGCCCCTGGCAGACCGGGCAATTTCCTTCGCACAATTCATATTCGTATATAGGCATGGCTGATCCTTTTAATCGCAGAGGTTGCGGCCAATCGCGCTGTGGTCAATATAGCACGCGGGGCGGGCCGGGGCCAATTCAAGAAAGCCCCGCGAAAGTGCGGACCCGCCGCCTATGGCCGTCTTTTCGGCCTGGAACCCCGGACGCTTTGGAGTGCGGCGGCTTGCCGCCGCTTTGCTTTCCGCCAATCGTTCCTGCCTCAAAAGCGGGAGTAAGCTCCCGCACTCCATATTCACTTGCCTCATCCATTTAAAGATTAGCATTGATGCGTGAAATGTCAACGGGAGAATGCGGATTTCACGGGTTTTGCAAGGCCCCTGGCATTAGACACTTTTGTATCTTAATCACACCATAGTGAACGAGCAGGAGGCCCGGACCGGCCAACCGCAAGCAAGGGAGTTGAACCGCGGAGGGGAAATGCAAAATGAAGAATGCAAAATGCGGAATGAAGAATGAAGAACGGGTTTGAACGGAAGGACACCGAGGCCAGGACCCTGACGCACCGACGCAAAGTCGCTGAACGGCAAAGATTTTCAGATTTCACGATCAGAGGAGCCAGCGTCGCACTACCGTCGTGCGGCGGGCAGGGGACTGCCCTCCCTGCCACCCATGACTGATCCATTGCGGGTTCGCCATCTGGCCCGTGCCTTTTCCTTCCTGAAAAACAGGCGGGGCTGGCGCAAGGCCAGCCCCGCCCGGTGTTCCCCAGTTCCTCCGGATGATGGGGAAACCCTTAGTAATCCATGCCGCCGCCCATGCCACCCATGCCGCCGCCATGACCGCCGCCGGCCGGAGACTTCTCCTTCTCCGGAATTTCGGTGACGAGGCACTCGGTGGTCAACAACAGGCCGGCAATCGAAGCCGCGTTCTGCAGCGCGGTGCGGGTGACTTTCTTGGGGTCCACCACGCCGGCTTTGACGAGGTCCTCGTACTCGAGGGTGGTGACGTTGTAGCCTTCGTTGCCTTTGCGCTTCTTGACTTCCTGCACGACAATGGAGCCTTCCACGCCGGCGTTTTTCGCCAGGGCGCGCAGCGGCTCTTCAATGGCGCGCTTGACAATGTCCACGCCGATCTGCTCGTCGCCTTGGAGCTTCAAGGCGTCGAGGGCGGGCAGGCAGCGCAAGAGGGCGACGCCGCCGCCGGGCACAATGCCTTCTTCCACGGCCGCGCGGGTGGCGTGCAAGGCGTCTTCGACGCGGGCCTTCTTTTCCTTCATTTCCGTTTCGGTGGCGGCGCCGACGTTGATGACGGCCACGCCGCCGGCCAGCTTGGCGAGGCGTTCCTGCAATTTCTCGCGGTCGTAATCCGAGGTGGTTTCCTCGATCTGGCGGCGGATCTGGTTGACCCGGCCCTGGATGTCGGAGGACTTGCCGCCGCCTTCGACGATGGTGGTGTTTTCCTTGTCAACGACAATGCTCTTGGCGCGGCCCAGGTCTTCCAGGGTGACGCCCTCCAGTTTGACGCCCAGGTCCTCGCTGATGAATTTGCCGCCGGTGAGGATGGCAATGTCTTCGCAGAGGGCCTTGCGGCGGTCGCCGAAGCCGGGGGCTTTGACGGCGCAAACGTTGATGGTGCCGCGCAGCTTGTTGACGACCAGGGTGGCCAGGGCCTCGCCTTCCACTTCCTCGGAAATGACGAGGAGGGGCTTGCCGATCTTGGCGACCTTCTCCAGCAGGGGCAGGAGGTCTTTCAGGCTGCTGATCTTCTTTTCGTAAATGAGGACGTAGGCGTCCTCCATTTTGACTTCCATCGTCTCGGCGTTGGTGACGAAGTAGGGGGAGAGATAGCCTTTGTCGAACTGCATGCCTTCGACGACTTCGAGGGTGGTTTCAATGGACTTGGCTTCCTCGACGGTAATGGTGCCGTCCTTGCCCACCTTGTCCATGGCGTCGGCGATGATTTCGCCGATGGTGGTGTCCCAGTTGGCGGAAACGGTGGCGACCTGCTTGATCTCTTCCTTGTCCTTGACGTTCTTCTTGATCTTGTTGAGATGCTCCACGGCGGTTTCCACGGCCTTGTTAATGCCGCGCTGAATGCCGATGGGGTTGGCGCCGGAGGTGACGAACTTGAGGCCCTGCGCATAAATCGCCTCGGCCAGGACGGTGGCGGTGGTGGTGCCGTCGCCGGCGGCGTCGCTGGTCTTGCTCGCGACTTCGCGGACCATTTGCGCGCCCATGTTTTCGTAAGGGTCTTCCAGCTCGATTTCCTTGGCCACGGTCACGCCGTCCTTGGTGACGGTGGGAGAGCCGAATTTTTTGTCGAGGACGACATTGCGGCCCTTGGGGCCGAGGGTGGCGACGACGGCGCGGGCCAGTTTGTTGACGCCTTTGAGAAGGGCCTGGCGGGCCGCCTCGTCAAATACCAGTTGTTTTGCTGCCATAAATAATTATTCTTTCTGTTTGACTGTTACGGTTGGGGTTATTCGATGATCGCGAGGATATCGTCCGAGGAAAGGATTTTGTATTCCTTGTCGTTGAGCTTGATCTCCGTGCCGCCGTATTTGCTGACGAGCACGCGATCGCCTTTTTTGACTTCAAACGGAACTTTTTTTCCGTTGTCGTCGGTTTTGCCGGTGCCGAGGGCGATGACGATGCCTTCGGTGGGTTTTTCCTTGGCGGAATCGGGGATGATGATGCCGCCTTTTTTAACTTCCTTCTCTTCGGCCGGTTCGACAAGAACCCGGTCGCCGAGGGGTTTTACATTGAGTGCCATAGGTGTCTTTTCTCTTTTTTGTGTTTCTGTTTATGTTCGTTTTCGAATCAAACTCCCGCCGCACCCGCGACCGGGAAAATTTTATGTTCTACGCCGCGACCACCGGGCCGGCGGCGACCAGTTTCTTCCGACGCGCGTCCACCTGGACGTTCATGCCTTCCAGCGCGCGCGAACCGAGCAACGACAGGTCGCCCGGCTGCGCGAACACCACTTCGTCAATCGTTTCGAAGCCCGCCACGCGCAAGATGGCGTAGCCGACCGTGCGAGTGAGGATCTGCCCGTTGGCCATTTGAATCTGCAAATCCTTTTTCACCGGCTGGACCCCGATCTGTTTCAACACGTCTTCCGGCAGCCAGGTGAATTCGCTGCCCGAATCCACCAGCAGCTTCGAAACCACGGCAGACCGTTTCTGATCCTTGTGGTTCTCCACTTTGCAGCCGATGTAAAAAGCGCCCATATTGTTTTCAGCAAATTTTTAACTCGCTCTGATTTGTCCGCCAAATCGAATTGTTCGATCCGCAGCGCCGTCCGACTGGCGGACGAGGCGTCCGCCAGGAACACGCGAGGGCGCGTGTGCTCCCGGTTCGTTATTTCTTCTCGTCCACCACTTCGGCGTCAATGATGGGGCCTTCTTCCTTGGCGCCGGAGCCGGACTCGGGCTCCGGGCCGCCTTTCGGGCCGGACTGGCCGGAACGCGCCTTGGCGGATTCGGCGGCGGCAGCCTTGTACATTTCGGCGGAGGCGGCCTGCCAGCCTTCGTTGAGCTTTTCGCTGGCGGACTTGATGGCGGCGATGTCCGAGCCTTTCAGGGCTTCCTTGACGGCGGCGGCGGCGCTCTCAATTTTTTCCTTGTCGGAGGCGGAGATTTTGCCGGCATTGTCCTTGAGCATTTTTTCGCTGCGATAGACGGCGTTCTCGGCGTCGTTGCGGGCCTCGACTTCCTCGCGTTTCTGCCGGTCTTCCTCGGCGTGCATCTCGCCGTCCTTGCGCATCTTTTCGATCTCGTCCTTGGACAAGCCGCTGCTGGCGGTGATGGTGATTTTTTGTTCCTTGCCCGTGCCCAAATCCTTGGCGCTCACGTCGAGGATGCCGTTGGCGTCAATGTTGAAGGTCACTTCGATCTGGGGCACGCCGCGCGGGGCGGGTGGAATGTCGGACAGATTGAATTTGCCAATGGTCTTGTTGTCGCGGGAAAACTGGCGCTCGCCTTGCAAGACATGGATTTCCACGCCGGGCTGGTTGTCGGAGGCGGTGGAGAAAATTTCCGACTTGCGCGTCGGGATGGTGGAGTTGCGCTCGATCAGGCGGGTGAAGACGCCGCCCAGCGTTTCGATGCCGAGGGACAGCGGCGTCACGTCCAGCAACAGAACGTCCTTGACCTCGCCCTTGAGCACGCCGGCCTGGATGGCGGCGCCGACCGCGACCACTTCGTCGGGATTGACCCCCTGATGGGGCGGCTTGTTGACGAGCGATTCGGCGGCCTGCACGACCCGGGGCATGCGCGTCATGCCGCCGACCAGCACCAGTTCGTCTATTTTTTCCGCCGTCACTCCGGCGTCCTTCAAGCAATTCTTGACGGGGCCGATGGTGCGTTCGAAAAGATTGTCGCAAAGCTGCTCCATTTTGGCGCGGGTCAGCTTGGCGCTGAGGTGTTTGGGGCCGCTGGCGTCGGCGGTGATGAAGGGCAGGCTGATTTCATAGACCTGCGCGCTGGAGAGGGCGATCTTGGCCTTTTCGGCTTCCTCCTTGATGCGCTGGAGGGCGTCGGGCTGTTTGCGCAAATCCATGCCCTGTTCGCGTTTGAACTCGTCGAGCATCCAGTCCATGATGCGGTTGTCCCAGTCGTCGCCGCCCAGGTGGGTGTCGCCGTTGGTGGCCTTGACTTCAAAAACGCCGTCGCCGATTTCCAGGACGGAAATATCGAAGGTGCCGCCGCCGAGGTCGTAAACGGCGATTTCCTCGTTTTTCTTCTTGTCAAGCCCGTAGGCCAGCGAGGCGGCGGTCGGCTCGTTGATGATGCGCAGGACCTCCAGGCCGGCGATGCGGCCGGCATCCTTGGTGGCCTGGCGCTGGGAATCGTTAAAGTAGGCGGGCACGGTGATGACGGCCTGGGTGATTTTTTCGCCCAGGCGCATTTCGGCGTCGGCCTTCAATTTGGCCAGGATCATGGCGGAGATTTCCGGGGGGCTGAATCGTTTGGGCTTGCCCTCGACTTCCACCTCGACGGCGGCATCGCCGTTGGCGGCGCGCACGACCTTGTAAGGCACGCGCTTGATTTCCTCCTGGACTTCGTCGAACTTGCGGCCCATGAAGCGTTTGATGGAATAGACCGTGTTGCGGGAGTTGGTGACGGCCTGGCGTTTGGCGGCATCGCCGATCAGACGTTCGGCCGTCTTGGTGAAGGCGACGACGGAAGGGGTGGTGCGTTTGCCTTCGGAATTCTCCAAGACAACCGGTTCGCCGCCTTCCATGACCGCCATGCATGAGTTGGTGGTTCCTAAATCAATTCCAATTACTTTTGGCATAAAAAGGTCCTTGCTGTAATTTACAATTCAGCGGAGATCTATGAGCAATCCCAATGCCATCATGCTGAAATCATCGCAATACGTTTACAATAAGAAAGTTATGACTTTTGAGGCCAGAACTAGAAAACCCTGATTGGGGACATTATGGCACAAACCCGTTGAAATCGCCCATTTTTAGGGTCATAATGGCGCATGGCTGTTCAGAGGGTCTGAAATGGGTCGAGGTTCTGTTTTTGTCGGGACTCATTACGGATTACATTTGTATTCATATAACCGATTGAATGACAATGTGTTAGCCTAGGTTTTCTGCCGAAATTCGACCTTATTCTGTCGAAATAGCTTACACTATCATTGCACTTGATAATAACGTTACTGCTGCTAATGATAAATGCGTGTATGTTAAGTATTGCTTATCATGCACTTATGACTTGTCATTCGATGACCGGATTAAACTGATTGGGTTGGCATTTGTTATGCGCATTTATGCCTGCTTGGGGTCGTTGCTTTTCGCCATTGGGTTGGAAGGATGACTTCAAAGGCGACAAATGAGGCCGGTTTAGAAATAATATAAAAACACCCCACCGGTCCCATAACGTGAAAAGTTGCGGGACGAGTGTGAAACAGAACCAATTATATGAATACAATCAAATTGACATCTCTTCTCGGCGCGGGCGTGCTGGCATGCATCGGCGCGAATGCCCAGGTCCTCGACTTTACGGGACTGCAAGACCTTGAATTCATCGGAAATTACTATGACGGTGGTTTCGGTAGTGATGGCTCCGGTCCGGGTCCCAACTATGGCATTACATTTGGGCCTTATGCCCAGGCCATTATTTCTTCGACTGTTGGAGGGACTGGCGATTTCCAGAACGCTCCGTCTGACACTGTCGCGTTCTTCCAGGCTGGCCCGGGGGCCATCATGGACAAAGCTGCCGGATTCACCACCGGTTTCTCGTTCTTTTATTCCGCCATCAAAGATCCCGGCAGCGTGACGGTTTGGAGCGGTCTCGACGGCACTGGCACCTTGTTGGCCAGCCTCGCCCTGCCGACGACTCCCTCGCTCCCTGGCTTCCCGACTACGTTCAACGATTGGATCCCCGTTGGCGTGACATTCGCTGGAACAGCAGAGTCGGTGAATTTCAGCGGGACCGCCGACTGGATCGGGTTTGACGATATTACCTTGGGAGGCCTGCCTAGCCCGATCCCTGACCGTACCGGAGCGGGCATTTACTTGCTGGCCGGCTTGGGCTTGGCTGGCGCGGCTCGGGTTTCCCGGAAACAGGGTATCACGACGGTCTAATCAGACGACACCGTAAATGATAGGTGCTTTAACAAAACGCGTCCTTGCTTTTCTTGCAAGGACGGGTTTCTTTCTTTCCCGGCCAAATCCTCCCTTAATCAATTCAGAAAGCACCGGTTTTTTAATCGGTGCTTTTCTATTGTGTTGCCTGGCATCCGTTCGGAGGCTTTCCTCCGTCAGGCATTATTGCTCTCCCCATTCGCCGGAGCGCCTTGCTTGAGCCAGACCATGAGGATTCCAATGTCCGATGGCGAAACACCGGAGATGCGCGAGGCCTGGCCCAGGGTGGCCGGCTGGATTCTTGCCAGCTTTTGCCGCGCCTCGGTCCGCAAGCTGGGCACTTTGCTGTAATCCATCCAAGTTGGAATTTGTTTGTCTTCCAGGCTCTTGAGTCTGGCCACCTCGATTTCCTGACGGGCGATGTAGCCTTCGTATTTGATAAAGATGTCCACTTGCTGAATGACTTCCTCCGACAATTCGGCATTCCGGTCCGGAAGATTGGCGTAAGTCATTTCCGGCCGCCGCAACAGTTGAGCCAGGGTGTCGGTGCCAATGCGGGTCTTTTCCAGGCGCGCCAACTCGTTCTCGATCGCGATTCGCTTGGCTTCCAACTTCCGGGCATTGCGCGCCGGCAACAGGCCGATGTCATGTCCAAGCCCCCCCAGCCGCAAATCCGCATTGTCCTGCCGCAAAAGCAAACGATACTCCGCGCGCGAGGTGAACATGCGGTACGGCTCGGTCGTCCCTTTTGTCACCAAGTCATCAATTAAGACTCCAATGTAAGCTTCGTTGCGCCGAAGAATGACGGGGGGTTTTCCCTGCACCCTCCGAACGGCGTTGATCCCGGCCATCAATCCTTGCGCGCCGGCTTCTTCGTAGCCGGAGGTTCCATTGATCTGTCCGGCCAGAAACAAGTTCCGGCAAACTTTCGTTTCCAAAGACGGATGGAGCTGCGTCGGGAAGGCAAAATCATATTCCACGGCATAAGCGGGCCGCATGATTTCGGCGTTTTCGCATCCAATGATGGTGCGGACCATCTCCATCTGAACGTCAAATGGCAGGCAGGTGGAAAAGCCATTGACGTAGATTTCGTCGGTGGCAATTCCCTCCGGTTCCAGGAAAATCTGCTGTCTTTCCTTCTCCGGAAACTTGACGATCTTATCCTCAATGGACGGACAATAGCGCGGGCCGATTCCCTCGATTACGCCCGAATACATCGGGGATTTATGGAGGTTGGCCCGGATGATGGCGGCGGTGGCCTCGGTGGTATAAGTAATGTAGCAGGGAAGTTGGCCGTTGATTCGATCCAAAATGGAGCCGGGCGGGTATATGCCCCCAGATCGTGATAAATCGCATGTGGGCACCCCGGAATGTTCCACGTGGAACAAATCGTCTTTCCAGTAAGAGAACCAAGGCACCGGATCGTCGCCCGGCTGGACATCGGTTTTGGAGAAATCAATGCTGCGGCGCAGCAACCGCGGCGGGGTGCCGGTCTTGAGCCGGCCCAATTCCAACCCCAGTTCCTTCAACGAACTGGAAAGGCTCATCGCCGCCCCTTCTCCAGCCCGGCCGCCTGATTGCTGGTTTTGCCCAATGTGCATCAGCCCGCGCAAAAATGTGCCCGTCGTCACCACCACAGTCGTGCCGTGGTATTGCACTTCCATGGTGGTCTCGACGCCAAAGGCCCCGCCTTGGCGATGGAGGATTTTGGTGATTTGCCCCTGTTTTACATCCAGATTCTCCTGGCGTTCGCAAATCCATTTCAGCCGGAATTGGTAAGCCTTTTTGTCGCATTGGGCGCGCGGCGCCCAAACCGAAGGCCCGCGCTTGGTGTTGAGCATGCGGAATTGCAGGCCGGTCATGTCGGTCGCCTTCCCCATTTCACCCCCCATCGCGTCAATTTCGCGGGCCAGGTGTCCCTTGGCCAATCCGCCGATGGCCGGGTTGCACGACATCTGGCCGATGGTGTCCGCATTGATTGTCAACAATAACGTCTGGCAGCCCATCCGCGCCGCGCCCAGCGCCGCCTCGACGCCGGCATGACCGGCGCCGATGACGATCACGTCATACTTCCTGGGATAAACAAACATGGCGGGACCGCTGGCTATTGGATCTGGTAGGTGGCGTCGAACGGTGTTTTTCCAGCGGCCTTATGCATCTTGCGCGCGCCGTTGGCCGAGAGATGCTCGCAAATCTTAAAGATGGTTTCCAAATCCCGGCTCCCAATGCCGGCGGCGATCTGGGCGACGGTCAAGGCCGATTGCTTCTGTTTTAGAAGTTCGACAGTTTTCAGTTGCAGGGCGATAACCGCTCCCGCCGCCTTTTTGCCCGCCTCAACGCCAGGCTGGTGATATGCGTTGATGTTGATCAGTGAAGCATAAAACCCGACCGCCCGCTCATACAGCGCGATCAAAACACCGACGGAAAACGGCGAAACTTCCTTTATCGTTAAAGTAACCGATTCCCGCCCTTTTTCATACAAAGCCTGGCGTGTTCCGAGCAAAAACCCCTGTAAAAAGTCACCTGACGTAACATTGTCTTGCACGAAAAATGGAGCGCCAACCCGGTCCAACGAGACCTCGATGAAGGTGACGAAGAAGTTATTGAGACCATCCCGAAGCTGCTGAACGTAGGCGTGTTGATCTGTGGAACCCTTATTCCCATAAACTGCGATGCCCTGATGAACAACCTTGCCGTCCAGATCCAGCTCCTTTCCGAGTGATTCCATGACCAATTGCTGCAAATATCGGGAAATCAGCTCCAACCGGTCTTTATAAGGCAAAATGACCATATCTTTTGCTCCTTTACCGTTAACGGCATGGAACCAGACGAGAGCAAGCTGGGCGGAAGGATTATCCTTAACGTTATATATTCGCGTGAATTTGTCGCATTCCATCGCTCCTTGAAGGAACGCGTCAATATCAAAACCTTGCAGCGCCATCGGCAACAGGCCCACATCCGAAGTCTCACTGGTCCGACCGCCAACCCAGTCCCACATGGGAAACCGTGCCAGCCAGTGTTTGGCCACAGCGAACTTGTCCAAATTGCTGTCCACTCCGGTGACAGCCACGGCGTGTCGGCCGAAATCGAGATTGGCCCGTTGATAAGCCGCGCCGGCTTCCAACATGCCATTGCGAGTCTCCTGGGTGCCCCCGGACTTTGAAATGACCACGCATAAAGTTTCTCCAAGGCGCCCCTCCAGGCGGGACAACACCTTGTCCATGCCGTCCGGGTCTGAATTATCGAAGAAATGAACGGCCATTTTGTCCGTGGCCGGCTGGCTGAGGGCATTGGCGACGAACTGAGGTCCCAAAGCCGAGCCGCCGATGCCAATGACCAGAAGGTTTTTGAACGGCCCGCGCGCGCCGCGAATCACGCCGGCATGAACCTGCCGCGCAAAATCCTTGACGGCCTGGATGGCGCCCTCGATTTCCTGGCGGATGGCGGCCTGCGGGGCCAGGGCGGGATTTCGCAGCCAGTAATGGCCGGCCATGCGTTTTTCATCCGGGTTGGCGATGGCGCCGCGTTCCAGGGCGGCCATGGCGGCGAAGGCCTTTTGCATGGGCGGCTCCATCGTGTCAAAATAATTATCCGGGAAATTCATCCGGCTGAGGTCGAGGGCCAGGCCGAGGGCGGGGTAATGGGAATAATACTTCTGGTATCGTTCCCACAACCATTCGGGTGTCATTGTCATAGCGCGGCCCAAGATAACGGCAACCCGTCGGAAAGTCGAATGGTCTTATCCGATCAAAATCCCGGCTAACAACCTTTTAAAAAAGGATTCGGACCCGCCGCGTGAGGGCACGCGGCCTACATTTCCCGAGCACAACGTGCAGATTTTGCAGGCCCGGTGCCCTCACCGGGCGCCTTTTTAACGGCAGAGAATGCAGAGGGCGCAGAGGGGGGCAGGCAAAATCATTTTTAAGGGCGGATGACGCAGGGGATTGAATGGCCGCAAAAGATCACCAAAGATCCCAACGCGGAGCCGCCATCAAAGGAACTGAACCGCGGATTTCGCGGATTCCACGGATAAGAAAGACCTTTCAACTGTCAACCCCGAAAGCCTTCGGGGCAAGAGTCGCCAAGTCGCTAAGACGCCAAGACCGAAAAAACTGCTTGCGCCTTTGTGCCCTTGCGCCATTGCGTTAAGAAACCGGCGCCATCCGTTGTAGAATCCTCGCGAAACGGAGTGATCCTGACGGATTGCAGGGCAGGGTGCGCAAAGGGGTGGAAGGCAAAATCATTTTTAAGGGCGGATGACACAGGGGACTGACTGGCCGCAAAAGATCACCAAAGATCACAAAGGCTTTTGGCTTGATGGCAAGAAGGAGTGACGGGATGAACGTCAAATACGGCAAGCTGATTTGAACAGGAGAACGCTGAGAACGCAGAGTTCTTTCTCCGTGCCCTCCGTGCCCTCCTCTTCCAAAATTCTTCATCTGCGTCAATCTGCGTGATCTGCGGGCAAAGGCCTTTTCTTGTTACCTCATTCATTTCGTTCGGCGGGAAGAACTTCTCTCGAAATTGCATGACGCTGACGGATTGCATTGCAGGGTGCGCAGAGCGGGGAAGGCAAAATCATGGATGGCAAAATCATTCTTTAACGGCGGATGACACAGGGGACTGACTGGCCGCAAAAGATCACCAAAGATCACAAAGGCTTTTGGCTTGATGGCAAGAAGGAGCGACGGGATGAACGTCAAATACGGCAAACTGATTTGAACAGGAGAACGCTGAGAACGCAGAGTTCTTTCTCCGTGCCCTCCGTGCCCTCCTCTTCCAAAATTCTTCATCTGCGTCAAGGGCAGTTTCGGGGAGCGCGTGCGTCTCGCACGCCGTGTTTGGCGTCCCGCCAAACACATTCCGGACCAGCCTCTCCTTGCGCGCGGCCAATCCGAAGACAAATCCATGGGAAGGAGCCGGCGAAGATGTGGGTCGCGAGACGCGCCCCACCGCGAGCGAGACGTTCGCGCTCCCCAAATCCTTTCAGTCTTGTGAGGGAAGCCCACTGTCCTCGGAACATTCCCCGGCCGGGCTGCTTTGCAATGCCGAGTTCCGCATTGCCTGCCCGCCGTAGCTCGCAGAGCGAAGGAGGGAACGTCTGCCGAAATTGCTCCGCCTATGTTGTCAGAGGACCGTGATCGTAATTCCGATTTCCGGGCTTGACCCCTCCACCCCTCCATTGAGGAAGGTTTCCCCTTGCATTACCTGATCGTAAAGACCCTGATCTTCGACTTTGACATATACCTTGTCCAGAGATTTGCACCCGCCTGGACTTGGCTAGTCTACAGCAAATTTCATTGATCGCAATTCTGATCTCCCTTTTCCAAGGCGTTGCGACCCCAGCAACTGGAGCAAGATCGAACGCGACATTCTGCCTCCTCCGCGCGACGAAGACACGCTCCGCTCCTGATTCGAAGCGTGATCGTGGGACCAAATACCCTGCCAGATTTCCGCATGTTGATGGAGAGAATTGTTGCTCGATACGGATTGACAATCGAAGTTGAGTATTCCCAGATACCATCTTGGTCTTGACGGCTTCTTCCGGAAACGGCGGAGTGGCACGCCTTATGGTATATTTTTCGGGAAGCGCGGAATCATGCCCTCCAGTCTCCATCGGTTGGAGAATGGCCTAAAGGGGTCGGTTCTGACATTTGCCTGACACTTGCCTCTTGCCTGACACTTGCCGGACTGACACTTGCCTGATGGTGCAGCAATCGCCAGCCCACGGCTCTTCGATTCGATTCCTCCCCAGCTTCTCGGCAAATCCCAGGGGATACTGCATGATGGCAGCGACGACCGCCGGCTGCATCGAAGGCGTCCAGGCCGCGATGCGGGGAGTGCGATAGCAGTCAACAATCTGGTGGCAACGGAGGCGGCTCCGGCAACCGATGTAGGAGAGCGCGTTCCATCAATATGTATTCTTCGTCTTCCAGGCGGATGGATTTCTCAGACAGGACATGGTACCCGAATTTCTTGTAGAGTTCGACCTTAGTGGAAATTGCGTACAAGCGCACCATTCTGCAATCGGATTGACGCGCAAGGGTCTCGCCAAACCGAATCAGAATGCCGCTAAGTTTTTGCCCTTGGCATTTCTTGTCCACCGCTACCTCGTCAATCATAAGGCAGCCATTTTCTGGATGGTGGACGGTCACGTAGCCTAGGATTTCTTGCTTGCTCAGAAGAGCGTATGAGCTCCGCTGTTGGTGCGTTGTCGCCATGTCAAACCACCTGTCATCTCAAGTGGTGCGGTCCAAGGAGGCCAAACCAGAAACCACCGGCGGTTTGCCGATGTACTTTTCCGACAACCGTTCAAGATGCACGCAAGGCAATGAGCCTTCCTTCTGCGCAACCAGCCGGTTGTTAGGAATTCTGTCAAGAAGGAAGAACGCCCGGTCTGTCTTGCCGATCATAAATCCCCACATGGTGGGGATGAACGAGCTATCGCACTTGAGCATGAGCGAGTAGGAGCATACGTCAGCCGCCCCCAGCTTCACCATTTCTGTCGCACAACAGGACATGGTGGCGCCCGAATGAATTGCAGTATCGAGCAGCAGCACCCTTCTGCCGTTGACATCGGCGGCGGCTGAATCCGTCACCAGTCGAATCTTCGGATTTTCCTTTTGGATTTGTATCGGGAGCACCGACAGGTTTTCGATCCAGTCGGGTTGTTGCTCTTTTACCAAAGCGAGGAGCCGCTTGAGCAAAATATCGCCCGATGGCGTAATCGGGCACCAAAGATCGGGAAGCGGGTTGAAGCGAGTGAGACGGTCAAGGAAGTCCCGCAAATATGCGTCCACTTCCTCTCTCCCGATAAAATAGGTGACCATTGGGGGGATGCCACGTTGCTGAACTACCCTCGACGAACCCGCCCTGTTGTTATGGGATGCTCCTCAACCAATTTGCCGAGTTGTTCGTAATAGCAATCGCTGCAAACTTCCTGATCGCCTATGCGCCGCTTCCCCGTGATCGTTTCCTGAAGGAGAACGCCGCAATACGGGCATTTTGGCCCTTCTGCTGCCAACAAGCCCGGGTTGTCAATAAGGTCCTTTAATGGTATCGCCATATTAACTTAATTCTTTATCCTGCCTTGTTGCGGTTCATTTGGAGGCTGCCAGCAAACCGCGCCGGGCTTGCCCTCCGCTTCGCAGGTGCTCCAGCCGCGAGCGTGAAAACCGTCCTCCGGAACAACCCGTACCCCCGTCAGGCAACCGACAGATGTGACCCGTTGTGAAGACAACAAGAGCGGGAGAAGCCGGACTTTTCATTGGAGCGAGAGTTTTCATTCGACTTTTCGCCAAAGGAAAGAACTCGCCCCTCAAGCGAGTTCTTGCGTCTGAACTGGTTGCGTCGGAACCATCAAATTCAAGTGCATTTTTAACCCAGTTGGACGATTTGTCAACGCGTTTTTTTACAGCAATTGTCATGCCGCTATTATTTTTGCAAGTTGCTGCCAGGCCCTAATTTAGATCAAAATGCCAACCGCGAAAGATTTTGTTCGGTGCGAGGGCCACCAAGCCTGAAACTCCATTCTGGCAAGATTCTGCGTGTTCGTGTAATCCGGTGGTTATGGAACCCTGGTACAAAGTCGTTCTCCCGCGCCAAGAACTCCGCGAAGACCACTCGCTCGATCCCAGCGAGTTCGCCGTCCACTTGGAGCAAGACGCGGCGGGCACCGCGCCCGCCGATTACGTGAAACCGGAAAAGTTTTTCGCCCGGAACTATTTCTCCAATGCGCTCGTTGACCATTGCGGCATGGTGTTGCGCCGGTTGAATGGCGAGGCAGGCCCCAATCCGGCCGCTGTGGCGTGGTCATCGCGCCGGCCAGGGGTGATGAAAGGGGCGGGGTCAGAACTTGGACTTGGAATGTTCGTGCAGGAGGGTGTCGGCGATGTCAATGACGCTGAAAATGGATTGCTGCACGGCGAAAGCCGCCGCAATGCCCAGCCCTTCCAGCATCATGGTAACTATCGGCACTTTCCAGGAGGCCAGGTCCGGACGCGCTTTGACCAGGGTCCAAACGGTGGGGGTGAGGAAAAGGATGGATATAATTGACACCAGGAGGCAGATGTTGATCATGAAGCGAATGGCCGGGTAGGCGGAATTGGAACGGATGAGACTCAGGTAAGCCCGGACGCGCTGTTTGGGCGTCATGGTGTTGGGGATGAAAAGCACGGTTTCCATTTTGCAATGCGGACATTCCAAGCGGGTGCCGGGCTGAAAGCCCTGCGCTTCAAATTCGATGTGGCCGTCGCAATGCTGGCAGGTACATTTGACAATCATATTCTTCCTTTGGTTGGCTTCTGCTTCAACTATCCACCTGCCTGGCCGCGATGTCCAGCGGCTTGTCAGTCCCCAAAATCCCCGCCGAACGCGCCGTCCCCGCCGGGCGACGATCCATGCAATTCCCACGGGACAGAAAAGAAGCGGCCGGCGAGGGCGCCGGCCGCCACACGCGGGGGCGCGTGTGCTCCCCGGAACGGTTCCCGTCCGGCCCGGCCGGGGGTGGAACGGGCGGAGGATTTTTATCCGGGTTTTTGTTTTAATTGAACGATGACGATTAAATTGCAAGATGCCGCGGACCGTCCCGTATTGGCTGGCGGAATGAGATGGTCCGCTGTGAATTTTTTGCAGGCCCGACGCCCCATGAAATCGAGGTGTTCTGTGTGGAGGCGGGCAAAAAAATAAATTTGATTGAACAAACCCACGGGCCAATGAGTCTGAACCGGTGGCAAGAGCAGGTTGAACTTTTTGTGTTGGAGCGCATTCTTCTCCTGTGACGGCACCGCATTAACAAACTGAAACCCAATGTCTTATCGCCGCACCACCATAAAACTCCGGACGTCCGGGGCGTATCCCGAATCTGCCGCCCTTCGATGGAGCAGACCCCTCTCCCTGGCCCTCTCCCCACTTCGTGGGGCGAGGGAATTCTGTCGAGCCGCAGGCTCGACGCGACACGTCCAAGCCCAGGTTCGTTGGGCGAAGGGAATTCGACGGCTCGACGGAGTCTCGCCCTACCGTCTTGGAGGGGCGAGGGAATCGGCAAACCGCAAAGGGGCAGTGTCAAGGTGCGCCGGCGCCCCGGCGCGGGGGTTCACCCTGATTGAATTGCTGGTGGTCATCGCCATCATCGCCATTCTGGCGGCGCTGTTGCTGCCCGCCTTGGGCAAGGCCAAGGACACGGCCGTTCGGACCACGGATGTCAATAATATAAGGCAGATGGTCCTGGCCCTGACCATGTACGGCAATGACAACGGGGACAACTCGCCGTGGTCCAACTGGCTGGCGGGGGACGCCGCCAACCGGCAGGGCTGGCTCTACACCATCAATCCCCAGGCTTCCGGCACGGCCCAGTTCGACCCGCGCACCGGCGCGTTGTGGCCGGCCCTGCAAAACAGCAACATGTATTTCTGCCCGCGGGACAAACTCACCCCCACGTTTAATCTGCGGGGCCAGCAATGCTCCACCTACGTGATGAACGGCGCCGTCAACGGCTATGGGCGGGACATCTATCCTCCTGACAAATTAAGCCAGATGCCGCCGCGCGGCATCGTTTTTTGGGAGCCGGACGAAAATGACATCGGCAACTTCAACGACGGGGCCAGCAGCCCCAATGAGGGCCTGACCGCCCGGCATTTGATGGGCGGGGTGGATGGAGAATTCGACGGCGCGGCGGGCTTCATCAAGCAGAGCGCGTGGAACAACGGCTGCGCCCAGGCGGGCGCCAACCAGTTTTGGTGCTACCCCGACAGTCCCGACGGGCGGTGAAGGGGGAAAGGGGAAAGGATGAAGGATGAAGGATGAAGGGTGAAGGTTGAAGGATGAAGGATGAAGGATGAAGGATGAAGGGTGAAGGTTGAAGGATGAAGGATGAAGGTTGATGGATGAAGGTTGAAGGATGAAGGATGAAGACGGAACCCTGGACGACTTTCGGCGATGCTGGCGGCTTTATTAACGACCATCTTGTGGGCGGCTTCGGCCGTGTGCGGCTCGCGCTCGGCCCGGCTGGTGGGCGGCACGGAAGCCAATTTCTGGCGGCTGGTGGCCGCCACCGTGACGCTGGGCTTGTGGGCGCATCTGTTCGGCCAGGGTCTGGGCGGCGTTTCCTTCCCGCTTTTTTTCCTGAGCGGAATCATTGGCGTGGGCGCGGATGTCTTCCTCTTTCAAAGCTATCCGCTGCTGGGTGCGCGTTTGACCATCCTCATCATTCAGTGCGGCTCGGTGCTGGTCGGAGCGGTCGTGGAAAGGCTCTGGCAACATACGCATTTGAGCGGCTGGCAAATCGCCGCCAGCGCCACCATCGTCGCCGGCGTGGCCCTGGCGCTCGCGCCCGGAGAACATCTGACCTCGACCCCGCGGCAACTGCGGGCGGGGATGGCGTTGAGTATTTTGGGTGCTTTTGGCAACGGCTTTGGCGCGGTGTTGAGCCACCAGGCTTACACGGTGGCCGATGCCGCCGGGCAAAACATTGATGCCGCCACCGCCGCCTATCAACGCCTGGTGGGCGGCTCGCTGGTGGGCGGGATCTGGCTGCTGGCCGTCGCCTGGCATCGCCAGGCGGCCTACGATCCTCTCGCGCCGTCCCACGGAACTTCGCGCGCGGAAAGATGGCGGCTGGCCTGGCCCTGGGTTTTGGCCAACGCGGTCGCCGGCCAGACTCTGGGCGTGACCTGCTACCAATGGGCGCTTAAAACCGCGCCCACTTCCGTGGTGCTGGCCATTGTCGCCATCACGCCGCTGGTGGTCATGCCCTTTTCCAGCCTGATCGAAGGCGAAAGAATGACGCGGCGCTCGATTTGCGGCGGAGTCCTGGCGGTGATTGGAGCCATCGTGCTGGTGACGGTGACGGCCAAAACGGGCAAGTAGCCTGAATTCAATGGTTTGGACGAAAGGATGCCAACTCCTGTTTAACCGTCGCTTGACACATGGCCAATCAAATTTATAGTGCCTGAAAATGCATAAGCATCATTCTGCGGGCGACATGGGAAAAAGGCCCGACCTGACCCGCTTAAATTCCCTCAAAGAATTCCACTCGGCCGGGCGCGGGTTTTGGGCCGATGTCCCGGAAACCGACTGGAACGACTGGCGCTGGCAACTCAAACATCGCATCACTTCCCTGGCGCAATTGCAGCGCCTGATGCCGGCCCTGACCCCGGAAGAATACGCCGGCACGATGCTGGCCAATACCAAACTGGCCCTGGCCATCACGCCCTATTTTTTCAATCTCATTGACATGGCCGACGAGAATTGCCCCATCCGCTGGCAGGTCATCCCGCGCCTGGCGGAAACGCAGACCGCCCCGTGGGAGATGAGCGACCCCTGCGGCGAAGACAGCCATTCGCCCGTGCCGGGATTGGTGCATCGCTATCCGGACCGAGTGCTGTTCCTGGTAACCGACCGGTGCGCGGCCTATTGCCGTTACTGCACCCGTTCGCGGCTGGTGAGCAACGCCACGGGTTACGATTTCCACCCGGAATTCGAGCGGCAGATCGAATACGTCCGCCAAAACCCCGGCGTGCGCGACGTTCTCCTGAGCGGCGGCGATCCGCTGCTTCTGTCCGACGAGAAACTGGAGAACCTCCTCAGCCGGCTGCGCGCCATCCCGCATGTGGAATTCTTGCGCATCGGCACGCGCATTCCGGTTTTTCTGCCGCAGCGCATCACGCCCGAACTGTGCGCCATGCTCAAGCAGTTTCATCCGCTGTTCATCAGCCTCCATTCCAATCATCCGCGCGAGCTGACGACCGAGGCGCGCGCGGCCTTCGGCCGCCTGGCCGATGCCGGCATCCCGCTGGGCAACCAGTCCGTCCTGCTGCGCCACGTCAACGACGATCCGGTGGTGATGCGCGCCCAGGTGCAGAAACTGCTGCTCTGCCGGGTCAAGCCGTATTACCTTTACCAGTGCGATTTGATCAGCGGCTCGGCCCATTTGCGGGCGAGCGTGCGCACCGGACTGGAAGTGATGGAAAGTTTGCGCGGCCACACCACCGGCTACGCCGTGCCGCAATATGTTATTGACGCACCCGGCGGCGGCGGCAAGGTCCCGATCAACCCCGATTACATTGTCCAGCGCACCGCCGAGCGCATTCTCATCCGCAATTTCGAGGGCAGGCTCTTCGAGTATCCGGAAGCCGCCGACGGCACGCCGCTGACGCCGCCGCCCCGCGAAATCGCAGAGCCGGAACTGGCGTGAAGTTTCCCGTCCTGGGATTGTAGCGGCGGTCTATGACCGCCGGGGTTCCGGGGTTTTTGATTTGCGGCGGTCACAGACCGCCGCTACAGCAGCTTGTTTGCACCGCCCGTAGAGGGGGCCGAAGTTGGCGCAGGCGCGGAAATCAGACAGCGGAAGTGACTGCATTGTTGTCACGTTACCGTTCGTGTGATACCTTCTCCGCGTGAGCAAACTCGAACAAATTGAGGCGGCGGCGGAATCGCTTGCCCCGGAAGAGAAACAGCAACTGATGCTCTTTCTCGCCACCCGGATGCGCGCCCAGGGTGTCCAAATGCCTGAACCACGAAAATTCTCCCGCCAGCAGATGGCAGGTTGGATCGCGGAAGATGAAGCCGACATGCGCCGCTTCGAACAAGGCAAGTGAGGCTGTTTCTCGACACCAGCGTCCTTTTGGCCGCGTGTGGGGGGATGAATGGCGCTTCGCGCGAAATCTTCCGCCGCGCACAGGCCAACGGTTGGATACTGGTTACGACTGCCTATGCCATCGAAGAAGTGCTTCGGAACCTCCCTGCTTTCCCGGCATCCGCGAGCGCCGATTGGGTGCGCTTGCGGCCCAGTCTGCTGGGAATGGACGACGTGCTCACGTTGGATAGGCCTGTGGTATTTGCCGCCGGAAAAGACCGCCCGATTCTCCTCAGCGCCCTGGCCTGGGCTGACATTCTCCTCACGCTCGACCGCGGCGATTTCGGCGGACTGATGGACAAACCGTTTTACGGCCTGCCCGTGTTAAAGCCCGGCCTGTTCTTGGAGCGCGAACGAGCGGCGGGACGGCTTCTGTAAGCTCGCTTGGTTTCACCGCCCGTAGAGGGGGCCGAAGTTGGCGCAGGCGCGGAAATCGGCGCCTTCCCGGTCCGCCGTGCCAAACGCGTTCCAGGCGGCCGGGCGGAAAATGGCCTCCTCCGCCACGTTGTGCATGTAAACGGGAATGCGCAGCATCGCCGCCAGGCTGATCAGGTCCGCGCCGCGATGGCCGCAGGACAACGCGCAATGGTTGGCGCCCCAATGGTTCATCACCGTATAAACGTCCCGGAACGCCCCCGTCCCCGTGGTGCGCGGCGCAAACCACGTCGTCGGCCAGGTCGGATTGGTGCGCTCGTCCAGAATCTGATGCACTTTGGCCGGCAGTTCCACCGTCTGCCCTTCCGCGATCTGCAAGGCCGGCCCCAGCCCTTGGATCAAATTGAGCCGGCAAATCGTCACCGGCATCCCGCCGCGCGTGCAAAAGCGGCTCGACCAGCCGCCCCCCGGAAAATACTCGGTGATGGACGGATGCCACGTCGTGGCTGTCAAACATTTCTTTATTTCCGCCGGGCTGATTTCCCAGAACGGTTTCAGGGCGGGCCGGCCGCCGCGGGACTGCTCCCCCGTGCCGTCCAGGGCGGCCGGGCCGGAGTTGATCAGGTGGAGAAAGCCGCCCGCGGCCGCGCCCGCCGGCTTGCGTCCCGTCACCCGTTGCACCGCGGCGGGACTCCAATAGGTGCGCACGTCGGCGAAGATCTGCGCGGTATTGGTCAGCAGATAACCCAGCAACATGCCGGCCCCGTTCAAGGCGTCGTTTTCCGTCGCCACAATGTAGGGCGCGCGCGCGCCATTCCAGTCGAAGGACGAGTTGAGAATGGCCTCCGGAAAATCGCCGTTGGGCATGTGATCGGTCCATTGGCGCTGGCCCTGGAAGCCGGCGGCGATGGCGTTGTGGCCGAGGGCTTCCTCGCCCCGGCCCAGCGCGGCCAGGCGCGGATTTCCCGCCATTAAATCGCGCACCACCAGCGCCATCTTCACCGAAATTTCCCATTCCCGGTCCAACTGCGCGCGCGGGCGGCGCGTTTTGGGTGAATTGTAATCCTTGCCCTCGCGGCAATTCTGTTTCACCCACTGGATCGCCTTCTTGAACTCCGCCCCGTCGTAAATCCCCCGTTCCATGCGCCGGATGAACTCGCTCATGTCCACCGACTCGACCCGCATCCCCAGGTAATTCTCGAAAAAATCAACATTCACCATCGAGCCGGCAATGCCCATGGAAACGCCGCCCATGCCCAGGTAGGACTTGCCCCGCATCATGGCCACGGCCAGTCCCGCCCGGCAAAAACGCAAAATCTTTTCCCGCACGTCCTCCGGGATGCTTTGGTCCCCCGCGTCCTGCACGTCCCGCCCGTAAATGCCGAAGGCCGGCAGCCCCTTCTGCGCGTGCCCCGCCAGCACCGCCGCCAGATAAACCGCCCCGGGCCGTTCCGTGCCGTTAAATCCCCAAACCGCCTTGGGCAGCGTGGCGTCCATGTCCATCGTCTCGCTGCCGTAACACCAGCAAGGGGTGACGGTGAGCGAAACCCCCGCCCCGGCCCGCGCAAATTTTTCCGCGCAGGCCGCCGCCTCCGCCACCCCGCCGATGCAGCCGTCCGCGATCACGCATTGGACCGGACGTCCGTCGGGATAACGCAAATTGGCGCTGATCAATTCGCCCACGCGCCGCGCCAGGCCCATGGTTTGCGCCTCCAGCGATTCGCGCACTCCGCCCAATCGCCCGTCAATGGCGGGGCGCAGTCCAATTTTCGGCAGATTTTTAAAAAGAGGGTGTTCCATGATGATCTCCTGTTTTGTGTTGTTTGACGCTCAAGTTTTCGCCCCGGTCACGCTGCGCCGGGTGGCGTCCGGGCGGTTTTCGATTCGCTCCGCCATTCGGATTAAGATGAAGGTGAGCCTCTTTAGAGTGGCCAACAAGGAAAAAGTTCCCGCCGTCGTTGACAGCCGCGCCGTGCTGGTGACGCGCAAGAAACTGCCAGACGATCCCGAAGTCCGCAGATGGGCCGGCCTGCCCTGATCCTGGCGGTGAAACTCACTGGTGGGAAGTCAGGCGGGCGGGAACAACAAGGGGGCCTGGACCCCCTTTTGCTCCGCTGCATTTATTCCGGCGACTTCAAGCCCGCCGGGCCGCCGGTTCGCTCTGTTGATCAATGCCCATCCCTCGAGAAATTACTCCACCAAAGTTTGGTTCTGCCGCCCGGGCCCGGCCCTTCGCCATTAGGAATACTTGAATCCTTGGCAAAGTTGGTGGACGAGATGAACTCAATGCCGCCATCCAGGCGCATGATGTTCCCGCCCGTCTTGTTGTGAAGCAAGCCGATTCCCTCGGTCCCGGCGGGCGGCACAGTCGGGTAATTGGCGGCATCATTAAATTCGAACGCGCCGTTGGCTGCGTCATCAGGCTCCCAGAACAGATAGCAACTCGGACTCCAGATCAGGCTTATCTTGGTGGACTGGTCGGGAGGGCCGTCGGCGAAGCCACAGGCGGCGCCATCCCAGACATAGCTGCAGAGCTGGTTATTGCGTTGACTATAGTATATGCTCAGAATGTCCTTGGGGCAGAGATAGGCCATTGGATTTTGCATGTTGGGCCATATTGACCCGTAGGACCAATCTAGCTTGGGCGCCTCTTGTGGTGGAGTGGTGCCAAAATGCGGACACCCACCCGGGCCGTAAAGCCAGCCCTGTCCGGGGGAGGTGCCACCATCCCAATTGCACCACGGCAGCCAATCCTTGTTTTCCGACGTGTACATGTGAGTGGCCAGGGCCACTTGATGCTGGTTGTTCATACATTGCGTCCGAATGGCCTGGTTCTTGGCGTTGGCCAGCGCCGGCAGCAAAAGCGCGGCCAGGATGGCAATGATCGCGATCACCACCAGAAGTTCGATGAGGGTGAAAGCTTTGGTCGGCTCGGACGGTTGGCCGGCTGGAGAAAGCACAGGCTCCTTTTGAGTTTTCATATGTCCTTTTAAACGGTTAATCGGTGAATCTGGGCCTAAATTATATTGGCATCGTAATAATGTCCAGTACAAACTTGTACCTCTTTTACATACGCGCCGGAGGGACGCCTGTTTCCGCCAAAAATCTTTGCCCCGGTTGAGGGGGGGTGAAAAGCACAGCACAAAATGGCGGGACCCGGGTTTTGGGGAATGCGGCGGACTGCGCTGCCGCAGGGCGAGAGCAGGAAGCCGCCGTTTCCACGAACCGAAACATAACAAGTTGATTTACAACTACTTGCGAGTTTTCTGATCACCGAGCGGGACGTGAAGTGGGTGCAGGACCACTGCACTCAATTGAAGTAGAAGGCAATCTCGGAACACGATCTTAAAAAGCGGCCATCAGCTCCTTGCGATATTCGTCAAAGGCGGCGCGGCCCGCGCGCGTCAGCCGCAGCAACGTCATGGGCACCTTGCCGCGATAGGTCTTCTCAATCTCCACGTAGCCGGCCTCCTCCAGGCGGGCGAGATGGCTGGAAAGATTGCCCTTGTTCATCTCGGTTTCGTGCAGCAGGTAAAGGAAGTCGCATTCCTTCACCAGGGCGAGCAGGGAAACAATCATCAGCCGCCCCGGTTCATGGATGACCCGGTCCAGTCCGGCGATGGCTTGCAGTTGCTCGTTCATGCTGCCTCCGCGGCGGGAGGCTGGCTGTGGCGAAGGTAGGAAAAAAGGGTGGCCCCGCCGGAGAGGAGCCACACCAGACCCAGGAACAACATCACCGGCCGCGACAGCTCGATAACATTGCCGGGAACGAGGAGATTAATTTCAAGAGGCCCCAGCACAATAAGCACCAAAAGGAGCCACTTCCACGGTTTTTTCCGGATCGTGGCGGCGGCCATCATCAAGTATAAAAACGCGTTCGACACCACCAGCAAGGCCAGCATGGTTTTTCGCGTATAGCCAATCGGGCTGGCCGGGGTCGCGCCGGGGCTGATTATGCCGGGGCTGATCGCGCCGGTGTGGCGCAGCTCGGACCTCAGAAGGAACACCAAACCGAGACTGATCCCCACCGCCACGACCCCGCCTGCCACCATCCCGATGCGGAAGGATTTCGAGTCACGGCGGTAGGCGACATAGCCGGTGCGCGGCCAGGTGATGAATCTCTTGATGGCCTTGTGGGTACAGTACGGCCCGAAGGCCCCGACGAAAAAGAGCAGCCAGGCGATCCCATGGGTCCACAGCGAAGCTGGTGGCAGGAGGACATACATGTAGCTCGACAGGGCAAAGCCCAGCAACATCGTCGCGCAGGCAATCTCTCCGGCCCCGTCAATCGCTTCGTAGCGCATGGGCCGCATCATGGTTTTTTGAATCTGCTCGTTTTCTTTCGCCGCGCGGACGAATTCGCCGGTGCGCCCCTGGCGCTGGGCGCGTTGGCCGGCCCTGAATACCTGGATGAATTCTCGGATGGGATGTTTCATTACAGACCAGTTTGCAACACAAACCGATTTGTGGCAAGAACTATTTTCAACTTTCTTTCTGCCTTCCTTTCCGGGAGTGAACGCCCAGAAACACAAGCGGCGCGGCGCAGGAGAATATCCCAGCCGTTTCGCGCCGGGCCGGTGACAGCGTCAACTAGAAAGCGCACGGACTCAGGCGTTCACCAACACGGGATAATTGACCTGCTCGGCGGCAAACTCCAGGCACGCGCGAATGTCCTCGATTTGCAAGAAGGCATAATCTTCCAGAATATCCGCCTCCGGCACACCGTCCGCCAGCATGTCCAGCACGTCTTTCACCCGGATGCGGTAATGACGGATGCAAGGCCGCCCGCCGCATTGTTCCGGGTCAAACGTGATACGATCCGCGTATTTCATAAGAACACTCCACCCCCTCTTCTCGCGCCGCTCAAGCAAAGCCTTTCAAAAGTGCGTGAAATCCACTGAGAACGTCCAAGAGCCGCATTTTGCATTTTCCATTCCTTCTTCCGACCGTTACGCTTCCTACCGGAATGAAGATTGCCGTTTTTGGAACGGGCTATGTCGGCTTGGTTTCGGGCGTTTGCCTGGCGGCCAAGGGCCACGAGGTCGTTTGCCTCGATCTCCGCGCCGAGGTCGTGGAAAAGCTCAACCGCGCCCAGCCCCACATCCACGAGCCGGGCCTGCCGGAGCTGCTCCGCCGCGTCCTTTCCGAAAAGCGCTTCCGCGCCACCTTGTCCCGCGACGACGCCCTCCAGGACGCCTCCCTCATTCTCATCGCCGTCGGCACGCCTTCCGCCGAGGGCAGGATTGACCTCCAGCACATCGCCACGGCAGCGCGGCAAATTGGCGCTTGCTTGAAATCCGCCGGGCGCTTCATTGCCGTGGTGGTCAAAAGCACCGTCGTGCCCGGGACCACCGACGGGCTGGTGCGAAAAATCCTGGAGGATTCCTCCGGCAAGAAAGTCGGCCAGTTCGGCCTGGGCATGAATCCCGAATTCCTCCGCGAAGGCAATGCGGTGGCCGATTTCATGAACCCCGACCGCATCGTTCTCGGTCACGAGGACGAGGAAACCCGCCGTCTGCTGGGCGAGTTGTACCGCCCCTGGTCCTGTGAAAAGCTGGAGGTCAACACCCGCACCGCGGAAATGATCAAATACGCCAGCAACTGCCTCCTCGCCACCCAGATCTCCGCCGTCAACGAGCTGGCCAACCTCTGTTCCCAGATCGGCAACGTGGATGTCCTGCAAGTCATGGCCGGGGTGCATCTGGACAAACGATGGAACCCGCTGGATGCCGCCGGCCGGCGCGTCAACCCCGCCATCCTGACTTATCTCTGGCCCGGCTGCGGTTTCGGCGGCAGTTGCTTTCCCAAGGACGTGCAGGCCCTGCGCACCCTCGGCCGCGAAGGCGGTTTGCCCATGTCCCTGTTGCAGGCCGTGCTCGACATCAACGAGCGCCAGCCCTCCCAGGTGGTCGCTTTGCTTGACACGAAACTCAAGCCGCTCGCCGGCAAAAAAATCCTCCTGCTCGGCCTGGCCTTCAAGCCCGACACCGATGACGTCCGCGAATCCGCCTCTCTGGCCATCCTCCGCGATCTGGCCGCCCGCGGCTGCGCGGTCACCGCCCATGATCCCGTGGCCGGGGAAAATGCGCGCCGAGAATTGTCCGGCACGCCGTTTCTGCTGACGCAGGACTGGCAAAGCGCCGTCGCCGGGGCCGACGCGGTGGTGGTGGCGACCAAATGGCCGGAATACGCCGCGCTGAAAACGCCGGGCCTGGCCGGGGTTTTGAAGGACAAGGTGGTACTCGATGCCCGGCGCATGTTTCGCCCCGAAGATTTTCCGAATTATCTGGCCATCGGACGGCGCCTGTTATAATTCCTGCCGCTCCAAATCATCCTATGTATCCGGCACATCACAGCGTCAAGGTGGGTCATCAATCCCGCTGCCAGGTTTGCAATTCGGAAAACGTCCGCCTGGTGCTGGATCTCGGCCACCAGCCGCTCTGCGACACCCTGCTCACCAAGGAAATGCTCGACCAGGCCGAGGCCACCTATCCCCTGCGCATGTGCTGGTGCCCGGATTGCACGCTGGCGCAGATTGATTATTGCGTGGACGGCTCGCTGGTTTACCACCCGGATTACCCCTACCGCAGCGGCATCACCAAGGAACTTTCCGATTACCAGGTCAACATCAGCCAGTCGCTCATTGCCCAATACGGCCTGCGCCCCGCCGACCTGGTGATTGACATCGGCTCCAACGACGGCACCCTCCTGAGCGGTTTCAAGGCCGGCGGCATCCGCACCCTCGGCGTCGAGCCGACCAACATCGCCAAAATCGCCCGGGAAAACGGCATTGACACCGTCCAGGAATTCTTCACCGTCAAGACCGCCCGCTCCATCAAGAAGAAATACGGCCCCGCCGCCCTCATCACCTCCACCAACATGTTCGCCCACATGGCCGCCATCGGCGAGGTGGTGACCGGCATTGAACTCCTCCTCCAGGACGGCGGCGTCTTTGTTTCCGAGACGCATTATCTTCTCGACGTGATCCAGGGCGGCCAGTTCGACACCATTTATCACGAGCATCTGCGGACTTACTCGCTTAAATCGCTCGTCCAACTTTTCAGCTATTACAATTTCACCATCACCGACGCGCAACGGGGCAGCCGCTACGGCGGCAACCTGCGCATCCATGCCACCAAGGGTAAAGACCGGCCGGCCGGCCAAAACGTCGCCCGCCTGCTCGCCCTGGAGGAAGAGGCCGGCCTGGGCAAATTCGCGACCTACGAGGCCTTCGCCCGCCGCGTCAAAAAGGCCAAAAAGGAATTCACCAGCTTCATCTTCCAGGCCGCCGCACAGGGAAAATCCGTCGTGGGCAATTCCTGCCCGGGCCGCTGTGTCACGCTCTTGAATTATTACGGCATGGACCCCGACTGGATTCCTTACATCGCCGAGCAGCCTACTTCGCTCAAGCTCTGGAAATTCCTCCCTGGAAAACACATTCCCATCGTCAACAATGAAATCCTGATCAAAGAGCAGCCCGATTACGTGATTTTGCTCGCCTGGCACTACGCCGAACCCATCCGCAAACAACTGGAGGCGCGCGGGCTGAAATCCGATTTCATCGTCCCGCTGCCCGACTTCAAAATTGTCAAGAATGGCTCATGAAAAGCAGTGCGTCAGTCATGGCTGAGCGGGGAAAGGCAGGGCGGGCAGTCCCCTGCCCGCGGCCTGGCATTGGCCAAGGAATCAAGGCCGCAACAACGTCGTGCGGCGGGCAGGGGACTGCCCGCCCTACCACCCATGACTGACACATGGCCGTGAAAACGCGTGTTGCAGTGGCGGGATCGGGCTTTGGTTTATACGGCATCCTGCCCGCCTTCCAGCAAATCCCCGACTGCGCCGCCGTCGGCATCTTCGGGGAAAGCAGCGACCGCCTGCTCAACTATTGCCGGCAAACTGCCGTCCCCTTTTTCAGCGACTGGCGCGCCATGCTCGAGCAAACCCGCCCCGACGCCATCGCCGTTGCCGTCATCCCCCGCTACCAACACGACATCATCGCTCATGCCCTGGAACGTGGCATTTCCGTCTTCGCCGAAAAGCCCCTCGCCGTGGACCTCGCGCAAGCCAAAGCGCTGCTCGAACAAGCCCGCGCCAAAAAAGTGGCCCACATGATGGATTTCCTTTTTCCCGAAATTCCCGAGTGGCGTCGCGCCAAGGAGCTTCTCGAACAAGGCGCCATTGGCCGGCCGCTGGAGCTCTCCCTTATTTGGGCCTTTATGAGCCATGACATCAAAAATAGAATTCAAGGTTGGAAAACCCGCCCGGAAGAAGGCGGCGGCGCTCTCTCATTTTACTTTTCCCACGTCTTCTACAACCTGGAATTTTTCCTTGGTAAAATTCAATCCCTGCAATGTTCACTCATGCGTGCTCCGGACGCCCCCGGCACTGGTGAAACCACGCTTTCCCTGAAGTTGACTTTTCAAAACGGCTGCAAGGCAACCGTTGCGTTCGAGTGCGCGTTCCCCGCCAGCCCAAGCCATTTCTGGATATTTCAAGGCGATGGCGGTTCCTTCCACCTGCAAAATACCTCCGCCTCTTTCACCCGCGGTTTCGAGCTAACGCTCCACTCCAAAACCGCCAGCAAAGAAAAAATCCCCGTTACCCCGCTCCCGTCCGATCCTTCCCTGGACGAGAGAGTCCCGTTGGTAAAATCCCTCGCCGAACGTTTCCTCCATTGGCACCGCGACTCCGTTCCAGCGCACCCTGATTTCGCCGCCGGCCTCCGCGTCCAGCGCCTCATCGAACTCGCCCGCCAATCCTCTCAGCGCCAAGAAACCGTCCTTTGCTAAGTTTGTTTTGAGGCAACACCCAGGTCTTGGGTGGTAGGGCGCGCACTCCGTGCGCGCCGCGGCGGGCAGCGGAGTGCCCGCCCTACCGTGCGCGGCCGACCCATTACTGACCGGTTGCGTTTTGAGCGGCTGTCTGCTCTCGACAAACACGGGGTTCTTGTGCTCTACTGTCTCTTGAAAAAACGCACCGAATGGAAACGATTTCTATTTCAGGATTTGGGGGATTTAAGGAAGCCAAGTTTGAGACCGCGCCGATCATGGTGTTGATAGGGGAGCAGGCGACGGGAAAGAGCATTGTTGCAAAGCTGTTGTATTTTTTTCGAGGCATTGCCCCTCGAATACCGTCTCTTGCCTCCTCCGGCGATACCGACAAAGCGAAGAAGGAGGCAATTTGCAAGGAGTTCTACGCCCTTTTCTCCCCAATTGACCTGGGTCTTGGAGGGTTTAAAATCTCCTACGAATGCAACGGCCAGTTTGTCCGCATTTTGCATGCTGACGGCGTAGCTGAGGGAATTTTTCATCCGGTTCAGTTTGAGTGGAGCGCATTTTACACAGAGGCTGCGACGAAATGGTCTCGCCACCTGAGCGAGGTCAAAGTATCCGGCGAGACTTACGAAGAGGGCTTTTACCTTTTGCGGACGGAGTTCTTAAAGGCGGCACAAAACTCGCTCGGGCGGTTTGGAACGTCAGAACAGATTTTTGTCCCCGCTGGTCGCGAGTCGTTTGCCAGAATGGTACAAAACATCTTTAGTATGCTTGATGCCAACAAAGGCGACATGAGAAGTTCGTTTGACCCCATTCTCGGCAAATTTTTCGCGAACATGGAGTATTACAAGCAACACTTTGAATCGTTGGGTTTCTTTGATGCGCGGGCGACAACGCGCGGTCCTCTGCCGGATGTGCGCCAACGTGTCGAAAACATTTTGAAGGCACAATTCAAGCATGAAGACAACCAGGACTATCTTGTTCACGAGGATTCACGGAGGGTGCTGCTGGCTGATTCCTCGTCAGGCCAGCAGGCGGCGTTGCCTTTGCTTTTGACCTTGGGCCGCGTATTTTCCGGTGGCGAAAGGGAACGGGATATTTACTTTGAAGAGCCGGAAGCCCATCTTTTTCCCAACTCACAACGTCAGATCGTTGAGTTGCTGGCGGCGGCTTTCAACGCGAAGCCCGAGAGCGTCCGGTTTCTCATAACGACCCACAGCCCCTACATCTTGTCAACTTTCGGCAACTTGCTTCAGGCCGGACAGCGCTATGATGCCGCGTCGCAGCCCGATGAAAAGCTCGAACAAATCGTTCCGCAGGTCTATGCGCTGCGCCCGGGCGACGTGGCGGCTTACTCCTTGGGCGACGGCCAGGCCCGCTCCATCATTGATCCCGAAACCAAATTGATTGAGGGAGATATTATTGACAAGGTTTCGATGGACATTGACGAGCAGTTCCACCGGCTTCTATGGGAAACCTGAAAATCCCGCCAGACAGGAAGAACTGCGTCGAGCGGGTTACGCATAAAAAGATTCTTCTCTCGGGCAAGAAAACGAGCAGACTTTACCTTTTAAACCCGTACGAACGCTCTGTGGAAAAGGTTCAGGTGGACGGCTGCGCCATCACCGATGGAACATGTTGCGATTGGGCGGTCGAACTGGACGCCCGCGTCTCCCGCGAGGAAATCTTCATTGAATTGAAAGGCTCACACATCACCGTTGCGGTAAAACAAATCGAGGCGACGATTACGCGGCTTTCATCCAGCCCTGCTCAAACGAAAAAACGATGTCTGGTCGTCTCCAAAAGATACACTGTGACAGAATCATGGTTCCAACGGCAGCAACGAAGGTTCCAAAGGGATTTTAAAGCTGACCTTAATCGCGCAAGAAATGGTGAGTCACTTTCACTTGAACCTGCCATGTAGTCCGCCCTCACAGCCCCGTCGGATGATCCAAAAAGATCCACGGAACACGGAATTTTTTCGACAGCTCCGCCGCCAGCGCCTTGACGCCAAAAGTCTCCGTCGCGTAATGCCCTCCGTAAAAAACATTCACCCCCAGTTCCTCCGCCAGCGCGTAGGTCCAGTGCGGCCCCTCCCCGCTGATGAACGTGTCCACCCCTTCCGCCGCCGCCAGCTTCAAATGGCTCCCCGCCCCGCCCGTCACCACGCCGATGCGCCGGCACCGCTTCGGTCCGCCCGGCAAAACGATGGGCGCGCGGCCCAGCGCCCGCCCCAGCCTCCCCGTCAGAACTTCGCGTTCAACATTGGCGCGCGTCTGCCAGCCGATGGCTTTGCCTTTTTCCATAAAAAACGGACGGAGATTCTTAAAACCCAGCGCCGCGCACAATTGCGCGTTGTTGCCCAGTTGCCGGTGCGCGTCCAGCGGCAAATGCGAGCTGTAAACCGCCATGTCCTTCTCCATCAGCCATTGCAGCAGCGCCCGCCGCGGCCCCGTCCACGGAATCACCGGTCCCCAGAACAACCCGTGATGCACGATCAGCAAATCGGCGTGCGCCGCCGCCGCCATTTTCACCGTGGCCAGCGAGCCGTCCACCGCCGCCGCGATTTTCGTCACCGCGCCGGAGTTTTCCACCTGCAGGCCGTTGGCCGCGCCCTCGTAGTCGTTAAACGTTGCGGGCCGCAGCCGTTTTTGGCAATGTCTGACGATGGCGGACAAAGATGCTTTGGACATGAGGGCATGAAAACAGAGACGGCGGGAATTTTCAAACGCGCAACGGGAAAATTTTTGCAACGCTTTGTTGAAATTTGCCCGCCGCTTCTTATATTGCGCAACAGTGTGAAATCAACATGAGCCAGCCCGCCGCCCCGCTTCCTCCCTGGGACATCCAGGCCGCCCGCGCCCTTTACAACATCCAGCGCTGGGGCGCGCGCTATTTTGACATCAACGAGGCCGGCCACGTCGTCGCCATGCCCCTGCGCGAAGCCGGCACCGTGGTGGACATCACCGACGTCATCGAGGAGGCCAAGGGGCGCGGCTTGCAATGCCCCGTCCTGATTCGTTTTCAGGACATTCTCCGCCACCGCGTCGAGGCCATCAACCAGGCCTTCGCCGCCTCCATTGCCGAGTTCAATTATCAAAACGCCTACCGCGGGGTCTTTCCCATCAAGGTCAACCAACTGCGCGAAGTGGTGGAGGAAATTCTGGACGCGGGCAAGCCGTTCCACTTCGGCCTGGAAGTCGGCAGCAAACCGGAATTATTCGCCGGCCTGGCCCTGCAAAACCAGGCCGGCAGCCTGATTATTTGCAACGGTTACAAGGACACCCAGTTCATCCGCATGGCCCTCATGGGCGTCAAGCTGGGCAAGACCGTCATCCTCGTCGTGGAAAAGCTGGAGGAACTGCGCCAAATCATCGCCGTCTCCCGCCAGGTCGGCGTCGAGCCGCGCCTGGGCATCCGCATCCGCCTCACCTGCAAGGGCGCGGGCAAATGGGCCGAAAGCGGCGGCGACAATGCCAAGTTCGGCCTCAGCACCGCCGAGCTCCTCATGGCGGCCAACCTGTTGCGCGCCGAAAAAATGGAGCACTGCTTCAAACTCCTCCATTTCCACATCGGCTCCCAGATCCCCGACATCCTCTCCATCAAGAAAGCCGTGCAGGAGGCCGCCCGCGTTTACGCCAAACTTTTCAAAATGGGCTTCGCCATCGAATCCCTCGATGTCGGCGGCGGCCTCGGCGTGGATTACGACGGCAGCCGCTCCGCCTCCGACAGCTCCACCAATTACACCTTGCGCGAATATACCAACGACATCGTCTTTTACACCGCCGAGGTTTGCAACCAGGAGAAAGTCCCCCACCCCCAGATCGTCAGCGAAAGCGGCCGCGCCCTCGTCGCCCATCACAGCGTCCTGATCGTCGAGATCATTGGCGCCATCGAAAAAATCCGCGCCGCTTCCCAGGTCCCCGACGCCGAAAACCAGCACGCCCTCGTCCGCGACTTGCTGGACATCCGCAAGAACCTCTCGCAACTCAACAAACTGGAGGCCTGCCACGACGCCTTGGATCGCCGCGAGGAAGCCCAACTCATGTTCGCCCTCGGCCTGCTCGAATTGCCCGACAAGGCCAGGATCGAGTCCCTCTACTGGGAAATTGGCCGCGAAGTCGTGCAAAGCTTCCACGGCCAGCCCCACGTCCCCGAGGAAATCCGCAAGCTGGAAGAAAGTTTGGGCGACCAGTTCCTCTGCAACTTTTCCGTCTTCCAATCCCTCCTCGATCACTGGGCCTTGGGCCAGCTTTTCCCCATCATGCCCCTGAGCCGCCTCAACGAAGCCCCCACCCGCGAAGGCACCCTGGTGGACATCACCTGCGATTCCGACGGCCAGGTCAACAAGTTTATTGACATCGCCGACGTCCGCGACACCCTCCGCTTGCACGGCTTCCGCTCCAACGGCAACGGGCCGGAGCCGTATTACCTGGGCTTTTTTTTGATGGGCGCCTACCAGGACATCATGGGCGATTTGCACAATCTCTTTGGCCGCGTCAACGAGGTCCATGTTTTCCTCGATCCCGACGAACCCTCCGGCTATTACGTCGAGGACATCATCGAAGGCTCGACCATCGTCCAGGCCCTGACCTCCGTGCAATACGACGAGCACGAATTGCAGCGCCAGATGAAAATGCAGGTGGACGAGGCCATCAAGTCCGACCGCCTCAAGCCCTCCGAAGGCATGCGGCTCCTCGACGATTTCGAGCGCGGCCTCAAGGATTACACCTACCTGACCAGCTAGAATGACAGCGAGGATGGAAGATAGCGGATGGCGGATGGGGGCAGATTTTGATACCGCCAACATGCGATTTGCCAATTCCCTCGTCCCACGGAGTGGGGAGAGGGTCTCCATCCATCCCATGGTGATTGCATCCAGATGCGCCCTTTCACTCTGCCCCCTGCGTTTTGCATTCTGCCTTCTGCATTCCGCATTCTGCCTTTCCTCCCGCCATGCCTGACACCGCGAAAGCCGAACTGCTGCGCGCCCTGGGCCGCTTGGTGCGCGGCCTCTCCACCCTCTTCTGGGGCCTGGCCCTGACCGGGTTGGTTGGCCTGCAGATGGTTTACCTGGAAACCGCGCAAGCGGTCTGGCGGGAGACTTTCAGCCCGCCCGCCTTTCTTCCCGCCTTCCTCCTCAGCCCGCTCCTCTGGCACGGCCTGAACCAGTTGCGCGCTTTTCAGCCGCAGGAACGAATCTGGCAGCGCGCCTTGAGCCGCGCCGAGATTTTCACCGTGCTCGATGCCGGCCTGGCCCCGTTTTTATATTGGTGGCACAAATTCCCCTCCGTTCCTCTTTACGCGGCCTGCGTCGGCCTGCTCTTCCTCTCCAGCCTTTTCCTCCTCGTCCAGATCAACTGCGTGCTGCAACGCCTCTGCGCCATGCTGCCGGACGAAACCTTGCGCGCGGAAACCAGACTTTTCACCGGCTTCAACATCTCCCTTCTCCTCGCCTTTTTCGCCGGCCTCTCGATTTATTTCCTTTTGACACGCCTCCCCGTCCTGCCCGTCTGGCTCGGCCTCTGGATGGAGGCCGCCGCCGCCGTTGGCATCTGGCTGGCCCTGTTCCTCATCCTCATGCCTCTGGCCATGACCATGGCCCTCCTCTGGAAAATCAAGGAAGTCATTTTCACCAGCCTCACCAACACCGATCGTTAGAGCAGTTTCAATAATACTGCAGCCATGTCGCCTCGCCGCGATACGATGAACTGGGGATGCGATGAATTGGTTTGCCTCCTGTGGTCACAGTGTTATCTAAACTGCTCTAATCTCTCCAACAATGAGCGTGCCCACATTGCCAACACTGAATGTGGGCACGCTCATTTTAACAACGAACTTGGATCTGTCGAGAAAAAAATTGGGTCATTTCCATTAAGACTGCAGCCATAACGCTTTGTCAGGACGCGATGAACTGGTTTGCCAGGTGCGGCTGCAGCTTTACTTAAACCGCCCTGGCCCGCGTGCCGCGCCGCCACCTTGGCCAGGGCGCGTCCTCCTCGTCCACATTCTCCTGCTCTCAGTCTTCATCCTAATCTTAATCCTAATCCTGATCTCCTCTTCGCACGCCCTCCGCAATCCGCCCTCCCGTGCCAATCCCCTTCTTCATTCTCCTCCCGTCCTCTCCGCCACTTCATACCGGAACATCCGCCGTTTCATCCACCGCACCGCCAGCAAATCATAAAACGATGCAAACAGCCGGTTCCACACTCCGTAGTGGCTCTGTCCCGCGAACCGCGGATTGTTCGTCACCTCGATTTCCGTCACTGTATGCCCTTCCATCTTGAACAGCGTCGGCAAAAACCGGTGCATCCCCTTGAAAAACTTCAAATTCCCGACGCACTCCCGTTTGAACGCCCGATAGGTGCAGCCCGCGTCGGCGATCTGTTCTCCGGACAGCTTGTTGCGCACCCAGTTGGCGAGGCGCGAGGAGGCCACCTTCACCAGATTATCCCCCGCCCCGCGCGCCTTCACCCGCGTCCCGCACACGCAGTCATATTTCTCCAGCGCCTCCAAAAATTTCGGCAAATCCTTCGGATCATTCTGCAAATCCGCGTCCAGCGTCACGATATATTTCCCCCGCGCCGCCTTCATCCCGGCCCAGCTCGCCGCGCTTTCCCCGCAATTAACCGCCAGCTTTTGCGCCCGCACCCGCCGGTCTGCCGCCGCCAATTCCTTGAGAATCTCCCAGGACTTGTCCTGGCTGCAATCATCCGTGATGACGACCTCATAAGCCAGTTGCAGCGGCTCGACCGCCGCGCGGATCGCCGCCAGCAGCGCCCGCAAATTGTCCTGCTCGTTGTAGCAGGGAATGACCAGGCTCAATTCAGGCGGCGTTTCGTTCACAAATCCGGCTCCATGACTCCGGTAATTTTCATCTGGTGTTTCAACAATCCTGTTTTCAACGGGTGGTTCCATGCATTGGAATGACAATGCGCTCCTGGCAGCCTTCCTTTATGAAAATGTGGTGGCTGCCGTTGATGCGTTTGAGCACCCAACCGTGTCTCTGGATGATTCGGGCGAATTCCTTCCCGGAGACTTGCTTCACACCGTTAACTCCAGAATCTGGTCGTTCACGCTGGACTCTCTCGCTTCGTCATCAATGGACAGCCAGCCGTCAATGGCCTCGCGCAAGTTGGCCTCCACCTCGGCGAGCGTTTCACCCTGCGTGGCGCAACCCGGCAATGCGGGCACTTCCGCCCAAAATCCGCCTTCCTCGGCCTGATGAACGATGGCTTTTAGTATCATGGGACTTTTATACCCCCAATTTGCCTTTCGCTCAAGCGTGATTCCCCGCCCCAAATCCCCGCCCAAGGAGGGTGCGAAAGGTTCCGGGGAGCACAGGCCCCACCGCCTGTCCCAGTCGGCGCCCTCGCCGGCTGGTTTCGACCGTGCAAGACGAAGAACCGGATGTCAAAGCGCCCCGCCTTCCGCCTTGGTAGTGCGTTCTTGTTCCAGGGAAACAATTTTCCGTAATTCCGTCATGTCCGTTGGCGACAGATGCGGCTCCAGCAATTTGAACAACGGTTCCATCTGCGGTTTGTATCGCGCCAGCAAAAGTTTGATGTCGCTCTCATAAAGGTAGATGCGGTCCCAATCAAACTGCCGGTAAAGCGAGGGCAGCGCATACAGTTTCAAAACCATCAGCCCTTCCACCGTCGCTGTCGGAATCTCCAATTCGGCAAAGCGATGCTTTGTGGCAAACTTTTCCGCGACCATTTTGAAGACCGGATTGGAAGTGAAAAGCAAATCCACCTGCACGCTGCGAAACCGCGCCCGCCAAAAAAAATCCTGCCGGTCGCGGATTTCCAATTCCGGGATTTCGCGCGAAGCCTCCACCGACATGAGCAAGTCCACGTCCTTGGTGTTGCGCCCGTTCACATAAGTCAGCATGGCCAGGCCGCCGGCCAGCAAGTAGGCGGTGCGCTGCTCCGCCAGCAGCCGGAACAAGTCCATCGCATCCTGCGGCATGGGCGCGGCTGGCTTGGGCGTCGTGCCCTCGCGCAATTGCAGCGGACTATCCGTCCACTGGTGCGCGCCGGCTTCCCACGCCTCCAGCAGCACCTGCGCCACGCGCCGCAAACTGACCCCTTCCGGCAGCGTGGCCGGGCGATTCTGTTTCCTCGTGGCCATCATTCAGATGGGCGGATTCTGCCCGAAATTGCCGCCAAAAGAAAGCCGATTCGCCGGCGCATTTGTATGGGTGGTAGGGCGAGAATCCGTCGAGCCGAAACTCGATTTCTTAGGAAAAAGTCACGGCTCGACAGAGTCTCGCGCTGCCTTTCCCCTCCGTCACTGACGCATTACTCCCATTCCTGGTTGCCCCCTTGACCAAAGTTCATTTCTTCCCATAGAACGCCCCAATCGCCTCGCACACCCGGTCCGCCGCGTCCAGTCCCATTTCGCCGTGAATCGGCAGCGACAAAATCTCCTTCACCGCCTGCTCCGTCTTCGGCAGGCGCGGGATGTCGCTGAACCGGCCCGTGATCGCCGGCTGCTGATGATTGGCCACCGGATAATGGATGCCCGTTTCCACCCCGTTCTCCTTGAGAAACTTCTGCAATTCGTCGCGCCGCTCCGCCCGCACCACATACATGTGATAGACCGCCCTGGCCCAGGGACGTTCCGGCGGCGTCCGCACCAGCCCCGCCAGCCGCTCGTTGTAGCGCGCGGCGATGCGGCGGCGGTTTTCGTTGAACCCATCCAGGTGCTGCAGCATCACCCGCCCAATCGCCCCCTGGATTTCATTGAAGCGCACATTGAACCCGGCGAATTGGTGCAGGTACTTGTCCTTGCGCCCGTGGTTGCGCAACATCCGCACCCGCTCCGCCAGCCCCGCGTCGTTGGTGCAAAGGCAGCCCCCGTCCCCGAGCACCGTCAAATTCTTCGATGGGAAAAACGAGTAACCCCCGGCCAGTCCCATCGAGCCGACCCGTTTGCCCTTGTAAGACGCCCCGTGCGCCTGCGCGCAATCCTCCAGCACCCAAAGTTTGCGCCGCGCCGCGATGTCAAATATACGGTCCAGGTCCGCCGGATGCCCGTAAAGATGCACCGGAATGATCCCCACCGTGCGGGACGTCACCGCCGCCTCCACCTGTCCGGCATCCAGGCAAAACGTCTCGTCAATATCCACAAAAACCGGTTTGGCCCCGCAATGAATCAGCGGTTCCATCGTGGGAAACGCCGTGTGCGAAGGCACGATCACCTCGTCCCCCGCCTTCAGTCCCTGCGCCAGGTGCATCATGTACACGATCATCGTCCACGACGAACCGAGCACGCAGTGCTGCGTGCCGGTGTGCGCGCCCAGTTCGGCTTCAAACGCCTGGCATTCCTTGCCCAGGATGTATTGGCCGGAGCGCAACGCCCGCAGCGCCGCCTCCTCCACCTCCCCGTTCACAAAACATTTCGACAATGGAATCTTTTGCATAAATCTCATTTCAACTTCACCGCTTGTCCCATTTTCGCGGACTGCAGGGCCGCGTCCAGCACCCGCACCGCCTCGTGCCCCGCCCGGCCGTCCGCCAGCGGCTTCTCCCGCGTCTGCGCCGATTTCACAAACGCCCGCAACTCTGCCAGCAACGGCTCCTCCGGCGCACACTCGATCTGCCTCACCGCCCCTTCCACCGCTTTGAAATCGTTCCCCTCCCGCGCGTGCCGGTTTTCATGCACCTTGATCTTGTATTGCGCCGCGTTGAAATCACACACCGCGCTGCATTTCTCCCCAACCACGATCACCTCCCGGAATTTTCCCGGATAAAAATAATCATTCTCCACCGTCGCCCAGGTCCGGCCCGCTGGCGTTTCGTACTCCAGCGACACCAGCGACACATCCTCCATTCCCCGCCCCATGAAATCATGATGAATGGCCAGCACGCTCCGCGGCGTCGCGTCAAGTATATAATTGAACAAATCCACAAAATGAATGCCGTCGGCGAACATCACCCCGCTGTCGTGGCGCGGCCGTTTGAACCCGCCGAAATGCCCCCGCAAGATATGGACCCGCCCAAATTTCCCCTCCCGCACCGCCTCGCGCAGCCATTGCGCCGCCGGATCAAATCGGAAAATATGGCCCACCTGCAAAATGCGCCCCGTCTGCTCCGCCAGCTCCGCCAGTTGCAGCGATTCCTCCGGCACCAGCGTCAGCGGCTTTTCCACAAACACGTCCTTGCCCGCCTCCAGCATTTCCCGGCACAGCCCAAAGTGGCTCGGCGCCGGCGTCACGATCACCACCCCGTCCACCCGCCCCGCCAAGGCCTTGTAGTCGGTGCTCAGATGCGATTCCGCAACCCCCAATTTCCGCGCGCTCTCCAGCCGTTTGCCGTCCAATTCGCTCACGAAAAGCTCCACCGGCAGCGAGTGCAGCACGCGCAAATGGTTCGCCCCCCAGCGCCCGATTCCAATCAACAAAATTTTCATGTTTCACCATTCATCATTCACCATTCACCATTCACCCGCGCGGCCCTCCCCGGCAAGTCTAATCCTCACCGGATCAAGCCTTCATATTCTTCATGAGAGCCGATCCAGAACCATTCAATCCTGTCTCCGCTCCAAGTTGCCAGGGCGCGATGCTTGCTGCCGGCGCGGGCAGACCAAAAATCCTTTACCTTCTTAAAATGAAGCGATGGATGGGAAGGGTCACGAAGCCAGAGCTTGAAATTTTTCCGGGCGAGCCGCTGGATTTCGGGAGGAAGATTTCTGAAGCGGTTACGAAAGCTTTTCGTGGTCGAGGAATTCATCGAGAGGGACATTGGATTGGCCTTGGTCTTCTGCTTGAAGCCGCTCGTAAAGTTCGCGCAACTTGCCGCTTTGCGCGTCTTCCTCGATCTGCCGGTCCCACTGGCGGTTTCGTTCGGCGTCGAACCAACGCTCCAATTGCACAAACTCCCCGGGGGGAAGCTTGGCGATGGCCTGTTCGATCTCGGCAACGGAACTCATGGGCAATATGTAACTCCACCAACGCAGCCAATGCAAGCCGGTTCCGCGGGTGACTGCGTCCTCATTTGTTGTTGTGTCGAGCCTTTGGCTCGAAATCGGCACCTGGCACCGGCGCCAGATCCCCCCCCTCACCGCTTCCCCGCCAGCATCGCGTCCCGGCGCGCCTTGAATTCCGATCCCGCCTTCCATTGCGGCCAGGCTCCCCCCTGCGCCAGCGCGTTGCCCTCCTCGAAAAGCAACCGGATGTCCTCCACCGCCCCCGACAAATCCCAGTCCGCTTTGATCTTGTCGCTCGGTTTGTGGTAATCGTTGGCTATGTAATAATCCCGCTTCTGCATCCCGTAACCGGACGGCCGGCCGATGAAATCCACGCCGGAATCAATGTAAAGCGCCGGCACCCCCGCCTTGGCAAACTCAAAATGGTCCGACCGGAAATAGAAGCCTTTCTCCGGCGTGGCCTCCGGAACCAGCCGCCGGCCCTGCCCCTCCGCCAGCCCTTGCAGCGTGTCCTCCAGCGTGGACTGGCCCACCCCGACCACCTCGACATCGCGCGTCCGGCCCCAGACGTTAATCCCGTCAATATTAATATTCGCCAGCGTCCGCTCCAGCGGATAAAGCGGGTGCTCCGCGTAATACTTCGACCCCAGCAGCCCCTTCTCCTCGGCCGTCACGGAGAGAAACAGCACCGTCCGCTTCGGTTTCGGCTCCGCGCGCCGGAACGCCTGGGCCAACTCCAGCAGCGCGGCGCTCCCGGACGCGTTGTCCACCGCGCCGCTGTAAACCTGCTCCCCCGCCAGTTTGGGGTCCCGCCCAAGATGGTCCCAGTGCGCCGTGTACACAATATATTCGTTCTTCAACCGCGGGTCCGCCCCCTCCACCCTGGCGATGACGTTGCGCGAGTCAATTTCCCGCAGCGTGTTGGTCACGCCCAGGGCGACCTTGCAGGCCAGGGTCACGGGGTGGAAATCGCGCCGCGCCGCCGCCTGTTTCAACTCCTCGAATTTCCGGCCGCAGGCCGCGCACAGCTTCCGTGTCGCCTCGACGGTGAGCCATCCTTCAATCGCCACCCGGCCGGCGTTCTTGTCCGGCGTTTGCAGGTCGAAATTCTCCCGGCTGAAGCTCCCCAACACCACCACCCACGGATAACCCGCCGGCCCGGTCTCATGCACGATGATCGCCGCTTTGGCCCCTTTCTGCGTGGCGATCTCGTACTTGTAGGTCCAGCGCCCGTAATACGTCATCGCCTTGCCCTTGAACATTTTCTCATCCAGCTTCGTCGGGTCGTTGGGATCCGGCACCTGCGGATCGTTGATCAGCATCAGGATCGTCTTGCCCCGCACATCCACGTCCTTGTAATCGTCCCAGCCATACTCGGGCGCAACCACCCCGTAGCCGACAAACACCAGCTCCGAACTCTCCACCCGCACCTCCGGCACATAACGCCGCGAAGAAATCACGCAGTCCCGCGGAAACACAAAATCCAGCGCCTGCCCGCCCGCGGAAAACGAAACCCCCGCGCGCGCCTGGATGCCGGCCAGCGGCACGTTCTGAAGATAAGTGCCGTCCGGGTTGCCCGGCGCCAGCCCCAGTTTTTTGTACTCGTTCTGGAGATAATCCACCGTCAGCCTTTCCCCCTCCGTCCCCGGCGCGCGCCCCTCGAACCGGTCCGACGCCAGCACGCGGATGCGCTCCATGATTCCGTTGGTTGTGATGCTTGACAGCGCCGCCTCCTGCGCGCGCGGAGCGAACCCGCCCGCCAAAAGGCAAACGACAACCCCCGCCGCGCGCAGTTTGGCCCCGCCACATCGAATTCTCATGCGCCCGATTCTATCCAAATCCTCCCCTCCAACAAAGCCAATTCGCTCCCGCCCCATTTCTTAAGCGGTCACAAGAGCTTTTCGTGGTCGGGCAATTCATCGAACGGGACACAGGCTTGGCCTTGGTTTCGCATGAAATGACCGCGGTTCTTCCAGCCGCAGCAAGGGCGTGAAATTGGCGCGCCTGGTGCATGGTTCCCCCATGAAATCGGAAACTTATCCCTTGGCGATGCCTGCGGACCTGTTGGTGAAGATGCGCCACGCGGCCAGGCGGACCAATCTTTCCATCGCAGACGCCATGCGCCAGAGCATGAGGCTCGGGCTTCCCAAGTTGCTCGAACAGTCGCCGGCCTGGCCGCTCGAGCCATTCACGGTGGAGGAATGCCGCCGGGCCTATCGCACGCGCAATCCGGAGTTCGATGCTTTGGAGCACCATTGCGCATCCCTACCCAAGCGGGCCGCCTGACTTTGGCGATGGCCTGTTCGATTTCGGCAACGGAATTCATGGGTATTATATAACTCAACACACGCGGCAAATACAAGCCGGCTCAGGGGGCCCAATCAATCAAAACATGTGTCAGCCATTAGCGAGGTTTATCAGGCAAAACGATTATTTCCTGCGCCCCATTGGTTCCCAATCAAAACACTGTCCCATTCGGCTTCCCTCGAGCTCACGCGTCAGTTCTGCCTCCGGCGACTCAGCAAGGGTTTTTAGCCTGTAACGCTCGCCTGCCACAGGCTTGATCGAGCCATCGGCATCGACGTCAGGAATACCCCTTAAGTACGGGATGAGGTCCTCCTTCGTCGGAACCGCGTCTCTTGCGGCGCCCAGTTCCTGGCCTACAGCAACGAACTCTCCAAAACTTACTCCCCCTTGGCCGCGGATCGCTTCCTCACCCATCTCAAAAACCACGGCCTCGATACCTCCCAAATCATCATCACCACCGACCTCGGCACCGAAAACGACGGCGACACCACCCACTATCAGGTCGGCGGCTTTCACTGGACCATCGAACAAAAACATCATGCCCAACACCGCTTCAATCCCCCGGCCTGCCCCAACGCCAACGCCGACGTCGAAAGCGTTCACAACACCATCGAAACCGAATTGTTCGAGGCTCAGGTCTTCTCTTCCAAAGCCGATTTCTT
>JBEKVM010000023.1:0-52658 GCA_049513975.1 Verrucomicrobiota bacterium | reverse complement strand
AAGCCGGTGAAATCGAGTCAAAAGAAATTTTTGTTTTTCTTGAACGCAAACCCGCTGCCGCCCGTCTCACTTCGATACCTCAACAGGCAAAGTCAAATTCCATTCCGACAGGCTGCTAGCGCAGGAAATGTCCATCAAGGGTGAGTTGCCGGGGCCGTTTTTGCTGCGGCCGGAGAAGGAACAGGGCAGGGCGAAATACCGCTACGATTTCCGAAAGCCATTTGAGGAATACGTGAAGAGCGAAGGATTTGGCTGGCTGACACCTGAGATCATGCGGCACACGTTCGCCAGCCTCTTGGCCAGCGCGGGCGTCTCTATTTTCAAGATCGCTCAGTAGCTCGGGGATGATGAGTGTGTGCCAAACCTGCAAATACAGCGGGCTGAACATTCTGGATTTCCTCGGTTCTGATGAAAGGGATGTTCACGCCTTTGCGGAAAATCGGCCAGGGCGAAAACGGCGATCACAAGGCAGCCAGGGCGAGCACTTTGGGACGGGCGCGATTGAATAACTCCTGAATTTCCGGCACGTCCGGCACACGGGCGCGGGAAAAGGCCGTCTCCAACCGGTCCTGGGTCAAGGATTCCTGCCGGACCAAGAACTGAATGTCCTGTAAATCATCGTCATCCGCCCGTGCCATCTTGGTCAAGATGAGGTCGGTGGTCGCCGGACGGAAAACCGCCAATCTCCGCAAGCCCACGTCAAGTCGCAGGCGCCGGTCGAGCCAGTCCGGCTGTAGGATTACGTCAAGCTCACGGAATAGGTGGGTCAAATAAAGACCGTCCGGCTCCAATTCAATGTTGGTGCGTTGCACGGCCTGCCAGAAGTCTTCATGTGTGTCAGGCGGTTGCAGCCACGCCATCGGCAGAATGCCGTCCACATCCTGCGTGCTGTGAAAATGGTCCGGTGCCTGAGAATAGCCCAATGCCAGCGCTGAACGCCCGAAAAGAGTGATCTCAGCAGGCAACATGAGATGCTGGTCGAGCGTTTTTAAAATGCGAAGCGGGTTGCTCATTCGGCAGGTTCGCGCCGCCGAAGCCATTTGATATCCGGGCCTCCCGCGAAAGACGAAACGCCGGTTTGGCTGACAAAGCGGGACCAGTGGGGGAGAGCATCGGGAGGGCAAGCCAGCCGCGGCGGCAGATGTCGGAACAAATAAGACCAGGGTTGCGCCTCAGGGGCGAAACGCGCCGCAATGGTGGCGATGTGGAGCAATACCGGTTCGACCCTTTCCATCACCGCGATCCTGGCGAGTCTGGGGGCGTCGGTGCGCGGTGAACTCAGCAATTGTGCGGCGGCGCGTATGAACGTCGAGTTGTATGCATGCTGTCCAAGACACAAAGCCACAGCGAGTTCTTCATCGCTCAGATTAGGATCGTCGGGAGGGAGGTCTTGGGGAAAATCCCGCTCGTAGTGGCTGGCCCCCCGACCAACGGCACATTTAAGCAGCCATTCACCGACACGATCTTCCGGGCAACCACTCATCTGGCAGATCTTACGCAGCAATGGTGACACATGAACAGCATCGCCGAGCCGTCGGGCCAGCAGCGGGTTGCTCAATCGTTCAATCGTTTCCACTCCAAAACTATAGCATGGCGGCGATGGGCCTGGCGAATTCCTTTTTTGGGTGCAGGGAAAATGCCGAATACCGGCGGTGCCGTTGCGGACGGTTTGAGCCGATTTTCCAACGAAAAACTTGTAACCCTACTTGTAACCCGGTTTAAAAATTTGCGATTCTATGAGATCACATGGGTTGACGTCCAAACGTGAACAAACCCCAATGGAATCAAGGGTTTTGCAATGGTTGCACATCAAAACTAAAGGGGGCTAAAAATGGCCAAAACTGCCCGATTTACGGTGTGAAGGTAATGCTCTACGCTGAGCTAAGCGCGCAAACGCCCCTCTTGACAAGCCAGCAGAGAACCGGCCTCGCCTCGAATGAACTGGCGGACCTATTATGCCCTCATCAGAAAAGCCGGCAAGCGATTTTGTTGCAGCCGGAATCCTGGTTATTGCAATCGCAGAAGGTAAAAGCGTTGCGGGGCACTTGGGTCAACCGCGTTGGTGGCCGTGATGGTGAAATTGCCGCCGGCGTCCAGGCATTTGACCGCCATGGGCGTCCACTGGCTCACCGGCAGCGCCAGGTTGGTGCTCATCAGCACGAAATAAGTCCCGCCCAATTGCCCGCTGGTGGCGTTGAGCGCCAGATCCACGCCCGAGGATGTCGGGCTAAAAGCGATGCCAGCAATAGATGGCTGCGGATGCGCCGCCAACACGACGCTGACGTCGTCGAGGCCGAAATACAGCGGGGCTTCAAATGTAAATTGCAGGGCGGTGCTGGTGGCGCCGGCTGTGACGGCAACTTGAACATTGGTCCAGCCGACGGCGGCGAAGTTGGTCACGCCCCAGACGGTGTGGCCGTCCCATGAAACCAGAAACTGGCTGGGACTGTTGCCGAAGGGATTGTTCAGCCAGAAGGACAGCAGATAATGTGCGCCCGGCATCGTGACCAAGGTCTGGGAAAGAGTGCTGACGAAGGGGAACGTCCCGGCCAGATCCGCGCCGTAATTACCCGAGTGAACAAATTGGGGGGCGCTGTTCACGCCGGCGTAACTCATCGTGCCGCCGCTAGTCCACGCAAAGAAATCCCCCGTTTCAAAGTCGCCGTTCCAAACCAAACCCGAACAGGTTCCCTCAATGGAAATGGCCGGCGGGCCGGCGCACTCCACCAGAACGCCAAAACGGTTGGTGGCGACGAGATTCGGCGAGAAATCTCCCGGGTTCGTATAAGTATGCAAAGGATTTGGCCCGGTTCCGGCTGAGCCGTCGCCGAAATCCCAATTCCAGGAAACGATCACGCTGCCGCTGCTGTCCAAGTCAGGACAAATGAATTGGACCGTCAAGGGTGTGCCGCCGGTGGCCGGATTGGCCGTGAATTCAAGCGTGGGCAGCGTCACGGCAATCTCCGGACCGAAACCAACAATCATGTCGCCCTTCTGATTGTTAGCGACCAGGCTCGGCGCGAATAGCCCGCCAGTGAGGTAGGAATGCACTGGATTTTGCTGCGCGCTGGATGAGCCGTCGCCGAAACTCCAGTTCCAATTGGTCAGGGGCGAGCCTTGGGTGTCCACTCCGGGTCCGGCAAATGCAACCGTGACCGGCGCGATTCCGTTGGTTGGAGTGGCGGTAAACAGGACGGGAGGAGCCGCTGGCAAAAGGTTCAACGTGAACAACGCGCCGTCCCCGTTGCTGCCGCCATTATAGGCGGTTCCATAAAGAGTGCCATCAGACAATACCAGCGCGGCTTGCGGATTGGCCCCGTCCAGGTTCGTGCCCGAAACCAGCATTGTAAAGCTGCAAAGATTGGCGAAGGCTGCGCCGTTGGTGCTGATGCTGAAGATGGTGCCGCCTCCCCCGGAACCGCCCTCCGATGCCGTCCCATAGAGCGTGGCGCCGGATAAAGTCAGCCCGGCCGCCGGAGCGGCCCCGTCGCTGTTGATGGAATTCCCGCTGGCAGGATCATAGGAGGCGACGACAAACTGATGGAGCGTGCTGAAGCCGGAGCCATCGGTGTTGACCTTGAAGACCGTGCCCCCACCCGCGTTGCCGCCCGAGAATGTCGTCCCATAGAGGGCGCCGCCTGATAAAAGCAACTCCCCGCTTGGGCTGGCGCCGTCAAAGAAGTTGGTGAAATTGTGGAGGACGGTGAAGTCGGAGCCGTTGGTATTGAGCTTGAAAACGGCGCCGCCGCCCGTGGCGCCGCCTTGCGAGGTCGTTCCATAGAGGGTGTCGCCAGCCAGGATCATCGCCGCCGCAGGATAAGCCCCGTCGGTGTTGGTCATATTCCCGCTGGCAGAGTTCCAGCTACTGGCGGCAAAGTTGTGAATCTGGGTGAAGCCGGAGCCGTCGCTGTTCAACGTAAAGATCGTTCCAGTACCTCCGGCGCCGCCAGACTGCGTGGTCCCGTAGATCGTGCCGCCGGACAAGACCACGCCATTGGGGTGGCAGCCATCGGCGCCATTGGTGAACCGGTGCAGCGCGGTGAAATCCGACCCGTCCGTGTTGAGTTTGAACACCGTTCCCGCCCCGAAGCCAGCGCCGCCTTGCGCGGCCGTTCCATAAAGAATGTCGCCGGACAACACCAGTCGCGACCGGGGGTCCGCGCCGTCGCTGTTGGTGTAGTACATTTGCACCACGGCGCTGAACTCATAAAGGTTGCTAAACCCCGAGCCATCCGTGTTCACGGCAAAAATCGTTCCGGACCCGCGGTTGCCACCCGCGGACATGGCTCCGTAAAGGCGCGTGCCCCCTAAAACGAGGCCGGCCTGCGGATGGGTCCCATCGCTGTTGGTGAAGCCGCCGCTGGAAGGATCATAGCCCCCGCCACCGCCCCCGGAAACGTAAATCGCGGAATGACCTGCCGAAATGTCCGGCCCATAGGCGATGATGCCCGCGCCTTTCTTGTTGGTTACAAGCAGCGCGGGGGAAAACACGCCGGGGCTGGCATAGAGATGCGACGGATTCTGCGCGGTGCTGGTCGAGCCGTCGCCGAAACTCCAGTTCCAATTGGTGATGGTGTTCGTCTGGCTGTCCATGCCTGGCCCGTTAAACTGAACCGGCAGCGGCGCCAGGCCGTTGGTGGGACGGGCGGTGAAAAAGATCGGCGGGGGCGACACGACCACCTTCGGGCCGTTGGAGCTGATCATCGTGCCCCAGACATTGGTCACCGTCAGCTTGGGAGAAAAGGTCTTGATATTGGTGTAAATATGATTCAGCGAGACTGGCTGGTCCGGACTCCGATCAACGAAGCTCGTCCCATCGCCGAAATCCCACTTCCAACTGACGATGGAGTTGTCGGCGCTATCCACAGCCGGGAAGGTGAAATAAACAGACAGCGGCACGCTGCCATTGGTTGGCGTAACGGTGAACTGCACGGTGGGCAGCGACACGGTAATGTTGGAGGCGCCGATGCCCAGGACCGCGGCGCCGTTGACGTTGGTGGCGGTGAGGGTGACGTAAAAGGTCCCGGAGTTGGAAGACGTTCCGGTGTTGGTGTAGGTGTGCGATATAATTCGTCCCGTGCCGTTGGTGCCATCGCCGAAGTTCCAAGTCCAATTGGTGATGGTGTTGGTTCCGCTGTCCGCGGCGTCCGCAGTGAAGTGAACCGTGAGCGGGACCAGGCCGTTGGTCGGGTCGGCGGTGAAGGCCAAGGTCAGATGGTCGGGAAGGTATACCAGAGTGATGCTGGTTGAGGGGGCGCTCGCGCTGCCCGTGCTGGAGAAGGAGCCGTCGGTGGCAGTCCAGGAATAATCCTCCGAGGCATTGGTCGTCAAAGTCTGGGACCAAGGCGTCATGGCATTCGTGATGACAAACTGGAAACCTCGAACCTCGCACTCGCAATGCTGGGCGCAATACGTCCCGATAAAGGAAATCAAGGGAAGCTCCACAGCCCAATAGTCCGTCATCCAGCCGGTGTCCCACGGGGCATAGCTCCCTTCCCACATGTCGCCAAACGGAGCATTCTCGCAGGTGCCGAGGAATTGGCCCGTCCCGTTGGCCTGGCTCAAACCGTTTGAGGAAGTGATCAAGCAAACATTGGTCGGTTTGAAATTCGGATCCGGGATCCAGTCGCCGGATTGATCATCAACTGTAGGGTCTTCGGGATGGCTGTAATCCCAAAAATCATCAACATAGCTTCCCGAAGCCGTCTCCTGCCCCGATGAACTGATCAGACTTCCAATGATGAGATTGGTTTCAGTCGCCAGCACCGCGTATTGCACCTGGCCGCTGATGGCAACGTCGAGGCTATCCGAACCGACCGTTCCAATGACTGCATCGCCGCCGCTAAATCCGCCCGAGCCGCTGGCCGTCGTGCTATAGTTTACAGTGATCACGCCGACTCGATTCGTCGTGGCGAAGGCGGTGGAGAGAGGAAGGTTGAGGATGGAGAGCGCCAGCAGGGTCAACCATCCGGAGATCATGCGGTTTGGTTTCATATTATTCCTGGGTTTGTCATTGACAATGGGTCGAAAGCCTCGGCGCAAATTCGTTCGTCCGGTGGAACAGGTTGGCGGGGCCTGGCGACCGAACAACGCCGATGACGCTTCAATCCATTTTACATATATGCGAGATTTCAAGAAGGGAGTCTCAACCTTTATTGGCGAAAACGCCCCGTCCTTTGCGCCCGCCAAACCGGCTGAACGACCGGCGCCGCGCCCCGCTGCTTTGGCGGCGCGGCAAGACCACGGATTCGGGCTTCTGCTTAAGGCGATTCTCCAACGAAAAGCTTTTGCCCGACTTGTAACCCGGTTCTAAAATTTGGGATTATATGGGATCACACGGGATGACATCCCAAAGCGAACAATCACTAATGGAAGCAAGGGTTTTGCAATGGTTGCACATCAAAACCAAAGGGGGGCCAAAAATGGCTAAAAATGCGGTTTTATGGTGTGAAGGGGATGCCCTGCCGCTGAGCATTGTTTTTGGAAGCACGGCTGGGTGATGGGGTTCGATGGAGTATTACCTTCTGAAGAGATGGACAGGGCGGACGAAGTGGACGAAATGGACGGGGTGGACGGGGCTGAGGCTGAGGATGGGCTTCGACCTTCGACCGAGGGCGGCGCGATGTGGCGGAACGCGGGCGGGGTCACTTGTCCTCGGCGAAGGGGTTGGCCAGGTAGTACTGATACATGCGCTCCAGGCCGGTGGGCAGGGGGACGCGGGGTTCGTAGGCGAGCAGGCGGCGGGATTTTTCAAGGCTCGGACAACGGCGCTGGGGGTTGTCGGTGAGATATTTGGGGTCGTCGCTTTGACGGTGTTCGACGCGCAAGTGCTGGCCGGATATTTTCACGACCATTTCGGCCAGGGCGCGCATGGAAATCTCCGGGGCGTCGGCGCCAATGTTGAAGGACTCGCCCTGATGCCCGCTGAGCAGGGCGCGCAAATAGCCGTTGATGGCGTCGGAGATGTAACAGAAGGTGCGGGTGGCGCGGCCGTCGGAGAGGAGGACGAGGTTGCGGCCGGCCAGGACGTCGCGGAAAAAATCGGGCAGGACGCGGCGGTCGGAAATTTTCAGGCCCGGCCCATAGTTGTTGAAGGGACGGACGATTTTGACGGGGACATGATGGACTTGCCAGAAATTGACGCACAAGGTTTCGCCATAGCGCTTGGATTCGTCGTAGCAACTGCGCGGGCCGGTGCAACTGACGTTGCCGCGATAAGTCTCCCGGGTGGGGATGTTGGCCGGGTCGGGGTCGCCGTAAATCTCGCTGGTGGAAAAAAACAGGAAACTTTCCACCGGGCGCGCCACCGCCGCGTCGAGCAAATGGCGCAGGCCGGTGACGTTGGCGTCCATGGTCTGGATGGGATGTTTGCGATAAAAAACGGGCGAGGCGATGGAAGCGGCGTGGATGATGAAATCCACCGGGGCGAGGGCCTGCTTTTGCACGATGTCGCGCCTTTCGCAGAGCAAGTCGGGGCGGGGCGGGATGGACTCCAGCCACGGGGGAGCGCCGCGGGCGAAATTGTCCCAGGCGATCAGCCGGCACGGTTGGCCGGCGAGGCAGGAATCGTTGAGGGCCAGGAAATAATGGAGGAAGTGGCTGCCCAGAAAGCCGGCGGCGCCGGTGAGGAGAATGGTTTTGCCGGCAAACCGCTGGTTAAGCGGGCCTAAATCAGCGATGACGCGCCGGGCATCGTCGGTTAGATGCGGGTCCATGGCGAGTCACCAGGTTTTCCAGGGGGCTTTGCCCTCGGCCCACATTTTGTTGAGGAGGGTGAACTCCTGGAAGGTGTCCATGGGCTGCCAGAAGCCGTTGTGCTGCCAGGCCATGAGCTGGCCTTCCCGGGCCAGGGCCAGCATCGGTTCCTGCTCAAACATCATCCCGTCGCTGTCGCGCAGGAGATCGAAAATGCGGGTGGAGGCGACGAAGAAGCCGCCGTTAATGCGGCCTTCGGTGGCTTGGGGCTTCTCGTTGAATTGAGTGACGCGGCTCTGGCCATCCACGGCCAGCTCGCCAAAGCGGCCCGGCGGACGCACCGCCGTGAGCGTGAGTTTTTTGCCGTGTTCGCGGTGAAATTGGAGGGCGGCCTTGATGTCAATGTTGCCCACGCAATCGCCGTAGGTGAGAAAGAATTCGGGGTCCTGGCCCAGGTAATGGCGGATGCGGTTGATCCGGCCGCCGGTCATGGTTTCCTGGCCGGTGTCGGCGAGGGTGACGCGCCAATCCTCCTCGGAGTGGTGGCTGTGAAATTTGGCCGAAGCCTTTTGTCCCAGGGAAAGGGTGACATCGCTGGTCATCCAGTGGTAATTGCGGAAGAAGTCCTTGATCATCTCGCCCTTGTAACCGAGGCAAAGGATGAAATCGTTATAGCCGTGGGTGGCATAGATTTTCATGATATGCCAGAGGATGGGCCGATCACCGATGGGCACCATCGGTTTGGGGCGATACTCGGTTTCCTCGCGCAACCGAGTACCCTTGCCGCCGCACAAAATGACAACTTTCATTTGGGACAACGGTATTGAAAGAAATGCAAAATGCAAAATGATAAATGCAAAATGAGGGAGGGCGCGGCCGGACAGGCATTGCGCCGGAATTTGTCCGTCCACATTTTGCATTTTGCATTCTTCATTTTACCAGTAAGCTCCCGCCATGCCTGAAGACGAGATGGAAACCGGTGTCAAACGAAAAGGCCAGTGGCTTGTCCTGCTGGTCTTGTTGGGAGGGGCGCTGGCGGTCTTGTGCCACGACGGGTTCAAGCCCTACCATGTGATGTGGGCCAACGACACCGCGCTGGGCGCGATTAAGGCCACCTCGGCCCGGCTGCCGGACACCTACACCGGCCATTGGATTGACGGGAACTGGATCGGGATCAAGGACCCGGCGTCGTCGCCGACGGTGGACGGCATCCTGTTGACATTCATCCCGGTGGAATGGTTTTACAAAACCTTCGCGCCGTTGAGCATGTTGTTACTGGGGTTCAGCGCCTGGGTGATGTTCCGGCAACTGAAGTTTGCCCCCATGGTCTGCGTGGTGGGCGGGCTGGCGGCGGGCTTGAACATGCATTGCTGGTCCAACGCCACCTGGGGTTTGGGAACGTGGAACATTGCCATTGCGATGATTTTCCTGGCGGTGGCGGCGCTGGTGACGGACTCGATCCGCCAAACCTGGATCAAGGCTGCGCTGGCCGGGCTGGCGGTGGGGATGTCGGTGATGGAAGGTTTTGACAGCGGGGCGCTATTGAGCGTGTACGCGGGGGTTTTCGTGGTGTTTCTGTGCTGGATCACCGAGTCCGGCTTGAAGCGGCGGATTTGCCGGAGCGCGGGCATGGGTGTGGTGGTGGTGCTCTTTGCCGTGTGGATCGCCTTCAGCACCCTCTCCACCCTGGTGGGCACTTCGATCAAAGGGATCTCCGGGATGGGACAAACCGCCGCAGAAAAACAAAGGCGCTGGACTGAAGCGACGATGTGGAGCCTGCCCAAGCTGGAAACCTTGCGCATCATCATTCCGGGACTCTTTGGCTATCGCCTGGCCAATTACGACACCACGCCGGACAAGGCGGGTGTGTACTGGGGCAAGGTGGCGGAAGACCCACGAATCACGGCGCTGAACAGCAGCGACCCGCAGGTGCGAGCCAACATGGCCAAGGCCCTGAGTTTGCCCCCGGAAGCAGGAGGCGTGGGTTTGCCGCCGGAGGAAGTGAAAGTCCTGGAGGAAAACGATGCCCAGGCCCGGGAAGTGATTGTGGACAACGTGGCGCAGCGCAATGGATGGCAGCGGCGTCATACCGGGTCGGGGGAATTCGCCGGGGTGCTGGTTTCCGTGCTGGCTCTCTTCGCGCTGGCCAGCACTTGGCGGCGCGCCAGCCCGCCCTTTACCAAAAAGGAACGGCGCCTGGTCTGGTTTTGGGGCCTGGCGGCGATGTTCTCGCTGGTGGCGGCGTGGGGCCGCTACTCCTTTCTCTATGCCTTGCTTTACAAAATCCCCTATTTCTCGACCATCCGCAACCCGATTAAGTTTCTGCATGCCTTTAATCTGACGTGGATCATCCTGGCGGGATACGGCCTGGAGGCGCTCTACCGGGGTTATCTGCGAAGCCCCGTCGCGGCCCCGGAGGCCCCGGCCCAGCCTGAGTCAAGACGATTTACCGCCTTTGAGAAAGGGTGGATGGGCGGGTTGATTTTGGCGGCGGGCGCGGCCGGGCTGTTTTTTTGGATTTATGGCGCGGGCAACGGCGGTCCTTCCCGGCATCTGTTCGAGCGCCTGAGCCAGTACATTGGGCACCAGGAGTTTGGCGAGGCCTGGGGGTCGCGCATCGCCGCTTTCGCCATCGGTGAGGCGGGCCGGTTTGTCCTTTACCTGGGCCTGTCGGCCGGGGCGGTGGTTTGCATTCTGACGGGGGTATTGCGCGGGCCCCGGGCCGTGTGGGCGTGGGTGGCGTTGAGCGCGGTGATGATTTGCGATTTAAGCCGGGCGGACCGGCCCTGGGTGCGCTATTACAACTCCCAGGAAAAGTACGCGGACAATGACATCATGAAGATTCTGCGGCAGGAACCTTATGAGCACCGGGTGGCGGCCAAGCTGGCCCCCAATGAAAGCGGGTATGCTCTGTGTCATGGGGAATATGGGGTGTTGGGGGCGGTCTGCCATTGGTGGCTGGAAAACGACTTCCCCTACCACGACATCGAGGCCATTGACTTTGACCAACTGTCGCGTCCGCCCGTGCAGGAAATCAACATCCTGAGCACCTTTGCCCCAAAATATGCCCGGTCGGCGGAGCAGGTGGATTTCGCGCCGCCGGTCCGGCTTTGGAAACTATGCAACGCGCGTTACCTGCTGGCCCCCGCCGACGTGGTTCCCTACCTCAACGAGCGTGCCGACCCGATGCAGCGGGGCTTTCAGATTCGCGCCCGCTTCGACTTGGTTTACAAACCGTGGGTGACCAACAAAGCGGAGGACTCCGGCGATCTGACCGCCGTCATCACCAACAACGGCCCGTTCGCACTGATCGAAATCACCAACGCCCTGCCCCGCGCCAAACTTTATTCCAACTGGCAGATACCGGCCGACGACGCCTCCACCCTGCGACTGCTGGATTCGGAAACCTTTGATCCCATGAAAACGGTTTTAGTTTCCAGCAACACCCCGGTTCCGGCCGCCGCGGCCCCGGAGGCGGATCCCGGCACGGTGCGCATTGTGGATTACAAACCCAAGGAGGTTCACCTCCGGGCCACCGCCAAATCCGCCGCGGTCCTGCTGCTCAATGACCGGACGGACCCGGACTGGCGGGCCTGGGTTGACCAAAAGCCAGTGGCCCCGCTGCAGTGCAATTATATCATGCGCGGCGTTTACCTGACCCCTGGAGAGCACACCGTTGACTTCCGATTCGAGCCTTCGCAAGGCCCCCTTTACGTCACCCTGGCCGCTCTGGCCTTTGGCATCGTGCTCGGGGCCTGGTTGATCTACATGCATTTGGTTGCGCTCCCAAAGATGGCGGCGGCTGCACCGCCGCCGAAAGCGCCAGCCAAGCCCAAGCGCCAGTCCTAAACTTAGTCGTAATCTCAACACAAATTATCTATGGCCACAACCAAATCCATCCAGAACGCTTACAAACTGGCCCGCGAAACTTACGCCGCATTGGGGGTTGACGCCGAAGCGGCCCTGCGGCGGTTGCGCAAGGTCGCCATTTCCCTGCACTGCTGGCAGGGGGATGACGTGGGCGGCTTTGAAAACGCCGGCGGCGAGTTGGGTGGCGGACTGGCGGTGACGGGCAGTTATCCGGGCAAGGCGCGCACGCCGGAGGAATTGCGCGCGGACCTGGTCAAAACTTACTCGCTTATTCCCGGCCGCCATCGGCTGGCGCTGCACGCCATCTACGCGGAAACGGGCGGCCAACGGGTCCCGCGCAATGAAATCACCCCGGCCCATTTTCAGGATTGGATCGGTTGGGCCAAAGCCAACCGGCTGGGGCTGGATTTCAACCCCACTTGCTTCTCCCATCCCAAGGCGGCGGACGGCTTCACCCTTTCCCACCAGGACAAGGGCATCCGGCAATTTTGGATCGAGCACTGCATCGCCTCACGCAAAATCGGCGCGGCCATGGGCCAGGCGCAGGGAAATCCTTGCGTGACCAACTTGTGGATTCCCGACGGCTACAAGGACACGCCGGTGGACCGCAAAGGCCCGCGGCAACGCCTGGCCGAATCGTTGGACGCCGTTTTTGCGCCGCCGATCAGCCCCAAACACAATCTGGATTCGGTGGAACCAAAACTGTTTGGCCTGGGGTCGGAAAGTTATGTGGTGGGTTCGGCGGAGTTTTATTATGGGTACGCCATCCGCCACAAAAAGCTGCTCTGCCTGGATACCGGCCACTTTCATCCCACGGAGAGCATCGCGGACAAAATCTCTTCCGTGCTGGAATCGCTGGATGAAATTCTTTTCCACGTCAGCCGCGGCGTGCGCTGGGACAGCGACCATGTGGTGATACTTTCCGATGAACTCCAGATGATGGCCCAGGAAATGGTGCGCGGGGATTATCTGGACCGCATCCACATCGGGCTGGACTTTTTCGACGGCAGCATCAACCGGGTGGCGGCCTACGTCATCGGCGCGCGGAGCGTCCTCAAGGCGCTGCTCATCGCCCTGCTTGAACCCATCGCCGCCCTGCGCCAGGCGGAGCGTGCCAACGATTACACCGCGCGCCTGGCGCTGTTGGAGGCCGGCAAGACTTTGCCGTATGGGGCGGTCTGGGATTATTACTGCGAGCAATCCGGCGTCCCGGCGGAAGGCGCCTGGCTGCGCGAGGTCAAGCAATACGAGCGGGATGTCCTCTCGCGGCGGTGAGGCCCCCGAAAGAGTCCGGACCGGCAGGGAATCCAGCGAAAGCCGGCAGGCCGGGTTTATTTGGCAGGATCAATCGAGACCAACTCCATCTCAAAGATCAAGGTGGCATTGGGAGGGATCGCCCCCGGCTGCCCCGGCGCGTGGTAGGCCAGGTTGGGGGGGATGAAGACTTTCCATTTGGAACCGGTCGGCATGAGTTGCAAGATGTCTTGCCACCCTTCAATGACGCCCCTTGGCCCTGGCATCAGGCTGCATTGAAAAGGCTGGCCGGGAGGCGAAGCGTCAAACTGCCTGCCGTCCAGAAAGGTGCCGCGATAATTCACCTTGACGGTATCGGTGGGTTTGGGGATGGGGCCGGCGCCCTTGGTGATGACGGAGTATTGCAGGCCGTTGGTCAGGGTGGTGACGCCCGGGGCGGTTTTATTCCTGGCCAGGAATTCCGTCCCTTCCTTGAGGTTGTCTTTGGCGCTCTCCTCCTTGAACAGGGCCTCTTGTTCCTTGCGCTTGGCGGCTTGCTTCTCCTGCACTTTGGCCGAGAGCGCCTGCAAAATCGTGCTCATCTCGTTGGGGGTGAGCAAGGTGGGACCGCCGGCCACAGCATCTTTCAATCCCCTGGCCAGCGCGTCGGCATCCAACTCCACCCCGATGTTCTTGATATTGTTGCCGTAATAGACTCCCAGGGCATAGCTCGTTTTCTGCGGTTCGGTGTTGAGCGCGGCGGCCTGCGCGAACACCGTTTCTCCCGCCCCTCCTGCCTGGAGGGCCAGACAACAGAGAGCCAATTTTGCCAGCATGTTTTTTTTCATTTGCAATTTATTCTTCTGACTCGCGTGACGCGGCCGAGTCCTGACCGCCTTGCCCGTGCCAAAGCAAGGGCGGGAAAGTAACACGGTTTCCAGATTGAGCAAGCGCAATAATCCGGTTTTCTGTGGGCTGAATTGCCAATGACAGATTCCCGATTCCCGGACGGAAGCGACACCTCCAGGGGTCTCAGGATTGAAAATTGGCAATTGAAAATTGGTCATTGGCAATTAAGAAATAGTTGTGCTCGTCACGGGCCGGGTCCCGCGATAGGATGCGCCCGCGCATGAACATTCCAAAGCTGCAAACGATTGACCGGGTGGTGGGGGTGCCGCTATGTTTTTTATTGACTGGGGTGCGGCGGGTGCTGACCCGGCGCCTCCCGCCGGGGCCGGCCCCCGTGCGCAACGTCCTGTTCGTCAAACTGGCCGAGCAAGGCTCGACCGTGCTGGCCATCGCCGCCATCGAGCGGGCCGTGCAAATGGTGGGGCGGGAGAACGTCTATTTCATCGCCTTCGAGGAAAACCGTTTCATCCTGGATCTGCTGGAACTGATCCCGGAAAAAAACGTCATCACGCTCAACTCGCAAACGTTGACCGGGCTGGCGCGCACCACCCTGCGGGCGATGCGGCGGATGTGGGGGTTGAAACTGGACGCCGCCATTGACATGGAATTCTTCGCCCGCGGCTCGGCCATCATCGCCTTTCTCAGCGGGGCGCGGGCGCGGGTGGGGTTTCACACCTGGTACGCGGCCGGGCCGTATCGGGGCGACTTGTTCACCCACCGGCTGTTGTACAACCCGCACCTGCACACCAGCACGACGTTCCAAGTGCTGGTGGAATCGTTGCGGAGGGATCCGGCGGATTTGCCGACGATAGACCTGGCGCCGCCCTCGGCGGAAAACACCTTCGCCCACTTTGCGCCGCGAGCCGGCGAGGTGGAGCCGGTGGAGGCGATGTTGCCGCACCCCAACGGGAAGCGACCGCCCATTATCCTGCTCAATCCCAACGCCAGCGACCTGGTGCCCTTGCGGCAATGGCCCGCCGGCCGGTATGTGGAACTGGCGCGCCGTCTGCTCGCCCAATTTCCCGAGGTCCACATCGGCTTCACCGGCGGGCCGCGGGAAGTGGCGCAAATCGAGCGGCTGACGGGCGAGCTCAATTCCCCGCGCTGCACCTGCCTGGCGGGCCGGACCACGCTGCGGCAATTGATGGTGCTCTACGCCCTCTGCGAAGTCCTGGTGACCAACGACAGCGGCCCGGCGCATTTCGCCTCGCTCACTTCCATTAACGTCATCACGCTGTTCGGGCCGGAAACGCCGGCCTTGTTTGCGGCGCGCACCCCGCGCAACCTGGCCATCTGGGCGGGTATTTCGTGCAGCCCGTGTGTCAACGCCAACAACAACCGGCAATCCCCCTGCCGCAACAACCTCTGCATGCAACAGATCACCGTGGACCGGGTCTTCGGCGAAGTCTGCCGGGTCTACGGGGAACGGGTCAAGAGGTGAGGTGATGCCTGTGCCGGATGACGGATGACGGATGGCGCGCGCCGCCAACCGGGACTGAAGCGTTACTATGCGGCCACTACTTCTTCTTGACGGGTTGCCAGGTTCTTGCGTTTTTCAGCCAGTTTGCCGCCGGGGGCGCGCTCCAGTTTCAAGGTGAAACGGGCCTTCAATTCCAGGGCGCGCTTGAATTGTTTGTCCGGCTTGGCCGGCGTCAAGGGATAGTCCACGGCGTGGCCCTGGTCGCGCCAATGTTGCACCCGCCGCAGGGAATCCTCCCGCAGGGCCTCGTCCTCGATCAGATAGAAATACTCGATGGGCGCGTCCAATGTGGGGAGCAATCCCCGCGCCTTGAGCAATTCCAGCAAAACGACATCACCCATGCCGAACCCCAGGGCCGGGAGGTCCGCCTTGCCGCCGCTGATGAGCTTGATCAGATTGTCATAGCGCCCGCCGCCCGCAATGGCGCGGAACTCGCCCTTTTTGTCGAAGGCTTCGAAGACCACGCCGGTGTAGTAGGCCAGCCCGCGGATGACGTGATAATCAATTTTGACAAAGGCCCCCAGGCCGCGCGCCTGGAGATTTTTGACAATGAATTCCAACTCCGGCGTCGGGCTTCCTTGGGTGATGAACTGGTTGACTTCCTCCAGCTTGAAACCGAGGGCGGCCAGGGCTTGCGTGCTGGCCCCGGCGGATTCCCGCTCCAGTTTGTCAATGATCTGGTAAAACGGTCCGGCCTTTTCCGGCTGGGCGCAGCGCGCCTGGAAAAACTGCTGCCAGGCGTTGCGGCTGCTCAAGCGGATGACAAAATCCTCGGCCGTCAATCCGCAGGCCCGCAGGGAATCAATCAGCAGCGCCAGAAGTTCGGACTCCGCCGCCGGGCCGGCTTCGCCGATAATATCGGCATTGAATTGGAAATGTTCGCGGAGGCGTCCTTTTTGCTGCCGTTCGTAACGGAAGAGCTGCGGGATGGCAAACCACTTGATCGGCTTTTTGTAATGCCGTTCGTGCGCCGCCGCCATGCGGGCCAGGGTGGGCGTCATTTCCGGGCGGAGGGCGACGGCGCGGCTGCCCTTGTCCGTGAAGTTGTAGAGTTGTCCGACGATTTCCTCCCCGCTTTTGAGCGTGAACAAGTCGAGCGGTTCCAGGGGCGGCCCGTCATATTCGCGGAAGCCATAACGGCGGGCCGTGGCGCGCCAGCGTTCGAAGACAAACTGGCGGGCGTCCGCGCTCCCGAGATCGGGATGCGGAACCGGTTCCGGGTAAAAGTCGCGAAATCCAGGCAAACGTTCCATACAACAAGAGGGCGACAAGGAGCCACAAAACCGGGCAAATGAGAATCAAAATCGGCGGCTGGGACAGGCAGGCGGGTTTTGGCAGAATCAACCTCGCACTACGGTCGTGCGGCGGGCACGGGACTGCCCGCCCTACCATCCATAAGGAACGCGTTGCTTTTGAGGGTTTTCAGGTGGTGCGGAGCAAGGCGCGATAGGCGGTGTAGAGTTTCCGGGTCAGGGGCGAACGTCGCATCTTGTTTCCGTCGAGGGATTCCACTTCGACAATGCCAAGGGAGGCCAGGGTGAGAAAAACGCCGCCGGCCTGGCGGAGCGCGCCAGGGCGGGCGCGGGTTTCGCGGGCGGGGATGTTCAGTTTTTGGCAGAGTTCGAGGACCAGGCGGCGCGTCACGCCGGGCAGCGGGCCGGCGGACAGGGGAGGAGTGCGCACAACTTTGTTCTTGACCCAGAAGAGGTTGGCGGAGGCCGCTTCGGCGAGGTGGCCGTCGGTGTTGAGGAGAAGGGCGTCATCGGCCCCGGCGTCGTCGGCTTCGGCGTGAGCGAGGACGTGGCGCAGTTTGTTGGCGGTCTTGAAGCGGGCCAGCGGGTCGTTGGCGGGAAGCCGCAGCGTGGAAGTGATGAGGCGCCAGCGGGGCGGCCTGGCGGGGTCCAGGACGGGAGCGGGATGGAGCGTCATGACGACGGCAGGATTGGCGGCGTGGCGCGGCGAATAGCCGCGCGGGGTCACGCCGCGGGAAAGAGTGAGGCGCAGCATGGCCTCGGTCATCTGGTTGCGTCGGATCAATTGCGCGGCGAAGGCGAGGAGTTCATCGTGGGAGTAGGGCAGGGAGAGTTTGAGGGCGTCCACGCCCTGCTGGAGGCGGCGCAGGTGTTCGGGCCAGAGGAAGGGCCGGCCGCCGGTCACGAGCAACGTTTCAAACAAGGCGTCGCCATAAAGGAATCCGCGGTCGAAAACAGACACGACGGCCTGTTCTTCGGGGACAAATTTGCCATTGAGAAAGACAATCATGACGGGGGATTGGTATTATTGGGATTAAGATTAAGATTAAGATTAGGATCAGGATTAAGGAGGCTTTTCATCCGCCGCCGGCCTTGGAGATGTAATTGGGCGGATGAACATCAATAATATTGGGGTAAATTCCCTTGATGCGGGCGGGGTTGAAATAGGTGAAGCCGGCGTAGAAGTAGAGGGGGACGATGGGCAGTTCGTCGCGGACCAGAATGGTTTCGGCCTGTTGGAACAGGGCGGTGCGCCGGGCGGGGTCGGTCTGCTCATTGGCCTGGCGCACCAGGGTGTCGTAGCGGTCGTTTTTCCAGCCGGTTTCATTGTTGCCGTTGTTGCTGCGAAATAAATCCAGGAAGGTGTTGGGATCGTTGTAATCGCCGATCCAACTGGCGCGGGCCAGATCGTAGTCCAAACGGCTTTGCGCGTCGCGATAGACTTTTTTTTCCATCTGCGCCAGGTCGGCATGGATGCCCAGTTGCTCTTCCCACATGTGCTGCATTTCCACGGCGAGTTGCTCGTGGATTCTCCCGCCGCCGCCCGCGGCGTCAAAGAGATAATGGAAGCGGGGAAAACCCCGGCCGCCCGGAAAACCGGCCTCGGCCAGGAGCCGCCGGGCCAGGGGGGGATCGTAACCCAGGCCGGCCACCGGCTTGTAATTGGCGGCGCCGTCGGGCACCAGGTGATCGGCCGCCGTTTCCCCGGCATGGAGGAATTTGGCCACCAGCCGTTGCTTGTCAATGACCAGCGCCAGGGCGCGGCGGACGCGCGGGTCGTGGAAGGGTTTTTGGGTGGTGTTGAAGCGGAAAAAATAAGTGCCCAGATAGGGGAAGGCGTGGTAATCGGGGCGCTTTTTAAGTTCATCCACCAATTCATTGGGAATGCTGGTCAGGTCCCAGATGACGTCGGCCTGGCCGGTTTGGTAAAGGTTGAGGGAGGTGTTGGGGGCGCTGGCGGACAGAAAATCAATCAGCTCGGTGCGGGTGTTGGCGGCGTCCCAGTAGGAGGGGTTTTTGCGGAGGCGAACTTTGTAGTTCAGCCGCCAGGAGTCCAGCAGGTAAGGGCCGCTGGTGGGCAGGGGGCTGGCGCGCAACCATTGCCCGCCATATTGGGCAATCACCTGGCGCGGCACGACGGCGAGGGTTTGGAAGGCGCACAGGTCGAGGAAAAAAGCGGTCGGGTTGTTCAACTCCACCCGGACGGTGCGGGAATCCAGGGCGTGAACGCCCACTTGGGCGGGGTCCTGGAGGCTGCCGTTGTTATAGGACTCGGCATTTTTCAGGTAGTAAAGCTGGCCGGCGTATTCGGCGGCGGTGCGGGGATCGAGCACGCGCCGCCACGAATAAACGACGTCTTCCGCCGTGATCGGCTGGCCGGGGGACCAGAAAAGATTGTCGCGCAGGTGAAAGGTATAGATGCGGCCATCGGGGGAGATTTCCCAATTTTCCGCCAGGCCGGGAATGGGCCGGGCGGTGACGGGATCGTAGCGGGTCAGGCCTTCAAACAGGCCGTTGACGACGCGCAAATCCTCCAGGGTGGTGGCGAGGGCCGGGTCGAGGGTTTGCGGGTCGGGGCCGTTGATCACCACCAGGCCCGCTTTGGGTTCGGAAACGGAGCAGGCGGCCAGGAGGCAAAAAGTCAGCGCCGTCCAGCGGCGAAGAGAGGAGCCAAATTCCCGCCTAAGGCGAGAGAGCCGCACCTGAAGAGCGTTCGGCGGGACGCCGAACGCGGCGGGCGAGACGCCCGCGCTCCCCAAACAGCCACGGTTGCCCGGTTCAAGATCAAGAGCAGCATAAGCAAAGACGTGGCCGGCGAGGGCGCCGGCCAGCACCCGCGAGGGCGCGTGTGCTCCCCGGAACGGTTCGCGCCCGGCCTGGGGGGAGGATCTGGGAGAGAAGCAGAGATCAGGATTAAGATTAGGAAATGGGATTGGGAATAGAAATCGGGCTACTGCTGCCGGGAATGGTCCAAGCGCGCGGAGCCGGAGATGCATGGGAGATTACTTGTTCGTGGCCGGGTTGGGCGTCGGAACCGGCGCGACCAGCGGCGCGGCTGAATTTGAAGACGCCGCGGTGGTGGAATTGGCCGGGGCCGGGGTGGCCGGCTTGGGGGCCAGAAGGAAATTGTCGTTGGTGTGGGTGGCGGGCGACGGGGACGTCGCAGGCTGGGCCGCCGCCTTGCCTGGTTTGGTGAGCGCGTCCTCAAACGCGCCGCCGGCGGTCGGTCCCCGATGGGTGGTGATGAAGGCCATGAGAAAGGCCGCGCCGAAAAAAATGCCGGCGGAATACTTGGTGATGGTGGTGAGGGCGTTGCCGGAACCGGCGCCGAAAAGCGCGTCGGTGGCCGATCCGCCAAAGGCCATGCCCGCGCCCGCCTCCTTCTTGGGCAATTGCAGCAAGATCAAAAGAATGAGCACGATGCAGTCCAAAAACAGGATCACTGCCAAAAATGCGAATAATATATCCATAATCTCCTTATCTTATAGCATACGGGGTTGGAAATAGCACTAATTCATTCGGCGGGCATGCGCCTTCGCCAAGGCTGCGGCGCACAGGGGGGACTGCCCGCCCTACCTTCCGTTAAATTGAATTTTTAATAATATCAGAAAAGCTGCGGTCGTCCAGCGAAGCCCCGCCCACCAAGGCTCCGTCCACGTCCGGTTGGGACATGAGTTCGCGGGCGTTGGAGGGCTTGACGCTGCCGCCATATTGGATGCGGACGCGCCGGGCCACAGTTTCATCGTACATGGCGGCGAGGAGGTGGCGAATAAAAGCGTGGGCTTGCTGGGCCTGGATGGTGGAGGCGTTTTTGCCGGTGCCAATGGCCCAAATGGGTTCGTAGGCGATAATGGTTTCCTCAATCTGCGCCGTGGTCAAACCGGCCAGGCTGCCGCGCACCTGCGAGTCGAGCACGCGCTCGGTCAGGTCGGCTTCGCGTTCCTGCAAGGATTCGCCCACGCAGACGATGGGTTTGAGGGAGGCGGCGTGGGCGGCGCGGGTCTTTTTGGCCACCAAATCGGTGGTTTCCTTGAAGAGCTGGCGGCGCTCGGAGTGGCCCAAAATGACATAGCGCACGGAGAATTCCTTGAGCATGCCGGCGGCGATTTCGCCGGTGTAGGCCCCGAAATTGTGCTCGCTCATGTTTTGCGCGCCCAGGCGCAGGTTGGAATCCATGACCGCCTTGGAGACCTCGGCCAGGGCGGTGAATGGCGGGCAGATGACGATGTCCACCTCTTTGACCGCGCCGAGTTCAATTTTCAGACCGCGCACCAGATCCAGCGCTTCGGCCACGGTCTTGTTCATCTTCCAATTGCCGGCGATGATTAATTTGCGTTCTTTGTTCATGTTGATTGCGGGAGGGGCGAGCCGCGGTCGCGGTCGCTGAATCCTTTTTTATTTGTCCGTCAGCGCCGCGACACCGGGAAGGACCCGGCCTTCCAAAAACTCCAGGCTGGCCCCGCCGCCGGTGCTCATAAAAGTCACTTTGTCCCCCAAGCCGGCTTGATTGAGCGCTTTGACGCTGTCGCCGCCGCCGATGATGCTTTTGGCGGCGTGATTGGCCGTGGCCGCGGCCACCGCCTGCGCCACCGCCAGCGTCCCCGCCGCGAAGCGCTTGTCCTCAAACATCCCCATCGGCCCGTTCCAGAGGATGGTCCTGGCCTGGGCAATGATATCGCCGTAGCGCTTGCTGGTGGCCGGGCCGATGTCCAACCCCTCCTGGTTGTCGGGGATGTCGCCGGCGGATTGCAAGCGGACGTTTTGAAATTCAATGACCGGTTTGCCTTTCTTGTTCAACTTGCCGGTGGGCACGGGGGTGGCGAGGATGTTGTCGGCGGGGAGCAGGAACTGAATGCCCCGGGTCTTGGCCTTGGCCAGCGCGGCCAGGGCCATGTCCTTTTTGTCCGGCTCGGACAAAGATTTGCCGACTTTTTGACCGAGGGCCAATTGGAAAGTGTACGACATGGCGCCGCCGATCAAAAGGGTGTCGGCCTTTTCCAGCAAACGGTCAATGACCTTGATTTTGTCGGAAACCTTGGCGCCGCCCAGAATGACGACGAAAGGCCGGGCGGGATTTTCCAATTCCTTGCCCAGATATTGCAACTCGCGATCCATGAGCAGGCCGGCGGCGCAGGGGCCGCCGCGGCGGGCGATGGCGCGGGCGGCGCCTTCGGTGGAGGCATGGGCGCGATGGGCGGAGCCGAAGGCGTCGTTGACATACACCTCGGCCGCCGCCGCGAGTTTTTCGGCGAAGGCGGGATCATTGGCCTCCTCTTCGTTGTAGTAACGGACGTTTTCCAAAAGGAGCAGATCGCCGGGTCGGAGCGCGGCCACGGCGGCGGCCACTTTGGGTCCGATGCAATCGTCCACAAACGCCACGGGGCGAGCGAGCATTTCGGCCAGGAGCGTGGCGACGGGCTGGAGGGACATGGAAGGATCGCGTTTGCCTTTGGGACGGCCCAGATGGGCGGCGAGGATGATTTTGGCGCCCCGGCTGATGAGGAGGCGGAGGGTCGGCAGAGTTTCCTTGATGCGGGTGCTGTCGTTGATCACCATTTTGCCGTCCCGCTCTTCCATCGGCACGTTGTAATCCACGCGGACAAAAACCCGTTTCCCGGCCACATCCAATTCATTTACAGTTAATTTTGCCATAGGGACGGAGAGGATAACGCAATGCGGGCGCGAGTCAAACGGAATGAGGGGTGTGGCGCAGTTTTCAATTTGCCTTACCTCCAGGATTACGGCGGGGACTGGCGCGACTGGTTTTGGGGCGCCTGGGACAGGCCCGCCCCACGCTCCCGGAACGGACTGAATGGAGTGATGGAGTGATGGAGTGGTGGTTCAAAAAACACCTTGATTTACCTTGATTGGGCTTGATGGGATTGGGTCGGGCGGCATGGGGCCGGGTGGGATGGATGGATCTGGATTTGACTGGGTTGGGGGCGTGGCTTGCTGGTGGACTTGGTGGACTTGGTGGACTTTGTGGACGGGCGGAACGCGGGGGCTGGCCGGGGGCGCTGGACGAGGGCTGGTTGGGCGGCGTTTGGCCGGCTTTTTAGAACGGCGGGAGGACTTTGAGGGCGATGGGGAGGCGGGAGTTTTGCTTTTGGATTCTTTGCGCTCAAGGTAGGTGTCGAATTCCTCGATCATTTCTATGGCGGCTTGGGCCGGGGTTTTCTGGACCGGGGGGTTTTTGGCCATTTCTTGAGCATAGCGGCGCCACTCTTCCAGGGATTGCGCGGCCAGGACTTTGCTCTGAAAATGGGCCGGGTCGGGGCAGGTTTCGATTTCGCGGAGCATTTCCGCCGCGAACCTGGCGGCTTTGCCGCCTCCAAATTCCACCGCCCGTTCCCCCGCTTTGACGGCGGCCCAGATGGGGGCGGCGAGGGCGTCCCTTTGCTTGCGCAGGACGGTTTCGGCCCTTTCCTCCGTCATTTGGCTGCGGGCGAGTTCCCAGCGCTGGGTCTCGATTTTGAGGCGGGCGGCGTTTTGGTCGCTGCGGCGCAGTTTGACGGCGGCCTGACAGAGGCGGGTCAAGAGGCGCAACTGGCCGCGGGCCGGTTCGTCGAACTGCTGGCCCTGGGCGGCGAGGATGGCGGCAAAGCGGAAGCTGATGGCGGCGGCGAGATGGTCGGCGAGGGATTGGCCCGGGGCGACGGTTGCCAGCTCGTGCTGCTTGTCGGCGAGGTCGCCGACCTGGGCAAGGATATCCTCGTGGGCGAGCCACTCCTGGTAGCCGCCGAGGCGCCAGTCGGAGAGGTTTTGTTCATTGATGGGGCGGCTGTCGAACCTTGCGGCGAGGACCTTTTTGACGTCCGGCAGGGAGTTTAACCACTGGACGATTTGTTTGCCGTCGTGGCCGTCCTGGAGGCGGGTGTTGAGTTGAGCGCGAAGGTCCCGGGGAAGCCGGGCGATTTTTCCGGTGCGTGCCATAGATCTGATCTCCTTTTTCCGATTTGCCATATTTCCATGTTTCAGTGTTGAAGGTATATGGGATTGACCTTCAGTGGCAAAGTAGAATAGTGGCTATTCTATGTCAATTGGAATTACTTAGAAACTGTTTCCTGAGTGGCCGGTGGGGGGGGGCGCGGGATTGGATTCTGCGCAACACGTTTAGCGATAATGGCTTGGAATTAACCACGGGGTTCTTCGCTGTTTTCAATGGAATCCCAAGGAGTATTGATGGCGGCGTCACTGGTTTCGCCACAGGAAAAATCCATGCCGGGTTAATGACTGAGCCGAGAATAGGATTAAGATTAAGATTAAGATTAGGATTAAGATTAAGAGGAAGAGGAAGATTGGCCGGGTCATCCCAAAAAGGGGTGGTGGAGGCAAAGGGGGTTGAGGAAATGCCAAATTGGGTGGAGGTGGTTGCGGAAGGCAGGGTGACAGTTAGGGGAGGCAGTGTCTGCCGGCGCGCCTCCGAACTGAAAGCATCGCGAATTATGTTATTGTTGACTATTTTCAAAAGAACCAGCCTGCCGGCCTTGATGGCGCTGGCGGCCGCGTTGTCCCAGACGGCGCGCGGGCAAGCGACCTTTACGGACGTGTCCCCCGCCGCCGCGCCGCCGAAGCCAGGCCCCAACGACATATACCAAACCAACACCCTGGACGAAAACGCCATCAGCCGCACCTTCAATTATTACACCGACAACACCGGGCAGCCTGGCGGGACGACCTTTGTCACAGGGAACAACGCGACCGGATACCTGGTGACCAATGTGTTTGTGCAATGCCTGTCAACCGGCTTCGGCAACAATGGGACCGTCTCCGGTCCGCCCACCGCGACGCAGGCCTACGAGATCAGCTTTTATCAGATCTCAGGCACGACCGATCCGAGCGGGTTGGGGAGCAATGCGACGTTGATCAGCCAGATTGTCACGTCTCCCGGGACGGTGACGACGGTGGGCGACTGGTTGAGCTTCAGCAACATCCTGGTGTTGTTAAGCCCCAATACGACCAATGCATTCACCTGGGGGCGGCTTTCCACCGGGACGGGTTATATGGGCATGCCGCTGGTGACGAACCATATTGGAAATGGACCGGCCACATGGCCCGGCCCGTTTGCCGGGGGCCTGCCGTGCCTGATTACGCCCGGGGGTGGGAATGGTTCGGTCACTTATGGCGTTGGGATAACCTCCAACGGCGTCCCCCTAACCAACTATGACACGGTTTTTTCCATCGGAATCATCACCAACTTTATCCCGGCGACGATCACGGCCAGCAACGCGTTTCCAGCGGACCAATTGCTGGCGGGCAACACGGCGAGCTTTACGGCCAGCGGCACGGGCACGCCGCCGTGCAGTGGTTATTGGCAGAAGAACACAGGAAGCGGTTGGATCACGCTCACCAACGGCGGTCATATTTCCGGCGCCACCACGGTTACATCGGGATCCACCCAAGCGGGCGCGTTGGTGGTTTCAAACGTCAGTGCCGCCGATGCCGGTTTCTACCATCTGGTTATCACGAATTCGGAGAATGGGGGCGCCACTCTCAATTCGGCGACGAGCGCGGTGGTCACGCTGACGGTTGTTGCCGCTCCACCGGCCAACAGCTTCGCCGCGGTTGCCATAAGTCCCGGTTACGGTGTGGTGGCGTTTTGGCCGCTGAACGAGACCAACGATCCATCCACGGGAACGGCGGAGGCTTACGATATTGTGGGGGCGTTTAACGGGTATTACGGGACCAATGCGGACAATGGCGGCGGCAACGCGGTGGACGCGTTCGCTCCGGCGGCCGGCCCGCGACCGCCTGGCTATACCGGCTTTCCCGGCGACAACGGCGCCTTGGGATCGGTGCAGGGCAGCCTGACCAATACGTTCGTGACCACGCGAGCCACCCCAACCTTCCCGGCGAACAACACGAACGTGACTTTGGTCGGATGGATTTATCCCAACTTGGGCGCGGAGAACGCCTGGGCCGGGCTGGCCATGATGCGGGCCGGCACAGCCGGGGCCACCCGCACCGATGGTTTGTCCTACGGAACAGCGGACCAATTGAGCTACATCTGGGATAATAACAGTTCGGCCACCTGGGGGTTCGGTTCCGGTCTGACAATCCCCGGCAGCGTTTGGTCCATGGTGGCCCTGGTGATTACCCCGAGCAACTCGGTGATGTATGTGGGCAGCGCCGGCGGCATAAGCTCGGCCACGCAAACCATTGTCAACAGCAATGAGCCTTGGGGTGGCGGCTTGGTGATTGGCGGCGATCCGGGCAACAGCGCAACCCTTCGGTCCTTTGGCGGCCAGATTTCTTCGGTGGTGATGTTCAGCAACTCGCTCACCGCGACGCAGATTGAAACGCTTTACGCCGCCGGTCTGGCCCAGGAGAACCTGCCGCCGGTCATTACCGGCCAGCCCACGTCCACGGCGGTCTATGTCCGCCAAAACGCGCAATTCACGGTGGCGGCCACCGGCCTTGGCGCACTGACTTACCAATGGCAGGAGAACACGGGCACGAGCTGGGTGAACCTTCAAAACGGGAATGGAATCTCCGGCGCAACCACGAACACCCTGGTTATCAGCAATGCGACGGCGGGGAACGCGGCCTCGTATCAAGTGATCGTCAGCGACTTCCTGGGATCGGTCACCAACACGACGCCGGTGACGCTGAGTGTGTCGCTGGCGCCGTTGACGGTGACAGCGGCGAATGCGAGCCGGGCTTATGGCCAAACCAACCCGGTGTTCACGGGCACGATCACTGGCCTGATCAACGGCGACAATATCACAGCCGATTACAGTTGCAGCGCGACGACCAACAGCCCGGTGGGAACCTATGCCATCGTGCCGAGCTTGGTGGACCCGAACGACCTTGAGACCAACTACACGGTTAATTTGGTCAAGGGCACCCTGACCGTGACCCTGACGGCCGAGATTATTACATGGACCAACCCCGCTCCCATCCAGTACGGCACGGCTCTCAGCACCAACCAGTTGAACGCCACGGCGAACGTGCCCGGCAGCTTTGCCTACAACCCGACCAATGGCGCCGTGCTCTACCCCGGCGCCAATACACTTTCCGTCATCTTCACCCCGACGGACCCGGTCAATTACGCCAGTGTGACCGACACGGTGAGCCTGGTGGTGCTGCCCGGGCTGAGCATCGCCACCGGCGCGAATCGGGACTTGCTGGATTGGGGCTGGCGCTTTGAGTTGGGCGATCCGGTGGATATCACCACCAATGTCAGCTACTATCCTGAAATCACCGATTTGGCCAAACTGGAAGCCGGGGAAGTGGGCGCCGGGACGGACACCGAGAGCTATATGGAGTCCATCCGGGTTGATATATTTGCCACGCAGGCTGGGGAGAATGTGTCCTTTGTGCAGACCAATTACGATGACAGCGGCTGGCGGGAGGTGAACCTGCCGCATGATTGGGCGGATGAATTGCCCTTCAATTCCAGCGCGGATGGAGGGCATGGTTACAAGCCGGTGGGCAACGCCAGCTTTACGACCAACAACATCGGGTGGTACCGGCGCACCTTCACCCTGCCGGCGGATTTTGCCGGGCAGGCGCTGTGGCTGGAATTTGACGGGGTGTATCGCAATTGCCTGGTGTGGTTGAACGGGCACATTCTGGGACGGAATGTGAGCGGCTACGAGAGTTTTTATTTTGATGTGACGCAGTACGCCAATGCGGGGGGGACCAATGTGCTGGTGGTGCGGGTGGATGCGAGCCGGTTTGAGGGCTGGTTTTATGAGGGGGCGGGCATTTACCGCCATGTCTGGCTGAGGGCAGTGAATCCGGTGCATGTGGCGGAATGGGGGACGTATGTGGCGACGACGGCGCTGGCGGGATCCAGCGCGACCATCACGATGCAAACCGATGTGACCAACCAAAGCGGGTCGGTGACGGCGAACGGCAGTTTGACTTCGACTATTTTTGACGCGAGCAGCAATGCGGTGGCCACGGTGACGTCGCCGGTGAGCGTGCCGGCCAGCCAGGATGTGGTGGTGACGCAGACGGTGACGATGACGGCCAACCTCTGGTCGTTGCAGACGCCTTACCTTTACAACCTGGTTTCCACCGTCAGCAACCAAAACGCGGCGGCGGACATTTACAACACGCCGTTTGGGGTGCGGACCGTCACGTTTGATACGAACAACGGGGTATTCATCAATGGCCAGCATGTGGAGGTGCAAGGGATGTGCAACCATCAGGATCACGCGGGAGTGGGTTCGGCGCTGCCGGACCGCCTGCAGTATTTCCGGGTGGAGAAACTAAAGGAGATGGGGGTGACCGGTTATCGCACCTCGCACAACGAGCCGACGGCCGAATTGCTCAACGCCTGCGACCAGTTGGGCATGCTGGTGCTGGATGAAAATCGCCGGCTTGGAACCAATGCGGAGCCATTGGGCGAGTTGAGCCGTCAAATCCGCCGCGACCGCAACCATCCTTGCGTTTTCGCCTGGTCGCTCTGCAATGAAGAAAACCTGCAAGGCACCACCACCGGCGCTTCGAACATCCAAGTCATGCAGAACCTGGTCCACCAAATGGATCCGACGCGGCAATGCACCGCGGCGATGAGCGGCGGCTGGGGCAGCGGTTTTTCCACCGTGCTGGATGTGCAGGGATTCAACTATAACCTCGGGGGCATGGATGGCTTCCACTCCTCCTCCCCGAACCAACCCTGCATCGGCACGGAAACGGCCAGCACGGTGACCACGCGCGGCATCTACACCAATGACACCACCGCTTGTTATTGCGCGGCTTACGATCTGCAGAACGGCTCGGTAGGCTGGGGCGAGTCGGCCGAAACGTGGTGGCCGTATTACGATTCCCGTCCGTGGTCATCCGGGGGTTTCTGCTGGACGGGTTTTGATTATCGCGGCGAGCCGACGCCCTACGGCTGGCCCTGCATCAACTCGGATTTTGGCGTCCTGGATACGTGCGGTTTTCCGAAGGACAATTTCTATTATTATCAGGCCAACTGGACGTTCAAGCCGGTGCTGCACCTGCTTCCCCATTGGAATTGGGCAACGCCGGGACAGCCCATCAACATCTGGGCTTACGGGACTTGCCAGGCGGTTGAATTATTCGTCAACGGCGTCAGCCAGGGGCGGCAGGATCTGAATGTGCAGGGCCATGTGGAATGGGACAATGTGCCGTATGCGCCGGGCATGCTCCAGGCCATCGGTTACAGCCAGGGAGTGGCCGTGATGACCAATACCGTGGCGACGACGGGGACGCCGGCAGCCATTGCGCTTTGGCCGGACCGCAGCACCATCCTGGCCGACGGCCGCGACGTGTCGGTGGTGGCCGTGGCCGTGCTGGATTCCCAAGGGCGGGTGGTGCCGATCGCGACCAATCTGATCAATTTCACCCTGAGCGGGGGCGGCGCCATCCTGGGCGTCGGCAACGGCAATCCCACTTCCCACGACGCGGACAAGGCCAGTCAGCGCACCGTCTTCAACGGTCTGGCGGAGGTCATTATCCAATCCACCAACCAGCCTGGTTCCATCACGCTGACGGCGACAGGCGCCGGTTTGACGCCGACCAATATCACCATCACGGAGGCAGCCACGCTGCCGCCCCCGGCCGCTCCGGCGGGAGTGGCCGCGGTCGGAGGGAGCGGACAGGCCACGGTCAGTTGGGACATCGTGCCGGGCGCGACGACCTACAATCTGTGGCGGGCCACGAACAGCGGAGGTCCCTACACCCTGATCGCCGGGAACATCGGGGGCGTGAATCTGGGTTACGAGGACAACAGCGTCAGCAATATGACCACGTATTATTATGTGATCACGGCCAATGGCAACGGCGTCAGCGCCAATTCGGCGGAAGTCAGCGTCACTCCGGCGGCGTTTGTCACGGGGCTGACGGCGACCGCCGGCAACGGCCAGATTGTGTTGAATTGGAACGGCGCGCCCGGGGCCAGCTACAACGTGAAACGATCCACCGTGAGCGGAGGTCCCTACACCACCCTGGCCCCGGCGATAACCAGCACCAATTACACCGACTCCAGCGTGGAAACGTGCCAGGCTTATTACTATGTGATCACGATTACCAATGCCGGAAACGAAAGCCTGCCCTCGGCCGAGGCCGTCGCCGAGTTGGCGGGCGGCGCGCCGCCAGCACCCTGGCTGAACGCGGACATTGGAGCGGTGGGGTTGGCGGGAAGCGCTTCGTACTGCAGCGGCCAATTCACCGTCTCCGGTTCCGGCGCCGACATCTGGGGCACGGCCGACGCGTTTCAGTTTGTTTATGTTTATGTCCCGGTCAGCACCAACTGCGACATCCGCGCCCATGTGGACAGCATTGTGGACACGAGCGCCAATGCCAAGGCGGCGGTGATGATTCGTGAAACGCTGGACCCGGGTTCGCGTCATGCGCTGGCCGACGTGGAGCCGAGCGCCGGGATCGAGCTGCTGTGGCGAACCAATACCGGATCGGCCACAACCTCCAGCGTGGTCAGCGGATTGAGGGCGCCCAACTGGGTGCGGCTGACGCGCACGAACAACAGCTTTACCGCCTATTATTCCGGCGACGGCGCCACCTGGACCCAGATCGGCGCAACGGTCGTCATCCCCAACATGGCCGTCAGCGCCTATGCCGGCCTGGCCGTCTGCGCGCACGACAACGCCGCGCTCACCACCGGTGTGCTGGACAATGTCAGCGCGAGTTTCCTGCCGGCCAACACCGGGCCAACCCTGGCGCCGATCGCCAACCAGACCGTCAACGTGGGCCAGACCGTGGCGCTGACCGCCAGCGCCACCGACACAAATTCCCTGCCGCCGACACTGACCTTCAGTCTGCTGAGCGCGCCGGCCAGCGCCACGCTGACTCAGATCAACAACAGCAACGCCGCCTTCAGTTGGCGGCCCGCGGTGAGCGACGCCAACACCACCAATGCGATTGCGCTGAAAGTGGCGGACAACTACACTCCCAGCCTGAGCGCCCAGCAGAACTTTACCATCACGGTCAATCGGCTGGCGTTGCCGGGCTTGCCGTGGGCGGGCTGGAGCAACGGCCAATTCACCCTGCGCGTGACCAACAGCATCCTGGGGCCGGACTACGCGGTGCAGGGTTCGTCGAACTTGATAAACTGGAGCACGCTCTTCATCACCAACTCGCCGCCGGCCACCTTTTTCCAGTGGACGGACACGAACGCGGCCGCGTTGCCGGCGCAATTCTTTCGCGTCAAAATCGGCCCGCCTCTGCCGTAGGCGTGAGGGGATTCTCCATTCGCCATGCCCGCACGGTTCAGGTCGTGATGAATTGATGAATCAGCGGGACCCCGGGTGGTTTTTGCTGATCAACAAGGAGGTTGTTCCCGAAGGGCCCGTGAGTGTATGTTTCGATTGCACGATGAAAGGCAGATTATGAGATTGAAGGTTGACCGTGGAGTCGGCGCACTTGATCCCGCCTTCGTCCGAACTTTGGCGCGAGAACGAGGCGCGGCGAAATGACGCAACAACTTTCCATCCACGTTCGTGAGGAGATGGGTCGGCGCGGCATCCCGATGGCCGTGGTGGAGTCGGTCCTGGCCAGGCCAGCCCAAAAAGTGCCTGAACACGGCGACATTGTGTGTTATCAATCCAAAGTGGAGATTAACCAGAAGCCGTATCTGGTGCGGGTGATGGTGAATGAGACAACGGCGCCACACAAAGTGGTGACCGTTTATCGAACGAGCAAAATCAGCAAATACTGGAAAGGGACAACATGAAAGTGACCTATGACCCGGAAGTGGACGTGCTGCGGATTCTGTTCCGCGACGCGCCGATCGAAGAGAGCGACGAGGACAAACCCGGCGTCATTCTAGATTACGACAAGGAGGGCAACATGGTCGGGTTGGAAGTGCTCAACGCCTCCCAACGCATCGAGAATCCACGCGGCGTGGATTACGCCGTGACCGCCTGACGCCGGAGTAACTCCAATCCGTGGAGCACGACCACTGCACACCTCCGCCCAGCCCGTCCAGCGCCTTTCAAGCGGCTCCGCCCACGCGTTCCTTGCCGTCCGCCTCGTCCGCCGCAGCCCTTGCGACGGCGGAAGCCACACTACTCGCCACTCTGCACTTTGCACTCTCCTGTCACCACGCTCCACTGAGGCACGGTTCAGTTCGAGGTGAGTTGAGGCACGGTGGGACTGGCTGGCCGGCAGGCTATGAAAGGCGCAACAAAAGGACAAAGGCATAGTTTGACAAGATTGATGTAACCTTTTTGCCCCGGTTTGCGCATACAACAGCGACGGGACGATAAAGGCCCGCCAGAAATGACAAACCAAATGCCTGTCGAAATGATTGTATGAAACTTATTGCGAAACGCGTTGCGCTGATTCTTCCACTGTTCCTGTCGCTGCTCCATCCGGCCCTGGCCGGCTCCATTCCGAAGGAGGAAGTTTCCGCCGACGCCAAATGGCTGCTCCACCTGGAGGCCAGCGAGTTCCGCGCCAGCAAAGTCGGCAGCTTCATCATCACCGAAATGCTGGAAAAGAAGTTGAGCCAGCCGGTGGAGGAGCTGAAAAGGAACCTCAAGCTCGATCTTGATCTGGATAAAATCATCGGCGGCATCAACTCGATCACGATTTACGGCACCGATTATCAATCGCCGGAGGACCATGCGGTGTTGTTGGTCCGGACCAGTCCTGAAATAGAAAAAATCCTCGTCGGATTCCTGGCCGGCATGGTACTGGCAGGCACCAACGGGCCGGTGCTGGTCACGCAGACCCAGGAAGGCGGCGTGAGCTTTTACGCCGTGAAGGACACCGCCTATTGCGCGGTGCTGCCGGGCAAGGTCATCGCGATTGGCCGCTCGCGCGAGATCACCGAAAAGGCCGCCAAGGTGCTCGCCGGCAAGGCGCCGGCGCTGGCTTCAGGGGCGGCCTTCGGCGGATTTGGCGACATGAAGGAGGCGTTCTTTTTCCTGGGCGTGGCCGAAGGATTTAATGCGGGCAACGGACTGCCGCCGCAGGCCAAACTCCTGCAGGTGGCCGACGCCGGCCGCATCGCCCTGGGCGAAGACTCCACCCAGGTCTTTTTGAATCTTGCCTTGCGCGGCAAAACACCCGAGGTTGTCGTGCAAATGCAAGAAGTTATGCAGGGAATCATCGCCATCGGCTCGCTCAGCCAGCCCCAGGACAAGGACGTTGCCCAACTGCTCCAGTCCATCAAGGTTTCGACCACCGACAATTTCGTCAACGTGCGGGTGGATTACCCTGTGGCAAGAGCCATCGAGCAATTGGCCCAGGTGCGCGACAAAATGATGGGTGGTCCAGGCAACCGCCGCGACGAGGGTGAAAAAGAGACGCGGAATGTCAAAGTGCCAACCGCGCCGGCGCGGCCGCCGGGCACGAATTGATGGCGGAGGCTCCGATGGTTTCCGCGTGCCGCCAGCCGGGGATGGATCAGGGTGCGATCCCGGCGCTGAAAATTTCGGGCGGGCTGGCGCGCGCGGAGACCGCAGCGGGCGCATGGCCCGCCGAGCATGTGAACGCTTCCAACCAACCCGAACTCAGCCCGGAGGAACTGGCCCGCCTGTCCGCGCAAGGCAGCGTGGCCTCCTTCGAGCAGATCGTTTTGCGTTTTCAATCGCAGGTCTTCAACTTTCTGCACGTCTTTACCCGCCAACGCCAGGACGCCGAAGACCTGACCCAGGAGACTTTCTGCAAGGCCTGGCTTGGGCTGCATCGCTACAACCCCTCCCTTTCCTTCGCGCCCTGGCTCTTTGCCATCGCCCGCCACACGGCCGCCAGCCATTTTCGCTCCGCAGAACACTTCGACGAATTGCCGCCCGAGGCCGGCATCGTTGAAGAAAACCCGGCCAACCTGCTGGCCAGCAAGGACGAGGCCGAGGCCCTCTGGCGGTTGGCGCGCACGCTCAAGCCCAGGCATTGGGAAGTGCTTTGGTTCCGTTATGGCGAGGGATTTTCCGTCACCGAAACCGCCCGCGCGATGCGGACCAATGAAATCCACGTCAAGGTGCTCCTGCACCGCGCGCGCGCCCGCCTGGCCAAACGCCTGGCCGCCCGCGGCTACGGTCCGGCGGCGGCGCTGAAACCTCCAGAAGCGGGAACCCAAACCGTCCCGGCCTCGGAACCATGAAAGGCCATTTATGATCAAGTGCTGGCACTATCGCAGAATCATTTCGCGCAGTTTGGATGAGAACACGCCGCTCCCGCCCGCCGCACAGGCCCACATCGCCGAATGCGGTGGTTGCCGCCGCATTTGCCGGACGGAACACGAAATCGTCCGCCGTCTCTCCGCCGGCGCCGCCGCGCAGAAACGGCCGCAGCCTCCGCCTTTTCTCCACGCACGAATCATGGCCCGAATCGCCACCTCGCAATCCGTCACCCGCCGGGCGTCCAAACCAATCCTGTTCTACTGGCCCATCGCCCTGGCCACCGCGTTTATGGTCTTGACAACCATTCTCTTCTGGCCCGCCCGGCCCGGGTCCAAGCCGTCTCCCGGCCGAATCGCCCGCGTCCAGCCGCCGCGCGCGGTGGAAAACGCATCCGCGAGGGATTGGTCCGACCCCGCACTGCTGGCCGGATGGGCCACGAGCCTTGACAACCCCCTCGAAAACGAAATGCACGCCGTCATCCACGACGCCCGGGGCGCGGCGACGGCGCTGGCCGACAACTTCTTTCCCGACAAACTGCGCCAGACCCTCCTTGCAGAAACGCCCTCCCGGCACTGAGCCGGCAGGAATTCGCGTCTGACGCAAAGAGCCAAAGGAAAAGGGCACGGTCATTGGCCGTTGGTGTTGACGGTGGTTTCTCCATCCGCGCAAAGATTTTTGTCTGATTTCATCTGCCGGCGGGTCTTTAATAATGAGGAAACGATGACGGACAGCCAAACATTGCTGGTGGATTACGTGAACAGCGGCTCGGAAGGGGCCTTTCGGGAATTGGTCGCGCGCTACCTCGACCTGGTCTATTCCTCCGCAGTTCGGTTGCTCGGCGGCGACACGGCCCTGGCGGAGGACGTGGCCCAGACTGTCTTTGTGGATTTGGCCCGGTTGGCAAAAAGCCTGTCCAGCGAAGTCAGGTTGGGTGGCTGGCTGCACCGGCACACTTGTTTTGTCGCCGCCAAAACCCAGCGCGGCGAGCGCCGCCGCCAATTCCGTGAAAGACAGGCCGTCGAAATGAACGTACAAACAGACCATTCTGAAGCGCGTCTGGCCAAGGTTGCGCCGATCCTCGACGAAGCGATCAACCAACTTGGCGCGACGGACCGGGCGGCTGTGTTGCTCCGATTTTATGAGCGGCTGGACTTCCGCTCGGTCGGCCAGGCCCTGGGAATCAACGAGGCCGCCGCCCAAAAGCGGGTGGCCCGCGCCTTGGAAAAACTTCACACTCTGCTCAATCGTCGCGGGGTCGCTTTGTCAGTCACCGCGCTGGGGGCGGCGCTGGCCTGCGAGGCTGTCACGGCCGCGCCTGCGGAACTGGCGGCCAGCATTGCAGGGACTGCCGTTGCCAGCGCGGCAGCGGGAACCGGAAACACACTCACTATTTTAAAATTTATGGCAGCATCAAAACTCAAAGACGGCGGCATCGCCGCCGTCATCCTCGCCAGCGTGGTGGCGCCATTCCTGGTGCAACACCAGGCGCAGGCGCGGCTGAACGAGCAGGACCAAACCTGGCGGCGGCAAACCAATCAACTGGCGCAACTGACAGCGGACAACCAGCGCCTGACGGGTCTCCTGGCCCAGCCAAAAAACCCCCAATCGTTGCCGGACGACCAGTTCCGCGAACTCCTGAAGCTCCGCGACGAAGTGGGACGCTTGAAGAACAAGGTCCAGGAAATGACATCGGCCAAGTCCACAACTCCGCTGTCCGCGGAAGATCAACTGGCATCCATGAGAACAATGTATGCGGCGCGGGTGGACCGGCTCAAGCAATGGCTGGAAACCAATCCCTCCGAAAAGATTCCGGAGCTTCAGAATCTTCGAGACGAGATTTGGATCAATGCGGTCGCCAGCCAACTGGATACCGAGGATGATCTTGCCCGCGCCGCCAGGATACTGCGGGCCAATGCCCAGGAACAGGTGTTCGATATATTGTGGGCGGCGTTGCGGAAGTATGCCCCGGACAACAACGGGCAATTTCCCACTGACCTTTCGCAACTCAAACCTTATTTCAAATCACCCATTGATGATGCGATCCTGCAGCGTTATCAAATCCTGCCCGCCAGCAGCCTGGTCCCCGAATTGCAGCCCGGCGGGGATTGGGTGATCACCCAGGCCGCTCCGGTAAATCCAGCGCTGGATCTGCGCGAAGCCTGCGGCCTGACTGGAATGCGCATGGCCGATGAGAGAGTCACCAACCGATGGAACCTCCTGCGATTATCATCGTCCGCGCTTAAGATTCCATGACAAAATTCAAAATCATTTGCCTGGCCAGCATCGCCATCGCCGGAGTGGCGGCCTGCCTGATGGTTCAGCATAAATCCCAGGTCAAATTCCGCGAGCGTTTCGCCTTGGTGCGCCAGCAGGACCAGCAACTGGCCGTCTTGAATGCGGAACACCAACGTCTCTCCAATCTGGTCGCCCGCGCCAAGAGCGCGCCTGCGGATGACCAGAAGGCTGAATTAGCGAGACTGCGCCGTGAAGCAGAAGCGCTTAAACAGCAAACCAATGACCTCGGCAGGCAATTGGCAAGGAGCCAGGCGTCGCGTTCGTCGCAGCCCGCATCGGGTCCGCAATCCCAAACGCCGGAATATTACGAACAATTGCACCAAATGGCGGGGGATAAAACGAAAGACGCCATGAACCTCGCCGCCGCTTTTATTTTCTACGCTTCCGATCATCAAGACCAATTCCCTTCGAGCTTCGATCAAATGGCTCCTTACCAGGCCAAAGCCGGAATGCTTTTTTCCGGCACCAATCAATTTGAAATTGTTTGCCAGGGATCATTCGACAAATTACAGGGCATTCCGCCGGGAACAGTGGCGGTCGTTCGCGAGCAACAGGCTTGGGTTGGCCCGGACGGAAGAATGATGAGAGTTTACGGTCTGGCGGACGGCTCCGCACAAATTGTGGGATCCGATGACAACTTTCAGTCTTGGGAAGCGCAGCACGTCATCTCGCCGCGGAAGGCCGGTCAATAAAAACGTTCGTCCACATTCGGGACTTTTTTCATGATTATTCGGCGGGTCACACAGCCGGCCCGCCGTCGGGCCTGGGCAGAATGAACGTCGCACTGCCGTCGTGCGGCGGGCAGGGGACTGCCCGCCCTACCACCTCTGAATGATGCATTACCCGCGAAGGTGGATTTTCAAGCACGAACGGTCGTTGGCCGTTGGCATGGCCGGTCGCTTCGACAAGTGGCCCGCGGCCCGGCATCAGTTCATCCTCACGTTGTAGGATAGGAGAACGTCCTGGTCGCGAACATAGAGCCTGCCGCCGGCAACGACCGGATGGGGCCAACTGTTTTCTTTGCTGCGGTCGGGCGGATCGAACCGGCTTTTCTCGGCGTAACCCCGGGGCGTGGCCTCGACCAGGGCAATGGCGCCTTTGCCACCTTCGCTGCGCAGATAGAGATGACCGTCGGCGCAGGTGAGCGAGCCTTTCCCCACCCCCTCGTTGTTCCAAACCTGGCGGCCGGTCTTAAACTCCTGGCAGACCCAGCCTTTCCCGTCCGAGTAACCGTAAAGGTAATCGCCGACCCGCACGACCCCGCCATGATGGTTGACCATGACTTTGTTGGCGTAAACCGGCTCGGCGTTATAGGAATCACCGATTTTGACGATGTGGAACAAATTACAACCGACGTCGTAACCGGAACTCACATAGACATAATCCTCAAAACAGATCGGCGTGGGCACGGTGGCCGTGCTGCCCTTGCGCGGCGCGCTCCAAAGCACTTTCCCGCTTTCGGCCTCCACGCCGACGACATTATCGCCCGTGAGCTGGATATACTGCCGCGCGCCGCCGATCTCCACGGCAATTGGGGAGGAGTACTCCGCCGGGTCCGTGAATCCTTTGGATTGCCACAGCAACTCACCGGTTCGCCTGTTGAACGCCGCGATTGAACCCTGGGCGCCGCCGGGGGTGCAAACCACGCGGTCGCCGTCCACCAGCGGGGATTCACTGTATTTCCAGCCGCCGCATCGGCCCGCGAACTCCTTTTCCAAACTCCTCCTCCAGACTTCCTTGCCGGTGGCAACGTCCAGACAAACCAAGTCCCCAAACTGGCCGAGCACATAGACCCGGTCACCGTCCACGGTGGGCGTGCTGCGGGGACCAGGAGGATCGCCGCCTGTTCTGCCAATTTTCGCCGTCCAGACCAGGCCGCCGCTGGCCACATCCAGGGCCAGCGCAAAGCTGGACTCGCCCTTGTCGCCCGAGGTGAACACCTTTCCGCCGCTCACGGCCACGCCACCTTGCCCTGCGCCCGCCCCAGTGGCTTTCCAAACCAAAGGCGGGCCTCCTGGCGGCCATTGTTTGAGCAGGCCCTGCTCGGAGGAAACGTCATCGCGGTTGGGTCCGCGCCATTGCGGCCAGTCCCCCGCGGTGAGCAGGGCAGAGGTCAGATAAAGAGAAACAACCGTAGTGAGGACGTTTTTTGTTTGCATGGCAAAAGGAATGTTGAAGTGCCGTTTTTCCAACCGGCCCGGGGGCGGCATTCGGATTTTGTCAACATGACACATCTCAAATCTGGTTAAAGGCAGCGGGTTTTCCATGCGGACGGGTGGAGTGATGTTGGAGTTCAAGGCTCCACCACCAGGCGGTAGCCGACGCCGGGTTCGGTGATGAGAAGCACGGGCTTGGCGGGGTTGGCCTCAATTTTTTCGCGCAGATACCCCACATACACGCGCAACGGGCCGGTTTTGTCCGCCTCTTTCATGTCCCAGATTTCCCGCAGAAGCTGGCCGTGGGTGAGGACTTTGCCGGCGTGGCGCACAAACATGAGGAGCAGGGAATACTCGGTGGCGGTGAGTTTCACGGTGCGGCCCTGCACTTTGACGGCGCGGGTGGCCAGGTCCACGGAAAGCGGGCCGGACCGGAACACTTCGGCCATGGGCTGCGGCTGGAGGGAACGAAGGATGACGCGCAAGCGGGCCAGAAGTTCGCCGGTGCCAAAGGGCTTGGTGATGTAATCGTTGGCCCCGTTGTCCAGCGCGGCAATTTTGTCCTCTTCGCGGTAGCGCACCGAAACCACCAGGACAGGGGTTTGACTCCATTCGCGCAGACGCTTGAGCACGTCCAGGCCCGGCATGTCCGGCAGGCCCAGGTCCAGCAGGATGATGGCGGGATGGCAGCGGACGGCTTCCTGGAGGCCGATCTCGCCGCTGGCGGCTTCAACGACTTCGTAGCCGTTCATTTCCAGGCAGACGCGGAGGAGACGGCGGATTTGCACCTCGTCATCAATGACCAAAACAACCGGTTTTTTGGAATCAGGCTCGTTCATGCGGCGCTGTGGGACTGTAACGGTGGCCGGGGTCCGCCGCCAACCTCTTTGCGCAAGGGCAGACGCAGGGTGAAGACCATGCCGCCGCCCGGGCCGTTTTCGGCGGTGACACTGCCGCCCTGGGCTTCGGCGAAACCTTTGACCAGGGAGAGGCCGAGTCCGGTCCCGCCGGTGGGGGCGTTGGGGGCGCGGTAAAACTTGTCAAAAATGCGGGGCAAAATGCCGGGCGGAAGGCCCGGGCCGCGATCGGCCACGACCAGGAGCAGGGACCCGTCGCGGACGGAGGCGGAGACTTCCACGGGGGTGCCGGGCGGGGTATGGCGGGCGGCGTTGGACAACAAGTTGGAGAGGGCCTGTTGAGTCAAGACGAAATCCATGGGAACGAGCGGCAGGCCGGGGGAAAGGCGGACGCTGACCTGGTGGCGGGCCAGTTCCGTTTCGGTGTCGGCGACGGCCAGGTTGACCAGTTCGGCGACGTCGCACTCGTTGACCCTGGGTTTGACGGCGCCGGATTCCAGGCGGCTGGCTTCGAGCACGTTGCCAACGAGGCGGTCGAGGCGGCCGGCGGCTTCGCGAATTTCGTCGAGCATTTCATCCTGGAGCCGGGAGAAATTGGCCCGGCCCAGGGCGGCGAGGTTGCCGGTGGCGCTTTGAATGGCGGCCAGCGGGGTGCGCATTTCGTGGGACATGGAGTCAAGGAGGGTTTTGCTCAGGCGCTCGGATTCGGCCAGCAATCGGGATTTTTGGGAGATTTCATTCAAGCGGTGGCGATCCAGGGCCATGGCGATCTGCTGGCAGAAGGCGTCGAGGAGGTGGCGCCGGCCGGGCGTCGGCGGCGCGGCGCGATGGAAACGGAGGCCGATGACGCCCATGAGCCCGCCGCTGGTGGCCAGCGGGACATAAAGCGCCCCGGCCAGAGGCAGATTATCGGTGAACTTGCCGGCCGGGCGGCCATGGGACAGGACCCAGAGAGGAACGCGCTGGTCGGCGTCCTCCGGCAGGAAGGCGCTGGCCGGATGCGGGGTGAGAAGGTTTTTGGAATCAGGCAGGAAGACGGCGATGGCGGCGTCGAAGGCGATTTCCATCTGGCGCACCAATTGTTTGACCATGAGATCCAGGCTGGTGGAACGGTTCAACTCGGCGGCCAGAAGGTAAAGGGCGGTGGCGCGGGCTTCGCGCTGGCGTTCGGCTTCCTGCTGGGCGCGGATGCGCGCGGTCAACTGCCCCAAAACCAAGGCCACGATAAAATACATGGCGAACATCATGGCGTCGCCAAATTGGTTGATGCGGAAGGCGAAGGTGGGCGTCAGGAAAAAGAAATCCAACGCCAGCGCGCTCAGCACGGCGGCAAAGAAGGCCGGCCCGCGCCGCACGAACACGGCGAGCAACACCACGGCGAGCAGAAAGACCAGCGAGACCGTGCGCGGTTCAAGCAAGGGCCTGGAGAGCCAGGCCGCCGCCGTCACGCCGGCCACAACGCCCAAGACCGTGACATATTGCATCAGGGCGGAGACGGTCATTTTGCGTTCGGGGCGGGCGGCCTTGGCGCGTTCCTGTTTGTTGGCCAGAACCACCTGGACATCCACCTGGCCGCTCCTCCGGATGAGGCGGCGCAACATCAGGTCGCGTTGGAGAGCTTTCCACCACGGTCCGCCCAGCGGTTTGCCGACGGTGATTTGGGTGGCGTTTTGCTGTCCGGCCACGCGGAGGATGCCGGCGACCGGATCGTCATCGGTGGTGGTGATGACTTCGGCGCCCAATTCCTGGGCCAGGGCGAGGCTTTGGTTGAGCCGCAACTGTTCCTGCTCGGTGGGAGCGCGGGAGGTTTCGACATGGAGCACGACCCAGGAGGCGTTCAAACTCGCGGCCAAGCGGCGGGTGTGGCGCACCAGTTGCTCGGAATTAAGCCCCGACCCGACGGCGGCGAGCAGGCGGCGGCCGGACTTCAAAGGGCCGGGGATGCGCCGGTTCTGCATGTGGGCGCGCACCTGCTGGCCGGCCCGTTCGCTGAACAAACGGGCCGTCATCTCGCGCAAAATGAGCAAAGTGCCCTCCTGCCAGGGGCCGGATTCTGTCAAATCGAATTCCCCCGCCCGGTCCGCCTGCGCCCGCTCCACCCGCCGGAGCAATTCCCCCGGTGAAATGTCCACCAGTTCCAGTTCGGCGGCATCAAGCACCGTGTCAGGGACAGTCTCGCCACCGGCCAGGCCGGTCAATTCCCAGATGGCCTCGGCGCGGCTGGCGACCTCGCGGATATTGAGGGTGGTGAAAACGTCAATGCCGGCTTCGAGCAGTTCCAGGACATCCTGATAGCGCTTGGGATGGCGGGAGCCTGGAAGGTTGGCGCGGGCCAACTCGTCCACCACCGCCAGTTGCGGCCGGCGGGCCAGGGTGGCGTCGAGGTTCAACCCGGCGCTTTTGGCGGCGGCGGGTTGCGGCGTCCGCGCCATGGCGCCGTCAACCCAAGGCAACCCTTGCGCCAGCGCCATCGTCCCCGGCCAGCGCCGCAGTTCCAGCGCCGCGATCACGACCTCGCGGCCGGCGAGTTTTTCCCTGTGGGCGGACTGGAGCATGGCCCGGGTTTTGCCCGCGCCCGGGGCCATGCCGAAAAAGACGGTCAGCCGGCCGCGCGGCGGGCGGGCGTCCGTATTCTTGACGGGCGTCGTCGCGGGAGCAGGTTCGGGCGGAAGCGCAGCAGCCATGAGAGGGAAGATTAAATGCAAACGGCAAAATGAAAAATGAAAAATGCGGCGCAACATGAACCTTGACGGCGGAGGGGGCTTTGGCATTCTGCCGGGCGTGGCGCGCAAGCTCAGAAACCAGCAGCCTGAAAGGCAATCCTTCCTATGAATAGAAGAGAGTTCATCCGCAACACGTCCCTCCTCGCTTCCACCGCCATGCTCGGCTCCGCCGCCGGAGCCGCCGCATCGGAATTCCCGGTCGTGCGGATTGCCGAAGCCAAACGGCGTTTCAAGAGCGCGGCGGTGGAGCGCGCCATCGCGCGGGTCAAATCGTCCATTGGCAACAAGGAGCTGGCGTGGATGTTCGAGAATTGTTTTCCCAACACGCTGGATACGACGGTGGATTTTGAGATGAGCGGCGGCCGGCCCGACACCTACGTCATCACCGGCGACATTGACGCCATGTGGCTGCGGGACAGTTCGGCGCAGGTCTGGCCGTATCTGCCGCTGACCAAGGAAGATGAGGCGTTGCGCCAGCTTATCGCCGGCGTCATCAACCGGCAAACGCGGTGCATTTTGAAAGACCCCTACGCCAACGCCTTCTACAAGGACGAAAAGAAAATCAGCGATTGGAGGCGCGACGCGACCGACATGAAACCCGGCGTCCACGAGCGCAAATGGGAAATAGATTCGCTCTGTTACACCATCCGGCTGGCGCACGGGTACTGGAAGACGACCGGAGACACCTCGCCTTTCGACGACCAATGGCAGGAGGCGGTGTTGCGGATTCCCCGGACGTTTCGCGAGCAGCAACGGAAGCACGACCGCGGGCCGTACCACTTCCAGCGCAACACTTCCACGCCCACGGACAGTTTGCCGGGGGGCGGCTACGGCAATCCCGCCAAGCCGGTGGGCCTGATTTTCTCCATGTTCCGGCCCAGCGACGACGCCACCGTTTTCCCGTTCCTGGTGCCGTCGAATTTCTTCGCGGTGGTGAGCTTGCGCCAGGCCGCCGACATGCTGGAACAAATCCGCCACGACGCGGCTGCCGCTGCGGATTGCCGGGCGCTGGCCGATGAAGTGGCCGGGGCCTTGCGCCAATACGCGGTGGCCAATCCCCTGGGATTTGGCAACATCCACCCTTATGAGGTGGATGCGTTCGGCAACTCCTACTGCATAGACGACGGCAACATTCCCAGTCTGCTTTCGCTGCCATACATAGGCGCGGCAGCGGCGGACGACCCGCTTTACGTCAACACGCGGCGGTATGTTTTGTCCTCCAGCAATCCCTATTACTGCAAAGGCAAAGCCGCCGAAGGTCCGGGCGGCCCGCATGTCGGCATGGACATGATTTGGCCGTTGGGCATCATCACCCGCGGGCTGACCAGCAGCGACGACCAGGAAATCCGCGCCTGCCTGGAAACACTGCGCCAGACGCACGCCGGCACCGGATTCATGCACGAAGCCTTCCACAAGGACGACCCGAAGAAGTTCACCCGTTCCTGGTTCGCGTGGGCCAACACCATTTTCGGCGAACTGGTGCTGAAGACATTTCAGGAACGCCCGCACCTGTTGGATTAAAGCCGGTCAAAACCCGTGTTCGCCCCTCACCGGCTGATGAGCCGATAGAAGGTGGCGCCGCCAGCGGGTGACAGCGTGGTGGTAACGACTCCGTTGCTGTTGGGCGTGGCATTGGTGACGGCGGTCCAGGTCACCGGCCCGGAAAGGTTGGTGGCGCTGAGGAGGGAGAAGGCGGAGGCGGTCACGGGCCAGGAGAGGATTATATTAGTGTTGACTGAAGCGGCCGAGAGGGCCGGCAGCGGCAGGCGGGCATTGGCGGGGGCCGACCAGGCGCCCTGGCCAAGAGGATTGACTGCGGCGACTTCGTAGTAGTAAGCGGTTCCATTGGCCACGTTGGTGTCCGTGAAGCTGGTGGCGGCCAGATTGACCAGCCTGGTGTAGGGGCCGGCGCCGGCCAGGGCGCGTTCCAGTTCATAGCTCACGGCCGCCGTTGCCGGATTCCAAGTCAATGTTACCTGGCTATAATTCGCGGCCGCGCTCAGCCCTGCGGGAGGGGCGGGCGGGGCCGTGGCGGCGGAATCAAAAGCGGCCAGGCATAAGGCGCCATTGTTGTGAGCGGTCACGGCCAGGCCGGCCAAGGCCGTGCCGGTCATAGCCACGGTGGTGCTCCCGGCGTCGGTCCAAGTGACGCCGTCGGGCGAGTAGGAGCCGGCAAAGGTATTGCCGCTGCGGACCAACATGACCCAGGCAGGCGGCGCCACGCCGGCAATATTGATTGAACTGCAGCCGCCGCCGGCGGCACTGCGCCATTGCAAGCTGGCGCCATTGCCGGCGCTGATGATCAGGTCCACGAACATGCTCCCGGGGGTGTTGTCGTTGCGGTACATCACGCCGCCTTTGGCCCAGGCATCGGTGTCCTGGACCTCGTCCACCCGGGTGACAATCGAGCTGTCGCCAGCCAGGGTGGCGCCGGCGAAATTGAAGGCGTCAGCGGTATTCCAGATGTCCGCCCCGCCGCCTTGCATGACGAAGGAGCTGCCACAGCAGGAGGCACTGCCGGCAAAACCGACACTGCCGATATCCTGATCGCTCCAACCCGGCGGCAGCGCCCCGGAGCAGGGGGCGGCGATGGCAGGGGCGGAATCGGGGCCTTGCCCGGCCGAGTTCACGGCCGAAACCACATAGTAGTAAGTCGTCCCGGCCAGCAGCCCCGTATCGAGGCAGAGGAGAGCCGTGAGATTGGTTGCAACCGCGACAAACGATCCGGAGCTGTTGGTGGAGCGCTTGAGAATGTAGCTGCCGGCGGTGGGGGCGGCGTTCCACTCGAGGACAGCATTGGAGCCGCCGGTTATGGCGGTCAAGCCGGTGGGGGCGGCCGGGAGCAGCATGGGGGTGGCGTTGGCGTAAGCCGACGGGCTGCTTTGCGAGCAGGAGTTGCTGGCAAAAACCACGTAACTATAATTGGTGCCGAGGATCACATCGGGATCGAGGTAATTCGTCGCGGTCAGGCCGGCGGCAATGTAACTGTAGGGAGTCGAACTGAGCGCGCGGGCCACGCTGTAGCTGGCCGCGCCGGGGACGGGATTCCAACTGAGGATGATTTGCAGATTGCTGACAACCGCCGTCACATCCGAGGGGGCGGCTGGCGGCGGGCAGGCCAGCGCTTGGGCGGGAGATGAGTCGGAGCTTTCGCCGAAATCACCCAGGGCCGACACCGCGTAATAATAAGTGATGCCAGGCTCAACATTGGTGTCCGCGTAACCCGGCAGGACGGAGGCGGCCAGATTTGTAAATGGGCCGCCGAGGGACGGACCCCGTTTGATGTTATAGTTGACGGCGCTGCGGGCCGCGTTCCAAGAGAGCAGAATCGGCATCCCCTGGCTGGCGGACAACCCGGCGGGAGCGGGCGGAGGGGCCGGCGCCGTATTTGAAACCACCACCAGGGCGCCGGCCCAGTCCGCATGATCGGAGTTGATGCCATTGTCGGCATCGCTGACGCCCAGCGTGAGCCGGTTCACGCCGGTCATGTCCAGATTGACGGATTGATGCGGCCCGCCGCCCGTCAGGACGCCGCTGTTGAAAATCTCGGTTCCATCCGCAAGAACATGGAAGACGACCGAGCCATTGGCCCCCACTTCGTCATCCACTCCAATATCGGACTGGAAGCGGGAAGCAATGCCGCCCAGACGATATTCGACACCGGAAAAGGCATGGACACCCAGGCCATAGGGATAATTCGTGCCGTTGAGCTGAAGCGGGTTGCCGCCCATGCTTAAGTTGTTGGTCATCGCGCCCCAGCCCACATAAACGTAAGCGGGCTGGAGAGTGGTCATGTAATTACTGCCCAGTCCCGGCAGGAGCGGAGCGGCGCCCGCGACCTTCAAGACAACCACCCCATGCGCCGGCACATTGGCCGTGAAACTGTTGTTGAAGACGCCGAGGCTGGCACCGGCCCATAAATCCCGAACGGTGACGCCGTTTGCCAGCAGTCCGATGTTGGTCCAATTGACCGTAATCGTCGCCGCGTTGGTATTCGGATTGAACAAGGCCACGGCTTTGGTGGTGAAATCCGTGCCGAGGGGTTTGACCCAGATTTGATTGGTGGAGGTGTTGGGGAGCATGACGGCCTGCTCCCCCGCAGGGTCCTGATCCACCGCGATGAGTTCCGCGTTGGTTAAGATGGAGAGAGTTTGGGCGGACATGCTGGTCAGGTCGTTCCCCGTGATCAAGGGCGCGCTGACCATGCACCACAAGCTGAAGTGCGCCTGGTCCTCGGTGAAGCTCATGCCGCCGTTGCCCACTTCCAGCATGTCCGGGTCGTTCCAGCGGCCCGGTCCGGCCAGGAACGCAGGCGGGCCGTTCCCGCCCAGATTGGACAGCACGCTGGCAAAAGAGTCGTTGATGTCGCCGGTGGTGCGCCAGAGGTTGCCGCACCCTGGCATCCAGGAGACGAACGACCAGGCGCAGATGCTGAAGGTAATGGGGCGTCCGCTGCTCATCAGCGCGTCGGCCATCTGCAAGTAATCGGCTTGTGGAACATCGCCCGACGGCTGATTGCAATTGTCGTATTTGAGGTAATCCACGCCCCAGGACGCGTAGGTGTTGGCGTCGAGGTACTGGTGTCCGTAGCCCCCCGGCCTTCCCGCACAGGTTTCGAGACCGTGATCGGAATACACGCCCAGCTTCAGCCCCTTGGAATGCACGTAATCCGCCAGCGCGGCGATGCCGTAAGGAAACCGCACCGGGTCGGGCACGATCACGCCGTTGTCGTCGCGGGACACCTGCCAGCAATCGTCCATGTTGATGAACTGGTAACCGGCGGCCATCATGCCGTTTGTGGCCATGGCGTCGGCCATGCTGCGAATGGTGGCGTCGCTGACATTGCAGCCGAAATGATTCCAACTGTTCCAGCCCATGGGCGGCGTCAGGGCCTGGCCATTGGTCGAAGCCCGGCTGGCCATCGGCAAGGCCAGCGCCAGGCTGAGGAGGAGACAAACCAAGTTGCGGCAAGGGGTGAAGAAAGATGGGTGACGGGCGGCAGCCTTGGCTTCGTCCGCACCCTGGCTGTTCGATAAACTTGGCGATTTGGATGGCGGCATGGAATCCTCCACCCATGAACCTGTCACTGGAACAGGCTCAGAACAAGCGGTATTCAGTCTCATGCGCGCAAGGGCAGCCCACCCCCCCCTGGGGTCGGGAAGTGAAACCAGGTGAAAATAGGTGAAACTAGGTGAAAACAAGTGAAACCAGGTGAAAATTTCTGGTGGTGCCTCCTTCTCCAGGCTCCCGCCTTCGCCGGGCCTTCCGCCTTCGCTAAAGCTACGGCGGACGAGTCGGCGGACAAGTCGGCGGAAGGGACTGAGGACAGGATGGAGGACGGGAAGGAGGGCCGGCGGGGTGGACGCTGTGGACACGGTGGACGCGGTGGACTGCCCCGCACGCCCCTGGACTCCGGCCCAACCTTGGCCATCTGAGTCTGACTGCCCGACTCTACGCTCCTTGCATTCACAGGGAAAGTTTATCAATTAAGGGAGAGTTGTCAAAGGAAAAACGCGGGAAAATGCGCATTGCTGCAATGGCTTAATCATTAGACACTTGCATAGCTTGATTGCCCCATAGTAAGGGGCAGGACGGGCAGACCGGCGAGCGGCGAACCAAGAAAATGAACCGAGGATTGCCCTCAGATTCATGCGGGCTTATTCATGCAATCTGTCTTGGGGCCAGGAAGACTTGAAAGGGGCATCGTATCGCCGAAGAATTCCTGCACGGAATTGGGCCGAATCGCCCAGGTTGGCCTGTGGGTCGGAATGGGCTGCCCCGGCAGCCTCAGGGGCAGGCTCCGGGATGGCCGGCGAAAGCCGGTTGCTTAACTCGGCCGCGGCAGAGTCATGCCCGCTGGTCACTTCGAGAGGAGAAGATGATTTGAGTGAATGTGCCATAGGCGCTCCTTCCATGATTAGAACTTAGATTTTTGTGACCCGTTACTTCTAATGCATCCGACAGGTTGTGCGATAGGGGCAGCCCGATCATCACCGGATGCGGCTGCCGCGCTGGTGGCTTGGACGCAATTAGTCATTGATTTCGTGGGAAATCAGGTCTTGGAGCTACAATACAGAGTGTCATTTGAAAGTCAAGCCCCAATTTGTGGGTCGTCGAGCGAGGAGTTGTTTTGTCCGCCGCTGTCAACGGCATTGAAGCCTTCCCCGTCGAGGTGGAGGTCAATTCCGGTTTGGGCGATACCATGATCGTCATCGTCGGCCCGCCCGAAGCCGCCGGTCTTCGTCCTGCAAGTCATCCCAGGCCATAACCTGCGCGAGCCCGCGAGTTTCTCGAAGGCCAAACGCGATCACGCAGACCACCGTGGTTGTCACCGGAACAAGAATGAGGTGAGAAAAGAAAGGCCAACTCCCTGAGTTGCCGGAGTTGCTCGGCCCTTTCGGCTACGACGGCGCTTATTTGGCGATTCCTTTCAAGGACTTGACCCGCCTCAACCATCTTACTGAACGACCTGCAATCGGAAGAAAAACTGATTGAAATCGCTGGCATTCCAATGGTTGGTGGATTGCCAGTTTGAATTGGTCGCGGTGAACTGGGAGTCTTGATTTCCCCAATTGCTTAAATCCGACGAACCCTGAACCTGGTAGTTAAGCCCGATCAACAGATTTGTGGATGTGAGAGTAACCGCCTTTTGCGTGTCAATGGCCAACAAGAGGGCCGGAAGCTGGCCGGATTGGTAGGGCAATGCGTGATATCCGTTCCACGTGGGAGTTGCGAAACCCGTGGCATTGGCGGGATAATAAATTGTAAAACCCGCCGCATCGTAATCAAATACTCCGTTGCCAAAGGACGCGGGCGCGTTCCCTTGGAAATAAGCGCTCGTCAGGGCCGAACAAACATAGAACGCATAGTTCCCAATGGATGTGACGCTGTTGGGAATGGTCACGCTCGTCAGGCTGGAACAAGCGCGGAACGCCTCCTGCCCAATGGAAGTGACGCTGCTGGGAATGGTCAGGCTGGTCAGGCCGGAACACCCGTAGAACGCATCCTCTCCGATGGAGGTGACGCTGGTGGGAATGGCCACGCTCGCCAAGCTGTAACAGTTTTCGAAAGTCTCGCTCCCGATGGAAGTGACGCCGTAGGGAATGGCCACACTCGTCAGGCCGGAACAACCGCGGAACGCGTCCTCTCCGATGGAGGTGACGCTATTGGGAATGGTCACGCTCGCCATGGCGTAACAATCATAAAACGCATCCACCCCGATGGAGGTGACGCCGTTGGGAATGCTCACACTGGCGAGGCTGGAACAATACTCAAACGTCCCCTCCCCGATGGAGGTGACGCTGCTGGAATTGGTCAAGCTCGCCAGGCCGGAACAACCGCGGAACGCCTCCTGCCCAATGGAGGTGACGCTGTTGGGAATGGTCAAGCTCGTCAAGCCGGAACACCCCTCGAACGCATCGGCCCCGATGGAGGTGACGGTGGTGGGAATGGTCACGCTCGTCAGGCCGGAACACCCCTCGAACGCCAAGACCTCGATAAAGGTGACGCCATTGGGAATGTTCACACTCGTCAAGCCGGAACAAGCACGGAATGCCTCCAGCCCGATGGAGTTGACGGTGGTGGGAATGGTCACGCTCGTCAGGCCGTAACAATCATAAAACGCATCGTCCCCGATGGAGGTGACGCCCTCGGGAATGGTCACGCTCATCAGTCTGGAACAATAGTAGAACATCCCCTTCCCGATGGAGGTGACGCTTTTGGGGATGGCCACGCTCGTCAGGCTGGAACACCCATAGAACGCATAGTCCCCGATGGAGGTGACGCTGCCGAGAATGGTCAGACTCGTCAGGTCGGAACATCCCTCGAACGCATAGTCCCCGATGGTGGTGACGCTGCTGGGGATGGTCATGCTCCTCAAACCGGAACAACCATAGAACGCCGAATCTCCGATGGACGTGACGCCGTCGGGGATGGTCACGCTCGTCAGGCTGGAAACCCCCTGAAACGCCGACGGCCCGATGGCTGTGACCGTGCCATTGACCCCGGGCAGGGTCGAGGGGATCGCGAGGACGCCACCAGGACCGCTGTAACCGTTTATCGTGATGGCGGTGCTGTTGACGGTGAACGAAAAACCTCCCAAGATATATGTGCCGCTGGTCGTCGCCGTGTTGTTTTCCGTAATCGTCACGATTTGGTTCGGGGGCGTTAACCATCCGCTGACCGCGCTGAAGGCAACCGTGTGGCTGCCCACCGCCAAGAAGGGGACCGTGCTGCCGCTGCTCTGCCAGGGACCGCCGTCCACTTGCCATTGGGCCCCGGCGCTGACTGCCCCGGCGGGAGCAAGCGTGACTTGCAATGATCCTTTGGGCGGCACGACGGCGTCGGCGCTCCAGAACCCCTCGGCCACGGTCACGTTGCCCGCCTGCAAGAGGCCCGGCTCCGCTTGGCCGATGGTGCCCATAATAGTGCAGCCGTTGCCGGAGCTGACGCCGCCGCCGCTGGCGACCCGATACCAGTCTATCGTGGCGTTCTGCGCATGGGCGGACGCCGCTGCCAGGACGAGCCAAGAGGCCGCAGCCGCAAGCAGCCAGTTCGCCCTGCGAACCTTCAGGCTGGCCTCCTGATGCTCTGGTTTTTCACCCGGGATTTCGCTTCGCATGATCTCTGCGGGTTGATTTTACTTTGACGGTTGCAGGAGCCGTTCCAATTTCTCCAGCCGCGCCCGCAAGTCGGCGTTCTCCGTGCGCGTTTCCTCCAGCTTTTGATTCAAACCCTGGATGGCGGCCAGCGCCACACCGCCTTCATCCACGGTAGAAATATGTTTGTCATCATTGCCGTTCAAGCCAAAGGCCGCGTGGAAATCCTGCGCCATTGGGCCGATGTGTTCGGTGCCGTCGGCTTCCGCCTTGTATCTCCATTGCGTGATGGGCAGCGCCGATACCTTCTCCAACACCGCGCGCGGGTTGATGGCCGTGAAGGCCTCCTTGGAATTGCGGTCAGAACCGTTCACCCACATGGCGCCGTTGCAATACGGTGGAAAGGGGGAATTGCCCACCACCAGCAAATTTCCCGGCGTGGTCGTGCCGATGCCGACACCGCCGCCCGAAGGCTGGAGCACCAGCGACCGGTAGGCCACGCCTTGCTCGACGGCCTGGATGGTTCCATAATTAGCGCTGCCAGCGGTCTTGTAGCCGAGTTCGAGTTGGCGGCTGGAATTGGCGTTGCCCTGGATCACCAACTGCTTGGCGTCGGGGTCACTGCTCGTATCGTCGGCTTGAACGATGGCGTTGGCGCTGCCCAGTTGGAGGAGGACGCCGCCGGTGGTTTGAACCAAGGCGGTGGCGTTGCCCAGTTGGAAGGCGGCGCCGCCGGTGGCGCGGACGGCAAACTGGTTGTTAGCGGTGGAACTGAAGATGGGCCCGCTGGAGTCGGCCCACACAAACGCGCCTTGGTTTACAGCCTGGGCACCGGTGCCGGCGGCAAAGGCAAAGTTTGTCGCGATGTTGTTAAGGCCGCCAGGAATGGTCGCATAGTTGGCGTTGAACTGAATCGTGTTCCCGTCGCCGCCGCCGATGGTCGCATTCGTCGAGCCGGACTGAATCTGGTTGTCCGCGCCGCCGGCGATGATCGAGCCGGGGGAGATGTTCTGAATCGTGTTGTTTGCACCGCCGCCGATGGTTGCGCTGTCCGCGTTGTCCAGAATCCGGTTGTTATAACCGCCGCCGATGGTTGCGTTGTTGGCGTAGTGCCCAATCCGATTTCCCCTACTGCCGCCGCCGCCGCCGATGGTTGCATAGGTGGAGTTGGTCTGAATCCCGTTGTTTTGGCCGCCGCCGATGGTTGCGTGATGGGCGTTGTCCAGAATTCCGTTACCTTCGCCACCGCCGATGGTTGCGTGATGGGCGTTGGGGCCGATCGAGTGTCCCCTGCCGCCGCCGATGGTCGCTTCGCTGGCCGAAATGTGATGTCCGTCGCCGCCGCCGATGGTCGCTTCGGAGGCACCGGTCTGAATCAAGTTGGCGAAGCCGCCGCCGATGGTCGCGAGATCGGCGTTGGCCTGAATCGTGTTGTTGTCGCCGCCGCCGATGGTGGCCCCCATCACACCGCTCTCAACCGAGTTCGCCGTCGAGCCTTCAATCACGTTCGGCGCGCCGCCCGCGTTCTGGACAATGGTCAAGCCGGGCACAGCGCCGGCGCTGGCGGCATAGGTGGCATACGGAGCGGCGGCCAGCAGTTGGCGGGGGGCCAGCGTGGCGAACGCGCCGGTGCCGTTGGTGCGCTCGGAAATCTCCAGCCAGCGCGCCGTGCCGTCAAACACCGCGCCGAAATCGAGCGTGACGGTAAAAAGCCCGTTGGTGACGGGCAGGGCGTTGGTGTTGAACCCGCCCAGCGCAGTGCCCGTCGTGGCCGCGTCGTAATTGGTGAATTGCAGATCGTACAGCCCGTTGGCGGGAAGGTCGCCGACGAACAGGCGGCCCTGGTAGGTGAAGGCAGTGCTCTGCGCCGCAGCCTGGACCAGAGAGGCCAGCAGGATCGTTGCAGTCCAAATCGAAAGACAGAGATATTTAGTGGTCTTCATGGTGATTAAATAGCGGGGTGCTTTGGCCATTCCCGAACATGGTCGGAACGCCTCGGTGGTATTCAGGCCCGACACAAAATTGCGGATCTTTTACATAGCCGTGTAGTCATCATACTCCGCCGCCCGCCCGAATCGCGCCACACGATTATTGGCAAAATTCAACTGTATCTTGGCCCGGGCATCGCACAGCCAGCCTAGCACTTTGGCGGCTGAACTTTTCCAGCAAGGCGACCGCGATGAACGCACCGCGCACCGCCTTGCAAACCACTGGCAGCATTAATACGCTGTGATGCAGCCTTGAGTTTTGAGTTCGAGAATACGGTCAATACAAGACAACATTGTCATGGTTGGCGTGCCGGACATGACCGTGAAAAAGTTGCTCCCCACCCAAGCCATGGATACGTGCCGTCTCACCCGCGTACCAAATAAAAGGCGGGGCTGTGTTGGACGGGAGATTCTGCCGACGGGGGCGCATGACAAAAATCTTCGAGTGCTTGATTTTCCTCCTTTTTTTCTTGCCAGTTATAGATGTACATATATACTTCTGCCATGAATACACCCATTACCCCTCAATCCCTGATCGAACA
>JBEKVM010000022.1:0-53570 GCA_049513975.1 Verrucomicrobiota bacterium | reverse complement strand
GGTGTCGTAATCGATGTTGACGAAGCGTGCAGCCATATATTTGCATTGACTGACCGCTTGGCCCCTCGCCCTGTTCAAATCATTTCAAAAAATCTTCGCCCAAAGTCCGACAGGCTGCTAGTTGCATTTGTTCATGCGCCAGAAATTCAGCACCTTCAAATAATGCCGCTTGGGGATGGCGATCTGCAAAACTGAGCAATCGCCAAAGAACTACAGCACACAGACCAAAAAGTAAAATCAAAGCCAATATGGACACCCAAACCGAACGGGCGGCCCATGAAATTGCGGCTGTGGCCGCCGCCAGCACAAGCAGGACGGTGCATACTTTTCCAACCACTCCGCCGCGAAGTTTGACATTGGACACGCTTCCAAACATCTGGCTAAAGTCAATTTTTATCGGCGGATCAGGCACGATGATTTATTTATCAAACCCTCCATCCCTCGATCAAGTCTAATTTCCATCTCGTTTTTCATGGGGGTAATTTACCGGCGGTCAACCCCTCGTTCAATAAAAAGTACAAGCCCGTCTTATCGAAACAGTGAGGATAAATAATCAAAACGGCTCTTCACACGAGGGAAAACACACTTTCACGTTTCCGTGCGTATTCTCAGTATAACGTGAAATATCTGTTGACGAATCCAAAATAACGTGTATTCTTACTTTGAAATGAAAATACGAATCGGAAATCTTGAACTGACGGACATAACGCCAAATGAGTTGGACGAATTGGTTAAACGCTACGGCAATGCTCCCATCAACGCCCAAAACCAAGAAACAAGAAGTCTTGGGCAGGGGCCACCCGCGCCACCCTCGACGCCCGCGCCACCCGCCGTAGCGGGGGGGGCAGCCGACACGGTGCTTTTGAAAAAACTTGTTGACGCTGGCACTATCGGAATGACGACCAATGAAATTGGAACCATTCTTGGACGGCGCGGCAAGGCAGCAAAGAAAGCCTTGGACGAATGGGGCGTGCGTATCGGACTGCCCACGGCAGAACACGCGGATAATTTTGAATTTGCGCGGGTTGGTTCCCGAAGGGGTTGGCGCTTAAAAGAAAGCCTTTTGGACGTGGGGAGACATATTTTAGCCAACATAAAGTGAAACACTTTCGGCAAATGATGATGGTCGGAACACCAGCGTTCTCACGCTGCAATCGTCGTCATTTGCCCGGTGTCTGTGCCGGATGGGTAACGGTTGAGACGGAAGCGGCCTCATACGCCGCCCCGCCGCCCCTACCCGGCCTCCCTTTATTTAAAAGAACTGCCCCGCCGGTGCTGATAACACCGACAGGGCGCAACAAGCGCAGGGTAAGCCGCGCAAGTCGCACATCGGTTAGATGCAGACTTGACAGTACTTCATCCTGCCCGGAAAGGCAAATTGAATTGTCATTGCTGCTCTGGCCCGGTGAAAAAGGCGGGTCACTTCAAAAATCGTAACGGGACGGCGCAACGGTACGTTTGCACCCGGTGTGGAAAATACTCCTCAGAAGGCCAGCCCCTTGCGGGTGTCAGGCTTGACCATGCAAAGGTCGTTCAAATCGTCACGCTGTTGGCGGAAGGGCTTGGCGTCAGATCAACGGCCAGGGTGTGCGATGTTGACCCGCACACCGTTTTAAACGTGCTGGAAACAGTTGGGGCGGGCTGCGAGCGGTTGCATGACCGTCTCGCCCGCAACATCAAAACCGATGCCGTTCAGATTGACGAACTGTGGGCCAGGGTCTATTGCGCCCAAAAGCACGCTCCGCAAGACGCAAGCGAGCAGGGAGACCAATACACATTTTTGGCCCTTGCCGCCCGTGAAAAGTTCATTATCAGCTATCACACTGGCAAACGGACACTCGAAAACACGGATATATTTATCGGCGATTTCGCCAAACGACTTGAGGGGCGAACTCAGATCACGACAGACTCCTTTAAACCGTATCCCGAAGTGATTCGCCAGCGCATTTCAGACCGGGCGGACTATGCCGTTATGGTAAAACAGTTTGCCCCCACCCCCGGCTTGATTGAAGCCAAGAGGCGCTATTCCCCTGCCCCGTTTGTGGGCGTCAGTATCAAAATTAAGACAGGAAACCCCCGCCGGGACCGGATTTGCACCAGCCATGTCGAAAGGCAGAATTTGACCGTCAGACACTTCAATAAACGGTTTGCCCGGCTGTCTTTGGGGTATTCCAAGACTTTCGACAACCATTGTTACGCAATTGCCTTATTTGTATGCGCTTACAACTTTTGCAAGGTCCATTCGACACTGGGCTGTACGCCTGCCGTTGGGGTGAAATTGGCCTCGGAAACGTGGTCAATCGAAAAACTCATCACGGAAGCTGCAATCTAATCACACAAGACCCAGAAATGAGATTCTTCCCCGCTGGCACGCCGGATGCTGAAATACATGAGTTTGCATAATTAACAGGACGCTGAAAATGGCCGATAAAGAGACACGGCCTCACGCAAACGAGACGAATTTATGGAACACAACTTAGAACAACGCAAACAGTACGACGAACCTTTCAAACAAGCCGCCGCCCATTTCTTCCACCACAGCGGTCGGAGCCTTGAAGAAGTCTCCACCGAATTGGGACTCAGTCCGGCCGACCTGCGGACCTGGAAGCGGAAATACCCGCCCGCCACGCCGCAAGGAACCACCGCCAAGCCGCAAGGAACCACCGCCAAGCCGCTCAACCCTCTCAGCCAGCTCCGGGCGGAGAACCAGGCGTTGCGCGACGAAATCCTGCATTTGAAGGTGCAGTGGGAAGTTCTGAAAACGACCCTCGGCATCCTCTCGGCCAGCGCCCGCCCGAAAGAAGAATCTGCCTGACAATGTTATGAGAAAGACACGCCGCAATTTGAGCATGGAGCAGCCCCCGCCATTCCGGCCCTTTGACTTTGCTCCTCCAAAGCCGGCCCATTTCACCGTCTTGCTCAAGCTGCACCGCGACCAAACGGGCGAACCCCGCAAAATCCCGGTCGAGCATCTCCCCAGCCCGCGCAGCCCCATTCTTTTCAAGGTCGTGGCCATGGAAACCTATTCCGGCAACACCCCGCGCCTGAACCGCCGCCGCCAATTCTGCGACCGCTTCCGCTCCGCCTGATACCCCGTGCCGACTGGCACCGCCCGTTGCTCCCTCACCCCCGCCTCTCCGCCTCGGTTCCTGATTCGCGTCCCCTTCCCTTCTCCTGTCACCTTTTGCCTTGGCCGGACAATCCAGTAATGAAAGCGTCACTGTCGTGGATGATCCCGCAATTTTGCAAAGCGACGCCCGTTGAATCGTCGTTTTACGATCAGGAGGCGGGTCCCTCGTCGCTTGCCGGTGGCGGAATTCCGTCCGCGCCGGCGCCGTCCAGATCAATCAGAATGTCGCGCGGCTCGGCTCCCTTATTGGGACCGACGATGCCGCGCTGTTCCAGTTCATCCATGATGCGGGCGGCCCGGGTGTAACCCAGGCGCAAGCGCCGTTGCATGAGCGAGACGCTCGCCTTCTGCTCGCTGCGGATGATCTCGATGCACTGCTGGATGAGTTCTTCATCCTCGCCGCTGCTCCCGTTCCCGTCGTCCAGGTCGTCGTCAGATTTCTGGAGTTGTTGATGAATCTCCACTTCGTAGGTCGGCTTGCCCTGCCTGGTGATGAACTCCACCACCTTTTGCAGTTCCCCGTCCGTGATCAAGGCGCCTTGCACGCGGATCAATTTGGCCGAGCCGGGCGGCAGGTAGAGCATGTCGCCCTTGCCCAGCAGTTTGTCGGCGCCCATGGCGTCCAAAATGGTGCGCGAATCCACCTTGGCCGCCACCTGAAAAGCGATGCGGGCCGGGATGTTGGCCTTGATGACGCCGGTGATGACGTCCACGCTGGGCCGCTGGGTGGCGACGATGCAGTGAATGCCGGCGGCGCGGGCCATCTGGGTGATTTTGGCGATGGCCATTTCCACGTCGGCCGGGGCGACCAGCATCAAGTCCGCCAATTCGTCAATAATAACAACAATGTAGCTCAGGTAATCGGGAATGACGATTTCCTCCTCGCGCGGCACCACGATCTCTTCGTCCAATTCCACGGCGAAGCCATCCGAACTGACCTCGACCTTTTCCTTTTTGGCCATGAGGGGCAGCTCCGGCTCGATCTGGGGCAGGGGTTTATTCTTGGGCCGTTCGTTGAAGGAACGGATGTTGCGCACGCCCACCCTGGCAAAAATCTGGTAGCGTTTGAGCATTTCGTTGACGACCCACCGCAGGGCGAGGATGACCTTCTTGGGGTCGGTCACCACCGGGACGACCAGATGGGGCAGACCGTTGTATTGCTGGAGTTCCACCACCTTGGGATCAATCATGACAAAGCGGAGTTTGTCGGGCGGGAAGCGGTAGAGGAGGGAAGTGATGATGGCGTTGATGCAAACCGATTTGCCCGAGCCGGTGCTGCCGGCGATGAGCAGGTGGGGCATTTCCGACAGGTCGGCGATGATGGGCAATCCATAGACGTCCTTGCCCAGCGCCACGGGAATGCGGGCTTTGGTGGCGCGCCATTCCTCGGATTCGAACAGGTCCCGCACGATGACCTTGGTTTTGACGGCATTGGGCACCTCCACCCCGACGGAACTTTTGCCCGGCACCGGGGCGAGAATGTTGATGCGCTCGGCCTTGAGGGCGGCGGCGATGTTGTTGCTCAAGGCCACGATTTTTTCCAGCTTCACCCCCGGGGCGGGATGCAGTTCGTAGCGGGTGATGGTCGGACCCTTGGTGATGTCGCCCGGGGAAACCTCAATGTCGAACTGGGCCAGGGTCTGCTGCATGAGACGGGCATTGGCCATCAATTCCTCTTTCGTCTCCGTCGGCTTGAGCGTGGCATCGGCGCTTTGCAGGAAGTCCAGCGACGGCAACTGGTAGTTGCCGATTTTGGGGGCGGCGGCCACGGCGATCGGCTTGGGCTTGCGCGGAACGGGTTTGGGTTTGGCCGCCGGCGGCGGGGCGGAGGCCGCGTCCGCGTCTTCGGGAACCAAGGCGGCCACGGCTTGCGCCCCGGCGACCGGGACAGCCGCCGCCTCCGCTTCGGGCCGGGGTTTGACATTTTCCCTGGCGGGCGGCTCGACTGCCGCGGCTTTGCCCAGAATGTCCGCTGTGGTGGCCGCGGCAATTTCCTTCGCCGGAATAACCACGCCCTCGTCCGCGGGCGCCGGCTCTTTGGGCGATTCCTTTTCCTTCGCTTTCTTCTGCGCCGCAGCCGGATTGGATTGGGGGACACTCAAATCGCGCACGGTCGGCTCCGGCACCGGCTTCATGTCGGCGCCCAATCCGCTCGGCCCGGACGCAGCAGCGCCTTTGCCGGATTTATCCAACTGTTCCTGGAGCAGACGCGCCTGCTTTTCCAGCAAACGCGCGCGGCGTTCGAGTTCGCTCTCGTTGGCAACGGCGGCAGCGGCGGCAGCGCCACCGAAGCGGATGGCCCACCATTGGCGGCACCATTGCCCGAGCTGAAAATTGGTCAGGTAGAGGAGGCTGATGAGGTACAAACCCGCCAGAACAATGGTCCCTCCCACCTTGCCAACATAGCGCAGGCCGTGATCGTTGAAAAACTGGCCGACCAGACCGCCGCTGCTGGTAATTTCCAGGTGTTTATTGACCCAGGACTGGAGGCCGGGACCCTTCTCGAACATGCTCAACAGCCCCATGCAGCAGACGAGCAAAATCGCCCCCCAAATCCAGCGCTGTTGCAAATAGGAAAGAAACCCAATCAAATAGCCCAGGCCGAACATCATCAGCAGGGCCGGAACCATGTATGCGGTCAACCCAAATGCCCAGAACAGCCAGAGGCCCAGGCGCGCCCCAACTATTCCAATCAAGTTATTCAGCGGATTATTGGTGGCGGTGTGATTGACCGGAAGGTCTCTGGGATCATAGGAAAGCAAGGCGCACAACAACAAAAGGCCTGTCAAACACAACACGATGCCGATGACATCATTGATTCCATGCTGGTGCGGGCGCGCTGCGTCTTTGCGAGGCATGAGCGCAGTCTAAAGTTGAAAGCGCCCAGTGCAAAGAGCAAAGTTGCCGCGCGGCCTGCGCCAGCGCGGCAACCTTTTCAACGCCAAAATTTTCATCCCGCCAAACCGCCCTCACCGGTCGCTCCTGCCACCCGGCGCGTCCTTGGAGTCTTTGGCATCTTTTGCGTCCCTGCCTCCAGCCTCTCCTCGCGTACCGGCTTCCGGCCCTCCGCGCATCCCGGGGCCGCCGCGTTCCGGCCCGGCGGCAGGGGCTGGCCCGCCTCTCCGCACCTCGTCAGGCCGGCGGGGCGCATCGCGGCCTTCGAGGCTCTTGCGCAGCGGATCGCTGGCGGGGCGCGACTGGATTTCCTTGACCCTTTCAATGGCGTGGGTTCTCTCCAGTTCCCGTCCCCGTTCAATGCGCGGATCGCGGATCGCGATTTTATCCACCACCACGGCATGGTGGGAGAAAGCGGCAACACGGTCGCGGCCCAAGCCATCAAAGACCAGCCGGCCTTCCACAATCCGGTGATAATTCATAACCAGACTGCCGCGAAACACCACCCCCATCCGCTCCCGCGGGAGCAGGAACGGCCGGTAATCATGGCCCCAGAAATGGTCGTAACCGATAAAGACGTAGTCATCGGGCACCAGGCCGAAATCCACATCCACCGCCAAGCCGCCGCGAAACATCAAACCGACGCCTACTTCAAAGCGGGCGGCGGGGGGCAATGGCGCCCAACCGGCAAAGCCTTCGGCATGCCGCCAGGAAACCCAAGCCGGAGCCCAATCGTAGCCGGGAACCCAGACCCAGCCGTAGCGAAAATCCCGCATCCACCGGCCATAATGAAACACGATGTCCCCATAAGGAGCGTCGGAATGCCAAAACCATCCCGCATCGGTGTATTGCCAGTAACCCTCATTGAAGTAAGGCCGCCATCCTGGGAATTGGATTTCATCGTTCGGCCTCCAAACCGGGCCGTAAGGCGGCACATCATACCAATTACCGAAAGGCCCGAGTTGAGCCTGAAAATAATTCAGATTGATGTCCGACCCCGGCGGCGCGACGGGCGGCACGTACGCTTCCGGCGGCACGGCCGGAGCCGGCGCCGGCATGCCGTACGGCGGCGGGGCTGGGGTGGAGGGCAGCGGCGCGGGCACAGGCCCGGCGTAGGCCGGGGGCGCGGCCGGCCTCATCTGTTGCAACAAAGAGATGACATTGGCCGAGACGCCCTGGCTGTTGAGATAGAGAATGTCGTCGGCGCTCAAGGAGTAAGTCGCACCGGAGTTTTTGATTTGCGCTATGATAATATCCTCCGGCAGGTGGGCCTGGGCCAATTTCACCACATCCAGCAAGGCCGGCGAAAGGTTGGCCGGGGCCGTTTGCGCGCGCCCCACCCCCTGCCCGCTCCAGCAAAGCCAGCCGATGGCGAGGCAGACCGCGGCGGCGGCCATTCTTTTCTGACAATTCGGTGTACCGTTTGTTTTCATAAAAATGCTTCCGTTTGGGAGCCTTTCCGGCTCCTCGTTCATAACTGGTCAACCTGGCAACCGGACCAAGTCGTCCCACCAACCAATACGCCACTGGCCGGCGAATCTTGCAATACAAAAACCGTGTTCTGGCTTTAAAGAAGTCTCGTTGCTGTCTTTAACGGGGGGTGCTTTTCAATCGAGCAGGAGGGGTTTGAGATGGCTTTGGAAGAGGTTTTGGGTGACGTTGCGGGCGACGGTCTCGGCGCAGGCGTCGAGCATGTTCAGGTAGCGCGGGCCTTGTTGGGCGGCGATTTTGTAGCCGACATGCAGCAACTGGCGGAGGTGCGGGTTGAATTCCGGACAGCGCGGGTCGTGACGCAGCGCGGCGGCGTATTGGGCGGAGGTCCAGCGGGCGACTTGTTCCTTGGCCGGCAGTTTGGCGGGGTCAATGTCAATGACGGAGGCGTAAGGGGCGCATAATTCGGCGCGGTGATCGAGGGCCTGCGCGTAGATTTCCCGGGCGAGGGCGAGGCCGTCGCCGCCGGCTTCGGCCAGGCCGATCAATTCTTCCAGCCAGGTTGTGCCGGCGGTTTTGAGGTGGAGGCCGGCGTTGAATTGGGCCAGGGCGCGGCGGATGGGCTGGTAGAGGGAGAATTTGTCGCTGCCGGAATGGACGCTGAGTTTGAGGCTTTGCGGCAGCCCATATTTTTTCACGGCAAAGGCGATAACGGCGAGGTCTTCTCTGAACTCGCGCTGGAACTGGGCGACATCGCCGACGTAATCCACGCCCTTGTTGAAGCGGCCGGTGAATTTGGGGGCGATGGTTTGCAGCGCGATTTTTTCATCCGCCATGGCCGCCAGAATGATGAGCAGTTCGGGCGGGGTCTGAGCGCTGCCGGTCTCGTCCATGGAAACTTCGGCGATAAAATTTCCCGCGCCCTTGGCCCGGGCGATATGCCGGAAAATCCTCCCCGCCTCTTGCACGGCGCAAAGATAATGGCCGGCCACGCGGGAGACTTCGGCGCGATCAAGCTCAAAGGACCGTTGGATGCCGGGGATTTCCAAGCGGCCGGCCAGTTCGCCATGACGGTCCAGAAAGGTCCGCACGGCGGCTTCCGGCGCGGGCCGGCCAATGGAATCGGCGACGTCAATGGTGAAAAAGTCCGAGGAGTCGAGAAAGGCGTCCACCGTGTCCAGCCGGATGTGGTCGGCGTCCACATGCCACGGTTTTTTCCAGCCGAGTTGGGCGACGGCTTTTTCCGCGGCGGCGCGGACGCTGGCGGGCTTGGAACCGACGATGAGGTGTTCGCGGTTGGATTTGTTCCAAACCGGTGTGACTTCGACGCCTTGCTCGGCGGCCATGATGACGGCTTGCAGTTGCGCCCCGGCCTGATGGGCAAAGCGGTCGCCCATGCCGAAAGAGAATTTTCCGAGGGATGCGGAGTTGTTCATGGGAACGAGTTTAAAGATGGCCGGGACGGTGACAACGCAAAACGGACCGCCAAAACTGAGGAATCTGGTTCCGTGGGCGCATCCTTTTGTCGTTTTGCAATTCTCCGTCTTGAGCATCGGCGGTGTGACGGTGGGGAGATTCCAAGACTCACCCCACCGATTTGGACTCATCCAGGAAGCACTGTCTCCTATGAGGGAAATTTGAAATAATTTTTGGCGTTGCGGTAACAAACGTCCGCGACAAGATCCTTCAGCCATTCACGGCGGTCGGGCAGGCGTCCGCCGGCGACATCGGCGCCGAGCAGGTCGCAGAGGATGCGGCGGAAATACTCGTGGCGGGGATAGGAGAGGAAAGAGCGCGAGTCGGTCAGCATGCCGACGAAACGGCTGAGCAATCCCAGGTTTGACAGTGCGTTCAGTTGGGCGCGGATGCCGTCCTCCTGGTCGAGGAACCACCAAGCCGGCCCATACTGCAGCTTGCCCGGAATGGAGCCGTCCTGAAAGCTGCCAGGCATGGCGGCGAACAAATGGGTGTCGGCAGGATTGAGATTGTAGATAATGGTTTTGGGGAGTTGGTTGCGGCTGTTCAAGCGGTCCAGGTAGCGGACCAGCCCGGCGGCCTGCGGAAAATCGCCGATGGCGTCGCAGCCGGTGTCGGCGCCCAGAAGCGCGGCCATGCGGGTGTTCGGGTCGCGGTAAGCGCCAAGGTGAAGCTGTTTGGTCCAGCCCTTTTCCGCGTCGAGCGCGCCGAAGAATTCCATCATGAAGGAGGCAAACCGCTCGGCGTCCGCCGGCCCCGCCGCCCGGCCCCTGAGGGCCGCGGAAAAAATGGCGGCGGCTTTTTTTTCCGTGCAATCCAGCGCGGGCATCCGGTTGAGGCCATGATCGGACAAGCGCCCGCCCGCGGCATGGAAAAAGGCGTGCCTCTGGCCCAGGGCCTTGAGAAAACCCTGGAAGGTGTCCGCGCCCGCGCCCGCCGCCTGGCTGAGGTGCCGGGTCCAGGGCTTGAAGCGTTCGGGCTGGGCGACGCGCAGGGCGTTGTCCGGGCGGAAGGCGGGAAGGACCTTGACGCGCCAGCGGGACCGGGCGATGGCCTGGTGGTGTTCGAGGGAATCGGCGGGATCATCTGTCGTGCATATTATTTCGACGTTCATCCGCTCGACCAGCCCGCGCGCCGACCAGCCCGGCCGGGCCAGGAGGCGGTTGGCCTCGTCCCACACGTCCTGGGCGGTGGATTCGTCCAGCAAGGTTTGGATGCCGAAATAGCGGCGCAATTCCAGGTGGGTCCAAAGGAAGAGCGGGTTGCGCAGGGTGTGGGGCACGGTGGCGGCCCAGGCCTGGAATCTTTCGCGGGGAGTGGAGTCCCGGCCGGTGATGAGCCGTTCCGGCACGCCGTCGGCCCGCATGGCGCGCCATTTGTAATGGTCGCCCTCCAGCCAGGGTTCGTGGAGATTTTTGAAGCGGCGGTCCTCCGCCAGGTCGCGCGGGCAAAGATGGCAATGATAATCAATGATCGGCCGGGCCGCGGCCGTGCCGTGGTAAAGCTCCCGCGCCACCGGGTTGGAGAGCAAAAAATTCCTGTCGCAAAACTTCATATCGTCAAAGCGTCAAATGGACATGGCGGCAAACCCTCCGTCAACAATAATTTCAGCGCCGGTGATGAAGCTGCCGGCCTCCGAGGCCAGGAGCAGGGCCGCCCCGGCCAGTTCCGCCGGCCGGCCGAACCGGGCCATGGGCGTTTTGGCCATGATCGCCGCCACGCGGTCCGGGCTGAGCACCTTGCGGTTCTGTTCGGCGGGAAAAAAGCCCGGCACGAGGATGTTGACGCGCACACCCCGGGCCGCCCATTCCCGGGCCAGATTCTTGGAAAGATTATGCACCGCCGCCTTGGAGGCCGAGTAAGTGAAGACGCGCGACAGCGGGGTGAGTCCCGAGGCCGAGCCGACATTGATAATGCTGCCGGAGCCGCGTCCGGCCATGTATTGGCCGAAGACCTGGCAGGCGAGAAAAAGGCCCTTGAAGTTGACGGCCAGGATGCGATCCAGCTCCGCCTCGGCGATGTCGAGAAAGGGGGTGGCGGAATTGACGCCGGCGCCGTTGACCAGAATGTCCACGCGGCCCGCTTTGGCCAGGGTGTCGCCCAGCAATTTTTCCAGGCCGGCCTTGGAAGTGGTGTCGCAGGCCAGAAAGTCCGATCGCCCGCCGTCGGCGGCGATCTGGTCCATGCGCTCCCGGGCTTTCCGGGCATCGCGGCCGGCGAGCACAACGAAGGCGCCGGCTTTGGCGAAGGTGGCGGCGATGGCGCCGCACAATTCTCCAGTGCCGCCGATGACTACGGCGACTTTGCCGTCCAGTGAAAATAATTCCGCCGGAGTTTTCATGGTCAAAGAGTCTGTGCCAATTGCCGGCGAAATGCAATGCGCGGGTCAGAACCCGCAGGAAAGGCGGATGGATTCATTATTGGAGTGATGGAGTGATGGAGTGGTGGAAGAAATGCAGAATGCAAAATGCAGAATGCCAGAGCGGTTTAATTAAAACTGTAGCCGCACGCGGCAAACCAGTTCATCGCATGCTGACGAGGCGTTCCGGCTCCAGTCTCATTGGAAACGCTTGAATCTTTTTTCTCGACAGATTTAAGTCCCTTGGTAAAATGAGACTCCCCCGCATTGAGTATTTGGCAATGCGGGGGAGTCTCATTTTTTAAAGTGATTAAAGCATTTTAAAGAATATTGTAACTACCGCAGGCAAACCAGTTCATCGCATCTGCCGTCCTATTGCGGGGCCGGTCCCTGGGTAATTTCCACCAGGTTATCCGGGCGCAGCCATTTGGCGAAGGCGGCCCGGACATCCCTGGCCGAGAGCTTGACATAACGCCGCGCCGCCAGCGTCGGCTCGTCCAGCGGCAGGTCCAGAATGGAGCGGGACAGCCAGCCGGCGGCGACACGGTCCACGCTGGATTCGGAAAGAGGAATGTCGCGCAGCAGCAGCACCTGGGCCTGGCGCAGCTCATGGGCGGTGACATTTTTGGCGCTGATCTGCTTGAGGTTGCTCACGATCATGGCCCGGGCTTTGGCCACGTTGGGCGGATCGCAGGCATACTCCACCTGATAAACCCCGCGCGTCAAACCGAGGTTAAAAGAGGAGGACACAAAATAGACCAGGCCGCTCTTCTCGCGCAGGTCCCGGTATAAGCGCGAGGCGTAAAACGCCCCGCCCAGCACATGATTGCCCAGGTCCAGGGCGTAGTAGTCCGCATTGGTGCGGGTGACGCCCAGGGTTTCGGCCAGGGTGGTTTTGTCCTGCACACGGCTGGCGTCAGGGACATCCGTCGTGGCGGTGGCATTGGCCGGGGCCGGCGGGAACAGGGTGTTGGGTTTGGGCCCCGCCGCCCGCCAGCCGCCAAAGTATTTAGATATGACAGCCTGGGCCTTTTCCGGCGTGACGTTGCCGATGACGACCAGGGTGGTGAGATCGGGCCGGAAAACTTTTTCGTGATAATCCCGCACGTCCTGTATGGTCAGCGCCTTGACCGTCTCGGGCGTGGTCTCGCGCTGTGCCGGATCGGTCTGGGGAAACAAGGCCGCCCGCAGGGCGCGCCCCGCCAGATGGTCGGGACTTTGCAGTTCGCCGGCGACGGCGGCGGCCAGTTGGGGCTGAAGGATCTTGAAATCCTCCTCCGGCAGGGCCGGGGAAATCTCATTTTCGGCCAGCAACTCCACGCCGCGCTCGAATTGGCCGGCCAGCACCTGCAAGGAAAAATCGTCGCCGGGCGTTTCGTTCGCGCCGATGTCGTCCAGGGCTTTTTGGAAAGCCAGCCGGTCCAGCGTGGTGGTGCCGTAGGAAAGAAGCTGCCCCAGGGCCTGATCCACCCCGTCCTTTCCCTCCGGCGCCTCCATCTTCGCATTAGTCTTGACACGGCCATAAACACTGACCGTGTCGCTGATGGACTCGGTTTGCACGATCAGCCTGATCCCGTTGGGCAGCGTCGTGTCCGCCGGATGCAAGGTGGAGGCGGGAATGGCGAGCCGTTGCGTGGCATTCCGCGCCCACGACGGCAGACTGGCCCCGCTCGCCTTGGACGAGCCGAAGGATTCCTTCCCGCCGAAGCTCTTGGAGGAAATCGGCTTGCCGGAAGACTGCGGCGTCAATATCGCTGTTATTGACTGATCAAAATTAAGGCACGATTTGGCCAGGCGGTTGACCTCCTCCACGCTGACCCGCCGCATCGCCTCGATGTCCTCCTCCGGCGATTGCCGCCCTTCGGCCGCCACCGCCTGGGACCACGTCATGGCCAGCCCCGACACTGAATTCTTCTGAAATTCCGCCGTGGCGATTTCCCGGCGTTTGGCCGCCTCGACCAAATCCGCCATCACGCCGTTGGTGATTTCCGCCGCGAGAATGGCGCGCACTTGTTCCACCAGCAGCGCGGAATCGGCTCCCGCCGGAAAGGCCGCCACGGCGTAGCCCAGGCCCGCCTTCTGCATCCCTTCGTAGGAAAACCCGGCGAACAGCGCCTTGCCTTCCGGCACCAGGCCATAAAGCTTGCCGCGCTGGCTGCTTAAAACGTCGGCCAGAATTTGCGCCGCCGCGTATTCTGGACTCTCCGAGCCGGGGAAACGGAAGGTCAGCGCCACCAGTCCATACGGCAGATCGGTATCCAGTTTCTGGGTCTCCGCCAGCACCGGTTGAAAGGAAAACTCCGGTCGCGGCGGCAGTTTGGCCGGCGGAATGCCGCCAAAGAACTTCTTCACCTGCGCCAGCGCCCGGGCCGGCTCCACGTCGCCGGCGATGACGAGTATGGCGTTGTTGGGCGCATACCAGGTTTGGTGAAACTGTCTCAGCATGGCCCCGGTCGTTTTATCAAAGGAAGGCCGCGTGCCCAGGGCGTCATGCTCGTAGGGCGTTCCCTTGAACATGGACTGCAACAGCTTCATTTCGAAAACGTATTCCGGGTTCGACAAATCCTGCGCCACTTCCTGTTCAATCGCGCCCCGCTCCTTGTCCCACAGGGCCTCCGTGCTCAACATCCCCCGCATCCGGATCGCCTCGAGGCGCAGCGCCACCTCCAAATCCTCCGCCGGCGCGGTGAAAAAATACTGCGTGATGGCCTGCTGCGTGTCGGCGTCGAACTCCCCGCCCAACCCCGCCGTCACGTCGGCCAGTTGATCCGCCGACAATCCCGGGCTGCCGCGAAACATCATGTGTTCCGCCGCATGAGCCATGCCGGGAAAATCGGCCGGGCACTCGTCCGAGCCGACTTTATAATTGATGACCGTCGTGACCACCGGCGCGAGCGGGTTTTGCACGATGATGACGCTCAAGCCGTTGGAGAGCGTGGAGCGCGTCACATTCTTTTCCGCCGCCATTCCGGCGGCCCCGGCCTTAATGTCTGTTCCGCAAGCCAGCGCGACGAGACAGACAACAATTCTCAACATGAAACGATTTGTCATGGGCGCAACCCTAACCGCATCGCCCGCCTTCGACAAGACCGCGTTGCATTGAGGCGCCCGTCCCCGCGCCCCAGCCCCGTAGGCGCGAAATCTTTGTAGAACCCCAAAACCAAAACCCCCCAAGCCCCGTATGGGTCGGCATATTCGGGCAACCATCCCCCGCCGCCTCCCCTGTAGCGGCGGTCTGTGACCGCCGCCAAAACGCTGCTTTTTGCACCCGTCGCGGTCTGCGTGCAGCGTTGCGCCAGTGGCGCAAGGCCGCTACGTCCTGCTTGCGGGGAGCGCGCGCGCCCCCGCGTGCCGCGGGCCCCAGCGCAAGGCAAATCCATGAAAATCCGTGTGATCCCTGCAACCCGCCGTGCTCGCGCCCGTCGCGGCAGGTCCGTGGTTCAATTCCAGCGCGGCGGCCTGCCGGGCTGCCCATTTGCCAGAATAATCGTAAGGCGTCCGTCTCGGGCGGTAGGGCGGGCAGTCTCCTGCCCGCCGCACGACGGCGTTGCGACGTTGCTCCCTCCGGCCGATGCCCGACGGCGGTCATGCGCCTTCGCCAAGCCTACGGCGCATAGGGCGGAGTGCTCTCCCGCCTTTCCCGGACCGCCCATGACTGACGCATCCCGTCAGAATTCGCCTATTCCCCTGACAAACATTCCCCTGACTTTGCCCCCATGATTCTGTCCCGCCATGATTCTGGTTTCCCCGCATGATTTCCTGTCCTCCGTCCTGTCCGCCGTAGGCCCTGCGGAGGTGGAAGGCCCCGCGAAGGAGGATGCCAGAAAAAAACGCAAATGGCCGTTGACAAAGCCAATATAACTGCTAATCTTGGACAAGTGAGCATGGGCAGGGCAGGCACAGCCAGGCGGCGGCGGCGGGACCAACACGGGATTCCCCGATTGCAGTATTGTTGCCACGTCTTGCGCGGTAAACACTCCTCCTTTGGCCCTTCTCCTGCCCTCACCAAAGAAGCCTTCAACTGTAGCGATAAAGTCAGGAAATCGTATTCAAGCAAATTCAACCAAATTCAAGTAAATTCAAGCAATTCCAACCCCATACCCCCCCTCCCCTGCCCAATCATCCCTAATCGTGCTATTTTTAACGCAAAGTCGCAAGGGCGCGAAGGCGCAAAGAGCTTTTTCCAGCTTGGCGACTCGGCGACTTGCCGACTCTTGCCCCGAAAGCTTTCGGGGTTGACCGTTAAAAGGTCTGCTTTATCCGTGAAATCCGTGAAATCCGTGGTTCAATTTCTCTGGTTGCGGCTTGCCGCGCGGGGCTGCTTGAGCATTTTCGTGCCAAATCTACCGAAATGCCTGTCCATGAAGAATTTACAATCCAAAAGCGGTCGTTTCCAATCAGGGTCAATCAAGGTAAATCAATGTAAATCAAGGTGTTTTTTTATGTTCCCAGTTTGCGTTCCTTTGCGCCTTTTAGCGGCGATGAACCCTTCCATCGAAATGGCAAAATGGGCCGGATCGCGCCTTTGCCTGTGGAGTGCGGGAGCTTGCTCCCGCTTTTCGAAGGCGGCGGCAAGCCGCCGCACTCCATACGAACGGAGAAAGACCTTGTTTCCGCCGACGCCGTTTGGCTTACTGCGTTGTCAGGTTGCTCAAGATTATGAGGTTACGCAACTCCGCACGCAGCTCCGCTGTCACCAAGGCCGCGCCAGGGCCGTGGCGGCAGGAGGGCCTTTCTTCATTTTGCATTCTGCATTTTGCATTCTTCATTTCCCATGACGCTGCTGGAAATCACGCAACTTAAGAAATCCTTCGTCACCCCCGATGGCGACATCCACGCCGTGGTGGACGTGCCCTCGTTTAGCATGGCGGACCGGGCGCAGGTGGCGCTCAGCGGGGAAAGCGGTTCGGGCAAGACCACCCTGCTCCATCTCATCGCCGGCATTCTCAAGCCCGATTCCGGCTCCATCCTGCTGGCCGGGCGCGAGATGTCCGCCCTGAGCGAACCGGCGCGCGACCGGCTGCGCGCCACGACCATCGGTTACATTTTTCAGACCTTCAATCTGTTGCAAGGCTATACCTGCCTGGAAAATGTTCTTTTGGGGATGTCCTTTGGGCCGGGTGTGGACCGGGAATTCGCCCGGTCGCTCCTGTCGCGGGTGGGGTTGGACCAGCGGCTGAAACATTATCCCCGCCAGCTTTCCACCGGCCAACAGCAGCGGGTGGCGGTGGCCCGCGCCCTGGCCAACCGCCCCAAGCTGGTGCTGGCCGACGAACCGACCGGCAACCTCGACCACAAGACCGCGACCGAATCCCTCGCTCTCATCCGCGAAGCCTGCCGCGAAAACGGCGCCGCCCTGCTCCTGGTCAGCCACGACCGCGAAGTGCTCGGCCAGTTCGAGACCGTCCAACCCCTGCACCTGATCAACCAGGGCGCCGCCCAGCCGGAGGGCAGGAAATGACGCTTTGGCTGATTGTGTTGCGCAGCCTGCGCCAGCACGCGCTGTCAACCATTATTACGGCCCTTTCCATCGCCCTGGCCGGGGGGCTGCTGATGTCGGTTTGGACAGTCAAGCAACAATCCCACGCCACCTTCACCGGCGTGAACGGGGGATTTGACGCGGTGCTGGGGGCGCGCGGCTCCAAGCTGCAACTGGTCCTCAACGCCATTTTCCATCTGGAAGCCTCCCCCGGCAACCTGGCGTGGCAGGATTACATGGACATCAAAAGCAACCGTTTTGTGGAGCTGGCCATTCCCCTGGCGGTGGGTGACAACTATAAAGGCTACCGGCTGGTGGGAACCCTGCCGGAGCTGTTCGAGAAGGTGGAATACGCCCCGGGCAGGCATTACGAGCTGGCGGAAGGCGACAGCTTCTTTGACGCCGGCCGGCGGGAGGCGGTGGTGGGGAGTTTTGTCGCGCACAAGCTGGGGCTTAAGCCGGGCGACGAATTCCATCCTTTTCACGGCCTGATTTACGATGAAAAACAGCAACATGCCGCGACTTTCACGGTGGTCGCCGTCCTCAAACCCTCCAACACCCCCGCCGACCGCGTGATCTGGATTCCCCTGGCCGGACTGCAGAAGATGCCCGGACACGACCCCAAGGCGGCGACGGACGTGAGCGCCGTCCTTGTCAAACTAAAAACGAGCAACCCGATGACGGGCATCAATCTGGACCAGATGTATAACAAACAAGGCAACCGCCTGACCTTTGCCTGGCCCATTGGCAAGATCATGTCGGAGTTGTTCGACAAGATCGGCTGGTTCGACAAAGTGCTGGCCCTGGTTTCCTATCTGGTCGCGCTGGTCGCGACCGGCTCCATCCTGGCCAGCATTTACAACTCCATGAACGAGCGCCGCCGGGAAATCGCCATTCTCCGCGCCCTGGGCGCGCGGCGGCGCGTCATTTTCAGCGTCATCCTTTTGGAAGCCGCCGCCATCGCCACCCTCGGCATGATCGTGGCCTTCCTCTTTTACGCGATTATCATGACCGGCGCCGCCACCGTCATCCGCAACGAGACCGGCATTGTCCTGGACCCCTACAAATTCAACCCGGTCATGCTCTGGGCGCCGGCGGCCCTCATCACCCTGGGCGCGCTGGCCGGGGTCGTGCCCGCCTTCAAGGCCTACCGCACCCATGTCGCCGAAAACCTCGCGCCGACCTCCTGAATTCGGGCGGGAGTCGGGCGCCATCCGGAGTCAAACCGCCGCCGGTTTGTTTTAAGTATTGACAGAAGCGGCGGGGAGGCCGCGCCGCCAATCAATTATGGTGCGAAGGGGCGGGCTGGAGGGGGAGTTCGAGGGTGAAAACGGCGCCCTGGCCGGGGCCGTCGCTGTGGACCAGCAGGGCGCCGCCCAGTTCCTTGGCGGCCAGGGCGCCGCTGTGCAGGCCAAAGCCGTGGCCGTCCTTGCGGGTGGTAAAGCCGTGGGCGAAGATCTGGGTGAGATTTTGGCGCGGGATGCCGATGCCGTTATCAATAACGGAAATTTTCACGCGATTGTGGCCGTTCAGGCCCACGCGCAGGATGATCCGCTTGCGGGCCGGGCCGCCCTCGGTGCAGGCATATTTGGCGTTGCCGATCAGATTGACCAGGATTTGCAAGACTTTGTGTTTGTCCACCTGAATGGCGGGCACCCGGCCATAATCGCGCACCACCTGGATGCCGTGCCGTTCCAACCCGCCCAGATTCATGCGCAAGGCATCCTCCACCAGGCTGTCCACCGGCAACTCCTCCAGCAGGCCGGCGACCTTGCCGTGATTTTGCTGCATGGCCACAATTTCGTTGATGTGCTCAATGTTCCGGCTCAGCAGCTCCAGTTCCTCCAGCATTTCGGCGTGGTCGCGAATGAGCAAGCCGGACAGGGCGCTGAGATAACCGGGCAACTGGGTGCCTTTGGGATCTTGGGCGAAAAAGGCGGGCAAATCATCGGCATGATCCTGGATCAGCGCGGCCGCCTTGCCCAGGTTTGCCACCTTGGAATTGCGGACCCTGTTCATGATCAGGCTGCTGGAGATGTTGACGCTGGTCAGGACGTTGCCGACGTTGTGCAACACGCTGGTGGCCACTTCCGCCATCCCGGCCAGCCGGGAACTGAGCACCAACTGTTTGTGGGCTTCCTCCAACGCGGCCTCGCTCTGTTTGCGCTGGGTAATATCGGCAAAGGTGGCGACGTAGCCCGCGATCTTCCCCGGACTGCCCAGGCGCGGCGACGCCAGACAATTGACCCAGCAGGTTTGACCGTTCGGCCGCAACAGACGGAACTCCGAGGACCAGGCCTTCCCGGCCGCCGCCGCCTCCGACCAGGACCGTGCCACCCCGGCGCGGTCGTCTGGATGAACCGCCTCGGTCCAGGCCCAGTTGCGCTGCCCTCCCACAGGCCGGCCCGAGATTTCCGTCCCGCGGGGGTTCATGTAAGTGCAGAGGCCGCGAGGGTCCGATTCAACCACCCCCACCGGCAGACAGGCGGCGAGGTTGCGAAAACGCTCTTCGCTGCGCCCCAGTTCCTCGGTGCGTTCGGCCACGCGCCGCTCCAGGCGGGCATTGGCGCGCTTCAACACTCCGACCCACCCCAAGGTCATGGCCGCCCCCGCCACCAAGGCGCCCAGCAGCCGAAGCACGCGGGTTGGCGTCCACCAGGCCGCGCGCTCCAAGAGCACCAGATCGGCGGCGGAGCGCAGGCGCAATTCAAAGGAGCGCACGTCCAGATTCTGATCCACTTCGATCAGGCAGACGCCGGTGGCCTGGAGACGGCTGCCCACAGGATATTCCTCGATGTTCCTGGTATTGTTCAGCCGCGCTTTGAAGATGACATTGTCGGTGCCCTGCAACATGATGATCCGCTCGGAAGGCCCATGCCGCCATTCCAGCACCACCGCTGGAATCGTCACCAACTCCGCGTCAATGCGGCCACTGGCAATTTCATCCATGGTCACCGCCAAAGGCATCGGCGGCGGTCCTGCGGCCAGGCGGCGAAAACTCCCGTCCTCTATGATCAGCGCGTGGTCCGTTTTTTCATAAAAGCCGACGACATCCACTTGGTCCCCCGGTTTGACCCCGCCCATCTCCGAGGTCCGCACCTCCATGCTGTTGGTTCCCTCGCGCACAAACAGAGCCTCCCCCGGCACCAGCAGCGTCACCACCCCCTGGATATGAATTTGCTCGCCCGGCCGTTTTTCCGCCTTATGCCCCAAGGAAGCCAGGGAGGTGACGGGCAGGGAATAGGGATCTGAACGCGCCGGCACCAGCGTGGTGACTTGGTCAACGGAGGGCACGAGCAATTCCGCGGTGACAAATTGCTGTTTGCTGTTGAAGGATCCACAGGCCACTCCCTGGATGCGGACGCGCGAATTGACCCAGCCGGCCGCCTCCAGTTTCTTTGGCGAGAAAATCGAAACCTTCAGTTTCTGCCGCCGGCCGATGGCGACCTCCAAAACCAGGAAATCATTGGTCATCATCGTGGCCGAACGAACCAGCCCATCCACCTCGACCCATTGGCAATCGGCGCGTCCGGCCCACAAATCGGGGAAGGAAACCTTGAGCGGCTTGGGATACTCGCCCGGCCCGATTTGGTGGAAAACCGGCTGGCTGATGGTGGGGGCGTAAACATTCGCATCCACTTTCCCTTCGATTTCCACCCATTGTCCGGCGGAAGCGGGAGGCTGGCGGTTGGTCCAAAACACCGCCGCCCCGGCCGTTTCATCCTGCACGAAGCCGTAACTGGCATGCGGGTCCACGAACGTCATGACTCCGCGCAGCTTGACATGGTTGGACAGGGCGAGCTGATCGGCTGGCAATTCCAGCACCTGGATGGCGTTGGTGAGAACGGGGCGGGGAATGGAAACCGGGACGACGGCGCTGGCCGGGGTGTGGTCCGCCGCCGGGCACAGAGGGGCCGCCAGCAACAATGCCGCCGCCAACAATGTCGCCTTTTGCCGGGAACAGGTGCCATTCTCCATGCTCAATGGTTTCCACTTTAACATGACGTAAAAGACTGAGAGCCAGTAATTTAACATCGGCAAAATGGCCTTGCCACTTGAGCCAGATTCCATCGCGCCATCACTCCACCGCCAAGGTCTGCTCCGCGGCTTGCTCCCATTGCCGGGCGAGCTGCTCCAGACGGGTGGAGTTTGCGGTCCACTCGTGGTTCAGGCTCATGGCCTGGCCCAGCTGCCGATACACCTCCGGGGTTTCCAATGCGGCAGTCAATTCCTTTTGGCGGGTTTCCAGCTTGAAGATTTCCGCCTCCAGTTCCGCCACGAGCTTCTGGCGGGCCTTGCGCTCGCCGGAGCGGGCCTGGCGTTGTTCGGCTTCGATCCGCTTCTGTCCTTTGCGGCCGGTCTTGTCCGCCGGTCCTGCTGCCGCGGCCTTTTGGCCCGGCACCGCTCCGGCCTGCGGGGAGGCGGCGGCGGTTTTGTCCAAATAGTATTGATAGCCGCCGGGAAAATGGGTCAGCCGGCCCGCGTCCACGCGCACGACGTGGTTGCTGAGTTGGCGGATGAAATAAACGTCGTGGCTGATAAAAATGAGCGTGCCGGTGAATTGGCGCAAGGCCTCCAGCAACGCATCAATACTGGGAATGTCCAGGTGGGTGGTCGGCTCGTCCATGAGAAGCAGGTTGGGGGGATGGAGCAGGAGCTTGACCAGGGCGAGCCGGCTCTTTTCTCCGCCGCTCAGGACGGTGATCTTTTTGAAAACGTCGTCGCCGCGAAAGAGAAACGCGCCCAGCAGGGTGCGGATGGATTCTTCGGTCATGCGCTCGGGGGTGTCGAGGGCCTCCTCCAGCACGGTGCGGCCGGGCTGGAGCATGTCAACACGATATTGGGAATAGTAGCCGGCCCTGGTGTTGTGCCCCAGTTCGCGCACCCCTTTCTGGGGATGGACCACCCCGGCCAGGATTTTCAGGAGGGTGGATTTGCCCGCGCCATTGGGGCCGACCAGCACGGTGCGCTGGCCGCGTTCGGCCTGAAAATCCATGCCGCGGTAAATGACGTTTTGGCCGTAGGCGTGGTGAATGTCCTTGAGCGTAATGACCTTCAAGCCGCTGCGCTGGGGTTGGGGAAAGCGGAATTTGATGTGTTGCTCGCCGCTGTCCGGAGCTTCGATTTTTTCCATGCGCTCGACCTGTTTAAGCTTGCTCTGGGCCTGGGCGGCTTTGCTGGCCTTGGCGCGAAAACGCTCGACGAATTCCATGTGATGGGCGATTTCGCGCTGCTGGTTTTTATAGGCGGCGAGCCGCTGGACTTCGGCGGCCAGGCGTTGCACCAGGTAATCGTCATAGTTGCCGCGGTAACGGATCAATTTGCGCTGGCGCAGTTCCCAGATCTGGTTGGTCAATTGATTGAGAAAAGCGCGGTCGTGGGAAATGAGGAGGATGGCGCCGGGATACTGGCGCAGGTATTCCTGGAACCATTGCAAGGAATCCAAATCGAGGTGGTTGGTCGGCTCGTCCAGCATCAACAAGTCGGGCGACTGGACCAGGAGGCGGGCGAGATGGGCGCGCATGACCCAGCCGCCGCTCATCTCGCGCAAGGGACGATGGAAATCCTTTTCGCGGAAACTCAAGCCGGCGAGGATTTGCTTGGCCCGGGGTTCGAGTTGGTAGCCGCCCAATTGATCGTAGCGGGCGTGGATGTTGTCGTGGTAATCAATCTCCTGGTGGGCGGCGCTATGTTCCGACTCGGCGGCTTTGATTTTCTTCTGCAAGTCCACAATTTCCGGGGTGATGGCGGTGGCCAGTTCCAAAACGGTTTCATCCCCGGCGGGCGCGGTTTCCTGGGGCAAATGGCCGACGGTGGCATTTTTCTCCAGCGTAATGGAGCCGGCATCGGGGGACTCGGTTTGGAGAATCATGGAGAACAGGGTGGATTTGCCCGCGCCATTCGGTCCGACCAGGCCGATGCGGTCCTGGCGGCCGGCCTGGACGGAGACGTCTTGGAACAACGTCTGCGGTCCGTAAGATTTGGCAAGCTCTGAAATCGTCAGCATGAGCGGCCCATCCTACCACCGCCGGCGGGGGCACAAAGGAAAAATGCAGAAAAATGCGCTGCGTTAGTCATGGATGGTAGGGCGGGCAGTCCCCTGCCCGCCGCCGTGCATTGGCAGAGGAATCCACATCGCACTACCGTCGTGCGGCGGGCAGCGGAGTGCCCGCCCTACCTTTCACGGCCTACCGATGACCGACGTATTACCCGCCGTGAGGGGTTTCCGGCCGGATGGCGTATTAAGGATGGAAAGGTGAAGGCGGGAGAAACAAATCCCCGCCAGGAATGATTGCGGAAACGGTATTGGCTTGTTCCAAATAATGTCCTCATGCAGACTGGACCGCGGCAACGCCGTCCCGCGCCTAGAACGCCTATGAACACACCGGAAAATGACCCTCTGCGCGCCTTGCTCGGGCAATGGAAAATCGCCCGGCCGCTGCCGCCGCGTTTTAAGGAACAAGTCTGGCGCCGCATCGAGCAGAGGGAGCCGTCGGGGAAAGCCGGCGCGTTGGAATTTTTGCTGGGATGGCTGGAAAGTATCTTCGCCAGAAGGGCGGTAGCTGTGGCTTATGTCACCGTGCTGCTGGCCGCCGGGTTGATGGCCGGATACGTCAGTGGCCAGGCGCATGAGCAGCGCGGGAACGCCCAACTGGCGGCCCGGTATGTTCAGTCCATAGATCCTTATTACCAGAACCATGACTGAGATGAGACGCGGGCTGACCATTCTTTGTTGCGGGATAGTGGCGGCGGTGCTGGGCTATTCCACGCTCTATCTCTGCGCCACGGCCCGCACCCGCGATGAGCGCCGCGCCGGGACGCCGGAATTGTTGTGGTTGAAACAGGAATTCAAGCTGGGCGATGCCGAGTTCCAGCGCATCAGCGTTTTGCACGCGGGCTACCTGCCCCAGTGCCGGGAAATGTGCGGCCGCATCGCCGCCCGGAACGGGGAGTTGCGGGCGCTGCTGGCGGGGACCAACACGGTGACGCCGGAGATCGAGAAGAAGCTGGCGGAAATCGCGCAACTGCGCGCGCAATGCCAAAAGAACATGCTGGAACATTTTTATGAGGTCAGCCGCGCCATGCCGGCCGAGGAGGGCCGGCGCTATCTGGATTGGATTCAGGACCAGACGCTCGGCGGCGGGGGCCGTCCGTCGAACGCCGCCGGCCATGACATGCATCAGATGCAATGAGCGACCCCGGGCATGATGAACAAGACCGGCAAGACATGGCACGTTTGGCCGGCGGGCAGGACGCGGCCCTCAACGAATTGATGGAGCGCCACGGCCAGCGTTTGTATCACTATCTTCTCAGGCATCTATCCAATGAATCCGACGCGGAGGATTGCGCGCAGGAGGCCTTCGTGCGGGTTTATCTTCATCGCGCAAAATTCCATACCGGCGCGAAATTCTCCACCTGGCTTTATGCCATTGCGACCAACCTGGCGCGCGATTGCCACCGCCACCGTGCCCGGCATCCCGAGGCCGCCCTGCCCGAAGGCGAGAGCGCGGGCGGCGGCGGCCTGGAAATGATTCCGGACCAGGCCCCGCTGCCGGGCGACCAATTGCAGGCCGGCGAGCGGGCGGCCCAAGTGCGGGTGGCGGTGCAGGCGCTGCCGGACGATTTGCGCGCGCCGCTGGTGTTGTTCGAGTATGAGAATCTGGCGCAGGCCGAAATCGCCGAAATCCTGCATTGTACCCCCAAGGCGGTTGAGCTACGGATTTACCGCGCGCGCAACGCCCTGCGGAAATCGCTGGCCGGGCTGGGCCTGTACGACGCGAAGCCGGGTCAATAGGGATGGGGGGAATGCAAAAAAACTCGCCAAGGCCAGGCTGATGCGGGCCGCGAGGCGCGGCCCGCGGCACGCGGGGGCGCGTGCGCTCCCCGGACGCAGGAGAAATCCGTCCCGGCGCATAGCGCCGACGCTGCAATGGGGTCAACCGGGCCGTCAGCGCGCGTGCAACGCGGCCAGCGTCCGGTCGCAAATCTCGTCCGGCGTGCCCGAGGCGGCCACCGTCACCAGCAGGCCGCGCCGCTCGTAAAAGTCTATCAGCGGCTTGGTGCTCTTATGGTAGGTTGTCATCCGCACCCGCACCGATTCCGCCCGGTCATCGTCGCGTTGATACAATTTGCCCCCGCAGTTGTCGCATACGCCCGGTGTCTTGGGGGGCCGGGTCGTCTCGTGATAGACCGCCTTGCACCCCGGACACGTCCGGCGCCCGCTCAAGCGGGCGACGATGACGTCGGTGGGCAAATCATAATTGACAACGGCGGTGAGGGCGCGCCGCTCCCATTTCAAGAGGTTGTCCAGGGCCTCGGCCTGGACGACGGTCCTGGGAAACCCGTCCAGCAGGAAGCCACCCCGGCAGCGCAGGCAGCGCGACCGCTCGCGGACCATGGCCAGCACCGTCTCGTCCTGGACCAGTTCGCCGCGCGACATGGAGTTGAGGGCGGTTTGCATGGCCGGGCTGAGCTGCTCCCTGGGCAATGCTCTGGCGGCGCGGAAGACGTCGCCCGTGGAAAGATGACACGCGCCGAGGTGTTGTCCGAGCAGCTCCGCCTGGGTGCCCTTGCCGGACCCCGGCGCGCCCAGCAGGATGAGACGGTAGATGTGAGGCGGCGGGGGCGGCAGGGTCGCGCAGAGGGCGTCGCCCCCCTTGAGCCACGCCTCCCGGTCATGTTCGTCAATCATAATGTTCCTGTTCGTTTGGGGTTGTTAATATTTGTCAAGATTTGCCGATGAGCATTCCCACCAGAAATACCAGCAGGCCGCCGAGCACGACTTGCAGCGTCGCGGTCGTCCAGGGCGAGTCCATGTACTTGTGGCGGACCCAGGCGATCACGCCCAGCTCGACGCAGACCACGGCCACCGCCACGATCGTCGCGACGTTAACGTTCTGAATCAAAAACGGCAGGGTGTGGCCCAGTCCGCCCGCCGTGGTCATGGCGCCGCAGACCCAGCCACGCGCCCAGGGATGACCGCGCCCGGTGAGCGTGCCATCGTCGGACAAGGCCTCCGCGAAGCCCATGCTGATGCCGGCGCCGAGGCTGGCGGCCAAACCGACCAGAAAAGTTGGCCCGCTGAGGCCCGTGGCAAATCTGGCCGCAAACAGCGGAGCGAGCGTGGAAACCGAGCCGTCCATCAGCCCGGCCAAGCCCGGTTGGATGACCTGCAAGGCAAAACGCCGCCTCTCATGGGCTGCTTCCGCGTCGCTCAACTGGGTCTGGCCGAGTGCCTGCGCCGCCAGGGCGTGATGGCGCTCCTCCGCCGCCAAATCCCCCAGCAATTGGCGGATGCCGGCATCGGTGGCGCGCCGGGCCGAGACCTCATAAAAGCGTTCCGTTTCCAACTCCATCAATTCGGCCTGCTTTCGCGCGGCCTTCAAACTGAGCGGGCTTTCCAGCCAGATGGGGCGCCGCTTGATGAATCCGCGCACGTCCTCGCGCCGCACCAAGGGGAGGTGGTCGCCAAAACGGCTTTGGAAAAGTTCCAGCAGGCGGCGGCGATGCCCTTCCTCGTCCCGGCGCATTTCATCGAACTTGGCGGCCTGAGCCGGATAGCTTTCGCGCAACCCTTCGGCGAAGTTGTCATAGACCTTCGCGTCCTCTTCCTCCAGCGCGATGGCCAGGGAAAGAACCTCGCGTTCGCTCAGGCTCTCAAAGCTGCGCACGTTTCGTTCCTCTATCTTCGCCGTTATGGGCGGGCGCTTTGGGCGCGGCGGCGCCGCGGGCTGCCGCGTCCGGCCGTCCGCCGGCCAGCGCCGGGTCCAGCGGGTGTTCCTCTTCCAGCCATTCCCGCGAGACGCGTCCGTCCAAAACCGCCCGGTTCAGAGGATAGACGTCCGGATCAAAAATGACATGGTAAAGATGCCACACTAAAATGGCCAGGCAAGCCAGGATTGCCTCGTAATAATGAATGGTCGTGGCCACATCCACCGCCCACCGGGGCAGAAAGCGCGTCACCGGGATTTGGAACCAAATCATCAGGCCGGTCGCTCCCATGATGACGATTCCCCAGACCACGGCCCAATACTCCATCTTCTCGGCGTAGCCGAACCGCCCGAATTTGGGTTTGACACCGCCCAGGCCCGCCAGCCGCCGCACATTGGCGGCCGCGTCCTGCACATCCTTCGGGCCGGGCATCATATCCTTGAGCAGCCGCCGCCCCTCCCGACAGGCCAGGACGTAGCCGACGTGGTAGGCCCCCGCCAGCAGCAGCACGACACCGGCGATGCGATGACTCCAGCGGCGGAACGGTTCGTAGGACCCCAGCGAATGGGCCACGAACGAATCGGGAAACTTCAAGGCAAATCCGGTCCACGCCAGCACAATAAAACTGGCCGCCAGCACGAAATGTTGCTGGCGCTGCGAGAGATCCATCCGCACCAGGGTCCGGTCCGTGCGGTGGTTGAGCGCGGCCGCCTTGCGGCCGAAGATGAGGGCGTTGTGCGCCGCCATCAACCCGATGACCACAAAAATCAAGGTGAGGTAAATCCTGCGCACCCACCAATTGATCCGTTCGCTCAACTGCGCGTCCCCGCGCGCCGCGTCAATGTCCACATGCACCTTGCTCTGGGCGAAATTGGCGCGCGCTCCATTATGGCATTTCCCGCAGGTGGCCATCAGGTTGTCCTTGTAAATGCTGGAACGCGGGTCGGTGGAGGGCAGAACCAGATGGAACCCGTGGCAGCTCCCGCAATTGGCTGCGCGGGTCGAGCCATACTGCACGGCCAGGCCGTGGTAGCTGGCGAAAAACGTTTTGACCCGGTCGGCCGGCAGATTGTATTTGGTGTTGAGCCGCTCCGAGGCGTGGCACTTGCTGCAAATCTCCTGCGAAATTTTCAGCGAGGAACTGCCCCGCAGGGCCTCGATCTTGTGTTCCGAATGACAATCGGTGCAGGTCGGCGCATCACGCCGGCCGGCCGCCACCGCCTTGCCGTGGACGCTTTCCATCACGTCCTTGGCCTCCTGTTCATGGCATTGGCCGCAGGTCAGCGCCAGATGGGCAAAACTCAGCGGCGAGGCCGGCGAACTGGGCGGCAGCGCGCCGTGCGCCCCGTGGCAGTCGGTGCAAACCGGCGCATGATGCTCCCCGTTGTTGGTCCCGTCCCGATGGGCGGCTCCATGGACGCTGGCGGTGTAACTGAGCGACGGTTCCAAATGGCATTGCGCGCAATTCACCGCCAGCGGCGCCGCCTTGTCGTCGGGGTGCTTGTCGGTGATGTCGTTATGGCAACTGGCGCAGGAATTGGTGCGATGGACCGAGGCTGCCAGCACCGCCGGGTCCACAAAAAGCGAAACCGTCCGCCCCGCCGCGTTGGTGGTCGTGAGCGTTTTGTCGCTGTGACATTCCAGACAATCGCTGTTTTTGATCTCGGCAGCCGTCAAGGCCGTTGGCGCGAGCAGCCCCGCCGCCAGGGTTAAAATCAATCGAATTCCCATGATGAAAGGGTGGCTCCGGGCGTGGCCAACGGCTTCTCATTGGTTGGCCTTTGCTTTACAAATCTTGCCCGGCCCCGGCTCAGTGCGCCAGGCGAATGGCCATGGCGTAGATGATCAAAACGAGCAGGACGATGCCGGCGCCGAAAAAGAGGAAGCCCATGGCGCGGGCGATGGCTTTCCAGCGTTCCCATTCGTCTTTGACGCGCAAATCCTCCAGGCGCCCGCCGGCCTGGAGCCGCTCGTACCAGCGCCGCCGTTCATGGAGGAGTTCGGTTTTGGAAATGCGGCCGGAAAAGATCACCGTGTCCATGGGAAATTTCTCCAGGCGGAAATGGGTGTTGAAGAAATGAATCGTAAAGATGAAACCGGCCGCCAACAAGGCTTCGTCGGAATGAACGATGAGCGCGATGTTAATGACCCAGCCCGGCAGAAAAAAGGAAAAGAACTGCGGGAACCACATGACCAGCCCCGACGCTCCAATGATAAAAACGCCCCAAAACACCGCGAAATAGTCGAACTTTTCCCAGTAAGTCCACCGGTCGAACTGCGGCTTGGGCCCCCGCCCGAAAAACCATTTTTGGTGCGCGATAAAATCCTTCGCGTCCTGCCAGGTCGGGATCATCGAGTCGGGGCCGAACAGCGCCCATTTCAGCCGCGTCCATTTGGAACGCCAATCGCCGCCGTGGAAACGGCCGCGGGTCTGCCAGGTTTTGACCAGCAGCTTGGCGAGGTGCAGGCCGAAATAGAGGAAGGTGATGAAAGCGCCGATGTGGTGAAGGAAGCGGGCCGTTTCCGTGCCGCCCAGCAATCCGAAGATCACTTTGGCCCAACTGGTATAGTAGAATTTGAGTGGCATGCCGGTCAGGACCAGAAGCAGAAAGCTGGTGACGACCAGGAAATGCAGCAGGCGTTCAAAGGGCGGGAAGCGTGTGAACCATTCGTCGCCTTGTTGGGTTTGGATCTTGGCTTCGCGGAAGGTTTTCGAGTCGTGCGCCCAAAGATAACCGGAGCGGAAGAGCCACAAGCCGGTGTGCGCCCCAAAGAACACGAAGACGCCGATCAACAGCGCGGTCATCGCCACAAAGGTCCAATGCAATTGCGGATAGTTTTTGGCGTCGAGCGGATTGGCGTGTGTGATGTATTTGGCAAAATTCGCGTTGGCGCGCGGATGGCATTTCTGGCAGGTGGCCACGATGTTGGCCTTGGAAAGATGCGAGGCGGGATCCGAGCGCGGCAGCACGTCATGATGGCCGTGGCAGTCATAGCAGGCGGCCACTTCGGGGGCGAGGTTGGGCCGGCCCAGCAACATGGCCTTGCCGTGGTAGGTGTCGCGATAATGCGCCAGCCGGTCCTGGTGGCAACTGCCGCATTTCTCGTCGCTCGCCGCCTTGAAATTGCTGCCATCCGGCTCGGTGATTTGATGGGCGGAATGGCAATCCACGCAGACGGGGCCGTTTTGCCCGCCCTTGGCCAGAAGCTGGCCGTGGATGCTGGCGTTGTAGGTTTTCTCGATCCCCAGATGACATTTGCCGCAGGTGGAGGCGACGTTGGCGTGGTTGATGGGCGAGCTGCGGTCCACGCTCCGCCCGATGTCGTGCGTGCCGTGGCAATCGTTGCACGAAGGAGCCAAGATCAATCCCAATTTCAACAAGGCCCGCCCGTGGATGCTGTCGCTGTACTGGCTGGCCACCTGCGGATACTTCATCCGGTACTCGCTGGTCAGCCCGGGATTGCTGTGGCATTTGGCGCAGGTGACGGCCAGATTGAGCTTGAAAACGGGCGAATCGGCGTTCTTCACAGAAACGATGTCGTGGGCGCCGTGGCAGTCCGAGCACCCGGCGGCCGCCGAGGCCCCCCGGGCCTTGCTCATGCCGTGGATGCTGCCCGCGTATTGGGCCGTCTCGGAGGAATGGCAGGAAGCGCATTGGGCCGGGGGCAGTCCAGCCGGATGCACCAGCTCTTTGACGGTGTTATGGCAGTCGGTGCAATTGAGCCGGGCGTGAACGGATTTTTGAAAGGCATTGGTCGCGAAGACCGCCAGCGGCAGCGATTTGCCGGCGACGGTGCGCGAGGTGGTGGGATCGCTGTGGCACTCCAGGCAATCCTGGTTGGAAATAGTGTCCGCAGCGAGATGGCCCGCCTGGAGCAAAGACAGGATGGCGAGCGCCCAAACGGCCCGGCGCGCCGTCCTACAACCCGCCGTTATGGCAGTCGGTGCATTGATAAGCTGGATCATATTCGTCAAGCGGATGGGCAAATTTCTGGCCCTCCGCGTTCACTTGCTTTAACTGCGCGCCGCTGCCCTGGGCCAAAATGAGATGGCAGGCGGTGCAGTCGTTGGCCTTAATCATGTCCCGGCCGGTGCTGGAAATGTGCTTGCCATCATGGCAGCGGAAGCAGCCGGGAAAGTCCTTGTGCCCGATGTTGTCCGGGTAGTCGCGCCAACTGGCTTTCATTTCGGGGAAGAAATTGTTCGTGTAAATCTCCTGCACCGCTGCAATCGTCCCGCGGATGCGCGGATCTTTGGGGAATCGTTCCGCCAAGGTCGTGGCAATGCCTTCCAGCGCTTCGGTCTGGTTGGTGTAGGGGCGGCAGAGGACGCCGACGGCGTTGGTCTTGATGTAGGGCAGCGAAGGATCAATGTTGGTTAGCGACATGGCGAGATTGACCGCGCTTTCCGGGGACTGGAACTTGTGGGCGGGCCGGTTGTGGCAATCCATGCAGTCCATCCTGCGCTTGGGCGCCTGGCTGACGTCATTGGTGAATTCCTTGGTCCGATACTCGGTGACCACGCCCTGGGGGTCGGTCATGCGGACCCAGGGGATTTTTTGGCGGGCCTCGTCGGTGGCAAAGTATTCGATTTTGTTGGCCACGTTCATGTGCCAATGAATGCCGCCCAGCGGCCCATGAGTCGGGTCCCCGCCGCCGACTTTGAGGAGGAGGCGGACGGAATAGAGCGAATTGGACTGGTCGGGGAGATAATAAGAGAGGGTGCGGTCGAGATTGCCGACAAACTTTTTGGGCCAATGGCATTGCTCGCAGGTTTCCTGGGCGGGCCGCAGATTCTTGACGGGGGTGGGAATGGGCGTGGGGTATTTGTGGGCCAGGGTCGCATAAACCTGGTAGGTGCCGGACAATTTTGAGCGCACGTACCAAGTGGCCCCCGCGCCGATGTGGCATTCCGCGCACGCCACCCTGGCGTGCGGGGAATGGAGATAGCTGGTCAGCTCCGGCTTCATCACCGTATGGCAGGACTCCCCGCAAAACTGCACCGACTCGGTGAAATGATAGGTGTGATAACTGCCCATGGCCGTGAGGAGGAGAAAGCCCGCGGTGGCGGGAACAAAGAAGGCCATCACCCGCCGGTCATGGGGGCGCGAGAAATCAATGTTGATGCGCAACGCGCCCGCGACCCCATTGGCTTTGGCCATCTTTCTCCGCCAGCGCCACGCTCCAAAAAGAAACACCATCAGCCCCGCGAAAAAGAAGGCCGGCGCCACAAAAAACGTCAGGATGCCCACGTACGGATTGGACGAGTACGCCATCGTGTCCAGGAAGAACAGGAGGAGGAAGGCGAAAATGCTGGAAGCCATGAGCACCAGCCCCGCCAGGGAAATCCAGTTGCGGAACAGGGAAGGCGGGTGAAGCGGGCCAGTTGGGGCGGGGGTGTTCATGAGGTGGGGGCGGGGATGTTGGAGCAACGCTTTGCGCCGCTGCCCCAACAATGGATCACGCCCCCGGCGTTTTTATTTTTTGAAGGTGCGCATATACTTGACAAGCCCCTTGATCTGGTCGTCGGTCAGACCGGTGACGGGCTGCATCAACGTCTTGTCGTCCTTCTTCAGCCCTTCCTTGATGGACTTGAACGCCACGTCGTCCTTCAAGGCATCCTGCACCTTGGCGTCGGTGTAATCCTTGCACCCGTTCCGCTTGCCGATCGTGGTTTGGCCTTTGCCGTCCGCGCCATGGCACTTTTGGCAACTCTTCTCATAAAGCGCCTTGCTGTCGTCCTGCGCGAATGCCGTTCCGGCCGCCATCATGGAGATGGCTGCTGCAATTATCATGCTTCTTTTCATAGTTCCTCCGGGAGCTCGGGTTGTTTGCCTGTTTCCCCGCGGCGAACTCCATCCCGCCGGGAAAACCGAGGCCGCGCCAGCCGCGGCCAAATCTCAAGCCTGCGCCGGGGGCGAAGCCGCGCGCGGCGGCGCGCCCGGAACCACGTTCTCGAGCGTGGGCAGGTCCTGCGCCAAAAAATACTTGATGAACACCGTCAAAATGACAAAAGGAAGGGCGACCAGGGCAAGGGAAAGCCACCAGCCTTCGTGGCCGGCGAACTCCATCTTGTAGCTCATGAAACCGCGCAGGCTCTTGGAAAAAAGCTGGCCGCCGATGACCACATTCCACCGCATGGCCAGGACGCCGATGAGGATGAGCACGGTGCTGGAGAAATAAACGCGGCGGCGATTCAATTCGGCGACTTTCTTGCGGATGAGTTGCATGGTTCCCAGGAGCAGGAGCGGCACCAGCGTGCCCAGGCAGGCCTGCCCGATCAGCAGCGTGTAAAACAACTTGCTCGACGCCACCGACTTGAGCACTTCAATCCCCTCCTCCGCCGAATAAAGCCGGTGCAGCCAGTCCAGCCCTTCAATGGTCGCATCCAGCACCACGGCGTAAAAAAGGAAACTCGTCATCAAATCCAGGCACCGCATGTCCGCCGTGATCCGCCGCGCCCAGCACAAGAACATATAGGCGAAGACGCACAGCGCCATGCCCGACACCACGGCGGAAAGAATGAAAATAATCGGCATCAGCGGGTTGCCCCACCAGGGATTGGCCTTGATGGAGCCGAAAATGAAACCGACATACCCGTGCAAGAGAAAGGCCGAGGGAATGCCGACGATGGAAATGATCCGGCCCATGCGCGCATCCAGACGCAGCGCCGGCTCGGACAGGTCCGTCACTCCCAGGGTGAAGGCCCGGTAGATGAGGCCGCGCAAACCGGTTTCCGTCCTCGACCATTCGACAAAGTCCCGGCGGTAGTCAAACCAAAGTTCGAGCAGGAGCACGGCCATGAGGTACCAGGCATAAACGAAGCCAAACATGGCCATGGGCGAACTGAAATGCGGCGTCATCATGATTTCAAAGCAGCGTTCCGGATGGCCGAGGTGAAAAAGCAAGGGCAAGGTTGCACACAGCATGAAGGCCAGGGCCGTGAGCAGGGCCAGCCGGTAAATCGGCTCCAGCACCTTCACCTTGAAAACCCGCACCAGCGAGGCCATGATGAAAGCCCCCGCCACCAAACCGGTGATGTAGGGATAGACCACGATGAGCACACTCCACAGCGGATGCAGCGTCCGTTCGTTGGGATAGACGTAGCCGTCGAATTGCGGGAGCGCGTCCACGACGTTGGTGAGAATGTTGGCGTCCATTATCGAACCTCCTCATCCAGGCCCGCATAGACGACGCGCGGGCCGGTGCCCAGACTTTTCTTCAACTTTTCCACCGTGTTGTTGGCGCTGAAGTGTTGCAGCGGATCGTCCGGCACGGGGTTGTTCAAATCGCCGAAAATCCGGGCCTGGGAGGGACAAATCTCCACGCAGGCGGGCTTGAGGCCGCGCGTAATCCGATGGTAGCACAGGTTGCACTTGTCGGCGGTGTGGGTTTCTGGATTAAAAAAGCGGCATCCGTACGGGCAGGCCTGGATGCAAAAACCGCAGCCGATGCAATAATTCTTGTCCACCAGCACCGCGCCGTCCGGGGCGTCGAAGGTGGCGCCGACCGGGCAGACCTGGGTGCAGGGCGAATGCTCGCAGAGGTTGCAGAGTTTGGGGACAAAGAACGATTTGAGAATGTCGTCCTTTGGAGTCAACAATGGCGGGAAGCCCTTTTCCCCGCCATCCGGCGAGTCCACAATCGCATCCCCACGGGTTTTGCCGGAGCCCGGCTTTGCCTTGGGGATCACGTAACGCTCAATCCAAGTGCGCCAGTGGCCTTCCGGCACCCCATTCTCCTCGCGGCAAGCTTCCACGCAACGACCGCAGCCGATGCACCGGTCCACGTCCAAGGCCATCAGCCATTTGTGCTGGAACGGATCGTAGCCGGCCGGGGCGGGAGAGGAGGCCAGAACATTTTGCACCCCCGCCTTGCAGGTGCGGGCGGCGGGCATGGCCAGAATGCCACCGACAATTCCAGCCAGGTTCTTCAGGACGGCGCGGCGGGTGATATTCTCACTCATGGAACCTCATTGGGTTGGTGGGGAACATGGCACTCGGTGCAGAGACTTCCGGTGTAATGGTTGTGGACATTGATTTGATGGAGCCATTTGGGTTTGGACGGGCTGGCCTCATGGCACCGCACACACAGGCTCATGTCGAGCTTGGGCAGTTTCTCGGCGGGATTGGCCACATGCGCCTGGCCGGGGCCGTGGCAGGTTTCGCAGGAAAGGTTCTTGTGTTCGCCTTTGGCCAGCTTCTCCGCGTGGGCGGGATGGCATATCGCGCAGGCCGCCTTTCCGGCCCAATAGGGCTGGCGCGAAGCGATCTCGCGCAACGCGGCCCCCCGGTAATGGCCGTATTGCCCAAAGGACGGGGGCGTCAGAAAGTAATGGGCCGTGAAATAAACGCACACGATCCCAATGGTGAGCAGCACCAGGCGGATGAGCTGCGGCGGCATTTTAAGCAAGCGCGACATGGCATCCCTGTTATTAGTTGCCGGAATTCCCGGCGGCCTTTGCATTCCGATTCGTTATCACGCCTGCAACATCGCAAGGCCGCGCCGGTTCGGCTTCACGGGATTTGTCATTTACACGACATTTTTTGTGGAGTTGATTTGCCACAGCGCCTGGTTTTTGAGGTGGTCCAGCCGTTCATTCCTGGCGCGTTGGCCCACAAGGGCTTCGATTTCGCTGCCGTTAGGTTGTGCGGCTCACGGCAGAAGCCTCAGCCGGTAAAAGCCCTCGCTGGAAGGATTCAGGCGATTAGTGAAGGTGACGGGACCACCGGTGCCGGAGACAACGGCGCCCAAGGGAAGCCAGGGTGCGCCAGTGAGGTTGGTCGTGTATAGCACCTGATAGCTCAGGCCCGCGATGGTCGGGCAGGAAAGGAGCAAATTGGTTCCGCCGGCCTGGGCAAGCAGAGGCGGGCAGGACATGCCAGCGGGCCAGACCGAAGCGGAGAAACTGAGGTTATCAATGGCCACGCCCTGGGACTTGCCGGCGGAGCTGGCCATTTCCCAGACCAGCCAAAGCGCGGCGCCGGGCGACCAATTGGTGATGACCTGATTGAAGACGCCCAGGTTTGTCTGATTGAGCGCGACCGTGCCATCCACGGCTGCGCCGCCGACATCGGCCGGAACGGTGGGGAAACTCACATTCAAGGCGGGCAAGAAGGCGGTGGCGTTGGTTGAGAAGAGGTTGGTGGCGCTGGGATCAATGAAATAGTAAAACTCCAGCGTCTTGGGCTTGTCGGACTGGCGCCAGACTTCACCGGTGAACTGCAGGTTGATGAAGTTCAAGGTCTGCGACGTGCCATTGATGAATTTGGCGCCGAAGGCGGTGTAGCCGGTGGAACTGGTGGCCAGCAGGCCCAGCGCACGATTGGAGTTGTTGGGCAAGCCGAAGCTGATTTGGCCGCCGGTGGTTTGGTCGCCGTCGGTGGCGCCGAAGCGGGTGCCAACGCTGGCGGTAGGGTCGGCCAGACCGTACCAGCCGGACATCGTGTTGGAAAGGCCCAACCCGCCATTGTTGCCGCTGGAGCAGATGGGGAAGGCCAGGCCGTAGGGATTGGCCAGGAAGCAGGTCACACCGTTGATCGTCACCGGATTGCCGGAGTCAACGGAGGTCAAACCGGGATTGGGCAAGGAATCAAAGCTCTGGGTATAGACGGCGCCGGCATTGGTGTAAGCGATTTGGGCCGGGGAGGTCACCCACCCAAAGGTGGCCGTGGTGTAACCCGACCAAGGACTGGAGAGGGGCGGATTGTTGGCCCCGGTGAGGTTTTGATGATTGAGATTGTGCGCCCGGGCCATGATCACGGTGCTGGCATTGAGGGCAATCGGGGATTGATAGACGAGGGCCTTGGGGGAGACGGCGCCGCCGGGCAGGCGCGGGTCGGAGCCATCCGTGCAGTAATAAATGGTGGCGCCGGCCGGGCCGTTGATCGTGAGGGTCATGCCGGGGGAAATGGACCCGCCACTGGAACTGAAGACCGGCTTGGCCAGCAAGTTCGTGTCCATGAATTGGAGCCGGTCGCGGTACCATTGCTTGAGGAAGTTGACTTCTCCCTGGTAAGTGCCCGGGAAGTCATAGGAATAGCCCGAACCGGAAACGGTTCCCGAGCGGGGCGTGGTCCAGCCCGGCCATCGGGCGATTTCGCGCGGCTCCTCCTGAGCCACCTGGCTGACCAGGGCATCAATATCGGCATAAATATGATTTGTGGAAAGCAAGCCGGTCCGCAAATCCTCGTAGCGGTCAATCCATTTCTGCCAGAAATCAATGTCGGTGAACATCCGGCCCCACCAGGCATAGTTGAAGAAGTCAGTTCCGAGGTCACCCGTCGTGGCGCGCCAAGAGAACGGGCTGAAGTCGCGTCCGTCGGTCGAGCCTTGCGAGCGGTCAAAATCCCAGATGGGGCCGAAAATGAGCTGGCCCTGGCGCGGTTTATAGAAACAGGCGCTAAGGCGCAAGGCATCGACATTGAAGGCCACCAGGTTGAGGATGTGGTGGTCTATCCAGGAGCCGACATCAATATAGGCGGCATAGCCCAGGGCCGGATTGGTGTAGCTGGCGGAATTGAGCGCGGCGCCGAAGGCGTTTATAAAGTTCTGAATGTACTGCGCCTGGGGCGCCCGCTCGGGCGTCAGGATGTCCGATTCCTTGGGATCGCCATAGACGATTGTCTGCCCCGCGGCGTTAAACCCGTTTTCCCCGCAACTCAGCCGGTCAATGCGGAGCATGTAGCCGCCGGTGACGGCGGGCGGAGTATTGTCGTCGGGTTGGAGTTTGTCAATGTCAATCCGGTCCGGGCCGCGCTTGATTTTCTCCTCGAGCACGTAAATGCCGTTGTAATTGTTGGTCGTGACCGGCCCGCCCGCGGTGTTGATATAGACTTCGAGCAAACGGGTGCGCGGGGCGTAGCGGCCAATTTCGTTGCTCAACTCATAGATGAGGGGATTATGGATGAGCACCGGCTCGAAGCAATCCGGGGCGTAAAGCACCCAGTCCTTGCCGGGCGGCAATTCCAGGGGCGAGCAGTCCGTGCTGTCATCCAGTTCGTCCCAGAATTGGACCGTCCAGGCCTGCTTTGCGAAGTCGCGTGTGGAGGAGCCGCGGACATGGAAGCCGGCCCGGGAGCTCAAGGTGGGGGCGTTGGTCAGGAAGGTTTGTCCATTGGTTGGCTCGTAAAAGGAGAAGTTGGCAAACTGATAGGGGACACACTCCGCGGGCGAGGGCACGCCCGCGCCGAAGTTATAGATGAGGAGGGCGGGCAGGCCGGAGGTGATTTTGGCAACGTCGGTGGTGATTTGAATGTAGCTTTCGCTGTGCATGAGTCCGGGCAACAGGCCGGGGGCGAAGGCCCGGGTCCGCACTTGGACGGTGTTGGTGATGGCCAACGGACCGGCCAGGACGGGCGAAACGTCTGTGGGCACGGTGCCGTCGAGGGTGTAGCGAATGACGGCGTTGGAGAGCACCGCGCTTACTCGCAAGGAGAATGGGTTGACGAAAGTCCCGCCCGGCTGGGAAAACACCGGCTCCGGGGTAAAGCCGGCCCCGACCGTGGCGTTGGGGTCCCCCGGCGTCGGCGTGGTGTAACAGCCGATGGCGTCGAGCAGGACCGGGTCCACGCCGTAGGAAATATCCGTCTGCTGGGGTGGATAGGCCGGGGCAAAGAAGGAAACCAGGTTGGTCCGCGGATCCACCAGCGCCAGGAAGCCGCCCGCCGCCGGCAATTTGAAATTGGTGTGCAACTGGTTGGTTACCGCCGTGCGGTTCTTGGCGGAGGCGAACACCACCAGGTAATCGCCGGCCGCCAACACGTAGCCGGGGAAGGCCCATTGGGTCAGGTTGGCGGCCTGGGCGCTTAGGAACCAGCCCGACAGGTCCACGGCGCGGCTCGTGCCGTTGTAGATTTCGATCCAATCCGAACTGTCGCCGTCCTCGTCGAGCAGGGTGGTTTTGTTGGCAGCCATGAATTCGGAGATCTCCAGGCTCGGCGGCGGCGCCAGCCGGTCCAGGGTGTAGCTCCAACCGGCCCCCGGGGAGATGTTGGTCTGGCCGGCGAGACTCTTGATGTTCGCATTGGTCGCCCAACTCACCTGGACGCCGCCCATGGGCGGTTCGGGAAAATCGAAGACGAACTGCCAGGGCGCGTAGGCGGTCACGTTGGTGGCCGGCACATTATTGATCAACAGGTCCGCGGCCGCCACGCCAGTCACCCCCTGGTTAAAATGCACCTCCACGCTGCGCAAGGCGGGCACGGCCCAGTCCGGGTTGGGGAAGGAGGAAACCACCGCCCCGCCGGCAGGGAAGGAGTTGGTTGCGCTCTGGTAGCTGAAGTTGCTGATGGTCTGCGTGGAAGCGACGCCGCCGTCGGCGGAACTGAAGCCGATGCAGGCATAGCTGCCTCCCAGCAAGGCGGTAATATCACCAATGTTGTAGTTGGTGGTGTAGCTCTGTTGCGTGACGGCATCCACCAGAGTTTCCTGCACCGCGCCCCCGGGCGTGTACTGGATGGTGAAGTTGATGGGATCTCCGCTGGAAACGTTGACAGCACCCGTGGTTTGATAGCCAAAGGCGGCGCCATCGGTGTGGCAGATGATCCCGATGCCATTGGGAGAGTAAAGGTTAATCTCCCAATCCGCGCTGGGGGTGAGGCCGCTGATGGCAAGGCTGCCGCCACCGGCGCCGAGATAGCCGGGGCCGCTTGTTTGCAGGTCGAAAGAAACGCCATCCGCGTTGGCCCCAGGAGAGCCGCCGACATCCTGGTAGGTGAAAGTGGCGACAAAGCCGTTGATGTAAACCAAATTGTTATACCAGGCGGTGACCGCCTCGCCGCCGTTGCCGTCGGTGCCGTGGAAGACGTTTCCGGTGATGTTGGCGGAGGAAAGGCCCGACTGGTTGATGGTCCAATTGGCGCCGTTGCCGAAGAAACTGACCGCCGTTTGGGCCATGCCTCCCCATGCGGACAAAACAAAGAAAGACAGCAGACAAAATAAAAGGTCAGGCCGGCCCGGAAGAGTCAAATAGAACGAGCGGTTCATTAATTCCTTTCAGCTTGCAGCAAGCCGGCTTCATTGGTGCCACCCCCCCGGCCGGGATGCAAGGGAAAAACCACACTGCTGATTTTCCCGGCGCCACCGTATTATTGACTGCTTTGGAAAGAAGGCTGCTTGCCCAGACAGACTCCTTCCAGCCCCGGTTTGCCCCTGAGAGCGTTCGCCTCATTTCTAAATCGGCCACGGTCGGCTTGCGAAAGGTGGAATTTAGATTACGGCGCGCTTGCTTATGGAGCATTCCATACCGCTGGAAGGTGAGATATTTGGATAATCTTGCGCTGGCTTGTGTCTCATGGTCTTTGCGCAAAGGGGCGCGGCTTGAGGTTTTCGACCCCCAAACCGGCAAAATGGCGGCGTTGTTTCATCGCCGCTTGGATTCCTGGCGGCTGCATTTCCGGTGGCAGGACGAGCGCCTCATCGGCCTCTCGCCTACAGGCCGCGCGAGCGTCGCAGCTTTGAATATGAATCGCCCGCTTGTTCCCGCCATTCGACGGGAGGAGACGATACGAGGCCGGCATCCTCCACCTTTTGAATAAATTGCCGCCAATCCACCAGGGGCGGTGGTGATCTGCCGCAACGAAAACTTTGACCTTTGGCCCGGAATCCTTTATTCTTCCTTCCATGAGACGCATGCGGCCTGTTTTTTCCTGCGCCGTTTTCATAATGGTGGCGGCCGGAGTGTGCGGTTGTTTCCCGGGGAACGACAATCATCAGGACGAGGAACGGGACCCCCACTTCCAACGCGGCCGGGACCTGGTCAACAGCCAGGAGTTCAAAGCCGCCGCGGACGAGTTTGAAAAAGCCCTGGAAACCAACCCGCGTTCCGCCGCCGCCCATTATGAATTGGGCTGCCTTTGCGACGCCAAGCTCAATGATTACGCTGCCGCCATCTACCACTACGAACGGCTCCTCCTGCTCCTCCCCGATTCCCCGCGCGCGCCGCTGGTGCGCGAACGCATTCGCGGCTGCAAACTGGAACTGGCCGGCACGGAATTCCCCCTGCCCAACAGCCAGAATCTCCAGCGCGAAGTCTATGCCCTGACCGAGGAAAACCGCCTCCTCAAACGGCAATTGGATGAGGCCAGAAATCACCCCGGCGCCGGCCTTGCCCCGTTGCCCGCTCCCGGGGCCGCGCCCGCCCAGCCAATCCGCGCCTTGGCCGACAATCCCATTCCCAATCCCAATCTTAATCTTAATCCTAATCCGGCCCCGTCCGCCAATCCGCCATCTCCGATCCGCAATCCCCAATCAACCGAAGCCGCTCATCCCCGCACCTACGTCATCCAGGCCAAGGACAGCATCTACTCGGTGGCGGCCCGTTACGGCCTCAAACCCAGCGCCGTCCTTGCCGCCAATCCCAACATCAGCCCCACCCATCTGCGCATCGGCCAGAATTTGAATTTGCCCTGATGCGCCCGCGCCTCTTCTTTTTGGGAGTGACCGTTTTCTGGCTCGCCATGAACTATTTGCTCTGGCAATCCCAGTACGGCGGACACAGCGCCTTTGGCAGCTCGCTCCCCGCCGAAGCGGTCTGGGACAAGATCCTCAACGCCCCGGACAATTCCGCCCTGGACATCTATGATCACGAAGTCAAAACCGGCTCCGGGCGCTGGACCGCGGGCCTGGCGGATTCCCCCCTCCTCAGCAGCAAAATCCTGGCCGCCGATTACCGGCCCGACGGCCAGGGGCAAAAACCCACCGGCTACACCTTGAGTTTCGAGGGCCGCCTCCTCTACAAAACCAGCAACAGTGTCAAATTCCAAATCGCCTTCGCCCTGGACACCAACAAGGTCTGGCAGGACTTCCATTTTCGCGCCTCCATGCGGCCCAAGTCCTGGGACGTCCACGCCCTCGCCCGGGAGGAAAAAGTCATCCTCAGAGTCAACGAAGGCGACACCGCCTGGGACAAAACCTGGACCTTCGCGGAACTGCGCGACCCCCAGTCCCTCTTCGGCGAAGTGGGCGGCACCTTCGCCTTGGGCGTTCTGGGCATGAACCAAAGCCTCCCCGGCGTGGCCAGCCGCACCCTGGAGTGGGAAGCCCACGAAGACCACATGAAGTACGGCGACACCACCGTGCGGGCTTACCGGCTCGACGCCTACGTTTTGGGGCAGCGCGTGGAAATCTTTGTCAGCCCCGTCGGCGAAATTCTGCGCGTGGACCTTCCCCGCAAAATTTCCCTGCGCAACCAGGCCCTCGCTCCCGCCAGCAACGGATGATCCAACTGCGCCATCTCACCAAAAAATTTGGCGACCTGGTGGCCGTCTCCGATCTCTCTCTCCAAGTCGGCCGGGGCGAGTTCTTCGCCGTCCTCGGCCCCAACGCCGCCGGCAAGACCACCCTCCTCCGCGTCCTGGCCGGCCTGCTCAAACCCACTTCCGGCACCGCCCGCGTGGCCGGCTTTGACATCCAGACCGACCCCCTCCAAGCCCGCCGCCGCATGGCCTACGTCCCCGACTTCCCCTTCCTCTACGAGAAACTGACGCCATGGGAATTCTTCCGTTTCACCGGCCAGATTTTTCAAATGAGCGGAGCGCGCCTCGAGGAGGCCGCCCGCGAATTGATTCCGCGCTTCAATCTGGACGAATTCGCCCGCAAACCCATTGACGGCCTTTCCCACGGCACGCGCCAGCGGGTGGCCATCGTCGCCTCCCTTTTGCACGACCCGGAAGTTATTATAATTGACGAACCGATGGTTGGCCTGGACCCGCAGCACACCCGGGTTGTCAAGGACGTTCTCAAAGAGCGCACCCGGCGGGGCTGCACCGTGCTTCTTTCCACCCACCAACTCAGCGTCGCCGAAGAAATGGCTGACCGGGTTGGCATCATGCATCAGGGCCGTCTGGTGGCCGTGGGCACCGCCGGCGAACTCCGCCGCCAGGCCAGCGCCGCCGCCAATGGCACCCTCGAACAAGTCTTCCTCAGCCTCACCTCCGGCCAGGCCGTCGCGCCAAAATAACTTCGGCCTTCAGGTCAGCAGCGGAGTAATTCAGACATCAGCGCCCTCGCCCTATCGGTTTTATTCCTTCCTCAGCCGCGATAATGTAGCGGCATGAACGATTGACGGAAAACGCGAGTGGCGAGCGGGCTTTCATGGACGAACAGCAATTGCTGGCGGAATTGCCAATCAGCCGCCGGACTTTGGGCAACTGGAAGGCGAGCGGGGTAATTCCATACATTAAGATTGGCAGACGTTGCCTGTACCACTGGGCAAGTGTGCGAGGCGCTCTGTTGCGCCGACAGAGAGGCGGGCAGTGATGCGTCAGCATGGCTTACTTGTTTCCAAGCAGCTTGGCCTTTTGCGTCTGATACTCCGCGTCCGTGATCGCTCCGGCATCTTTGGCCTTCTGCAGGTCAATCAACTGTTGGCCGATGGTGGGACTCTTAACTTCAGGCTCGCCGGTTGCAGCTTGTGCCGGATAAAGCACAGCCTTGCCGCCAAGGTTGCGCCATCCTTGGCCCCCCTCCAGGCTAGAACTTGACAGTATATTGGTGCCGTGAGCTTCCGGGTCGTCTTTGTCAACGACCTTGAATGTCAGTTCAAAAGATGCCCAATCTGCGAGGATACCCACACCGTGTTCTTTTGCCGAAATGGGAATTGCAACCTTGCCTTGTTTTTCAGCAAAAACATTTGCGTCTCGGATGACACCAGCCTTCAACGCGCTCATACTTCCAAAGATTCCCGCATGGTCTTCTCTGGAAAGCATGTAGGTATTTGGCGAGACCAGCACGATTCCAGGATTCTGACAGCCAGCTACGATGACCGCGGCGAGCAACGCCAGCCCACACGTTAACCGATTTGCTTTCATGTCGAGAGTTTATGTCAGGATTCAACGCGTTGGCAAGTCCGAGATCGCACCTGGTGACGGGGTATGCGCGTCCCATTGGTGATTGCAGGTGAGTTTTCAGAGGAAAGATCCCCTCTATTTTCGCCTGGTATTTCGGGGACGCCCGCGTTACTAGAGCGGACATCTGGGCGCTTCAATCTCTGCGCGGCGGCGGCGTGATTGGCGCCGTTTGCCACCACTTTTCTTCGAGCTGTTCGGGATCTGGAATTCAAATTCTAACTGGCGCGGTGGTCGCACGCCCGATCGCGGCAGGAGTTGTGATTCACTGAGAAATGCTCTGAGTTCCTTGGCGGATTCAAAGCTCGGCTCATATTGACTTGGAATTGTCGCCGACTTCGTATCTACCGGCAACGCTTGTTTTTCTAATTTGCTCATAATCTCGATTTGTGAGCGCACGATGCGCTCGCGATATTGGGACTATAAGCGTGGTTTTTTTAGGAAATCCTTGGAGACAGCGAAATTGAAACGTGGGTGAAATCTTGGGGAAATTTGGGGGAAAGCCCGGTGAAAATTTTCCAGAAAAAAGAATTTGACGCGTTTCAAAATCGGGCGCGTCACTGCTTCTTTATGCACTTATCTAGCTCGGCTTTAGCAATTCGGATTTTTCTGCCGAGCTGTTCGACTTTTAACCAACTCCGACTCTTCCAGTTTTTGATTGTTCGCTCGGTGACTTTGGCATACTTGGCAGCGTCCTTGATGCTCGTGAAATAATCCGGCGCGGATTTAGTTGCCTCGACTTTGGGACTCGCGTTGAGCGGCAGTGGCCGGAAACTTTTCAAAAGTATTGGAGTATTCCAACCGCCAGCACCGTCGTCATGCTCAAACCAAGCCACGCCATTCACCTGCTCTAAAAGCGCAGCGGGAAGTTGTCGGAATCTTGAATCAACGATTGCGCGCGTCATGTATTGCGGATGTCGCTCGCCGCGCTTGGCGTAGGGCTTCTGCAATTCCAATTCGATCCACTCTTTCAGCGGCAAAGGTTCGTCATTCCAATTCCAATCTCCATGCCACTGCTCCAACTTGGCAGCTTCGAGCAATCGCCAGCCGAAAATATCGCCTTCTGGTTCATCCGGCGGTTGATTGGGCGGATTGAATTTTAGCCGCTCACAAGTGTAACGCTGGCCGTCGGCCAAGACCAAGTTTCCCTGTGCATCAAAACAATTGACTTGGCATTTCTTGCCCTCAATCGTGGCTTCGTATGGTTTGGCGTGTTGGCCGCCAACGCCGGGCTTTTGATTTTTTTTCTTCGGAAATGTCATTTTTTGTGGAGTCCACCTTTGCGAAGTTGCTGTTCAAGTTGGCCGAGCGCCGAGTCGAACAGATTATGCACGGATGCGTCTGGCGCGAGCAGTGTTCCGAACCCTGGATTTCGAGCCTCCCCCGCTACCAGAACCTTGTCATGATCCCAAAGTGATAGTTGAGCTGCGAATCCCCACACATTTTGCTGGTCAATGGAGAGTTTACACCGTAGCGCGTCATCTCGGTTTGTTGCGGATGTGGTTTCGAGACCATAAAGCGCCAATCGCCGGGAAACCTCTTTTGCGTACGGCTCGTCGAACGGGTTTAAGTCTGAGAAATAGATGGCGTGGTATTTGTCGAGTTGGCCGGTGAGCAGGCCGCGCGATACGCAGCCGGCCAACAAAACGAGCGCAATCAAAGAGAGTGTGGCATGTTTGGTTTTCATAGTTTGTTTTTGGCGTTTCAAGCGTTGACAGAGGACATCGGAACCACTTTCGCGGCAGTCGTCGGAGGTTGGACGTTGAACCACTTTTCCGCCTCTGCTTTGGTTGCCAGCCCTTTGGAGTGGCGGGGAATCATCGCCAATTCTTACGGGCACGCGGCCAATTCCACGCGGGGTTTGATGCCCAGGTCTTCGGCGATGCGCTTGACGATCAGGCCCAGGTTCCGCGCCGTGGGATTGCCGTTGCGATGCAGCATCCGGTGAAGGCTCTTTTCACCCAAGCCGGTTTGCCGGGCCAGTTCCTTGAAGGTGATTTGGGCGTGAACCAGATCGCGCAGACGGGAGAGCGCCCCTGCGGTGTCGCCTTCCAACAGCATTTCAACCGCGCCCGCGTAGAAAAGCCGGGCAAATTCGCGGTCGCGTTTGAGCCGCGCGATAATGGTTTCTCTGTAATCTCGTGTTGTTATCATTTCATTTTCTCGCTTGCCTGTATCGCTTCCATCGCTCCAGGGCGGCGGCGATGTCAGCGCCTTGCCGCCGTTTGCTTCCGCCGCCAAGCAAAATGATGATCGCGCGGCCCTCACGCCCAAAATAAACGCGGTAGCCTGGCCCGAAATCCAGCCGCAATTCAAACACGCCCTCTTGCAACGCTTTGGCCGCGCCGAAATTGCCTTGTTCCAGCCGTCGCAGGTATTTGTCAACACGATTCGCAGTGATGTTGTCCAAGCCCTCGAACCATTCCGCGTATGGCGAACGCCCGTTTTCGACGTATTCCCGAATTTCAAAAGAGCCATTCATAGGGTATCATTTATGTTACCGAAGTCAAACTGCGCGTCGTTGCGCCGGCTTGCCAGAGGCGGCGCGCAGTGGAATCACACAACCGGCGGACTTCGATGGTTCATCCGCGATCCCACTTTCCGCTTCCGCCTTGGCTGTGTTGACGGCCACGGCGCGCCGATTGCGAAGAACGCTGGACAGCATGGCAATGCCTTGCTTTGTGAAAGCGCAGGGCATGTGACGCCCGCCTCCGTGCAAACTTGAGGTTCCAACTTGGAAACTCAAATTTGCAAACTCCTGCCGTTTAAGCTGATACATGAAGATTTTCACCTTGCTTCCCCCGGTGTCGTATGGTGGCTGGAAATCTCACGCGGGCGGTCAGCGGTTCGGGCGATTTCTGTGTCGTTTCTGTATCGCTGACGCCTAAATTTCCCTTTTCCGAGGGAAAAATGGTGCGCTTAGCAGGACTTGAACCCGCAAGTTTTCCGTCTCAGGATTGCCGATTATGGGTGTTTCGTTGCCTTTCATTGCCCATAAAGTTACACCAATTCACCTATGAAATCAAGGGTTATTTTGCATCTTTGCGCAGTAATGGGCAGGAAACCTTGTGCAAAACCCGTGCAAGCCTGCTGAATGTGCAAAAACTGTGCAAAATGGGAAGTTGGGCCAGAAATTGTGCAAAAGGTGTGCAAAAATCCCGGCCTCAATCTCCAATTCGCTGCTCCTGGGCCAAAGGCGCGCGCGGGTTGCGTTCACCGCGAATTTGGTTTGGCTGGCGCTGGCCGGATGTGATATGCCTCTTTCCAAGAATCCATGATTTGGACCTGAGATGGCAAAGTCTTCCAAAAAACATTGCTGCTGGTGGGCGCCGCCAGAAAGTTCCTGGCTTCCAAGTCGTCGCCGGAAATCGAGCGGCTGGTGGGCCGGCGAAGGATGCGCGAGAAACGAAAGGGCGCCCCGATACTTCATGCATCGCGCTTGTGGCAGGAATGGGAAGTGAAACTGTTAGGCACCGCCGCGGACAAGGTTGTGGCCGCCCGTATCGGACGCACTTACGTCGCCGTCCAAACACATCGCCGACTTTTGGGCATTGCCCCGGCTAAGTACGTTCGCGTTGCATGGAACGCATGGCCACCCAAACAGGTTGCGCTATTGGGCAAAATGTCTGACGCGGAAGTTGCCCGCCGGGTTGGGCGCACCCTCTGCGCAGTGCATTTGCGACGCGAAAAATTGGGTATCCCGAATTTCGGTGTTCTGATTCGGCGCTACACCCCTGAAGAAGACAAGCTCCTCGGCACCATGTCCGACAGCGACGTTGCCCGGCGGCTGGGGCGCGGTACTAGCGGCATCAAGCTCCGCCGCCTCAAGCTCGGCATTGCGCAGTTCAACTCCCGGAATCGCACTTGGACTCCGTCCGAAGACGCCTTGCTGGGTGTTTTGACCGACGAGCAAACCGCCCGTCAACTGAACCGCACCGTGGCAGCCGTCGAAGTGCGTCGCGTCAGCTTTGGAATTCCACCGATGGCGCCGAAATGCCGTAAATGGACACCTGAGGAGGACAAATTATTCGCTTCCCTCTCCGATGCGGAGATTGCCCGGCGCTTGAGCCGCCACCCTGGCGTGGTCAGCGTTCGGCGGCATCAGCTTGGCTTGGTGCCAGAGCGATACTGGACCCCGGCGGAGGATCGTTTGCTTGGGACCGTTGCGGATACGGAGGTCGCCCGTCGTCTCAAGCGGCCAATCAGTGGTGTAAAACATCGTCGCTGCCGACTGAAAATTCCGGCGTGGCGGCCAAAATGAATTTGGATCGCTCAACCAGGATAATCACTTTCCTTTCCGCTCACCGGAAAGGGCGCGGGAGCGTGAAGGCCAGCGCGAGCGGGATTGGAGTCCATGAGGTCTTGACCTCTGGCGCGGGTCTGGGCCGGCGTGAGGCCCGGCGCCGGGGTTTGGGGATGGCGCCAGTCCCCAACGACAGAAAAACGGCTGAACCGCTGCCAGTCCAGCCGCGTGAATTTCTCCGGGCGGTCAATCCTCCCCCGGCATAAGGATGGTGATGGCAGGCTGCGGGTCGTCAATGTCGAGGGGGCCACAAACGGCGGTCAACCTGACAAGGCGGGGGCGGCGGTTGTCGTTGCGGACATAGAACGCAACGGGGATGCGCTCAACTCCGGGCCGGGCGCGGTGGATGGCAAATCGCAGCATCCAAACCAGGTCCCATAGGCGGCCAGCTTCGTCCTGGCCGGTCACGCCGGGCGGCACGGTCACATAAACATCATAAACGGCGCGGGTGAGAAAAACAGGGAAGCGGATTCCGGCTTCCTGTGCGGTTTTCGTAACCTCAACCTGCTGGCCGTCGGCGACAGCCTGCGAGCGGGTGTAAGAATAAATCACCGGGCCGAATGGCTCGGCGTCCGGTTGCGGTCGGGTGGGGGTGTCATTGCTTTTCATGGTCTTTTGCAGTTAAGGATTTCAACTTCGGAGTGGGGCGAAATTCGGAACATGACGGGCGGCGGCTGGAAAGCAACGGGTTTCAAAAAGCGGGTCTTAAACTCCCGAAATTTCCGGTTCATAATGATGACTGCGGCGCAATCATTCACCCTGACAACACGGCAAAGCCGGTTATCGAAGCGGATGACATCGCCTGCACAGAGCCGGAATGGATGCTGGTAAGGCATCCAGACAACGGCGAAAAGCTCGGTCTGCGCCGGGTCGTTGAAAGAACGTTTATTGCGTTTCATGGTGATTCCTCCTTACGCGGCGGCGTGGCTGCCGTAGCGTTTGCGCGGGTCATAGTCGGCGGCTTGGTCGCAAAAGACGCCGCAAGGGTGCTGCCAAACCTGGCGGTTCTTATTCCAATGGAAACCGATCTGCGCCAGCATGGATGTGATTTCGCGGGGCTGTTTCTCCGGGAATTGAATCCAAACCCAATTTCCGACAATCTGCGCCAGCCGGAAAAGCAGGGGCGCTTCCCGCTCAAGCAGGTTCAAAACCTCGTCGGTGGGCAAGCGGCGGTTGGTTTCCCGTTTCTGAAAATCAAGTCTTTGCAGTTGGCCTGAATTCCCTGATTTTGAACCCGACGATGGCCGGACATTCGCCGGTGCTGACGCTTCAAGTTTTAGATGTGTTGTTTTCATAGCTTTTTTTTGAAACCGCTGTCCGTCACCCTGCCGTTTGCTGCTCGCTTCACCTGATTGGGAGACAGCGAAGCCGTGCGCGGGAGCGCATTGAAAACCCAGCGAAAGCTAAAACCGTGACAGTGGGGAAAGGGCAAAAGGGAGACGCTGGCGCGGTTTTTGATCTCGCTCCTAAAGTCGGCTCGGTGTCGGACAAGCGAGCAGCAAACGGTGGGGTGACGGCGTGCGTAAAAAAGGCGAAGAAAACAACCATGAGGCGGGCGGCGGCGTTTCCGGGTATGGCCGCCCAAGGGGGGTAGAGGGGCCTCACATTCTCCGCGAAGCGGGCGAGATTGGCGCGGCTCATGGCACTTTCCGCATGAGCCGTGCCAAGCGAGTTAAAGCCTGCCGCTCGCTTGTGAATTTCCGAATCCGTGAGCGGAATGGAGCGTTTGGGCGGGCCGCCCGCGTAGGGGAAAGGGGCGCGGAGCGGACGGACCAAAAAGAGGAGTGGAGCGGCGGATTTGGAAATTCATCAAGGGAGCCTCAACGGGGGAGCCAAGTCTTGCCGGGTTTGGCGGCGTAGTCTTTCAAGGGGAAGCCAAAGCCGGCAAGTCTTGGCGACAGGGCTGGGCAATGGGGCCAAAAAGGGAATACGCGGGGGCGCGGTTTCTTGTCTCTCAGCCTGAAAGGCCCGGAGTCGAGCGGTCGCCCATTTGCGTAGGCCCAGACACGCAGTGCGAGCGGAGCGAGACCGAGCATCGTAGCCGGAGCAAATGGGCGAAGGAGCGGAACGGAGAGGCTTTCAGGCTGAGTGACAAGCTGGAATCGGGGCGGCATGAGTGCGGCGGTTTTGCGGAGCGGAGACTGAGGGAAGCGGGGAGCGGAGTCGGAGCAAAAGCCGCCGCTCTCAGGACGCGGGGGTACGCCTTCCTTTCAAGTAAATTGTTTTTGCGGAACCGACCCGCTTATGGCCGGACAGACCTGCTTTTGGGGAAACGGGAAGATCGGGAATGGAGTGCAAGCCAAGCGGTGAAACTGCGCCGGGTCATGCGGCGTTACCGAGTGGCGAACACGCCACCGGAGAAGCGGAAATATCTGCGCAAGAGCCAACTGTGGTCGGAAGATTTCACGGCCAAGCTGTTTTGCACCGTGGAGTTTTGGATTGAACATCTGCCGAAATTGATCGGGCCTCAGCCGGAATTTAAGCGACGGTTGAGGGAGCCCCCCTGCGGGGTTGCTTGAAGATGACCTGTGTCGGGATGAAATTGAAGGATGGACAGAGCAAGACGGCTCCCATGCGGTCATCGCCCAACTTTGGGGATACCGGGTTTAATGGAGGCTTGACTTTGGGGGTGGTGGCGGCGATATTGACTCTGGCGAGAGCGAGTTGTATAATAATTGCTTATTCGTACGCTTATGAAAAACGACCAGCTATCAACGTAAGAAGCCTATGGGACTCTTCGATTTCCTCAAACCGCAATCCGAGCAGCAAAAGCGCCAAGCACAACTCATGCGGGCTATAAAGGAGGCAATGCCCGCAATCTACCCACGAGGAACGGCTGACTTCAAAGACTGGAGCGAAAGAGTCTACGATGCAGTTGGACGCAAGCTAACCCTGGAAGAGTGCCAATTCATCTTCGGCGCCATCGTGGCGCGATTCAAGCTGGCCGAGGACAAAAGCGAAAACGGCATGGTGGACAGCATCCTCAAAAGGGCAAACGGCAAGATTTCACGCGAGGACGCCGTCAGAATCTACAGGGTGGTCTGCGCCTATTACCAGGCGGGTTAACCAGCAGCGCGAAAGCAGCCTCCACCACCATGAAATATGGCCGAATTGATCGCCGGTGAATTTGAAGTGCTCCGCACCGTCGGCAAGGGCGGCTTCGGCCTAGTTGTGCTCGCCTACAGCCGCAAGACATGCGAAGTCGGCGCACTCAAGACGTTTCGAAACGAGTTCCTGGCTGACCCCGCTGCGCGCCACGCATTCAAGAGAGAAGCCCTGCTATGGCTGAACCTGGAAAGGCACCCCTTCATCGTCCCAGCACTCCTGGTCACCGAGGACTCGGGCCGGTTGTTCCTGATGCTGGAATACATAACCCCCGACGCGCAGGGCCGCGTGACCCTGGCAGACCATCTGGCACGAGCTGGCGGACCATTTCATCCAAGCCAAGTCCTAAAGTGGGCAATCCAGTTTTGCTTAGGCATGGAGCACGCCAACGCGCATGGGGTGCTCCTTCACCGCGACATCAAGCCAGCAAACATTCTCATCACCCAGGACGGAACGCTCAAGATTTCCGATTTCGGCCTGGCGGCAGGGGCAGAGGCGGCCTGGAAGACAACGAGCGGTCACGCGGGTTCGTTCGCGGCCGGTGCCAAACAAGGCGGCTTCACCTTTAGTCTGATCCAAGCGGATGGCAAAGCGGTATGCGGCACCCCGGGCTACATGGCGCCAGAGATCTATCGCAGTGAAAGGCCGGACGTAAGAAGCGACATTTACAGCTTCGGTTTGGTCTTGGCGCAGATGGCTGCCGGGAACCCACACCCGCCGTTCATGGTGCCCTGGACTGGCGACATGCCCAGCTTCTGCCGAGCGGTTTACGAGCTACAGATCTCGGGCCGCATGCCCCGCATGGAGGGTCCACTTCGCGAGGTGGTCCTCCGCTGCCTTCACCCAAGGCCATCGGAACGCTACGGCAGCTTCTCCGAACTGCGCGCGGCATTGCAGCCTCTCTGGGAATCGACAACGGGACGCAAGTTCGAAACCCCTCAGACTGAAGACCGGACCGCGGAGGACTGGACCAACCGAAGCTTCTCGCTCTGCGCCCTAGGTCGCCACGAGGAGGCTGTTCGATGCTGCGACAAGGCGCTGGCGCTCAATCCGCGACACGCCTTCGCATGGGGCAACAGGGGAGCGGCGCTCGCCGCTCTCGGCAGATACAATGAGTCGGCCGCCAGCTACGACAAGGCCCTGGCGATTGACCCGCGAGAAGCAGGCCTTTGGAGTAACAAAGGTATGGCGCTCAGTGCCCTCGGGCGGCACGAAGAGTCGCTCGTCTGCTTCGAGAAGGCGCTGGCGATCAACCCTCTCCATCCGCGTGCCTTGTGTTTCAAGGCAGTGACGCAGGATGCCCTGGGCAATCGGCGTGAAGCGGCAAGGAATTATCGCAAGTTCATTGAGATAGCGTCGCCACAGAATGGACTACAGATCGTCGAGATGGTCGCGCGGGCTCGGCTGCGAGTTCGAGAGTTGGAATCAGCGGACAACTCTCAATAAAAATGTCAGTGATGGTTGTAGAACAACAAATGAAAGTGTGCTTCTTACTTGGTTCGGGCCTTTCAAGGCCCGCGAGTTTTCCGTGCTTAGAACAAATCGGTTCACGAGTCTTATCGGGCGACAATATCGTAAAGATTTCGGGAGTCTATCACGAGAAGCAGCCCAGCGCTTGCGCTGCCGCCTTGAAAGATGAAGAACTGGAACGGGTATTAAGGTTTTTACATTGGCTTGAAGTGATGGCCAATCTCCGGTTTGAGACAACTCCCCACCGGGCCAATTACGAAGATTTATTTTACTTGGCGTCCCAAATCCACTATGACATCCTTGGTGAATACGAAAATCCGGCTGTCCGACCGTTTATTCGTGACGCTCTTTTCAACCTTTGCGAGTCCATTCCCGCAAGTGCCGTTTCGCTGGACCAACTTGGCGACTTGGCCGGAGAAACAACAAATTACATTCGTGACGTTGTTGCATTGATGCTCACGAAACCTCCCGGGCGGACAGAATACCTGAAACTATTTCTCGATGCAGCCCATGACAGCACAGTCTCGGCGCTGAATCTATTCACTTTGAATCACGATAAATTGCTGGAAGGATACTTCCATAACAAAATCCATTTTATAGACGGCTTCGGGGAAGAAGACAGTCTTAGAAGAATCCGACGGTGGAGTCCCACACTGTTCGACGCGACGGTTCCAGGCCGTGGTGTTGCCGCTGTGCGTCTCTTCAAGCTGCACGGCTCCATCGATTGGCATCGATTCCGTCCTCGCCAGTTCAGTCACGTTGGTAGCGATTCGAACCCGTGGAACGAAGAATACGTCGGAATCGGATCAAACCCTGCTCTTGAGGTCGAGGGGCATTGTCTAATTTTAGTTGGCACGTTCAACAAGATGATCGACTACACCGACGCGGTATTCTTCGAAATGCACCACCGTCTCATGTGCGCGTTGGCTGAGGCGGAACGATTGATCGTTTGCGGATATGGTTTCGGGGATAAGGGAATTAACAAGCGAATCACCGAATGGATGTGTTTGTCTTCGACCCGCAAGATTCTAGTGATAGACCCCAAGACGGCGGACAAGTTGAAAGAATCCGCGAGACCCGCTATTGCCGCCAGGATCGATGGGTGGAAGCGGCAAGACCGTTGGATCCATTGGGATAAAGGGTCGGACGCACCAGAGATTACTTGGGATCGAATCGTAGAAGACTTCATACACGCAGACATCTTCCCTTAGCACAGTTTGAGGGGCACGGCCAGTGCCGCGCGTTTGCGCAAATGTCGCGCAAAAATCGCGCGAATGTTTGACAGAATTATTGGTTCTGGAAAAGCGTCGGCAATGGATGGTTGCCATTCCAACATAACAATTCTCCGCGATACAATTCCCCGC
>JBEKVM010000021.1:0-54064 GCA_049513975.1 Verrucomicrobiota bacterium | reverse complement strand
GCAGACGGCATGGCCGGGGAGTGCTTTGGCGAACCGGCGCAGACGCAGCGCCCGGATGCGGGTGTATTCGGATGACAATTGCGCCCGCTGGCCGTTGCTGGCCTTTGTGCGCGGTTCATCGGTTTGGATGAATTCCTCGACGGCTTCCGCCAAGTCTTTGCGTTTCACGCTGACAATGTTGGCCATGTAGCCCTCGACGGCTTCCGCGAGGGTGTGACCGTTCAAGTGCCGCGCCGCCTCGACGTAATCCGCCACGGCTCTTTTCAGGGAAATGTTGCTCCCGGTGTCGCGATAGAAACCGCGCAGAAGTTCCAGGGCGGTTATGGCGTCGGCGGCTTGCCCGGCGGTCAAGGCGGCGGTTTGCGAGCCTTTATCCAGTTCTTTCACTAGGACATCGGCGTACGACTTGGCTTCCGAGTAGGTGCGGAAATTCTTCATCCGGCGCTGGCCGCCCGCCCGCCAAGCGACGCGATAAAAAGCGTAGTGCTCGGCCTTGCCGTAAATTTTGCACTCGGCCTTTCGATGCCGGATGACCTTTGGAAATTTCACATGTTGAATTTCGGATTCAGCCGGAGTTTGTGCGCTATCTGTGCGCTGGTTGCCAACTTCTTCGGTTTCCCTCGTAAAATTGGCGGAAGGGGTGGGATTCGAACCCACGTTAGGGTTGCCCCTAAGCCTGATTTCGAGTCAGGTGCCTTCAACCGCTCAGCCACCCTTCCGTTGCGAGTTAAAAATCAGGAAACCATTATGCCCGATCCCGCGCGGCCGGCAAGCGGATTTGCAAGCCGCTCCGGGCTTGACTTTGGCCGCCGTTCGTGCGATTTTTATAAAAGGTTTCGATCAAGTTAAATACTTGGGCAAAGGAGTCACAGATATGAAATCGCGCTCGCGCACAGGGAGGCGGCTGAGCCTCTGGGCCGGCGCTTTGTTGCTTCTGACCGGGGGTTATTCCGCCTGCTCGCAAACATCCGATTCAAATTTCCAGGTCGCCATCACCCTTCCCACCAACGGCGCCTCGTTCGCGGCCCCGGTTAACATCCAGATTGATGCCTTGACCTTCGATACCGCGGACGATGTCGCCTCTGTCTCATTCACAGCCACTCCCTACGGCCCCGGCCCGATCCCCATGTTTGTTTTATACTTGGGAACGGTTTCCAATGGCGTGGCCGCAGGCCCGCACAGCAAGCTGTTTTCAGTCACCTGGTCCAACGCGCCGGCGGCAACCTATGAGTGGGCGCTCGACGCCCAGGCCTGCCGCAGCAACGGCACGGTGGCAATTTCGCGGGGTGTGATCATCTCGGTGCAACCCGGTCGCCTCCTTTCCGTCAATCTGGCCTCTCCGACCAACGGCGCCATCTTCACCGTCCCGGCCAACATTCCATTGATCGCCGGCGCGGGCGAGAGCGGCGGATCGGTCGCTGATGTCCAGTTTTTCGACGGCCCGACCAGCCTGGGCGTGGTCAGCAACTGGGTGATGGTGGATCCGCCCAGTTCGCCCGGCCTGCCTCCCGGCAGTCACGCCTATTTCTTGACTTGGACCAATGCCCCCGCCGGAATCCATGTTCTTACCGCCGTGGCGGTGGACACCAACGGCCAATCGGCCGTCTCCATCCCGGTGACCATCACCGTCGGCCCGGGCTTTCCGCCCGAGGTGCGCATCACCAGTCCGCCCAACAACTCGGTTTTCCCCGCCCCAGTCAATATCGCGTTGCTGGCTTACGCGCATGATCCCGCCGGCTATGTTGCGAACGTCCAGTTCTTCGCCGGTTCAACCAGCCTCGGTTTTGGACTGCCCCTTCCGCCGGTTGTGCCGGAAACGGGGTCGCCGGTGACTCCCGGACCGCCCATTCTTCAGACGAACACCTTCGAGTTGATCTGGAGCAATGCCCCCGTGGGCGCCTTCGCCCTGAGCGCGGTCGCCACCGACAATTCGGCCCTTTCAGCCACGTCGGCGCCGGTCAACATCACCATCCTGTCCACCCCGCCCCCTCCGCCCATTACCACCAATGTTGTCAGCATTGTTGCCACCGACCCCATCGCCATCGCAGGAACCAATTCCTGGCCGTGGCTGGGCCTGGCCAGTGCGACGCCGACTTGGAGCAATTGGCTTTCGCCCAACGCCGCCTGGTGCTGGTTCACCAACTGCGGGCCGAAAGACGCCACCTTCGCCGTCCGCCGCGCGGGCCCGACCAACAGCGATCTGACGGTCATTTACACCATTGGCGGCACCGCCAGCAACGGCGTTGACTACGTGACATTGCCTGGCCTGGCCGCCATTCCGGCTGGGCAGAGGGAAGTCATGATAACGGTCGTTCCCGAGGATGGCCAAACAAACCATGCTGTGAAGACGGTAATTCTGTGCTTAAGCCCTTCGACCAGCCATCCGCCGGATTACGTTGTCGGTTTCCCGCGGCGCGCCGAAGTTCTTATCGTTGACAGGGAATCTCCGCATCCGGGCTTGACGGGCGCGCTGCTGGGCGACCGTTCCTTCCATTTGACCGCCGGGGGTCCTGACGGAGCGTGGTTCCGCGTTGATTACACCACCGATTCCATTAATTGGACCCCCGTCTGCACCAATCAAGTCGTCAACGGCTCGATTGACTTTGCCGACCCCGACGCCGCCAACTCGCCGTGGCGCTTGTATCGGACTGTCCCGCTGGCTAATCCTTCGTCCGACTGAGCGTCCGGGCTTGCATCCGGCGGCGTCCGCGCCCGGAACAACCTGCGTTTGCAAACTATCTAATCCCCCGGGGGACCGCCGGAAAAAGGCGCATTTTGCCAGAGATCCGGTTCGTGGCGCAGTTTGTCCAGAAGCCGGCCGTCGGCAGCGGGAAAGGCGTATTGGGAAAGCTCGCCGGATGTGACCCAAGCCAAACTCTCGCATAATATCGGTTTGGGTTCGTGCCGGAGCCAGCGGCAACGGAAAAATTTCAGGCGGACCGGGCGTCCGGGGTAGTAATGGATGATGTCCTCGATCAGGGAGTCTATTTGCACTTCGATGCCCAGTTCTTCACGGAGTTCGCGGTGGAGGCATTGCTCAAAACTTTCGCCGGCTTCGCGTTTGCCGCCGGGAAATTCCCACAGCCCGGCAAGGTGCCCGCCGGCGGACCGCCGCGTGATCAACAGTTTTCCATCGCGAAAAATCAAACCGGCGGCAACTTCAATCGGATCTTCGGCTGGCGGCCGGGAACTCTGGATCATGGCTTGCCGCCAGGCGTCGCATTGGTGGCCGGCGGGCCGGTTTTCGGAGTTTGATTGGTGGCCGGCGCCGCGGGCGGTGTGGGCCCGGCGCCTGGGCTTCCCGGCGGGGCCGCAAGTTCCATTTCAGCCCCGGATGGCGTCAGCAGACTCGACGTGGCGGGGGCGCGGGCCTGGGGCGGGTTGGGATTGATTTCCGGATGCTTGGCCACCAGAAGCTGAAAGCGCTCAAAGGCCTCTCTCACCCACGGATCGTTTGGATCATTGATGTTTATCAACTCCCTGTAATAAGTGACCGCCTGCGCCGGCTTATTGTCAGCCTCACTCAGGCGGCCCAAGGTCAACTTCACTGGAAGGACGATGCCGGGGCTGCTGGAATAGATGGCGTTGATCTTCTTGTACTGTTGCACCGCGTCGCCGATCTTGCCTTGGGCCTCCAGCGAGGCGGCGATGCCGACATTGGCCTGTGGCACCAGAGGATTGTCGGAATAGTCAGCGACAAATTTGGAGAATTCCTGCTGCGCTTCGACGTATTTGCCCCCTAAAAACAATTCCTTGGCGGCCAGCAACTGGGCGGCGGCCCCGGCGCTGGTGCCGGGGTATCGCTGGCTGATATCCAGCAGCGCCTTCGTGGTGGAAGAATCTCCCCGGGCCGACTCGGCAATGAGCGACGGCACGGCGAGCAAGGCCTGGTTGGCGTTGGTTTCATTCTTACTCTTGTTCCACATCACAGCCCCCACCACGGCGGCGATCACCCCCGCCACGATCGCGCCGGCCAAAACCCGTTTCCGGTTGGTGTGCAGCCAGCCGTAAAAATTATAAAGAGTCACTGTTGTATCAGCTTCCATAAAAGGCGGAGAATAGTCTGGCCGGCCCGGAAAAAGGCAAGCTTAAATGTTGGCGCCGCATTGCTGCAATATAAGGGGATGGGCCGCGCCTGGCAATGTTTCTTGGCAAAGTGACTGGGACAAGGGTGCGTTTCCCATCTTTGCGGGATGCCCCATTCTTAATCCTAATCTTAATCTTAATTCTCTCTGAGAAATGAAAGAGATTAAGATCAGCCTGCTTTCTCCTTAAAGCAGGCATCGGGACCATGAACCTGCCGCTGCTCCACAGTCCTCCTTGGAACAATTCGGGTCCGTCTGCTGTTCCCTCTCCGCTCCCATCCGATGGGAGGGGAGAGGGTTAGGGTGAGGTGAGGGGTGCGTTTCCCATCTTTGCGGGATGCCCCATTCTTAATCCTAATCTTAATCCTAATTCTCTCTGAGAAATGAAAGAGATTAAGATCAGCCTGCTTTCTCCTTAAAGCAGGCATCGGGACCATGAACCTGCCGCTGCTCGACAGACCTCCTTGGAACAATTCGGGTCCGTCTGCTGTTCCCTCTCCGCTCCCATCCGATGGGAGGGGAGAGGGTCAGGGTGAGGTGAGGGTTCATGGAAAGGAAGAAGCCCCGGGGGTGGCGGGGGCGGGCGGACGACCCTGGTCAGGGCGGATCACCCGCACGGAAACGTGGCGGGCCTGCGGGATGATAAATTTCTTGACCTCCACGGCGACGCGGGACGGCTTGAATTCTCGCAGGATCATTTCGGCCAGTTCCACCGCAAGGGTCTCGATGAGTTTCCAGCTTCGCCCCCGGCCAAAGTCCAGCAACCGCTGGCTGACGGCCTGGTAATCAATCGTCCGGTCCAAGGCGTCGGCAATCTGGCAAAAGTCGCGGTCCATTTCCACCGTCAAGGCCAGGCGCTGGGGATTGTCTCGTTCCCCCTCCGAAACGCCGACATGGCAAAAGACGGTCAAATCCTGAATGACAATGCGGTCCATGGCGCAAGGTCAGGCGTTGGCCTGCACGGCGGCCAATTCCCGGTGGTTGAACAGAAGGATGCCGGCCGCCGCGAAAACGCCGCCCATCAACAGCACGATCTGCTCCACCGCCCGGGCCAGTTGCCCCCAGGTGATGCTGTGGCCGCTGCTCAAGTCGTCCACCGGCGAAAAGCTCTCCACCAGGCTGACGACCTTCAAGACGGCGCCGAACACCGGCACGGAAACACTGTCAATTAACTTTTGCAGCGGGCCGGGCTGCCTCTGGCTGTCGTAAGGAAAAATGCTTTTGTTCTCCTGCACCGTGCTCAAGGTGCCCGTGGAAAGGCCCACCAGCAAAACCGCCAGCGAACAAAACGCCGCCACCGGGAAGGATAGAAAACTGGCCGAGGCCAGGCCGATGGCGCAAAGCAACGCCAGCCAGCAGAGAATGACCGCCAGACCGCGGGCAAAGTTGACGCCAAAGCTGCTCTCCCGGTAGAGAACCTCAAAACCATCCTCCATCGGAAAGAACAACGAAGTGTTGTTGGGGTTGCCGCACACCACGGTGAGGATGCCCTCGGCATCCAGCACTGGGGCCATGTCAATCTCCTGAAACGAATCCGGTGGCAGCGTCTCCTCAAGGAATTGCGGATTGGGCGAGTTGGTGGGGCCGACCCGCCATACCAGGTGATAGGTCGCCGCCGGATTGGGATCGGCCACATGGAACTTGACGCGCAGTTGCATGGGCTGGCCGCGCACGCGCGCCGACAGGCTGCTCAGATTGATCCGCCACATCTTGCTGTAGAGGGAGGGGATCTCTTCCACCACCGACCGGGCCTGGGCCAGGAGTTGGTTGCCAAGCTGTCGGCTGTCGTCAAGGCCAAGGTGTTCGTCCGGATGCCTGGCCTTCCAGTCGGCCGCCATCTCTTTTGCCAGGGCCGTGATATCCGGCAGCCTTTCCTTGGCAGCGGCTCGCGCCACAAAAATCTCGCTGCGCAGTTTCGCCTGCTGGTCGGCGGGTAGCCGCTGCGCGCGCCAGTGCAGCAGCACAAAAACCGCGGCGCCGGAGACGGCGAGCAGCATGGCGTTGAGCGCGAGTATTCCCAGCCACTTGCCCAGCCAGATTTGCCAGCGGGCAATCGGTTTGGTACAAACCACTTGAATCTGGCACTCCTCGACATCCCGGGCCAGCGTGCCACAGGACAGCCAGAGCGTGGCGATGCCCAGCAGCACGGTGATGGCGCCCAAGGTATAGGTCAGCACAATCTGGGTCAACCCCTCCGCCGTGTCGTCCGCAGTGAGGACCAGCGGCAGCCCCACCACCGCCGCCACCAGCAGCGCGGCCATTACCCAGAAAAGCCGGTAACGAAAGGCCGACTTCCAGGTCAATCGGGCAATGGCAAGAAGGCGCTGCATGTTAGACAATTGCGGATTGCGGATTGCGGATTGCGGATTGCCAATCACCGTCGGTGTTTGGCTTTATCAATCCTCCAAGTCCTGTTCGTCCCATCAGTCCTATCCATCGCTCCTTGCTGCCTCCAGCGGCGGTGCAAATCCGCAATCCCCAATCCCCAATCCGCAATCGGACTTCATTTCTTGGGGGTTTCATCTTTTTTTCCCAGCAGCGCCGACAGTTTTTCATTGGCTTTGCCCAGGTCAACGGGCGGGGCCGGAGCGGGCGCGGGCACGGCCGCGGGCGGGCGTGCTTCGGCCGGTTTGGCCAGGCTTTCCAGTTTGGCTTCGTCAATGCGCGCCGCGGGCGTCGCGGGCGCGGCGGGCGCAACAGGCTTGGGCGCGGTGGGAGCGGTGAGGCGTTCGAGAATTTTATCCGCCGCCGGGGCCGCTTCGGCGTCGCCCCGGAGATAGGCGGCCACGTTGCTGCCGGAAATCGCGCCGGACGTTTCGGACATGCTTTCCCTGGCTTTGCGCACCACTTCCAGGAAGTAGCTTTCCAAGTTCTGGGTCGGCGTCTCCACCTCCACCGGGCCCGCGGCGGCGTCGCGCCCGATGAGTTCCAGCACCTTTTGCATGGTTTCGCGCGAAACCGGCGGCATGGTGATGCAAACCGCATCGGGTTTGGCCAGCAATTCCTTCAGCGTGCCCATGGCCTGAATCCTGCCCCCATAGTAAATGACCACCCGGTCGCACACATCTTCCACGTCGGAGAGCAAATGGCTGCTCAGAATTACCGTCTTGCCCCGGCCCGCCAGGGTCAGGATCAAGTCCTTGACTTCGCGGCAGCCGATCGGATCCATGCCGGCGGTAGGCTCGTCCAGGATAATCAATTCCGGATCGTTGATCAGAGCCTGGGCCAGGCCGATGCGGCGTTGCATGCCCTTGGAAAACTCCCCCACAACGCGCGTGCGCACCGCGCTCAGGCCGACCATTTCCAGCAGCTCTTCGCTGCGCCGCCGCCGCTGGGCCGGCGGCAAGTCAAATAGATTTCCAAAAAAATCGAGCGTTTCGCGCGAGTCGAGAAAGCGGTAAAGATACGACTCCTCCGGGAGATAGCCGATGAGCGACTTGGTGGCGACGTGGCGGGGCGAGTGGCCGAAAACTTCGATGTGGCCGCGCGTGGGATAGAGCAGGCCCAGCAACATCTTCACCGTGGTTGATTTCCCCGAACCGTTGGGGCCGAGCAGGCCGAATACTTCGCCGCGCCGGACTTCAAAATCCACGTTGTCCACCGCCCGCGCCTTGGGCCGGCCCCAGAAATCTTTGAAGACCTTGGTGAGGCCGCGGACCGAAACGACGGCGTCGGCCGGTTGCGGATTGCGGCTTTCCGCCGTCGCTCCGCCGAGCGGAGCGACGGCGGACAAGGCGGATTGCGGATTTTCCACGGTGGCGGGCATGGGTGGCGGCTATGCCGGCGTGGGGGCCAATTGGGGACGCGCCGCGGGAGGAGGCGGGCCGGGTGGTTCGGAGGCCGCAGCAAGATGCGGTTCCAATTCCTCCCCCTCGCGCACCAGGCGGGCGCTGTTGAAAACCACCAGGAGCGAGCCAGCGACGTGCATGAAGGCGGCCACGATGGGGGTGATGAAGCTCATGGCGGCCAGCACCAGACCGCCGATGACGAACAGGATTCCAATCATAAAATTCTGGTTGATCACGGCCCGGGTTTGCCGGGAGAGTTTGACCAGGAAAGGCAGTCGGCGCAGGTCGTTGTTCATCAGCGCAATGGTGGCGCTGTGGATGGCCACCTCGCTCCCGGCCGCGCCCATCGCGATGCCCAGATCGCCCGCCGCCAGGGCGGGGGCGTCGTTGACTCCGTCCCCCACCACCGCCACCCGATAGCCCTTGGCTTTGATCTGGCGGACAAACTCAACCTTGTTCTGCGGCAGGCATTCGGCCACCACCTCTTCGCAGCCGATTTCGCCGGCCACGCGCGCCGCCACCGGCTGGCGGTCCCCGGAAACCATGGCCACGCGGCGCACCCCGGCCGTCTTCAATTCCGCCAGCGCTTCGCGCGCTTCGGCCCGGGTCTGGTCCTGCAATCCCACCCACCCCACGCACTGGCTGTTGCGGGCGACGAAGATCAGGCTGAAACCCTCCGTTTCATTCAAATCAACCGCGCCGGGAAAATCCTGCGTCACGCCCTGTTCCTTGAGCCATTGCGCGCGGCCGACCAGGATTTTCGCCCCGTCTATTTGCGCGCTGACGCCCCGCCCGGCTGCTTCGAAAAATTCCTTGGGCTCGTGCAGCGGCACACCCGCTTCGCCGGCCAACTGGGCCAGGGCCTTGGCCGTGGGATGGTTGCTGTATTTTTCCGCCGAGGCCGCCAGCCGCAACAACTCGGCGGGCGCCGTCCCGGCCAGCGGGGCCAGGCGGCTGACCACCAGTTTGCCCGTCGTGAGAGTGCCGGTCTTGTCAAACACAAAGGCATTGATGCGGGCGGCCAGTTCGATGTCGCCGACGTTTTTGATCAGTATCCCCAGACGGGCCGCGGCCGACAGCGCCGCCACCATCGCGCTCGGCGTGGCCAGGATGAACGCGCATGGGCAGGACACGATGAATATCGCGATAACACGGCTTAAGTCATGGGTGAAGGCCCAGACCAGCGCCCCAATCACCAGCACCAGCGGGGTGTAAAACCCCATGTATTGATCAATAATGCGCATGATGGGCAGCTTGGTCTTTTCCGCCGCCAGGATCAGGTCCCGCACTTTGCCCAGCGTCGTGTCCTGCCCGGCCCGCGTCACGCGGATCTCCAGCGCCCCCGTCAGATTCTGCGTGCCGGCGAAAACTTCATCCCCGGGCTTTTTGTCCACCGGCAACGATTCCCCGGTGATGTTCGCCTGGTTGAAGGAACCCTGGCCGCTGACAATCACGCCGTCCGCCGCCACGTTGTCGCCGGGGCGCACGCGGATAACATCGCCGACGCTGAGGAGTTTTGTATCCACTTCCTCCTCGCCCTGTTTGGTGACGCGCCGGGCTTTGGGGGGGGTCAACTTGATGAGTGATTCGATGGAGGCGCGCGCGCCTTCGGCGGTGCGAGTTTCGATAATCTGGCCCAGCAGCATGAAGAAGGCGACCACCCCGGCCTCCTGATAATGGCCCGAACCAAACGAGATGGTCACCGCCAGCGCGACCAGTTCATTGGTGGTGAGCAGGCCGCGGCGCAAATCAACAAAGGCGGTGAGCAGAATCGGATAGCCCAGAATAATGGCTCCGATCATGGCGCTGGCCGCCGAAACGGGGTCGGCCGCGCCTTGGAAGAAACCCGACATCCAGTTCACGGCAAATGAGTTGATCACGAAAAGCAGGCCGATCAGCGTCTGCGCCAATGGCAGCACGGTGTGGCTGTGCTCCTGGTCGTGATCCTGGCCGCAATCAGCGCATGATGGGTCATGGTCTTGGTGCTCAGGTTCTTGCCGGCTCAACAATGATGTGACTTGCATAAGTTAATGGTAGCTCAAATTTGGCAGATTCCCAGCAAGAGCAAGGATTGTCGCGTCCGCCCTGTTGCTTTTTCGCTCATGGGTTGGGGGGTTGATTGGTCGAGCCGGTCAAGGCCGGAGGCTGCTCGCCCAGGTGAAAGCGCATCGAGCTGTTGGTCAGGTCGGGCAGGACATCCGTGGATTGGGCATTGGCCCAAACCCTCTTGAACGTTTCCACCTGGAGCAGGCTGGTCACCAGGGCCGGGTTGCGCTCGTAATCCGCCAGGAAGCGGGAGAAATTGGTCTGTTCGACCTTCATCAGCCCCACCATGCGCGCCGTGTCGGCCGCGGCGGTATTGGTGCGCGACACTTTTTGGCCGTTGGCGTTGCCCAGGGTCTGGCTCCTGTAACTATCGGCCGCACTGAGCTTGGTGTCGCGCTCCGTGCCGGCTTCGACGACTTTGTTGAAGTCAGACCACAACGCCACAGGAGGGGAGGCCTGGGGATACACGCTGTCCACCGTTATGCCCAAACCCTGCTGGGCCACCAGTTCGCGCATGCGCCCCTCCACCGCTTCTTTGAATTCGGTGGGTCGCACCGAGAGAATGTCATCCACCGTGAAACGGCTGGCGGCGAACAGGAGCGCATTGTTCAGATCGTTGGTCACAAAACCGGGGGCGTCGGCAAAGTCAAAATAGAAGGTGATCGGTTTGGTAATCCGGTAGGTGACGGAGGCGATCAAGTGGATGATGTTCGTATCGGCTGTCAGCACGTAGCTGACGGTGGAGGCGGGGTCCAGCTTTGCCATGGGCTGGGGCGGAGCCGCATTCTTGACATATTCCTGGATGGATTGGTACCAGCCCACGCTGGAATAGGCGCGTTGCAACGAACTGAACGGGACGTTCGTCACCTCGTCTATCGGCCTCGGAAACGCGAAATGCGCTCCCGGTCCCAGCAAGACCCCCTCCCCGCTGCCCACCGGCTTGCCCATGCGCAGGATGATCGCCTTGTTCTGCTCCTTCACCGTGAAGAACCCCGATCCGAAGAACATCACCACCAGCAGGACCATAATGATCTGGATGATGAAGAAGCTGCTGCGCAAGGCCTCCGAGAGCGCCTGCGTCCCCGGATCGTCGGACGGCGGCGGCTCCGGCGCGGGCGGGCGGGCCGGCGGCTGCAACGGGTTGGATTCCTCTTCGCTCATCTGTCAATACGATTAGACGCGGTTGTGGTGGTTCTAGTCGTGGAGGGGAACGGGTGCATTGGTGACCGCGGCCGGCGGCTTGGCTTGCAGCAATTCCAGGCCGGTGGTGTTGTGGTCCAGAATCCAGGTGGTCTTGTCCTTGCTCAACTCCTCCAGCATGTCCAGGTTCATGAGAAACTTGGCGAACTCGGGGTTCTGCGCCATCACCCGCAGCGATTCCACCATGGCCTGCTGGCCCTCCCCGCGAATGTCTTTGGCCCTGGCATCGGCTTCCGACAGGAGCTTGGAAGCCGCGCTGTCGGCGTCGGACCGTATCTCGATGGACCGCCGGTCGGCGTCGGCCTTGATGGCGTCAGCCAGCTTGTTGCGCTCCGCCTTCATGCGGTCGAAGACGGTCTGGGAGACGCTGGCGGGCAGTTCGATGCTTTTAATTTGAACGAATTTAATCTCGATGCCGTATTTGCCGGCGTCGGCCCTTGCGCGGACTCTGTCGAGGATTTCCTTTTCGATCTGGGTGAATTTCATCTGACTTGGATCGGCGGAAAGGAAATCCGAAAAAACGTGCCGGCTCGCGACCTCCAGTTTGGCGGAGCGGACGATCCCTTGCAAATTGGTTTCGGCCTGAATCATGGAGCCATTCTCAAAATTTTGGAAAAACTTGGCGGGGTCGGAGATGCGCCAGCCGGTGTAGGTGAGCAACAAAATGATGTTTTGATCGGGCAGTGTGACCGGTTCCAATTTGTCTTCGGCTTCCATATCCAAACTATGCACGCGCTGATCCAGCTTATAGACTCTCTCGATGGGCTGGGGCCATTGCAGATGGGGACCCGGGTTGGTCCGCGCGTTGTCCGTTTCCATCCGGTCGAAAAGGGTGACGACGGCGACCTCGGATTGGCGCACCTGGAAGACAAAGAGCATCAGGCCGAAAATGGCGATGAGCAGGAGGGCGACGACGATGGTCAGGGGGCTTCGTTTCATATTACTTGTTCTCTTTGGGAATAATCAGGGAGTTTCCCAAATCGCGAATTCTTGGTTCTTCGTTGAACTCGAATATCTGCCGCGTGTTGCCGGTGGCGTTGATGATTTTCCTTTGGGCGTCGTGGGTGGATTTGGCCAGCACGTCCAAATAGGCCCGGTGCTCATAGACCCCGTCCAGACCCGGGGCGGCGGCGAAGGCCAGCGACTGTTTGGCAAACAAACTGGCGCGCGCCACGGCATTGGTGGTGGCGTTGAACTTATCCGCTTCCGCCTGGAACACCCGGTTGGTGGCGGCCCCGTGCGCCAGGGCGTTGGTCATGATGGCGTGGGCCTGGGCGTCCAGAATTTTGACTTCCCGGCTTTCCCGTTCCCCAACGACCTTTTCGTATTCCCCGGCCACCTTGACCGGGGGATGAATATCCTCCAAACCGACAAAGATTATGTTCACGCCCAACTCCAGCTCGTTGCTCTGCTCCTGTATCATTTGCCGCAAAGTGTCCGCTGCCTGGCCCCGTCCGCCCGACATCAGGTTTGTCATTTCCGCCCCTGCGAGAAAACGCGCCACCACCCGCCGGGAGAGCCTCTCCAGGAGGGCGGCGGGATCCTGATTCTTATAAGCCCAATCCGTCAGGTTGGTGATTTGAAATTGCACGGGAATGCTGACGGAGAGCAAACTGACCGGCGGCGCGGGGTGTCCGCCCGTTTGATTGGTGGATGCGGCCGGATTATTCGTGTCGGCCGTCAAATCGCCAGCCCGGTTGGCCACCAAAAAATTCTCTTCCTTGGCGTGAGGAACGGTCCATTGAATGGTCTTCACCGTTTCCGGCTCCGCGCCCACAATAAAACTTTGGATCCGTTGCGTGCGATAGCGATAGACCTGGTCAACCGGCCACGGCAGCTTGAAGTGCAATCCCGGTCCGATCACACCGCGCCCCGCCACGGGCCGGCCCGCCCGCTCCAGCAAGGCCTGCTCGCCGGGCGGAACGACGGCGATGCACGAGGAGAGGACCAAAATGCCCAATTGCGCCAGCACCAGCCAGGCAAACGCCTTCTCCAGAAAACGATAGAACCACGTCTCGGAAACCTTGAAGCCAAATTGGTAATCCAAGGCGTGCGCCGCGGTGGTGATCAGCGCTTCCGGCTGGCCCAGCAAACCGACCAGCCGGCTGTCGTAGAGCAGGCGCACATCCTTCCCCTTCAGGCGCACCCGGTAGATCTCCAGCACCAGTCCCGCCAGCGTTTCCAAAGTGATCAACCCGACGACGACGCAAAGGGCGCGGCCCACGTAAAAATCCGCCTTCACGAAATTGAAATAGACGGCCACCAAGGTCGCCGCCGCGGTCCAGCAGGCATAGGCGCTCAACAGCAAATAGGCCGCGCCCGGACGCAGCAATCGCTGCTTTTGCAGGCGGGCCAGCCCGCTGGAGTACTTGCCCAAAATAAAGAGAATCAGCCCCAGCAAGCCGAACAGCGCCAGGGCCAGCGGCGCGCGCCCCGGATCTACCCCGGCCATCGTGCCGGCGTAACGCCACGGAAAAAACGCCGCCGCCAACTGCAGGAAAAACAACAACGCCGTCAACACCGGAATGAAGTACCGCTCGAATTGCTCGCGCGAACGCCGCGCCGGAAAAGTGTCCTCCCCCGCCGTGGCAAAAAGCGAGGCGGCGCCGCGGCTCTTGCTCAACTCATCCAACTCCAGCTTCTCCAACTGTTCCCGCCCCTCCAGGCTCATTTGGCAATAACTCAAAAGTGCCACCACCAGGCCCAAGCCCCCCAGGATGCCCCCCATCAGCCCCGCCATCGAGTTGACGTGGCGGGCAATGAGCAACATCCCCGCCGTGCCGGCCAGCAGCGCGATCCAATTGATCAATCCTGTTCTTTTAACGTTTCGATCCATCAAATACCTCAACTCAATTCCCGGTCCTCAAACAGCACCAGGGCCAGGGCCAGCACCGCGCCAACATAGCCCACCGTGTAACCCAGCGCCTTGCCCAGGTAATCCACCGGTATCGGCCCCTTGCCTTCCAGCAGGTCCGACACCCAGAACAATTGCCAATTGGGGGTCACCGTGTAAAGCACAGAGGCCCAAATGTTCCCATCTCCAGCGCGCGTTCCCCAGAAATAATCCGACACCAAACCCAATAAAAACAAGGCCGAACAGACGCTCAACGTCGGAATCACCTCCAACCGCGTCGAGCAGGCCAGCGCCAGCGCCGCCAATATCAGCAGCGCCATCAGGATCAGCGCCGACGCCGGCACCACCCGCCAATCCAGCCCCACAAACTCATTCTCCGCCCGTTGCGCCGCCCGCGGAATGAACTGTAGCACGATAAAAGCCACCGTCACCATCAACGCCACCGCCAGCACCGCGTCGGAAACAAAGGGCCGCCGCATGAAATAATTGGTCAACCCGCCAATGGCGTAGGCCGCCGCCAACGATCCGCAAAAAACCAGCAGCCCGGGAATATCCGCGTCCCCGTAAGCATCAAACGTCATCCGCGTCGCCAGCAGCGCCGCCACGCAATTGACATAGGTCAGCACCACCAGCGACAGGGCCAGCCCGGCATATTTGGCCAGCAGAAATTGCGAGCGGCTCACCGGCTTGGCCAGCACCGCCAGGGCCGTCCCGCTGCGAATCTCCCGCGCCACTGATGCCGACGCGCTCATCACCGCGCTGAACAGTCCCGCCACCAGCATCACCGCCAGCACGCTGATTTTGACCATTTTGGGTTCATCCCCAAAACCGAAGTAACTCACACACGACAGACCCACCTCGAACAACGCCGAAGTCGTCATCAGCAGCAGAAAAATCGGCTGCCGGATCAATTCCATGAAGGCGTTGGCGGCTATGGCGATAAATTGTCGCATGTCGGCAATAGTTCAATGCGTTTATTCTCGTGATATCCCGCCACAAATTACAAATCCAGCCTTCGATTGCAACGGCTTATTTTGGCATTTCACGCTCATTTTTATCAATGTCATTAAACACCCTGCGCGCCTTCCGGGATCGGGCTTCCGCGACTCCTCCTCAGGCCAACGCAGGGTGGCCGCTCCCCCCCTCCTTGTAAAGTCCAAAAGACGGCCTCATCCCCCGGGAAGCCCTCTCCGGCCCGGAGTGGCCCCCTGGTGAGAAACCCGCGCAATTGGCCGATGCACGTATTTCTTCCCCGCACGGAACCACGGCTGGCTCATGAACGGGAACCTCCCAGGTCTTCTCCCTCTCCTCCACAGACTTGGGGAGGAGAGGGCAGGGGAGAGGAGGTTTCCCACTCTCTCCTCCGGCCCTTCATGAGCCGGCCGTGGCACGGAACGAAAAACTTGGAAAAGTCATTGAAATCCCGGCTGGGACGTTCTAAAATTCCATTTCACGGTAGTGGCCGGGGCGTAGCGTAGCTTGGTAGCGCGTCTGAATGGGGTTCAGAAGGTCGTGAGTTCAAATCTCACCGCCCCGACCATCTTAAAACCCCTGTAAATACCCGCTGAATTGCCATTCTTCTCCGAAAATACTCGGGCGATTTCCGGTGCTTTTGTTGATGTGTGGGCGGTTGTGTGGTTCTCTCGCAGCCATAGTGTTCCTTCGGTTGCGAGGTGTTCCCTGCGTTAGGAAAAAAGGCAAACGATCGAGCATCCGGGCCGCCACGCACGGTCGGGCATTACAAGCCAAAATGGCCTTTTGCGAACTCGTGGCCGGAGCCGCTTTTCAGATATTTTTCAAACTTTTGCGCCAACTCCAAATTTTCAAAAGCTGCGTAAAATTTCACTTTCCACGGCTTCAGTTTTGATGTGTGCGGGCATTTGCCGCCGTTGTGCTCCGCGAGGCGGCGTTTAAGATCGTCCGTGTGACCCCGGTAAAACTCGCCGGGCATGCCAACACTCTCCAGGATGTAGGTATAAAACATACGCGTGAATCCATACGAAGGATGGCCTGCCATCCGTAGCTCGGAACCCGCAGTCCAACCAGTCCTCCTTCGCAAAGCCTGCGGAGGACACCATCCTCCGCTCGAAACCGCCCGAGTCGGTTCCGCGCGGAGGATGGTGGAGGCGGCGGGAGTTGAACCCGCGTCCCTGCTAAATTTGCCGGCCGCGACTACATGCTTAGTCAGAAGAGAGTCTCAGCCGCCGGATAAGGTTCTGACGCCAATCCGGCAGCCCAGCCCGCATGAAATTGTTTCGATGAAACGCGCGCGAACTCCGCGCCTCACCTAACCTGCTGTGGCGTTCCTCCTTCGTAGCAGGTGTCCGAAGGCGAACGTCGCGGCGCATTTAGGCCGCGAGAGCTAATTCTTGGTTAGCACTTATTTTTGGTCCGATTTTTTACGAGGCCAACGAACCATCCTCGGCATGCCGCCTCCAGCGCGTCTTTCAGGTCGAAACCAGTACGCCCCCCTCCAGCGCCTCCAATATCCCACACTTGCCGGCCGGTTGCCAGTTTTAAAAATGATTAGTTCGTGCCAGGCCGCCCCTCCCGCTCTATCCTCCCTCATGGTTTCGCCCAGTCTCATCGCCATTGTCGGCCGGCCCAACGTCGGCAAGTCGGCCCTCTTTAACCGCATCGCCGGCAAACGCATCGCCATCGTCCACGACGAGCCGGGCGTGACCCGCGACCGCATCAGCGTCCAGGCCGAGTGGAACGGGCGCTCCTTCACCCTGGTGGACACCGGCGGTCTGGGCCTGTTGCGCGGCGAAAAAGCCCGCGATGTCATCGTCCAGGCCGCCTTCGAGCAGGTCGAACTGGCCATCGAATCCGCCACCGTCATTATTCTCGTCGTCAATTTGCAGGAAGGCGTCGTCCCCTTGGACCGCGAAGTCGCCCAGCGCTTGCGCCGGGCGGGCAAACCGGTCCTCGTCGCCATCAATAAGGCCGACAACGACCAGTCCGAAGCCACTGCCGACGTGTTCACCGAACTGGGCTTTGCCCAAAATTTCCCCGTCAGCGCCATCCACCAGCGCGGCATCAGCAATCTGATGGATGCCGCCGTCGCCCTCCTGCCCAGGGAAACCGCCCCCGCCCCGGAAACCCCCGGCGCGCCCCTTCCCGTTCCCCCTCTCAAGCTGGCCATTATCGGCCGGCCCAACGTCGGCAAGTCCTCCCTCATCAACGCCCTCACCCAATCCAAACGCGTCATCGTCACCCCCATCCCCGGCACCACCCGCGACGCGGTGGACGTGCCCTTCTCCGTCGAAACGGACGGCGCGCGCCAGGACTACATTCTTATTGACACCGCCGGCGTCCGCCAGGAGCGGCGCATTGACGATTCGGTCGAATACTTCAGCGTCAAACGCACCGAGGATTCCATCGCCCGCTGCGACATCGCCGTCCTGATGATTGACGCCGGGGCGGGCGTGACTTCCCAGGACAAAAAAGTCGCGGGAAAAATCGTCGAGCGCAACAAGGCCTGCCTCATCGTTGTCAACAAATGGGACCTGGTCGGCCCGGAGGTGGACGCCGCCCGCCGGGAGGCCCATCGCGAGGAAAAGCGCCGCACCGCGCGCCGCGAGGGCCAGGACGCCCCGCCCCTCACCCTCGGCGAATTTGGCGGCTGGGTGCAGGAGCAGCTTTTCTTCCTCGATTACGCCCCGGTCATTTTCACCTCCGCCAAGACTGGATTTCATCTCGACCGCCTGCTCGAATCCATCCGTTACGTCACCGCCCAATTGCGCCAGAAAATCCCCACCGGCATTTTGAACCGGACCCTCAAGGACGCCATCGAGCGCCGCCAGCCCGCCAGCTCGGCCGGGCATCGTTTGAAATTCTTCTACGCCACCCAGGTCAACCAGTCGCCACCCGTTTTTCTCTTGTTTGTCAACAAGGAAAATTTGTTCTCCGACCAGTACAAAAAATACCTCTCCAATCAAATGCGCGCCGCCTTCGGCTACGAAGGCTGTCCCATCGTCCTGCGCGCCCGCGAGCGCGAGCAAAGCCCGGACCGCGAGCGTCCCAGGGTCAAATCCGTCAACACGCCGCCCCGTCCGACCGTCCGCCACGCCCGCGACCGCAGTTCCGCCGGCCGATTCCGCCGTTCCCACGCCCGCCGCCCCAAAGCCCGCAGATAGTTTAGATAAAAGCCAAACCGGCTTTCAGCCCGGCGGATATTTCATGATTCCGGGGAGCGCACGCGCCCTCGCGTGCAGCGGGCCGCGCCTCGCGGCCCGCATACCAAACCCATCCGATTTAGATGCGTCTTCCCTATTTCAGGGCGGAAGACCGCTTGCGATCGCCTCTCCCTTGGCGCATATTCGACGTGGACTTACATGAAGGCGAACCCAAAAGAGTAACGGATTGAGCTGGGCGATTTCATCGTAGCGGACCCCGCCGTATGTCACGGCAAGCCCACCTACAAAGGCACCCGCATCATGGTTTGGCAAGTATTGGCCATGCCGGAACGCGGTGAATGGTGGGAATACATCCGTCAGGCCTGGCCGGGCCGCGTCAGCGACGACGCGATTGAGGAGACGATTCGTTTGGAATCCGCCGCCGACAGCGAACCCAAGCCAGCCCAAGGAGACATGTTCCAATGAGCGATGCCGGTTTCGAGTCCCGTGTTTTTCATCTCCTCTCCTTGGCGAAAACTGTCCGGCACTACGAGGAGGCGTTGACTCAGGCTAATGGCGAAAGGTTCAACCTCTTCAACATCCTTCAGGTTGATCATTACGAAGTCCGCACACACTCGCCGCTGCTGGCGGAGCTTCTCAATCCCAAAGGATCACACGGACAGGGAGCCGTCTTTCTACAGCATTTTCTCACAGAGCTTAAAATCCACGATTTCGACGCCGAATCGGCCCAGGTGGACACCGAAGTTTCCATCGGCGACCAAGGTCGTCTCGACATCGTAATAACCGACGGCAATGGTCGCTCCATTTTCATCGAGAACAAGATTCGCGCGGTTTTACAGGCTAAGCAATTGGAGCGCTACCATAAGCATGATCCCAAAGCTATTCTGCTTTTCCTGACCTTGAACGGGGACCCTCCAGCAGACTGGGCAACGAATACGGTTTACAATTCTGATTCATTCAAAAGGATATTCCAAGCTGCCTCCTACAAGACCGACATTGTACGGTGGTTGGAATCTTGCCGCAAAGAGGCCACCGCCGCGCCCGGTGTGAGGGAAACCATGACACAATATATCCACGTCCTCCAACGCCTCACCCAACAAAACACAAGCACCCGTATGAACAACGAATTGATCAAAGCAGTCCTTACGGATAAGGAGACCTATCTCGCCTACGCCAACCTGCGAGATGCGAACTTGGCGGTCCGACGTAAGATCATCGAAAAATTAAACGCGGAGGTTCTAGCCGCTGTTCCCGAGGGTCTGACATCAACGCAAGTGCTCAAAGGCAACGGCGACAAGTATGAGCAGTATAACTTTTCGACCCCGGGACTTTTGGCCCGCCACTTATCGTGCGGCATAGGATTCGAATCGAGGGACTATCGGAGCTGCTTCTATGGTTTTGAGGACATCAATCATCCTGAAAAAATACGTCCTGATAAAACAATACGAAACGCGTTCGAAGCAGAATTCGGCGCGTCTGATGATCCGACGCCATATTGGCCGGCTTGGCAGTGGATGCCAGATCGCAATCGCAACTGGAATGACGAGGTTTTGGCCAACATTCAATTTGAGGTTTTTCACAAGGAGATCATGTCGGTTGTGCAACGATTGAAGCGAGTCGCTGACCAAATCTGCAAAGCAGCCGCGGGGTCCTAGAAAAATGACATAAACGGCCTCCGCAAAATTGCACAACATGACACCGGGTCCGGTTGGGCGGCCCGATGGCTTCGGGTTAAAGTGCTTTCCTGGAAAAAACGAAAGGCCACCGGGTAGTCCCAGTGACCATTCGCCGAACGGGTAGTCCCATTCCAAAGCCGCGCTAATATAAACGATACGTAACGGGTTGGCAATGCTCTTTAACTCAAATCAATGGAAATCATCTTTGCTCCCGGTGAACGGCGTCAACTCGCCCCGCCTCCGCGCCGTTTTGAGTTCCGCGGTGATGCGCTTTTCCGCCGTTCCCACGCCCGCCGCCCCAAAGCGCGGCGTTAAGCCGCCACACTGACCATCCAGCCGATCCCGAAGCGGTCCGTGAGCATGCCGAAGCGCGGTGACCAGAACGTCTTGGCCAGAGCCATCTTCACCTGGCCGTCTTTGGCCAGAGCCGCGAAGACGCGATCCGCCTCCGCCTCCGTCGGCACGGCCAGCGAGAGCGAAAAGCCCTCGAAGCGCGGTCCGGCCTCGCATCCGTCGGAAGCCATTAGAGTGGTTCCGCCGATGCGGAAGGTGGTGTGCATGACTTTGTTTTCGAAGCCCGCCGGCAGCATGCCGGGAGGAGTCGGTTCCGGACTTTCCTTGTAGCGCATGAGAAAATCCACCTGCGCGCCCAGCGCGGCGCGGTAGAATTCGAGCGCCTCTTCGCAGCGGCCCCCGAAGAATAGATACGGTTGAACGAGTGTGCTGGTCATGGGTATTCGTGTTCGATGTTATTTTTTCCAGGTAAAACGTTTCTGCCACTAACGACGGCGAAACCATGCCACGCCCGCCGCCCGTTGTCAACCGCGCCGGCCGATCGGTACTTCACCCCCATCCGCAGTCAGTTTCTGGGGCGCGACCGTCCCGGATAGATCCCGGCATCATGGGGCAGCGCTTGCCAGCCTCACCGGAATAGATGAACCTGCGTCATTCCAGCGACGCGGGCCAGTTCTGCCTGCGCGGCATCGCAAGCAATGAAGTTTTGTAAATCTTCATCGCCGCCGGCGTTGCCTTTCCTGCAAAACCGGGTTGGAAACACGATCGCTGGATTTGACGCTCTTTTGCGCGCGCCAGACTTCGGCCATGAGGTCAGGCCAGCCGGCTGGCCCGGCGGCGGAACCCGCCCCATCCCGTTACTAACATTTGCTCCGCAGGTAATTTTGCACTTCGTCGTGATCGCCCGCAAAATCAAAAACCAGTCTGCCCTTCTCCGCCTCAAACACCAATCGCCACGCCAAACCCGTGCGGCACTCGTAAAGATGGTTTCCCAGTTTCCGGATGGCCAGCCCGCTGTGCGCGTGCGGCTTGCCGAAACCTTCCGCCATCAGCTTCAAAGCGGCTGAAACCTCCGCCTCCCGCCGGCATTCCCCAACCCTCTTTTTGAACCGCCTGGACAGTTCAATGGAAATCATCTTTGCTCCCGGTGAACGGCGTCAGCTCACCGCGCACCCGCGCCCTTTTCAGTTCCGCGGCGATGCGCTTTTCCGCCGCCGCCATCTCCTCCGGCGTCAATCCGTATTCCTGTAGCGCGTAATCGGTGGAAACCACTTCCACCGGACGCAACGCCACAATCTTGCCATCCACCATAAAGCCAATGTCCTCCCCTTGCGTCGCTTTTTTCAGCCAGTAGCCCAGCCGCCCGCGTCCCTCCGTAATGGTCAGAGTCTTCATACGCTCATTATAATGCACACCCAAAGCCCGGCAAGAACATTTTCCCCGTCCAACCAACCAGCCCTTGACAAAAATTAGAACCTATGGTTCAATTATCAGCGTGAGAAACGCCGGAACAATCCGGGGTCGGGTACGGGAGGATGCGCCCGGTGCAGACGCGGCCCGCGCAGCCCCATACCGGACCAGAAAAGTGACAATGAATGATCTTCCCGGCAGTGCAATCCGTCAGAGTTACTCATTTTTGCGAGGACACTGCCGGGCATTTCATGTATGAACACAGATATGAAAAAACCTCTTCCCTGTGAACCCCATCCGTGTTCAGCCGCGTCCATCCGTGGTTCAAGTTCTTTGTTTGTGGCTCCGCCACAATGCGCTCCATTGCCCCTCATCTCCGGGGCGCTATCCCCCATAATGACCCGAAACGGCAGAAAAATGGCTGCCTCGCACAGTGGCACGTGCCGAATTTTGCCAAATGAACCCATTTTGGGTCGCTATTTATATACAAGTCCCTATCCGCAAACACCTTACATCCAAAAATCGAGCGCCGCCCGTCAAGGCCCATCAAGGCCAATCAAGGTAAATCAAGGTGTTTTTATGTTCCGCCTCCCCACGCAAAGTTATTCACATCGCCGGGAAAAACCTATTCACCGACCCACCCAACGTCCTCTCCCGCAAGCCCAACCGCCTTTTTTTTCGGGGGAAAACCCGCCGATAACTTTTTTCAAGAAAGTGCTTGCAACCACCATATATGGGGTTAGACTCCACCCCACTCCACTATGTGTGGGCTGCCGGCGGCCATTTGCTGTCCAAGGCTGTCTCAAACAAATGTGGCCGTTGGACGGTTCTGAAAATCGTGCGACACTATAACTTGGGATTAACAATTAACTTGAACGCTGGCTCTCATGATCGCTCCACCTGATCAAATCCAATCTCCTGTCAAAACTCAAAACTCCCGGCGCCCCGATGCCTCCTCCGCATCACCCCCGGCTTCCCCCGCCCAATCCCTTCCCCTCGAACGGGTTTTCAGCGATCCCAACCTCAAACCCTTCGACCAAATCGAATGGGACAGGCGCACCGCCGAAATCACCGACGACACCGGCAAGGTCATCTTCAGACAAGAAAACGTCGAGGTCCCCAAGTCCTGGTCCGAACTGGCCACCAAGGTCGTCGTCTCCAAATACTTTTACGGCGAACAGCACACCAGCGAACGCGAAACCTCCGTCCGCCAGCTCATCCACCGCGTCTGCCGCACCCTGGCCGATTGGGGCCTGCGCGACGGCTATTTCGACCGGGCCGGCGCCGAGTTGTTTTACGACGAACTGACCTGGCTGTGTCTCAACCAATACGGCGCCTTCAATTCCCCGGTTTGGTTCAACGTCGGCCTTTTCCATCAATACGGCGTCGGCCAATCCTCCTCCCGCGGCGGCTGGTTCACCAACCCTCGCACCGGCCAGGCCGAACGCGCCCGCACCCAATACGAATATCCCCAGGGCAGCGCCTGCTTCATCCAATCCGTGGACGACAACATGGACAGCATCATGCACCTGGCCCACAGCGAGGCCATGCTCTTCAAATACGGCTCCGGCACCGGCACCGACCTCACCCCCATCCGCTCCAGCAAGGAAAAACTCAGCGGCGGCGGCCGCCCCAGCGGCCCGCTCTCCTTCCTCAAGGTTTATGACCAGGTCGCCAGCGTCGTCAAGTCCGGCGGCAAAACCCGCCGCGCCGCCAAGATGAACACCCTGCGCGACTGGCACGGCGACATCGAAGAATTCATTGACGCCAAACTCAATGAGGAAAAAAAAGCCTGGGCCTTGATCGAACAAGGCTACGACGGCTCCTACAACGGCGACGCCTACGGCAGCGTCATGTACCAAAACGAAAACCTTTCCATCCGCGTCAGCGACCAATTCATGCAGGCCGCCATCGAAGGCCGGGAATGGTGGACCCGCCGCGTCACCGACGGCTCCCCCCTCCAGAAAAAAGACGCCGCCACCCTCCTCCACAAAATCTCCGAAGGCGCCTGGACCTGCGGCGATCCCGGCATGCAGTACGACGGCGCCATTCAAAAATGGCACACCTGCAAAAGCACCGAACCCATCCATTCCACCAACCCCTGCTCCGAATACGTCTTCCTCAACAACACCGCCTGCAATCTCGCCTCCCTCAATTTGCTCAAATTCAAGCGCGACGACGGCCTGTTCGACATCGCCCGCTTCAAGGCGGCCGTGCGCCTTTTCATCACCGCCCAGGAAATCCTGGTTGACAACGCCAGCTATCCCACCAGGGAAATCGCCGAAAACTCCCACATCTTCCGCACCCTCGGCCTCGGCTTTGCCAACCTCGGCTCCCTCATCATGAGCTACGGCCTCCCCTACGATTCCGACGAAGGCCGCGCCCTGGCCGGCGCCGTCGCCGCCATCATGACCGGCCACGCCTACGAGCAATCCGCCCAAATCGCCTCCCTCATGGGCCCCTTCCAAGGCTACCGCGACGCCCGTTGCGCCCATGTCCCCCGGCCTCTCGGCCCCGACAACGTCGCCTCCACCCTCGACGTCATTCAATTGCACCGCCGGGCCGTCGAAGACATCCATCCCAGCAGCGATTTCGCCTACCTCAAGGACGAGGCCCGCCTCACCTGGAGCCGCGCCCTCGAGCGCGGCCAGGAATCCGGCTTCCGCAACGCCCAGGTCACCGTCCTCGCCCCCACCGGCACCATCGCCTTCCTCATGGATTGCGACACCACCGGCGTCGAGCCGGACATCGCTCTTGTAAAATATAAATTGCTCGCGGGCGGCGGCAGCCTCAAAATCGTCAACCGCGGCGTGGCCGACGCCCTCCGCCGCCTCCGCTACGCCGAACCCGAAATCGCCGCCATCATCGCCCACGTCGCCAAATTCGACACCATCGAGGATGTCCGGGAAAACGGCGCCCTCATCCCCTCCGGCCTCAAACCCGAGCACCTCCCCGTCTTCGATTGCGCCTTCAAGGCCTTTCGCGGCCAGCGCAGCATCAGCTACCTGGCCCACCTCAAAATGATGGCCGCCACCCAGCCCTTCATCAGCGGCGCCATTTCCAAGACCGTCAACCTGCCCCAGAACTGCACGGTGGATGACATCCAGGATGCTTACATCCAGGCCTGGAAAATGGGCCTCAAATGCGTCGCCATCTACCGCGACGGCTCCAAACGCTCCCAGCCCCTCAACACCCAGAAAACCAACGAAGGCGGTCCGGAAGCCGCCGCCGCCCACCTCAAGGACTTGGAAGCCCAGCTCGCCAAACTCCAGGCCCAATCCGGCCAGCCCCTCCGCCGCCGCCTCCCCGACACCCGCACCGCTGTCACTCATAAATTTGATATTGCCGGCCACGAAGGCTACCTCACCGTCGGCCTTTTCGGCGACGGCCAGCCCGGCGAATTGTTCATCACCATGGCCAAGGAAGGTTCCACCATCGGCGGTCTCATGGACAGCATTGGCACCCTCACCAGTCTGGCCTTGCAATACGGTGTGCCCCTCGAAGCCCTCATCAAAAAGTTCGCCCATCAGCGCTTCGAGCCGTCCGGCTTCACCAAAAACCCCGACATCCGCAACGCCTCCTCCATCATTGATTACGTCTTCCGCTGGCTGGGCTATCAGTTTGTTCCCGGCTATTCCGAGGCCAACGGCGGCGCCCGCGCCCAGACCGAACTGCACATGCCCGGCCTGGAGCAGGAGGTCAAAAAAAAAATAAACCGCCCGGTCCCTGACCTCCCGCTTGCCGACGACACCGACCTCCTGCTGGCCCCGGGCCGGGGAGTGGAACCCAAGGGCCAGGGCAATGGCAACGGCCAGGGCGGCGGTCATTCTCCAAACCCGCCCCCCGCCCGGACGATTGATGTCTTGAGCCAAAGCGTGGCCCATTTCCAGCAAGACGCCCCCACCTGTCCCAAGTGCGGCCATGTTGCCGTGCGCAACGGCGCCTGCTTCAAGTGCCTCAACTGCGGCGAAAGCCTCGGCTGCAGTTAGCAGCTTTTTTATGCCTACATCGGGATTAAGAGCAGTTTTAAGTCCTTTTCTATTACTAGAGCAACATGGGGTAAGCAGCAATGAGTGGGATTGAGCCATACATTCCAGAGTTTTCAACCTTCCTTTTCGGGCTTAGCTACAAATGTATATTTGAAGCCGTAAAGAAATGGAAAGAGGGAAAGGATCAAGACAAACTGGAAAAGGACCAGCTTGCTTTACAAAATCATGAATTTGCCAAATCAATTTCGCTTAAAGTTCAGCAACGAATCACCGCTTCAATCCAACACCTACGGCTCTCACAAGACCAGTTCCAACAAGTTCTCGCTCTTGAAACCAATCCGCTACTCAAAGACGAATTAGCGAACCAATTCCTTGCCTCAAGCATAACGGCGAAATCAATATACGAATTATTTGTAAAACACGACCCGGCACTTGAGTCGTTGCACGACCAATTGCTCGCCCTCGCAAACGCGTGGCTCGAGGAGATGGAGAAAGCCGTCGCTGAGGATGCCGTTCTTTCCACTATTCTCAATTTCAGAGCGCATCGGGCCACCCTTTCGGGCCTTGATTCAATCGGCAACCTGCTGGCCAAAAGCGAAGTGCGGGATCATCTGTCCGAGCAGCTCAGCCAGCAACGCCATCAAGAGCAGATGGCTGCTCTCGCTGCGTTAACTGCAGGATTAAATTTGCGCAGTTCTTCCGATGGCGCATCTTCGATTCCCGACCACCTGCAGGATCAGAACCAACGCCGCTTTGAACGAGCCCGAAAAGAGTTTCTTGAAGGTTCCGTGGAGGCCGCAGAGCGCGAATTTGCTGGACTGGTGGAAGACCTGGAAGCTTTGGGAACCAAGGTGAATTTGGAATTGCTGCTCCGGAGTTACCTTAACCTTGCTTCGGCCCTGTGGGAACTCAACAAACACTCGGAAGCTTCATCCTGCTTTGAAAAGGCATTTAATGTGCTTCCGACGGATTGGCGTGCAAAGCGCGCTCAGGCATTTATGCTCATCGATCATGGTGACTATGATGAGGCTTTAGTGATCTTTCGCGCAGTGAGGCTAGCGCGGCCTAAGGAGGCGGAACACGTTTGCAATGAGGCATGGGTGTTAAAAAGCTCGGGAAAAGTACAAAACGCAATCGAGCTTTTAGAGTCGAATGTATTCGAAGACCACAAGTACTTCGCCATGTTATCTTTCGCATATCTGGAAGCCGACCGATATCCTGATGCAGAAAAAGCGGCGCGTAGAGCGTTGCAATTGGACGCACAATCAGAGGTTGCACTGACTTCGCTTTCATTTGCTCTCGCATTCCCCATTATTCAACGCCGGATGAAACGGGAAACAATGCAGTTCGTACCATCAGGTGATGAGCGCGCCAAACTGCTTGAAGCTATCAGCTACGCAGAACAGGCAGCAAAATCACTTCGGCACCACAAACGCTTTTACTCGCTGAGAGAAGTTCTGGCGAATCTAACGGCCTTTTATGCTGGCGTTGGAGATTGCCAAAAAGCAATCTCGCTGGCGGATGAATCGTTGCAGTATTACCCAGACGACCTGATAAATCTTACGAATCTTTGTTGCATACAGATGCGACTTCACAGATTTGACGATGCGGCGATTACAGCCGCCAAACTTGAACGTCTAGGTGACCCAGTTCAGGGATGGCATAAGCGCGCTGAGGCTTTAGTGCTGGCCGAGAAGAGCCAGGAAGTTTTGGACTCTTGGGAGGGGAAAAAGATTGATAAGAGGTTTTCTGAGAACGCAGAAGTAGTCGCCGTGGTGGCTCGTGCTTTTGCCAAACGACACCGGACAACTGAAGGTCTGAACCTTTTGGGCGAGGCATTAAATCGCGATCCATCGAATGCCGTTCTCCTTTCGGAGCGCGCCTTCCTGCTTGAAACTTTGGACAGAATAGACGAGGCCAGGACTGATCTGGTCGCTGCTGAACAGGTAGCAACGGCTGATTGTCGGGCGCAAATTTTGGTGGATACTGCAATGTTTTTTTACCGACGCCGTGATTGGCGGGAGGCATCCACACGGCTACAACAACTTGATGCAGAATCAATCTACAACCCATTATTTGCAACGTATCTTACTTGCCTGTTTAACCAAGGAGAATATCGTCGGAGTTTAGTTCTTGCCGAAATGGCAATTAAGCAAGCCAAGGCGTTTGTAGAAGATACTTATGCGATTGCTGCCCGCTGCCACCATATCTGCGACAATTTGTATCGCGCCAAAGAGTTGTTAGAGGATTTGGTTGCCAGAGGCACAGTGCGGGAGCTTGAACATCGAAAACTTTTGGCTTGGGTTTATTGGAGGATGGACGAGTTGTCCCAGGCCCACGATGTTCTAATAAGGACCTTGAAACTCAAGGCCGACGATTTGGATTCGTTAATTCTCATGAGCGCAGTCTGTTCAGCACTTGGGAAGAACGACGAAGCAATGTCGTATGGAATGCAAGCCATAACTGCCTCCCCTAACGCCGGGAGATCCCACACAGCACTGGTCAGCGCGGCATTTGCTTGCCCGTCAGATTCCAAACCAACTGATAGCCAGCGAGATGCGGTTTATCGCAGTTTGGCATTTCTGCACGAGCATGAACCGGGAATTTTACGAGCGGTCCCAATGGAGCCCGACTTGCACTCAATTCTCGAGATCGTAAAGACGCGCTCGCATGAGGTGCGCAAGTTTGAGCATTATTTTCAAAGCCACAATTTGCCTATGGGACTATTCGGGAATCGCTTCGGAAATTCAATTTTCGAGATTTGGAGAGGGCTGTCGAGTCACCCTAGGTTACGGGTTCGTATCGCTTTTGGAACGACGGAGGAGCAGAAGGACGAACTTGCTGTCGCACTGGCGGCTGACGCCGTTTCGGTCGATTTATTTGCGCTGTTGACCCTGCAACATTTAAATCTTTTACATTTGCTGCCACTCCTTTACCGTCGTATATATGCACATCCATCCTTGTTGGATGCTGTTGTTACGGATATTCGGGAGCTTCAGCGACATCCAACCCAAGGCAGCATTGCCTTTGTAGCCGGTACACTGCTGCGGCGTGAGCGCACCTTGCAGGAGACGGAGTTCGCTCAGAATTTCTTGGCACAAATTCGAGACTTTTTGAAGTCTCCTGTAGTTACTTTAATTGGCTTGCTGCCAGAAACTTTACGGACCGGCCATTCAGAGTCATTGCTGAAAAACTGCGGGATGGCTTCAATTGCTCCCCTGCTCGTTGCAAAGGAGCAGGGCGTCGCTTGTTTTTCTGACGATGCTGTGGTGCGAGCCATTGGACGCCTCGACGACCGGATTCCGGGTTTTTCCACGCAAACATTCATACGCGTTGCGGCCGAAAGGGGGGTGATTAAACGGAACGAATACCAGGATGCTGTCCTGAAACTCATCGAAAGCAATTATACATTCATTTCCGAGGACGCAGGGACATTAGCTAGGGTGTACGAGCGATCTGGTGGATGCCTTAATCCTTTGGCAATGTCACTAATCAACCGCGTCAACAGCACACAGTACAACTCAAAGTCATGCCTCCCAGTGTTAGCGGCGTTTGTTGCCCATATTTGGATGAATAAAGCTCCAGATGGAGCGAACCCGCGCGAACAGTGGGTTGGCGAGGTATGGTTGGCGATTTCAAAAGCGAATAATGCAGAACTGCTTGCGCTAGAATTTGTTGCGCATATGGCAGTGACCTGTTCCATGCAACCTGCCATATTCTCGGGCATCATGATTTTTACAATTCTTCATGTGGGGTGTGTGAATCGCCATCGACTTGCGCTCTTCTTAATGATGCAGGAGGCCATCAAAACAATGAGTAGCTTGACACGGGAGATGAATCCATTGATGCCTGATTTGTCGAAGGACTGGAAATCACATGGGAGACTTAACCAGATTTTAGAACGGCAAGGTTTTCTAAGGCTTTATGACCAGGTCGCCGAGAATGTGACACGCAAACCTAAACAAAAGTCAGGTGGCCATAAAAGGCGAAAGCGTGGAAGGCGGCACGGGTAGCCACAAAGACTCGCGTCCTGTCGACGATTGTGCAAGTTGACAGATTTGGTGATTTAAGGAATTCTTAGAAAGTGAAGAATTGCGACACCATGACGGTTTCTAAAACGGGCCAAGGCACCCTGCCCAAATGGTGGCGGGATGTCTCCGGCTTGTCGCGGGGAGGGATGGTTGAAGGCCGCCCCATGCGCGATGGCAAAAACAGCATCGTGCTCACCCCAAAACCAGCCAAACGCCGCGGAGCCGTTGGCTTGCTTAAACTCTTCTCGGCCTGCCCGGCTCCACTCCCGCCGCCGCAGCGGCATGACCTGCCGTTCAAATGAGTTTCCTGAGAATTCGTTGATTGCAGCCACCGCATTATTCCAAGGCCACAAAGTCGCCACCCACAACAGGCCTCACTTTGAACAGGCCGGTGTGCAAATCGGGGACCCCTTGACATAAGCCAACAGCCCTGCCCCTCCTCAAGCCCGGTTAATCACGAGGAAGCATCTCATCATTCGTCCGATGCGTCCCATGCGTCCTATTCTTTGCCAATCGGTCCTCGGCCACGTCCTGTTCTCGCTCCCTCAAATCGCAGCGCGGCCACACTTTAAACTTCCAACCCCGCCGCCCCTCGCGCTATCTTCCCCCGATGTTTTCGCTGCGCGCGCCATTGCTCATCGCCGGCCGGGAGTTCCATTCCCGGCTCCTCATCGGCACAGGCAAGTTCTCCTCCCCTGAACTGATGCGCGACGCCCTGGCCGCCAGCGGCACCCAAATCGTCACCGTCGCCCTCCGCCGCGCCGATCTCTCCGGCCAGGCCGATCCCTTCGCCAACATCCTTGATTTCGTTGACCCAAAAAAATACCTCCTCCTCCCCAACACCAGCGGTGCCATGAACGCCCAGGAAGCCGTCCGCCTCGCCCGCCTCGCTCTCGCCGCCGGCCTGCCCAATTGGATCAAGCTGGAAATTCATCCCGACCCGCGCTATCTCCTGCCCGATCCCGTCGAAACCCTCGCCGCCGCCGAAATCCTGGTCAAGGAAGGCTTCGTTGTTCTCCCCTACATCAACGCCGATCCCGTCCTCGCCAAACGATTGCAGGACATCGGCGTCGCCACCGTCATGCCGCTCGGCTCACCCATCGGCTCCAACCGCGGCCTGGACACCCGCGAACAACTCCGCATCATCATCGAACAAGCCGTCGTGCCCGTCGTCGTGGATGCCGGCATCGGCGCCCCCAGCCATGCCGCCCAAGCCATGGAAATGGGCGCCGACGCCGTCCTGGTCAACACCGCCATCGCCGTCGCCAGCGATCCCTGCCGGATGGCCGCCGCCTTCATGGCCGCCGTCCAAGCCGGGCGCGATGCCAACGAAATCGGCCTGCCCTCCCCGCAAACCGCCGCCAGCCCGACCAGCCCCCTTACCGCCTTCCTGGCCAATGACGCCTAGTATCACAACCATGAGCTTTCACTCCGCATCTGAAAGTTCTCTGGGGAGCGCGGGCGTCCTCGCCCGCCGTGCCCGGCGTCTCGCCGGGCACATGCCTTGGAATGCCTTTGTCGGATCACGAGTCGCTTTTTCGTCATGCCTATGAGCAAAAATCTTCCGCTCTCCCGCGTCCGCCAACTCCTTTCCGCCGCCAGCCGCGCCCGCGTCACCGTGCTGGGCGACGTTATGCTGGACCAATTCCTCTGGGGCACCGTCGCCCGCATCTCCCCCGAAGCCCCCGTTCCCGTCGTGGAATTTGACCGCGAAAGTTTCATTCCCGGCGGCGCCGGCAATGTCGCCCGCAACCTCGCCCACTTGCGCGTCGCCACCGATTTGCTCGGCGTCTCCGGCCACGACGACGCCGCGGGCCGGCTCCAGCAATTGCTCTCCCAGGATGGGGTCGCTTGTTCCGGCATTCTCCCTTGCGCCAACCGCTCCACCAGCATCAAAACCCGCATCATCGCCCATCGCCAGCAAGTGGTGCGGGTGGACCGCGAAACCCCCGGCGACGTGGATGACAAAACCACCGCCCGTCTCCTGGCCGCCTTGGCCAAATCGCTCCAGCGCGCCGACGCCTTGATCCTGGGCGACTACGCCAAAGGCGTCATCACCCAACCCCTGTTGGAGGAGGCCAAGCGGTTGTGCCGCGCCCGCGGAATCTGGCTCAGCCTGGACCCCAAGCCCTCCCATTGTTTGGACTTGTCCGGCCTTTCCCTCCTTACCCCCAACCGCAAGGAGGCCTTCGCACTGGCCGGCCTGCCGGACGACCTCCACGACGCCCAACCGTCCAAGGACGCCGGCTTGCTGCGGGTGGCTGACAAACTGCTGGCTGGCCTTCAACCGGCCCTGCTCCTCATTACCCTCGGCGAACAGGGCCTTCTCCTCTGCCAGCGCGGCCAGAGACCCTTCCATGTCCCTACCGCCGCCCGCGAGGTCTTCGATGTCTCCGGCGCGGGCGATACCGTCATCGCCTCCTTCACCCTGGCCATCGTGGCGGGTGCCTCCCCGGTCGAGGCCGCTTTCTTTTCCAACCACGCCGCCGGGGTGGTGGTGGGCAAAATCGGCACCGCCACCGTCACCCCGCGCGAATTGCTCGCCAGTTTTCGCGGCGAACACTGATCCGATGAGCACCGCCAAAATCACCGCCGCCGGCATTCGCGCCATGAAAAACCGCCGCCGCATCGCCGCGCTCACCGCCTACGATTTCCCCATGGCCAAACTCCTCGACGACGCCGCCATCCCCTTGATTCTGGTCGGCGATACCCTGGGCATGGTCGTTCTCGGCTACCCCGACACCACCCATGTCACCCTCGCCGAAATGGAACACCACGTCCGGGCCGTCGCCCGCGCCCAGCCCCGCGCCCTCCTCGTCGCCGACATGCCCTTTCAATCTTACCAGTCCCCGGCCCAGGCCCTCGCCTCCGCCCGCCGTCTCATCGCCGCTGGCGCCGAGGCCGTCAAAGCCGAGGGCGGCCGCGTCATCCTCCCGCAAGTGCGCGCCATTTTGGCCGACCAAATCCCCTTCCTCGGCCATTTGGGAATGCTCCCGCAAAGCGTCCTCGAAGAAAAAGGCTACCACGTCAAAGGCAAAACCGACACCGAGCGGGACAACCTCCTGGCCGACGCCCAGGCCCTGGCCGGCGCCGGCGCCTTCGCCCTCGTTCTGGAACTCGTCACTCCCCCCGTCGCCCTCCAAATCACCCAAAACATTCCCATCCCCACCATCGGCATCGGCTCCGGCCCCGATTGCGACGGCCAAATCCTCGTCGTCACCGATCTGCTCGGAACTTCCCCCGGCCACATCCCGCGCCATGTCAAAAAAAACTGGCTCCTGGGACAACAAATGCGCGCCGCCGTGGTTGAATGGCAGGAGAGCGTGGCTGGCCGTGCCGCCGACCCATGAAAAAATTCTCGCACCTCGACGCCGCCGGCGCCGCCAGAATGGTGGACGTTTCCGCCAAGCCCGCCCTCTGCCGCCACGCCGTCGCCCGCGGTGAAATCCGCCTCCAACCCGCCACCCTCGCCGCCCTCGAAAAACAGCGCATCGCCAAGGGAAACGTCCTCGCCACCGCCCGCCTCGCCGGCCTCATGGCCGCCAAAAAAACCGCCGGCCTCATCCCCTTGTGCCATCCCTTGGCCCTCTCCCATTGCGCCGTGGATTTCCAAATCCCGCCCGCCCGCGACCGCGTCGTCATCACCGCCTCCGCCAGCGTCACCGCCCCCACCGGCGTCGAGATGGAAGCCCTCACCGCCGTCAGCGTCGCCGCCCTCACCATTTACGACATGTGCAAAGCCGTTGACCACCGCATGTCCATCACCGGCATCAAACTCCTGTCAAAAACAAAAAGCCCCGCCCCATGCAAATAGACGTCGGCCTCATCACCATCTCCGACCGCGCCGCCCTCGGCCAGTATGACGATCTGGGCGGCCCGGCTCTGCGGGAAGCCGCCCGGGCCTACGGCTGGCGCGTCGCCGCCCAATCCCTCGTCCCCGACCACAAGCGCCAAATCCAGCGCGCCATCCGCGAACAAATCAGCCAGGGCTGCCATCTCGTCCTCACCACCGGCGGCACCGGCGTCGCCCCGCGCGACCTCACCCCCGAGGCCGTCCGCGAAATCGCCTCCCGCGAACTCCCCGGCTTCGGCGAAGTCATGCGTTTGGAATCCATGAAAATCACCAAAAACGCCATCCTCTCCCGCAATCTGGCCGCCGTGGTGGATCAGTCCCTCGTAATCTGTCTCCCCGGCAAGCCCGCCGGCGCCGTCCAATGCCTGGGCTTCGTCGCCGCCTCCATCCCCCATTGCGTCGAAGTCCTCCAACAAGTCCCAACAAGCTGTTGAAAATTGGAGCCGTCCATGTCCCTTATCCCGACATCTGAATCACAGTTCTCATTCAGAAATAATTCGCGAAAATTCGCGAAATTCGCGGATAAATCCTCATTCGGCTTTGTCCTCATCGCCCTCCTCTCTTTGCTCCTCTCCTTCACCACCGCCTGCGAAACCAAAAGCCGCGCCCGCCTCGAGGCCCAGAGAGCCTACGTCGCCGGCCAGGAGCAGGCCCTGGCGCAAACCGGTCCCAAGCCCAAAATCGTCACCGTCACCGGCCAGGTCCGCAACTCCGTCATTCCCTGGACCGAAGAACTGACTCTGGCCAAAGCCATCGTCGCCGCCGAATACACCGGCTATCTCGGCCCCCGCCTCATCCGCCTCATCCGCGACGGCCAGCCCACCGACATCAAGCCCTCCGCCCTCCTCAACGGCCAAGACATGCCCCTCCAACCCGGCGACACCATCCAAGTAGTGCCTTGAACAAAACGTGTGCGGCTCCCCAATGCGTCAGTCACTGGTGGTAGGGCGAGACTCCGTCGAGCCCTCGCATCCCGAACAACCCTCGCCTGCATTGGCCGGACAACCACCCATCCACCAACGACTGCCGATTCCTCTCTCCTCTCCCTCCGGGAGAAGACCAAGGTGAGGGTTCTTTATTCTGCATTTCCTTCCGCAGTGGCACGGGACTCGAACCGTGACATCCGTGCTTGTCCACCGCCATTTCAACGGCAGAGCGCTTCTCGCAGGTTTAGCGCCGAGCCAATCATCACCATGACAAAAGGAACAAACACCACCAGCGACAGCACCAGCCCGGCCCAAGCCAGCGCCCGCTCCGGCGCTTTGCGCCGCGCGTGGAAGCCGTACAGGACCGCCAACGGCGCCGTCAAGCAGAGGATGCTCACCATGAGCACCACCATCGGATCCCCTCAGCCCCAACGCCCCGCCAGAAGCAGCCAGAAGGCCAGCCCCGGCACCAGCGGCAACATCAGCGCCATCCTGCCGGAGGCCCGGGCGCGCTGAGCGAGCGCGCCGGCAAAGCAGCCAAGCAGCGCCATGAAAATGAAAACCGCAGGTTGATTCATAAAATCGGCATTTATCGTTTCTCTCGTCCCACCCAACAACCGTAGCGCCACCACCACCCAAAATCAAGCCGTCAATGCGATTGTTTCTTCCTGCAAACAGCCCTTGGGCGGGGAACCGAAGTCGGGTCAACAATTGTCAACGGAACGGGAAAAGCCCTTTGCAGGATTATTCCCCTGACAATCATTCCCCTGCCTTTTTCATCCTCCATGCTCGCGCTTCCAATTTATTCACGCCTGGGGCTTGACAAACTTATACTCTATGGTTACATTGCCTGCCGTGAGAGGCGTAGTGACAGTCCAAGGTCCGGGCGAGGGGCGTGCTCCATCCCTCCATTACTCCGCCACTCCACCCGGGGTTCGCTTGTTTCGCGTGTTTCGCGGTTCAAATCCACCACCGGCTTTTTTCACTTAATTTCACTTAACTTCACCTGGTTTCACCTAATTCCAGTTATGGCACCCCCCCCGCCCCCCTTCGTCTTCCTCAACGTCGCCATGACTGCCGACGGCAAAATCGCCCCCGCCGGCCGCCGTTTCGTCCCCTTTGGCAGCCCGCGTGACCGGCGTCACCTCTTGGAGCTGCGCGCCACCGCCGACGCCGTCATCTGCGGCGCGCGCACCGTCAATTCGTTTCCCGTCAACCTGGGGCCGGGGCCGGCCAAATACCGCCGCCTCCGCCTCAAGCGCGGCCTGGCCGAATACAATCTGCGCGTCATCGTCAGCGGAACCGGAACCATTGACCCCCGCGCCGAAGTCTTCCGCCACCGCTTTTCCCCCATTATCATTCTCACCACCTCCCGCATCTCCCCGGCCAGACTGCGCCGCCTTCGCGCCGTGGCTGATGAAGTCAAAATCTTCGGACGCCGCAAACTCAACCTCCCCGCCGCCTTGCGCTGGCTGAAAAAAAAGTGGGGCGTGAAAAGGCTGCTCTGCGAAGGCGGCGGCGAACTCAACGCCGCCCTTTTCCAGGCCGGCCTCGTCCGGGAACTGCACCTCACCATCTGTCCCCTCCTTTTCGGCGGGCGCGACGCCCCCACCCTGGCGGCGGGCCAGGGAGTCAAACATCTGGCCCGGGCCGCGCGCCTGCGCCTGCTCTCCCTGAAACACGCCGGCCCCGAACTGTTCCTGGTCTTTGCCGCCGCCAGGCGATAAGTCTTCTTGACACAATTGCGGGATGGCCGGGATAAGATTCTTCACCGGCTGGGGGCCGCTGCTCCCAATACCACCGTCGAGAATCTAAACTTTGAATTCTGTCTTCAGGGCAGGGTGGCGAAGAGGAATCGTTTGGCATTATCCCAATCGCGTTCGAGGCGTTGCCTTTCATCAGACAAGGGCGACAGGGCGGCGGCGGGTGCTTCGCGAATCAGGCCGCCTCCCAATTCCAGAACGGAACTTGCGGCAGCCAGCGAAGGCCCTTCCGCATCTTGGGCTTTGGCGCCTGGATTGCGGGAAAAATGAATCGCCAGGAAGACGCCTAAAAAGACGAGCAAAGCGAGGCTTGTCACCGGAATCCAGCGCGCCCATGCGGGTTGCGGTTCCGCCACGGGCGCGTGTGCGCCAGCCCGGACGGCGCGCATGATTGAGGCGTGAAGCGACGCGGAAGCTCCCGGCCTGGGCCATTGACTTTTCAAAGCGTGATGCAATGCCCTGGAATTCTCCGCGAAACGACGCGCCTCTTCGCATCGGCTCATTGCGGCTCGAACGGCCGGGGGCAAAGGTTCGCGGTCATCCACGGCACTGGAGATTCTAAATTTTATCAGCCATGATTTCATATTGTTTTTCTTCTCCCGGTCATTTTGCCGGGGGGAGGTTTGATGATCGCTTCGCAAAAGCGGCCATGTCCGCCCTGATACTCGCGGCCGGGACCGCCTGACAAGCCGTCAGGCTGGGGTTCAATTTGCGACCAAGGATCAGGCGCGCGCGAAAAAGCAGCACTTTGATATGCACCCGGGTTTTGCCCAGCACCTGGGCAATCTGGGCCGTGTCCATGTCCTCCACATAATGGAGCCAGAGCGCCTGGAATTGGTTCTCGCCGAGCCGCTCCCGCGCAAACCGCCATAGGTTCTGCCCATCCTCGCGGCGGGCGATCAATTCCGATGGATCGGCCTCGTCCGGCAGGTCCGGGAGGGGAGCGTCAGCCAGGGGGGCGCGGCGCGATGGCGGTCAATGCATTGGCGGCGGGCAATGGTGAACAACCACGCGGCAAAGACCCGGCGTGCATCGAATTGCTCCATGCTTTGGAAAACCTTCACAAAGGTTTCCTGCGTGATCTCGCGCGCATCGGTCGCGTTGCCGCAGAACTGGGCTGCAAAGGCGCGGACACGACCTTCATAGCGAAAAACCAACTCCTCGAAAGCAGCGAGCGAGCCGGCCTGCGTCTGGCGGGCCAGTTCCTCGTCGGAGACGGATGGAACTTCGGGAACCAATGTTCTCGATCTCCAGGATGACGCCGGCGCCCTAATGCTTCGGCTCTTTCGCGGCCTGCGCCGCCGCTTGCCGCGCCGCATCGGCCTTCATTATTTCGACCGCCGTGCTGGCGGGCAGGACGAGATGGCCTGCGACGCGGGGGCCATCCTGCGTGATGACCAGGGAATTGGCAATCGTGACTGACTCCGGTTTGTCTGTCTGCAACTTCATCAGCGCCACCAGGCCCTGGACAATGGAGAAGACTTGCCGGGCCACTTCATCACTGTCGGCCACCAGTGTCACCGCGCCTTGCAATTGCTTTTGCGCCTCGCCCATGACAAGCTGCACGCTTTGGGAGAGTTTCAAAATGGCGGCGTTGGGGTCCGAATCAGACAGGTTCATCTTGCGGGCCGCCGCTTCGATGAAATGGGCATTGCCAGGAAGGCCCAAATCGGGGAAGGCCTTGCCGGCGGCCAGGCTGGGCGTGACGCCGTCCAGCACATCCAGAGCCTGGGCCACCCGGTCGGCGCGCTGGCCGAAGATGACGCGGTTCCCATCCGTGGCCGCATACACGCGGGGTTTAACCCCGTCTTTGCCCTTCTTGTTCTGGTCAATAAAACTGTGGATGACATGCTGATTGTGCGCGCTGCTTTGATAGTTGTCGGCCGCTTTGGCCAGGGTCACGAGGCGGTCGGGGTTGAAATCAGCATAGACCAGCGCCACCGCGTCTTCCGGGATGCTGCTGCCGCCATAAAGCGTCACGCCATGAAGTTGAGTGCGGAGATCGAAACTGAATATGGCTTGAAAGGCGGCCAGCTTGGCTGCGGCCTCCGGTTTGTCCATTGCGGACAGGATATATTGGCCAATGCTGGTCGGGCGGAGGATGTCGCAGTCCAGATGCAGCAACCACGCCGGGTCGGCTATGACGTCGAGTCGTTGCAGCGAGGCCGCGCGGGCGATGAGGCCGCTGGCGCAAACACAGGCCGCACAGAGGGTGAGTTTCCAGATGTTTTGTTTCATAATGAATATTCAGAGCTTATTGCATGTTTGAGCCGGGATGCTTTGTGACCGATTCTCAATTAAGCATACGCGGCAGACGCCTGACAGGTTACAGCATAATCTTGCGGAGTTCGCGCGGTTGGCATCATTCTGCGCAAAACCAGAACCAAAACAGATGGCACGAATTACGCTTGATTTTATGGCACGGGCTGCCGGGGGGAAGTTTCTTAGAACCGGTTAAAGCTATAGGAGGTGGCTTTGGGGAACCGGTTCTGAGAAGTCCGTTCAGTCCGACGTTTCTCCCCGGGCAGCCTTTGTTTTCCCCATTCTTAATCGTCTTAATCGTAATCCTAACCTCACCGCCAATCACCGCCCCCAAAAAAAACGTTTCGCCGCGGAAAATCAGCGGCAAAAAACCTCTTTTCCCGCCCGTTGGAATGCGTGAAAAAAACGCACAATGCGTGAAAAGTGCGGCGCGCCGGTTGGCAACAACAGGCCCTTTTGTTCCATTTTGCCTGCCTGGCCCCCTCTTGCACCAGCTTGGTTTGCATCGCTGCCGCCGTTTCTCACCATGGCACGGATTAGGCTCATAGAATTGGACAGATAGAGAGGTTGTTTGGAACGGAAGAGCCAAAAACGCCGAGGAGACATTAGTGGCAAGCGGGAAATGCAGGGGGGTGGGGACCCAATTTGAGTGTTCGAACAGACCGCTCTTCCGCCAGACGGCCTCTCTTTCTTTATGAAAACGAGCGCAGGCGGGCCAGGAATAGTGCAAGGTGAAAAGGCGGATTCTTCCTCTCCATTCACCATTCCAATCTCACTATTCTTTGATGGACATGGACCAGGGCGCGCTTGTAGAATGGCCTCTTTCAGATCAAAAACTGACCGAACCAAAAGGTGAATCGTGGCCGCAAAAGACGACTATTTAGTGGATTTATTGGTGGATATGGGGCATGTCAGCGCCGAGCAACTGGTGCCCTTGCGCGAGGAAGCTGCCGCCAACTCCGAAGGGCTTCTCGACCTGCTCCTCTCCCGCAAAATTGTCTCCCCCTCCAATGTCGCCCAGGCCAAGGCCTCCCATTTCGGCTACGAATTCGTCAACCTCAGCAACCTGCGCCTGCCCGATGACGTGATCGCTTCCATCCCGCGCCACGTGGCCAAGCGCTATCGCGCCGTGCCGGTTTCCAAACACAACAACTCCATTGCCGTCGCCCTGGCCGATCCCTCTGATTTGGACACCATTGACAGCCTGCAACGGATGGTCAACTCCGAAATCGAGCTGCGCGTGGCCACCGATGAAGACATAGATGCCGCCCTCAACAAATACTACGGCGCGGCCGACGATTCGGTCTCCAGCATGATCCAGGAAATCACCGAGGGCGAAGTGGACGCCACGGCTGTCAAAAAGCAGATGGGCGACGATGGCGCCATCGTGGAAGCCGACGCCCCCATCATCAAGCTGGTCAACATGCTCATCGTCGAAGCCTTCCGCGCCCGCGCCTCCGACATTCATTTGGAACCGCTCTCCAAGACCTTCCGCGTGCGCTACCGCATTGACGGCATGCTCCATGAGATGAAAAGCCCGCCCAAGCGCCTGCAAGCCGCCGTCATCAGCCGCATCAAAATCCAGTCCTCCATGTCCATTGCCGAACGGCGCATCCCCCAGGATGGACGCATTCAAACCTCGGTCGGGGGCAAGCTCATTGACCTGCGCGTCTCCTGCATTCCCACCAACCACGGGGAAAGCATCGTCATGCGTATTTTGGACAAGGAAGGTTTGCGCCTGGGGCTGCCGGAACTGGGCTTTTTCACCGATGACCAGCAGACCTTCGAGCGCTTGATCGGCCTGCCCGACGGCATCCTCCTGGTCACGGGCCCCACCGGCTCGGGCAAAACCACCACCCTTTATTCCTGTTTGAATTTCATCAACCGCCCGGACCGCAAGATCATCACCGTCGAGGACCCCGTCGAATACTTGCTCTCCGGCATCAACCAGGTCCAGGTCAACGACACCGTCGGCCTGACCTTCGCCATGGCCCTGCGCTCCATGTTGCGCCAGGCCCCCAACGTCATCATGCTCGGCGAAATCCGCGACGTCGAAACCGCCACCATCGCCATCAACGCCTCCCTCACCGGCCACCTCGTCTTCTCCACCCTCCATACCAACGACGCTCCCAGCGCCGTGACCCGCTTGATTGACATCGGCGTCAAGCCCTTCCTGGTCGCCTCCTCCGTCCGCGCCCTGATGGCCCAACGCCTGGTCCGCAAAGTCTGCAAGCGCTGCTCCGCCCCCTACACCCTCACCGACACCGAGTTGCACGGGTTGAACCTCGATCCCAGCCAATTGGCCGGCGCCAACTGCGTCCAGGGCAAGGGTTGCAGCGATTGCAACAAAACCTCTTATCGCGGACGCTTTGGCATTTTTGAGATCTTCGTCCTCGATGACGAGGCCCGCAAATTAATCTATGAACGGGTCTCCTCCTCCATCTTGCGCGCCCGGGCTCGCGAGATGGGCATGCGCACCTTGCGCGAAGACGGCGCGCGCAAAGTCCTGGCCGGACTGACCACCGCCGATGAGGTTATCCGCGCCACCACTGGCGATGCCGACTAAAATGGAGTAGAATAATACAGAGCAATACCAATATCTGGATTCAGTATGTATTCGATGGCTGATTTATTGCAGTTGGTGGTGCAGGAAGGCGCCTCCGATTTGCATCTCCGTTCCTATGTCGCCCCCGTCATTCGGGTTCATGGCATCCTCCACCGGGTGGATGGGCCCCAACTCCGGCCCGAAGACGTGGAGGAATTGGTGCGCAGCGTCACTTCCGAAGACCACATCCAGCAGGTGCGCGAGAAGGGCGGCGCCGATTTCGGCTTCGCCTTCGGCGAAGTCGCCCGCTTCCGCGTCAGCGTTTTCAAGACCAAGGGCGATTTCGGCATCGTCTTGCGCCAGATCCCCACCTTGCTTTTGACCTTGGAGCAGATCGGCCTGCCCGTCCATACCATCAACGCCTTGTTGCGCAAGCCGCGCGGACTGGTCCTGGTCACCGGCCCCACCGGCTCGGGCAAAACCACCACCCTGGCTTCGATGATCAACATCATCAATGAAACCCGCGACGATGCCCACATCATCACCGTCGAGGACCCCATCGAGTATTACCACAAACATAAAAAGGCCATCGTCACCCAGCGCGAGGTTCATATTGATGTTCCCAGCTTTTCCGAGTCTTTGCGCCGCGCCCTGCGCCAGGACCCCGATGTGGTTCTCGTGGGCGAGTTGCGCGACCTGGAAACCATGGAAGCGGCCATCACCGCCGCGGAAACCGGTCACCTGGTCTTCGCCACTTTGCACACCACCGGCGCGGCCAAGACGATTGACCGTTTGGTCAACGCCTTTCCCATGCAACAACAGGAAACCATCCGCATCCAGCTTTCCACCGTCTTGCAAGCCGTCATCTCCCAATTGCTCCTCCCGCGTTGCGACAAGCCGGGGCGCATTGCCGCCTACGAAATCATGATCAATACCCCAGGCATCCAGGCGCTCATCCGCGACAATAAGACTTTCCGCATCAATTCAGACATTCAGACCGGCGGCAAATGGGGCATGGTCACCCTGGACGGTTACCTCATGGAATTGCATATGAAGGGCCTGATTTCCCGTGACGAGGTCATCACCAAATCCCAGGACCCCACCACCGTCGTGCAGAAGCTGGCCGAGTGGGAAGCCGCCCAGGCCGAGGCCGCCGCCCGGCACGCAGGAGATCAACGATGAACCCCAAGTCCGAATCTCTTTCCAGCCCCCTCCTCAACCTCATTCGCGACGGCCACCTTCTCGACGAACTGCAATTGGACGAGGTCAAGGAGGAGCACAACCGCACCGGCAAGCCCATCGAGGAGATTTTGAGCGATTTCGGCCTGATGGACACGGAAACGCGGCTCCAAATGATCGCCAACCACTTGGGCACCGAAGTCATTCAACTCGCCAGCAAGGATCTGACCCCGGAAATCCTCTCCGCCATCCCGGCGGACACGGCCCGCAATTACAAGTGCCTGCCGATTGCCGTCTTTGATTCCAGCATCCAACTGGTGCTGGAGGATCCCCTCAACCAACCCATGGTGGATGAATTGGGCTATGTCCTCCGCAAGGAGATCGTTCCCTTGGTGGCCGATCCCAAGGACATTGACGCGGCCATCACCCGCTACTACGGCGAGGCCCAAAGCGATGTCGGCCAACTCCTCAAGGAGTTGGGCAGCAACGAGGACATCGCCCGCGAGGTCGCCGCCGCCGAAGCCGCCGGCGGGGCGCAGGACCTGGTTAATCTGGCCGACGCAACCCCCATCATCAAGTTCGTCAGCCTGGTCCTTTCTCAAGCGGTGGCGGACCGCGCCAGCGACATCCATTTCGAGCCTTTTGAGGACGAGTTTAAAATCCGCTACCGCGTGGACGGCGCCCTCTACGAAATGGCCCCACCCCCAAAAAACCTGGCCCTGCCGGTCATCTCCCGCTTGAAGGTCATGGCCAATCTGGACATTTCCGAGCGCCGCCTGCCCCAGGATGGACGCATCGCCATCACCGTCAGTGGCCGGAAAATTGATTTGCGCGTTTCCACCCTCCCCACCCAGTTCGGCGAATCGGTCGTCTTGCGCGTCCTGGATCGCGCGGCGGTCAATCTGGAAATCAAATCCCTCGGCCTGCCCAAGGCCACTCATGATTATCTCCTCCAGGCCATCTTTCGCCCCAATGGCATCATCGTCGTCACCGGGCCAACCGGCTGCGGCAAAACCACCACCCTCTATTCCTGCCTCCAGCAAGTCAACCTCATTGACAGCAAACTCCTCACCGTGGAGGACCCCGTGGAATATGACATGGAAGGCATCATGCAAGTGGCGGTCAATGAAGCCGTGGGCATGACCTTCAGCCGCGCCTTGCGCTCCTTCCTCCGCCAGGACCCCGATATCATTATGCTCGGGGAAATGCGCGATCTGGAGACTTCCCAAATCGCCATCCAGGCCTCCCTCACCGGCCACCTCGTCCTGACCACCCTCCACACCAATGACGCCTCCGGCGCCATCACCCGCTTGATTGACATGGGAGTGGAACCGTTCTTGATCTCTTCCACCTTGATGGCCGTCCTCGCCCAGCGCCTGGTGCGCACCATCTGCAAAAAGTGCCGCACCCCTTTCGAGCCCACCGAAAACCAGCTTTCCCTCCTCAACCTTTCGCCCCATGACATCGGCGACAAGGTCTTTTACTACGGCCGGGGCTGCGCCACCTGCAACGACACCGGTTACAGGGGCCGGCGCGGCATCTTTGAATTGCTCGTCGCCTCCGACCCAATCCGCCTGCTCATCAACGAGCGCGCCCCTACCGTCGTCATCCGTCAGAAGGCCGTCGAACTGGGCATGGTGACTCTGCGCGAAGATGGCTTGCGCGGCATTTTCGACGGTGATACAACCATCGAAGAAGTCGTCAAATACACCTGATTCTATGCCAAAGTATAATTATGTGGCCATGGACGCCCGGGGCAAGGAAACCAAAGGCACCCTCGAAGTCGGCAGCCAGAATGAGGCCATCGGCCGCATCCGCGACATGGGGTTCTTCCCCACCAAGGTCGTGGAGGACAAAGGCGGCGGCAGGACGGCTGACACCGGCCCCAAAAAGCCCGGCAAAAAAGGCGAAAAAAAAGGCGGCGGCGGCCTCAATTTCCAGATCAACATCCCCGGCCTGAGCGGGCGCGTCAAGTCCAAGGTCCTCACCACCTTCACCCGTCAATTATCCACTCTGGTCCAGGCCGGATTGCCCCTCCTGCGCGGACTGCGCGTGCTGCAAAAGCAGGAAAAAAGCGCCAACCTCAAAAGCATCCTGGGCGATCTGGGCACCGCCATTGAAGGGGGCAGCACCTTCTCCGAAGCCCTGGCCCAGCACCCCAAGGTCTTTAACCGCCTTTTTGTCAACATGGTCAAAGCCGGTGAAATCGGCGGCGTCCTCGAAGTCGTTCTCCGCCGCCTTTCCGAATTCATGGAAAAGGCCCAGAAGATCAAAGGCAAAGTCATCGCCGCCATGTTCTATCCCTGTGCCGTCATCACCGTGGCCACCGGCATCATGGCCATTCTCATGATCATCGTCATCCCCAAATTCAAGGATGTCTTTTCCGGCACCCTCACCGGCGGAAAGCAACTCCCCCCGTTCACCACCCTGGTGCTCAATATCAGCGATGCCATCCGCCTCCATATTGTCCGCACGCTCATCATCGGGGCTGTCGTTTTCATCCTGTTTGAAATCATCGTCCACACCAAGGTCGGCCGCCGCCTTTTCGACCAGTTCAAGCTCAAAATCCCCGTCTTGGGACCCGTCATCAGCAAAGTGGCCATCTCCCGTTTCACCCGCACCCTGGGCACTTTGGTCAGCAGCGGCGTGCCCATTCTTCAAGCTCTGACCATCGTCAAGGAAACTTCCGGCAATGTCGTCGTCGCCCAGGCCGTTTCCGATGTCCATGAAAGCGTCAAGGAAGGCGAAACCATCACCGCCCCACTGGAAGCTTCCCGCGTCTTTCCCCCCATGGTCGTCAGCATGGTGGATGTCGGCGAACAAACCGGCGCGCTCCCCGAAATGTTGATGAAAATTGCCGACAGCTACGACGAAGAGGTGGACAACGCCGTCGCCTCCATGACTTCCCTCCTGGAACCGATCATGATCGTCTTCCTGGCCGTCATCGTCGGCAGCATCGTCATTGCCATGTTCCTGCCTCTCATTGACTTGATGAACACCGTCGGCGGTGAAGAAAGCTCCGGAGGTGTCGGAGCTGCCACCGCTGCGGAACTGAAGAACTGAGGCATCCAGCCGAAAATCTGCATTCTTTCGCGCTTTTTCGCACGTGAACCCTTGACATTTTCCAAAACATGTTGTAAATACAATGTAGTTACATTGCATGGCCATTTGATTTACATAATATGGACTTTGACTGGAACAATCCGCCGTTTAATTTGGACCCCTCTTTATCCTTGGGGATTATTGAAGAGTCTTTTGAAGACCCGTTCGCCGTCCGGCTCCTCCCCGATTCCCCCAGATTCGAGGTTCAGGCGCGCTTCTTCAATCTGGGCGTCGCTGCCAGCGGCCAGGGGGTTTTTACCGTCTATCGCACCAATGGAAAGCAGGCCCGCGTCATTTTCGCCCGCCCCTTCGAGCCAGAGGAAAAATTCCTCTACCAGCGCAGGCTCTCCCATGCCCTTGCCCAATAAACCATGAATGCCATCGCCAATTGGGAAGATGTCCCCCTCTTCGACCGCGAGGAAGCCGAGGCCGCCTTTTGGGCCCACAACCGCATCGAGGTCAGGCTCATGGAACGCTCCGTCGTCGCGGCCAGCGAGATGGCCGATTCGGTCACCATCACCCTGCGCATGGACCCCCGCATGCTCACCCGCATCAAGCGCGTCGCCCGCTCCCGCTTCCTCAACTACCAAAGCATGATGAAACAGTGGCTCAGCGAAAGAATGGAACAGGAAATGCGGGAACAAAGGGTTGACAGCCGCTCCGAAAGCGGAATGCCATGAACACGAGGAACACAAAGCCCAGTGACAGAGTGATGGAAAATGGGTTCACCCTCATCGAATTGCTCGTGGTCATCGCCATCATCGCCATCATCGCCGCCATGCTGACCGGTCTGGGCGCCCTGGCCGCCCGCAAGAAACATGACGCCGTCGTCACCGCCATGAAAAACAAACTCATGCTTTGCATCGCCAGTTACCAGTCCAAAATGGGATTCTTTCCGCCGGACAACACCAACAACGTCAATTATCTCCCCGGCACCGCCAATTATGAGAATTCCACCGGCCTGAATCCTCTGCTCTACGAACTGACCGGCGCGCCCCTGGTCACAAACAACAGCTTTCTGGCTTTCGATGGAACCCTCATTATCAACACCGTCTTTAGCACCGCCTACGGTCGCGGCGGCATCGCCAATTCACTCCCGGACGAAACCCGCTCCTTTTACCAGCCGCTCCCCGGCCCCAAAGACTACATGACGACCAATGGCTTGAAACAACTGGTCGTGCCCGTCCCTCTCACCTTTGCTCCCAACGAACTCAATTGGTGGCATTACGACTCCTCCTCCACCAATCGCCACAACTCCTCCGGCTTCGATCTCTGGGCCGAATACTTCGCCGGCAAGGACAGCGCGGGCAACCCCATCCTCATCACCAACGGCAATTGGTAAACTCCCATGAACCCCGCGCCTCTCCATTCCCTGCCAGGTCCAAGAACCTTGCCCGTCCTCTGGCGCGACCACTCCTGGGCCCTCGCCCCCATCCGTTCCAGTTCCTCCCCGCCCCCGGTCTCCTCCAGGTGGAAGCTGACCCGCCGCCATGCCGGTGGCGCGCAATCCATTGCCGCAAACTCTCCGTCGGGCCTTGGCCTCAAGCGCGGCAAACGCCCTCCCGGCCTCACTTTCCACTATTCCAAATCCACCCTTCACAATTTCCACCGCGCTTTCACCGTCTTGGAAATGCTCGTCGTCATCACCATCATCGGATTCTTGGCCGCCTTGGCCTTGCCCCATCTGCCCGGCATGACCCGCGCCAATTCCATGACCACCGCCGTCCAGCAACTCCTGGGCGACTGCGCCCTCGCCCGCCAACTGGCCATGTCCCACCGCAGCACCGTCTATATGGTTTTTGTTCCCCCGTACGCTACGAACGCCAGCGTTCCCGCCAACGAGCAAAGCAGCTTCAACAATCTCCTCACCCATCAGTTCGGCGCCTACGCCCTGGTCAGCTTGCGCACCGTGGGCGATCAGCCGGGCCAGGCCCATCCCCAATACCTGACTGAATGGAAGCCGCTCCCCGACGGCGTGTTCGTCGCCCCGTGGAAGTTTGCCAGTCAAAAACCGGTGATGGTTACCTCCACCAACACCCTGTCGGGCACGGTCAACGTCTTTCAGATCTTCCCCTTCGCCCAGGTTCAAATCCCGTTTCCCGCGACGGATGCCGTTTCGACATCGGGAACTGCCTTTGCCCCGTTTTTGCCCTGTATTGGCTTCAGCCCCCTCGGCCAGTTGGCCACCAATGGCGACGAATACATCCCCTTGGACCGCGGGCGCGTCCTCTATCCCGTGGGCGCCGGCGTCCCCGCCGCTCCGGTCGCCGCCACTCCCATGGAAGCCCCGGCCGGCAACGCCACCAACAATTGCAACCTCATCCACATTGATTGGCTGACTGGCCGGGCCAAAATCGAACGCAACCAGCAACGATGAAACTCACCCGCCCCCATTTCAAAAGCAGCATCTCCACCGTCGCTCTTCGCGCGCCGGCCCGCCTGGCGTCGTCCACTCCGTCCACTCCGTCCACATCGTCCACTCCGTCCAGCTCCCAGTCCGCCTTCACCATGATTGAAATCGCCATCGCCCTGGGCGTGATTGGCTTTGCCCTGGTGGTCATCATCGGCATTTTGCCCGCCGGCCTCACTGTCCAGCGGGAGTCCCACCAGGACACCGTCATCGGCCAGGACGGCCCCTTTTTCCTGGAAGCCATTCGCAACGGCGGCCCCCCCTTGCCCAACGGCGCCAGCACCAGCCTCGATTTCCTCACCAATTACGTGGAATCAATCACCATCATCAAGAGCGGGAGCGCAACGCCGCTCATCTACACCAATGACCCTAAATCCGCCAATTACATCAGTAACGGCCAGATGATCCTCGGCTTGTTAAGCACCCCGGAAATTTACCCGCCCGTTTACGGCACCAATGTGAATTCCGTCACCGCCCAAATCCGCGGCCTGACCGGCGCGGCCACCGAACAGCGCGGATCCAATGCAGCGACGGCCTTCCGCTATTACATGAACGTGGAACTTGTCCCCTTTAATGCCACCGGCAATTCTATTTCGTACCAATCCACTGATTTTCTGGATTACACCAATAACCCCAATGGCATTGACTACCTCACCCGCCTCGAGCGAGCCGAAGAGGTGCCCTATCTGGTCAACAACCTCTACGATCTCCGCCTCAAATTTAGCTGGCCCATCCGGCCCAACGGCACGGCGGGGCAGAATCGCCAGGCCTATCGCAGTTTGGTTTCCGCCCACTTGCTGTTTAACACCAATCACAACGTGATCACCTGGTTTTTCCAGCCCAACAACTACTCCACCAACGATTACCTCGGCCTGTGAAAACCATTTCCCCAATGCCATGAAGACAATCGGCAGCAACAGAACACAAGGAGCGCAAGACAATCGCTCCCTCTCCTCGAAGGAGAGGGCCGGGGTGAGGATTGACTATTCTCAACAGAAGCAAACGAAGGAAACGAAGAGGGGAAAGAATTCTTCTTCGTTTCCTTCGTTTGCTTCTGTTCAAATCCTGCATCCGCCATTCTCCATCCTCCATCCTCCATTCTCGCTCCGCCGATGCCGCGCCCTCACCGTCCTGGAAATGCTCGTCTCCACCACCTGCCTCGTCTTCATCGTCGTCGGCCTCACCGCCATGTTTGTCCAAGTCCAGCGCGCCTTCAAAGCCGGCGTCAAGCAATCCACCATGACCGACGCCGGCCACACCATCATTGACTTGGTGGCGGCCGACTTGGCGCAAGTTTCCGACGCCCAGAATACCAACATTGTCAACTTGTACTGGGGCTGGGCGGCCATGAATACCAGCTCCAACTATCAGGACATCCCCGCCGATGTCTATCGCACCAACCAATTGCAGGAGATTTATGTGCTCGTCCATACCAACACCCAGTGGCTCGGCACGGGCTACGCCATCAGCAACTTCGCCGGCACCGGCGCTGGTACCTTGTACCAGTATCTGGCCTCGACCAACGACCCGCTGCAACCCAACAATTTTCTTTTCTCCAACTTCTTCAACGGCGTCATCAATCAGTCCTTTAACCCCGGCTATTTCCATCGCGTGGCCGACGGCGTGGTTCATCTTAAAATCCGCGCCTTCGACCAGTACGGCAACGAGAACGGACAGGAACAGGGGATGGATTTCTTCCCGGGCAACACCAACTTTTCCTATCCGGCGCCCGCCTACACCAACATGCTGGGCGTCCTCGTGCCGCCGGCCGGTTTGCCCGCCACCATCCAATTGGAAGTCGGCATCCTGGAGCCGGACGCTTTTGAACAACTCCGGGCCTTGCCCCCCAACAGCCAGGCCCAGCGAACATTTTTAGCCACCGCCGGCGGCAAAATCCAAATCTACCGCCAGAACATTCCCGTGGCCGGGGCCATCCGATGAACATGCGCACTTACAAACCAATCCGCCAGCCGCAATCCAACCCTCGCCCGCGGGAGCGGGAGAGGGTGGCCGTCAGGCCGGGTGAGGGCGCGCAGGCTCGCGTTCCACAATCCCCAATCCGCAATTCTTCCGGCATCGCCCTGGTCATCACCTTGCTCATGCTCTCGGTCATCACCTTCCTGGCCATCGCCTTGCTCGTCCTCACCCGCACCCACCGCGAGTCCGTCACTGCCTCCCTGGACCTGGACACCGCCAAAAACGCCAGCCAGACCGCCCTCGCCCGCGCTGAATCGGAAATCATTGCGCACATGATGGCCCACCACGACCTCGTCAACTACGATTACATGGCTTCGCGCACCTTTATCAATCCCTATGGTTTCACCAACGGCTCGGCCAACCCGAACAATGTCAATTACGACTTTGATTCCACCACCGGCGCGCCGATGAGTCCAACCCTCGACCCGCAAGGCTGGGCCCAAAACATCGCCAATCTCTGGTTCGATCCGCGCCCGCCCGTCTTCATCAAGACCAACGCCAGCCCCGTCTTCCCGGCGGACTTCCGTTTCTGGGTTGACCTCAATCGCAATGGCAGATTTGAAACCAATGGCTACCTGCCCGTGATCGGGAACGATGGCCGGCCAGTACAGGACCCCAACAATCTTGGCTTCATCCTCACCAATTTCTTCAATGGCGAACCGGAGTGGATCGGCGTCCTGCAATATCCCGAATATCCCCATTCCGCTACCAACCGCTTTATCATGCGCTACGCCTACCTCGTACTGCCCATCGGCAAGACGCTCGATTTCAACTACATTCACAATTATGTCAAAGAACTTGCCAGTGGCCCTCCCTGGCCGATGCCGCCGGTAGGCGGCGGCGGGGCTGACGAATTTGTGCGCGACCAGGGCGTCGGTTCCTGGGAATTGAACCTCGCGGGCTTGCTCTGGGGGCTGGCCCCCGACATCTACAACGGCAACTACAATTACTTCGACGCGGCGCGTCCAAACAGCGGCTCTGCTTTTGACGATGCCTATTCCTTCCTCCGTTTCCGCTATAACGCCAGCTATGGCGGTCCCTTGGTCGGTTCCTATCCGCGGAGTTTTGCCTTTTTCTTTGGTTCTTATACGCCGGACAGCATTGATGAATACGGCGCCGATGGCGCCTCAATCTATCCACCCACGACTGATCCCTGGCCCGGCGGTTATGCCACCAATTATTTCTACAACATCCAGGACGTTTTCAACACCAACAAAACCTCCCCATTCTTTGTCAACCGCCTGCTCACGGCCGGAGCCTACACCAATTCCAACGACCGTTACATGTTCCAGCGCCTCCTCGCCGCCATCGGCACCGGCTCCGCGCCCGAACTCCAAACCTGGGTCTATGACGACCCTCCCAGATTCTGGAACACGAACCTCCAGGCCTACCCGAATCCAGTCCCGACCCGGCTGCGCACCAAGGTCAACCTCAATTACGACAACAGCTATGAAATTACCAACGGCCTGAACACCTCGCCGCCCTTCCTCGTTCCTTGGACAAACTCCCTCGCCTTTTTCACCAATGCCGCCGAGAGCCTCCTGCGCTCGCAGGAATTTCGGACCACCAATTACAACCTGTTCTACCCGACCAACTTGGTTTACCTTCACTTTGGTCTGACCAACATACCCGTTTACAGCTCTAACAACCCGAGCATCCGTTACACCGAACAACTCCATCGCATGCTCCAGCTCGCCGCCAACATCTACGACGCCACCAGAACATACACCAACACCCTGCTGGAAGCCCTTCCTGTTCCGTCGGTCTTCCGTCCCCTCTTTTTTACCACAAATTACGGAGGGACCAATCAAGTCCTCTACATCGTTGGCTATGCGAAGGTGACCACGGACGCCGGCGGTCGAATTCAAAACATGTTATTGCAGGGCCTCAAACTCCCGTCAGATCCAACCATCAAAACAAATGACAATGTGTGGGGCATCCCCTGGGTGATCGGAGCCGTCAAGGGACTGCCCGCCTTCGACCGATACGTTTCCGGCACTTCCTGGGCGGTAACGCGCAAGCTCCTGTTCAAGAGATACACCGCCGCCGGCGTCCCTGTTGGTGCTCCCAATGGTAATCCTGCTTTACATCCTAATTACACCAACCAGTTCCTTATCTTTTCCATTACCAATATCGTCGGCTTGGACGCCTGGAACGCCTACCGGACGAATATCAGTCTCCCTGGTCAGTTCACGGTCACCGCCCTCGCTTCTGTCTCAATCATCCTTACCAACAACTCCTTATTCAACCCCGGCGGTTTTGCCTATACCTTCACCGCCGCAACCAATTATTCCACTAATTTTTGGCCGGGTTTGTTAAGAGGGACTTCATCGGGAATTTCAGGATATACCACGAACGGCATGCTGGCTTTCCTGCAAACTAATGTGGCCTCCATGTCGCCAGCCTATTTTTCCGACATTGCTGCGCCTGGCAAATTTATCGAGGTGTGGGTGGATCCTACGAATGATCTCGGCTACGATTATGGGCTGTTCCTGACTAATGACCTGGCACAACGCACCTGGCCGGTTTACAACTGGACACTCTCGGTCACCAACCGGGTCATGTATGCCCTCGTGGACCCGTACGGGAATGCTCTCGATTTTGTCAATCTGGGCCCTTTCGGCACACACCTCAATCTCACCAATATTTTGATCTCTCAAACATTCGCGTCTGGCCCCCTGCCTGGAGGCACAAGCTCAGGCTCCACCTTTCCTGAAGCCATGTATTGGGATCCAACCCCGGTGCCCGGCCGTCCATCGCAGGGAGTCCTCAACCAAATCGCCAACGGCACGACTCTGGATCCATACTTCGCTGCGGAGCTTGCCGGAAGCAATACTGTGGTAATCGGCGGTAGTAATGTCATGATCAACTCAAATCTCTTTTTTAGCTTTTCAAACGACGTGTATGCCACCGTTTTTACCGGCACAACTAATACTTTGCTGGTGAATGACCCGCTGGTCCATTATACGGTGGGCGATCTCACACCGCCTTCGAGCCAGTGGCCAACCATGATTCTCACCCTCAATTCACGCTATACCCCTTGGCCAACCCCCAGTCACACCAACAATGCTCCGAATATGACCCTCCAGGATCCGCTGATATACGGATCCGATGATTGGAGTTTCCCGGCCAATAAATTCCCCAGCATCGGCTGGTTGGGCCGCGTCCATCGCGGCACCCCCTGGCAAACTGTTTTCCTGAAGGCCGACCCGCCCACGGTTGTCAATGGGGTGAATCAAAACCAGCACACTTGGATTAGCAGTTGGGTCAGCACCCTCGACACTTATCCCACCAACGATTACGCCCTGCTCGACCTGTTCACCGCCGCGCCCAACGACAACGCCGCCCGTGGCCTCCTCTCGGTCAACCAGGCCAACGACGCCCCTTGGTATGCCCTCTTCAGCGGAATTGCCCTCAACACCAACATCCCCTTCCCCCAATTCCACTCGCCCCCCGGCCCTCCCGCCGGCCCCGAAATGGTGTTGGATCCAACCGTCATCGCCCCTCTTCTGGAGGGCATGTTTATCATCACCAACGACAGCAACGGCAGACCTGTTACCAATTACCTCGCCGGCATCAACGCCACGCGCGGCGAGGAACCCGACCAGAATTTTCACAGCTTGGGCAGGGTTTTCAACTCGCCCACACTTTCGATTGATTCCCCCTTCCTCCCCGGGCCGGCCAGCGCTTTTAAGGACGAGGAGGTGGAGGCCATTCCGCAGCAGGTGGCCGGCCTGCTCAAGCTCGGCCAGCCCCAATTTGTCATCTACGGCTTCGGCCAGGCTCTCAAGCCCAAGGACATTTATTTCGGCGGCCCGCCCAATTTCAACCTCTGCACCAATTACCAGATCACCGGCGAGTTCGTCACCCGCACCGTTTGCCATGTCGTCGGCGACCCCACCGCCGCCAGCGTCAAAATCCAGGTTGACAGCTTCAACATCCTCCCCGCCGATTGATTTTATGAACCCTAATGCTTCAATGACGCTGGAGAAAGGCAGGGCGAGACTCCCTGTCCTCCGTAGCCTCGGCGAAGGAGGATGTCGAGCCGTGACTTTTTCCGAAGAAATCCAGTTCCGGCTCGACGGAGTTGCCCTGCCACTCATGACCGGGAGCATTACCATGAACCCCCGTTTTCCATTTATAATTTATAATTTATCCTTTATCATTTACTGGGGAGGCGTCCTATGCGAAACCTGGATTTTGGCTGTTGCTCAGTTTGCTGTTTTTTACGGCGGGGCTTTGTCTTTGGCAGGCCGGCGACCGGCTGGCCGCCTCCCGCCGCGCCTTGGCGCCCGCGTCCGTCCCATCCGCCTTATCCGTCCCATCGGTCCCATCCGTCGCCTCGGTCCCATCGGCCCCATCGCTTGCTGTGGCCCCGGCGGTTGCCGCTCCGGCCGGCACTCCGCCGCCGCGGTCTTATGTCTTGCGCAACACGCCGGCCACGGCGGCGCAGTTGCTGCGCAATCCGCACGGGCTGGTGCTGCGCAACGCGCTGATTGACACGGCGCTTCCGGTGCGCCTGGCCATCCCGGAGG
>JBEKVM010000020.1:0-55275 GCA_049513975.1 Verrucomicrobiota bacterium | reverse complement strand
TCGCGGGGGTCAATCCAAGTGCCGGTGCGAAACTGGCCGCACGGGTGCTGCCAAACCTGCCGCCTCCGGTTCCAATGGAATCCAAGCTGCGACAACTGCGCCGTCACGTTGCGCGGCTGCTTTTGCTGGAACTGAATCCAAACCCACTTGCCGACAACCTGGCACAATTCCCAAAAGCGGGGTGTCTCATTGTAAAGCAAGTCAATGACTTGCGCTGTGGAAAGTCCCCGGTTCTGGAAACGGAGTCTGAAGTCAATCCGATGCAGTTGTTCTGGATTGCTGGTTTTTGAATCCGACGATGGCCGGACATTCGCCGGTGCTGACGCTTCACTTTTTAGATGTGTTGTTTTCATAGCTTTTTTTTGAAACCGCTGTCCGTCACCCTGCCGTTTGCTGCTCGCTTCACCTCATGGGAGACAGCGAAGCCGTGCGCGAAGTGCATTGAAAACTCAGCGAAAGCAAAAACCGTGACAGTGGGGAAAAGGCAAAAGGGAGACGCTGGCGCGGTTTTTGATCTCGCTCCTAATTTCGGCTCGGTGTCGGACAAGCGAGCAGCAAACGGTGGGGTGATGGCGTGCGTAAAAAGGGCGAAGAAAACAACCTGAATGAGGCAGGCAGACGGGTAATTGCCTCACACTTTGCGCGGAGCGGCGCGGTTGGCGGGCTTCATGCCAGGTTCAGGGCAGGCATGAAACGTGACAGATGCGCGTTATGCCTTTATGCCCTGGGAGTCCTTGAAGCCGTGGGGTTATCGGCTCACTATCGCGGAGCGGCGCGGCTGGCGGGCTTCATGCCGGGTTGATGGGCGGGCACGAAGCATGACAGACGCGGGTCGTCTGGATTCCCGGCTCGCTTGTGAATTTCAGAATCCGTGAGCGAAATGGAGCGTTTGGGCTGGCCGCCCGCGTAGGGGACAGGGCCGTGGAGCGGACGGAACAAAAAGCGGAGTGGAGCGGCGGATTTGGAAATTCAGCAAGGGAGCCTCAACGGGGGAGCCAAGTCTTGCCGTGTTTGGCGGCGTAGTCTTCCAAGGGGAAGCCAAAGCCGGCAAGTCTTGGCGACAGAGTGGGGCAATGGGGTCAATGGTGGAAGCCCTGGGGCCGCGACACGAGAAGGATTTTGGAGGGGTGAAGGGAAAAGGCGTTTTGGTGTCGCGGTGGAGGGAACCCATGCCGTTTGGGCCGCGATTAAAAGGCGGCAAAAATTGCCGCTTGCATAATATCCTGACCTGTGTAATCAATTCGGGGATGTCCCGAAAAAGACGTATGTGATTTAAACAATTGAAAACAGATTTGCGGCTTCGGCTGCTGTCCACTACGAAACTGGCATTTCATTCAACGGACACGGTTCGAGGCACGCCCAAGTCGGGCGTGCCCGAAAGCGTTCCGTTGAGGGCACGCCAGTGCCTGTAGTGGGGCGTGAGTAGGTCACGCCTCTTTCGCTTGGATGGCCCGGTGATGCAAACGAACCGAAAAGAAGGCACATAAATGAGTGATATTCATAAAGCAGCCAGTGAGGGGGACGTGGAACGCATGAGGGCACTGCTCGAAAGTCAGCCCCACTTGGTTTCCGACAAAGACTTCAACGGCATGACGCCGTTGCACTTGGCGGCGATGAACGGACACAAGGACGTAGCGGAATTGTTGCTCGCAGTCCCGAACATTGATGTTAATAGCAGGAACGTACTCGGCCAAACACCTTTTGTTGTGGCGTTCTATGGTGGCCGCGGGGACGTGGCGCAATTATTGCGCCAGCACGGTGGCCGCGAGTAAAGTGCAAACTTAGCTAGTTGTGTAACAGACACGATCGAAAGGACAACGAACGTAATACGATGAGCGATATTCATCAGGCGGTGAAGTATGGTGAATTGGACAAGCTCAGGATACTCCTTATGGTGGACCCTGGGCTTGCCTTGAGCAAAGACGACAGGGGCAATACGCCTTTGCACTATGCAGCAGCGAATGAGCGGACGGAGGAGGCGAAAGTGCTGCTGGCCAATCAGGCAGACGTCAATGCCAAGGAAAACACCGGTCTCACGCCCTTGCATATAGCGGCCCTTAAGCTCCGTAAAAGGATGGTAGAGTTATTATTGGCTAACAAGGCAGACGTCAATGCCGAAAACCATGATGGTGTCACGCCTGTAAGCCTCGTTATAAGTGGGAGGACGGGCAATGAGCACTTGGAGAATAGTGTGGCGCGAGTGTTATACGAGCATGGCGCGCGATATTAATATTTGTGGAAACAATCAACGACGACAAACATCAGACCCGAACATGCCATGAACCCTGCGACGTTTTCCGAGTTTTCTGATAATCAGATTCTGCATAGGCTGAAACGAATTCAGGAGAGCCATTTTCAATCTCAGGCGCTACGGAAGGGAGATTCGGTCAAACAACTAATCGAAAACATTATCCCCAAACTGGTCTGTATTGACTCACATGATTCGCCACGGCTTTTTACAGTTTACCATAGATCAATCGGCAGTCCACCTTTGATAATTCTGCGTGCCTGCGGCAATATTGACGACCTTCGCAAGGATGTCGATGCTCTGCTCGAAGACTGCTCGGTTCATGTTCAGGATCACTATAGCGTCGTGCTGGACGCGAACAACTGGATTGCATCGATTGCCGTCCACAACAAGGGCAGTGCTGATGGCCGAATGATTAACGTCTTTGTCTGGCGCGAGGTGGCACTTTATCGCTTTATTGGCCAGCGAGGATATTATACGGATGCGACCGGCATGACGGTACGGCCAACTTCACAACACTAAACGTACGAGAACTGAGTTCTTCAACGTGAATCCCTAAATGAGTATTCTACAGGAACTATCCGGGATTTGTAGCCGAACAGGCCATGATTGGGCGCCTCTGTGCGGAAGATGCGGCTATGCCCTGCGCTACGATCACCAAGCTTGCGGTACAACAGTCGAGGGGCCGCCTGTCCCGTCGCTTGACGTGTGTTGTAGGTGCGGAATAAAGCGTCGCCACCAGTCTGAGGGAGAAAGAATCAGAGAGGCGGAGGCAAAGGCGGCAGAGCAAAAGGTCGAAGAAGCAAAAGCAGCAGAGGCGAAGGCAGCAGCGGCGGTCATCAAGGAAAGGCAATTGGCTTTTTTCAGCGCGACACGTAACGGTGATTTGGAAAGCGTTGAGAGGATGCTCAACGACAATCCCGATCTGCTTATTAGCAAAGATGAACACGATAATCGGCCTTTACACTTGGCGGTAGAAGGAGATCACAAAGCCGTGGTCGAATTGCTGCTTCTCAAAGGAAAGTCAGATGTAAATGTTAAGGCCCGTAACGGTAATAAGCCCTTGCACCTTGCAGCGGTAGGAGGTCATAAGGACGTGACGGAATTGTTGCTCCTGAAGAAGGCCGATGTGAACGCTGTGAATAATAAAGGCTATACTCCTTTACACTTGGCGGCGGAAGGCGGTCACAAAGCTGTGGTCGAATTGCTGCTCCTCAAAAAAGCGGATGTGAATGCCGTGACCAATAAGGGCCTTACTCCTTTACGCTTGGCGGTATTAGCGGGCAACCAAGACATGGCGGAATTGCTGCTGCTGCACGGGGGGCGCGAATAAAGCAGCATGAAATCAACAACGATGAAAAACGTCGCACTTACGGTCATCCGATGAACTTCCTAAAAACATTGTTGGGGATGAATATATCGGTTAAACCACAGGAGCGAATTGAAGCAACACCGCCCCGCCGTGCCGAACCAATGCCAGTAAACAGTCCAGTTTCTTCACAAATTACTCCACCCTGCGAACCGGCAGCGAAGCCTCCAAGTTCGGAGGTATCAGTGCTTGTGTGTACCGGGTGCGGCCAGAGGTACAAGATCGGAGAGGACGCGGTTGCAGTCTCGATGGAGTTTGGCCTCGGGTTAGCAAAAAGATCAGTCGTTTTGACTGGTGGCGCAGTCGAGCGCGAAGATTTGGTGGCGAAACTGAAAGACGACCCGCCGGGAACCATTAAAGCGGCTCTGGACCGGGGGCGTCCGAGTTGGGAGTCCATTCGGGCAAGTCTAGCTCGATGCGAGAGTAGAAGTTGGCGTTGCAAGGACTGCAACACGATCAACCCCTACCCGCCGGATGGCGGAGCCAAGACATCATCAAAGCCAGTAACGACAAATCCTCCGGTAGTTGCGGAGAAGCATACCTCAAACAAGCAAATCGTCCAACCGGCTCGATCCGGGCCAGAATCCACCTCGATTTTGGACGCCGTTGAAGAAGGCAATCTAAACGATGTAAAACACTGGATTAGCCAGAATCCCAAGTGCGTTAGCGTCAGGGAGAAAGACTACCTGAGCGCTACCGCGCTGCATATAGCAGCGAAGAAAGGCTCCAAGGAAATTGCCGAAGTGTTGCTAATACACGGAGCCGAAGTGAATGCCAAGGATGGCAACGGATGGACGGCCCTGCATTTTGCAGCGGAAGCGGGCTACAAGCCGGTAGTGGAGTTGTTACTTAACAAGGGAGCCATTAACTGCGAAAATAAACAATGTAGCACTCCGTCGCAATTGGCAACAAGGGCCGGCCACAAAGAAGTGGCTGAACTAATTGCCAATTCAGCGCAAGTGAAGCCCAAAGAGTCGGTTCATGCGGCAGCAGAAAGGGGTGATTTGAAGACCGTCCGGGAACTTATCAATGACGATCCTGAGTTAGTGTTCGCTGTTGATGAAGATCGAATGACGCCTTTGCACAAAGCTAAAAGTGAAGAAGTGGCCGATTTTTTGTTGAGCAAAGGTGCCGATCACAGTGCTAAAGACAAGAGAAGTTGCACACCTTTGCCCATAGCTGCGATGCATGGCCATGCAGACATAGTGGCGTTGCTGTTATCCAAAGGTTCAAATGTCCACGCAAGCGGCGAAGGTGGGTGGACACCCTTAAAGTTTGCGGCATACTTCAACCGTGAAGACGTAATGCAATTGCTACGCCAACGTGGCGGTCACGAATAGGCTCTAGTGGAATGTGAGATGTCAAATGAAATCGTTTAAAGATTTTGAAAAAGCACTTGACCGTGCCATAACAGCGGGCGATACCAAGACGGTTGTAAGGCTATTTGAAGAAGGTGTGGAGAACGAGGAGGGTTGGTCACCATTACACATTGCTGCAAAAAATGATGTATCGTCAATAATTGGGATGCTTGTCGAGTCGGGTGCAGACAAAGAGGCACAGGATAAGGGGGGGCGGACACCTCTGAATTTGGCAGCAGGTATGGGTTCCGCGTCCGCAGTCAAGACCTTTTTGCATCTAGGCGCGGATAAGGAAGCGAGAAGTGACAATGGCTGGACGCCTCTCCATTCTGCCGCGGCTATGGGGTCTGTATCCGCAGTTGAGGCGCTTGTCCAAGCGGGCGCGGATAAGGAGGCGAGGGACGGCCATGGCTGGACGCCTCTGCAATTGGCTGCGTTCGCAGGTCAGGCGCCCACAGTCGAGGCTCTTGTACAGGCAGGCGGGAACAAGGAGGCGAAGGATGAGGAAGGTCAAACACCTTTGTTTTTAGCAGCACGCAAAGGTCATGCGTCAGCAGTTAAGGTGCTTATTCAAACAGGGGCGGACAAGGAGGCAAAAGACAGGAATGGCATGACGCCTCTGAAAAATGCGGTAGCACTAGTTGCGAGCCAGGGTACCTCCGCTACAGAAAAAATGTCTCGCCTCTCTGCGGTCGAGGCTCTTGTGCAGGCAGGCGCAGACACGAAGGAGTCCATGAGATTTGCTAAGGTTATTATGACCAGCAGCCGTGCTTGTGCTGAATTGGAGTCGGCAATCGAGATTCTCAGCGGCAAATTCAAGAATATTGAGATTAAGGAAGCGGCCACCGCAAAGGCAAACAAACCAAATTTCCTGAAGCGATTGTTTGGTGGAGGCCCATAGCTACGAATGTTAAAGAAAGGATGAAAGAAAATGAGTTTCTGGAGTAAACTATGGGGCGGATCATCATCCGACTTTCTTGAGGCGGTTGCGTGTGGCGATTTTGAAAAAGTCAAAATGTTGTGTGCGAGCAAACCGCGTCTAGTTTTTGGCAAAGACAAGAATGGATGGACGGCATTGCACTTCGCAGGGGAAAAGGGTTTCGATAGTTTGGCTGAATTGTTGCTCACAAGAAAGGCCGATGTCAATGCCACGGACAATAAAGGGCAAACACCTTTGCATTGTGCAGCGATGTGTAAAAATGACAACGTGGCTCAATTGCTATTGACCCATCGGGCCGATATCAATGCCAGGGACAACGATGCGAGGACGCCTCTGCATCAAGCAGTGATATGTGCAAATAACAACGTGGCTCAATTGCTGTTGGCCCATCGGGCCGATGTCAATGCGAAGGACAATGATGGCCGGGAGCCTTTACACTGGGCAGCCTTTACGGCGACGATCGACGATGGTTATGCCGCCGTCGCGAAATTGCTTTTGGACAACAAAGCAAATGTCAATGCCAAGGACAACAAAGGGGAAACGCCTCTGGCACTTGCGGAATCTGCACAATTCGCCTTTGGCTTGGCGAATACCATGTTGGAGAATTCTGGCCGTAGTGACCTGAAATCGCGTATTAAGGGCCAGGATGTCGCGGCATTGCTGCGGCAGCACGGCGCGCGCGAATAAACAGCATGAAATCAGCCAACTAGACAAACGCTGGAAGCACAGAAAGAACAAATAATTATGGCAAGTGAACAACCTGCGAAATGTCAACAATGCGGAAAGTCAGGAAAACCTCCCATGGGAGCGGCAAAATGTGGTGAACCTCTACCCTTCGATGTCAAAGCTATGGATACTGGCTGAGAGGTGCGTTACTGGCTCTGTATGGATTGTTATATTGTGGGCGAGCCAAGAACTGAGCGCAAAGGGTGCAATAAGCATCATTAGTAAGTGAGTCGCACAGGCCGCAATTCAAAGAAAGGATCAAATGTTATGGAACCTGAAGTTGTGATAATCCGGATAACAGCCAAGAATACTTAACGCACGTTCACACAATGAATTTCTGGAAAAGAATTTTTTACGGCGGAACATTCCGAAAGGCCGACAATACTGAAAAAAAGTCGCAACCTCCGACCACCTCCTCGAAGCAGGAATCTCCTGATGAGCAACTGGCCTTAGCAACCGAACAAGGAAACGGGGTCGAAATACTGCGTCTCCTCAAGATCGGTGCAAGAATAGAATTTGTCGAACTTCTTAGGGCAGAACCCTTGTTCCGCGAACAGGTGGCGGCGCGTGACAAACTAAGACGGGAGCTAATGTTGCCTTCGAAGGACGACCCGACTTACAAAGGGCAGCTATCATTCTGCCCGGGATGGCAGCGGGCGGTGGTGGTGCTAGGAGATGCTGCTGAAGAACTCCTTCAGCTTTGCGGCAAAGATCCAAAATAGCATATGCATTCCGGACTCCCAGGGCTTCAATGTTCGGGGTGCGGCCTGCAGTACAAGATCGGAAAGGACGCAGTTGCAGTCTAAATGGAGTTTGGCCTCGGGCTTCTGCGGCGAGATTTATGACACGGCCAAGAGCGGCGACTTGGAAAAGGTCAAGGCGGTAGCGGGCAGAGAGGCGTCGTCAGAAAATGCGGGGGACATATGACCCCAGCTGCAACTGCTGTAGTTCTGGTGCGCGGAAAGAGTTGAAGATTTACGGTCTCTGTGAGAAATGCGAATCTACTGCTTCTGTCGCTGTGGTTCCGAGTTGCTTAGCAACATCCGGATGCTCACTCAATTCGGAACGCCGTGGTAAGACCAGCGATAATGGTGCTGAGACGGGTTGCTCTTTCAGGTAGAGGATAACGATCATCGTCGTCGGATTCGGAATTCTGTAAAGGTAGTTTCCGGCAATATGGAAAGCTCTGAAGTTAATTGATGTCCCCGGGGGCACGGTGGCGACCGTCGTCTGGACATCCTCTGGAAATTTCACATCAGTGCTGGACCTTCCCATCATGTGATAGCGCATTGTATAGTCGTCATGAAACCACGTGTAGTCCTGTGCGATGACGTCGCCGGGGGGAGTGGTTTGTCGCTCGTAATCCACATGGATTCGATCAAATACGAGATTACTGGTGCCTGTGTTAGCGATACAAAATGGACGAAACTCACAACCTTGCGCTGATTCATCCCCAATCTTCGCGTATAAACGCCCGTGAACGTCGATTGTCTGGCTGTTACGGGACGCCTCCTTTGCGACGTCATTGGTCGCGCCGGCTTTCTGTGCTCCGTCTGGATGCGCTCGCGTCGGGATATCCTGCGCAAGGGTGGCGCACTGCAACAGCGTCCATACCAAAAGCCAATTGTACCTGTTCATCATGATGTACTCCTGTGGCTGATGAGACCAAAGCGCGTCAAGAGAGTCAAGCTCGCGCTGTTCAGCCCAAACGCTCCATCCCACTTACGGCTTCAGAAATTTCCAAGCTTGACATTTGCGGGGCGTTTGGTCAACTCTGTGCCGGCATCGCCGACGTTTAGCCGCCCTATTTGGGCGTCGTCGAGGAATCTTTCCGGATTGGCCCGGCGACGGTGGTGGGCCGTTGAGCACTCGTTGCCAGCATTCGTTAAAGGCCGATTCCTCGGTCCGGCTTTGATCGCTCGGCGTTCCCCTCGCCACTTCAACGATTACGGGCGGCGTTTGCCGCCCGGCGTCGCCGCTTTTCCATGAGTTCATCAACTGCCGGTCTTGCTGGTCCATCTGGCGCGTTCGTTCGTTCATTCTTCCTGTAAAGACGCCTTAGGTAGGGAGTTTCGTTAAGGCCTTGATTGCGCGGCCTGCCGCTTGAGGGGACTTGGCGAGAGCTTTCGCGCTCATGGCACCAGGGGCAGGCTGTCTTCGGTGATTTGAGGTGGCAGAACAGCGCGGAATGGAGCCGCGGGCCGGTGGAGAGGTTCACCGGGCGGCGCTGGAATGGAGCGGAGTGGAACCGGCTTGAATTGGCGAAGTCAGGCCCGAAAGCCAGCCGATGTGTCGTTGAAAGCTGCTTTCGGCGACTCATCGGTGGTCGTGGGTTCGCGGGGCCGCGCTGCTCTGGATGCCTGGGATATTTCCTGGATGCCAATTACCGGCAGATCGTCGCTGATGAAGCCGGTCACGAAGAGAAGCGCACCCGGCAGGCCATTTTGAACCTGTGTTGAACTCTTCAAAAGCGAGAAAACGCCCCTGTTGACGGGCGTTTTTTGCATTTCCACATCGAGGTTTTTGAACTTCCCCGCACTTGTAGAGGCCAATCGCATGACGCGACAGGCCAAAGAAGAAAATGAATGCCTTGAAGACACAAAACCCGACCGCGAGGGTGACAATGATGGTTAAAAATGAACAGAGAATGAACTGTTCAAAAGTGAAAAAGCACCTGTGTTTACGGGCGTTTTTTCATTTTCGGCATCGCACTTAATGAACATTTCCAACGGGTTAGAGGCCATTCGTATGACGCGAGAGGCCGAAGCAGAAAATGGATGTCATGAAGACACAGAACATGAAAGCCAGGGTGATGGGCGGGGTGGGACGGTGCCTTGTGCAAGTCGCCCGGAAGTTACGAGACAATTCAGACGGCCCCGCCCTCGCCCTGTCGGTATTCACGATGCCGGGACCGCGCCATTGTGGGGATGTGATTAAAGCGAGAATCCACAGCGCACCGTTTGGTGTCTTTGCCGGGCAACCTCCGGAGGCACCAAAACCAATTCGCAAATTCTGAGTTCATCATGGAAACAAGCGGTCAACAGCCGGGATCGTCGCCATCCGCCCAACCTGCGGGGCGGGTTTATGTACTGTACCCCTTTCAAAAAGCGGATTACTCCGCTGGCATGAATCCTGGGCCGGGGCAGGGCGGCCCTTCAGGGCCGCCCTGCCCGGCCCTTATTCATCAATTAAGTAACAGTGGCATTGAGATTCCTTCCACCGAGGTAAAATCGGGCGAAGAAGCCCGGATTGCCGTTGCCAAGCTGATCCAACAACTGCCCGGCCGGCTGCGCAAAAAGATGTTCGCCATTCGCAGCCGAATTGAGTGGATGGTCGAAAAATACGGGATTGAACACGTCGGGCTGCAAACCTTGACCATTCGGGAGAATGTCACCGACCGCAAGGACTTCACCCGGCGGTTCAAGTCGCTTGCGACCAACGTTTTTCCGAAAATCTACGAGGATTGGCTGCGGGTCTTCGAGCGACAGCAACGCGGGGCCTGGCACGCTCATGTCGTCGTGGTCACGAAAGAGGACATCCGCACGGGCTGCAACGTGGCCGCCCTGAACCAATTGTTCAAAGACAAGAAGGAACACAAGATCACCAAGGGGGCCTATTACGCCGGAATTCACCGCCTGGCCTCTCCGAATCTGCGGGCCATCTGGAAGGAGTTCCGGCGGTTGTGCGGCGTGCGGGAGTTCAAGGCACGGCGCAAAGCCAAGGGCCGGCGGTACTACAAGTTCGATGCCTGCCATTTGCTGCCGATTATCAGCACCCCTCAGGCGATGGCGATGTACGTCTCCAAATACATCGCCAAGACGTTTGAAAACCGCAGGGCGGAAGACAAGGGGATGCGCCTGGTGGGTTGCAGCAAGCGGGTTGCCAAGGTGTGCAACGAGCGGTTTTCGTGGGCCAGTGGGGCCGGGAGCCTCTGGCGGACCAAGCTCTCCATCGTGGCGGAAATGTTGCGGTTTGAGACGTCGGATGATTTCGCAAAGAACCTTGGGCCGAAATGGGCCTATCATTTGAAGCCGGTGATTGAACTGCTGTCCTTGCCGTACTACGGCAGCATGAAGCTGGCCCGCGCGGATGGGTGGGACTTGGTCAGCACGTCCGATGGTTCGGCCTGGCCGTGGCCTGATCTGCACCTGCCCAAAGCGGATGTCCAGGCGTCGCGGATGCAGGCGTTTCTGCTGGCGAGACAGTTGCTTGAGCGGCGAAGCCGGAAGCAAAAGGGCGAGCGGCGGGCGTTGGGGGCCTGGGATCGGGAGCAACGCGAAAGCGAGCAGGACGTATCACGGGTGTTCAAAGTGTTCAGACCTCCACCCAAGCCGGCGGTGCTGACGCAAGGCGAGCTTCCGGGAACGCAATCGCTGGGATGCTGGGCAAACTGAATATGAAAGACGAGCAACATCAATTCCTGTCGCTGGTTGGGCAACCTCCGGCCCGGCTGACCGTTGAACAAGCGGCCTGCGGAGAAAAAGCGTCCGGGCCTGCGCACCAGCGAGAATTATCACGCGGCGCAAGAATCGCGTCGGTTTTTGCTCCTGGTAGGGTGGGTTTGAGTGGGCGCATGGAGGATCGGGGGGAAAACGCGAGTGGCGATCAGGGTTTCATGGACGAAAAGCAATTGCTGGCGAAATTGCCAATCAGCCGCCGGACTTTGGGCAACTGGAAGACCGCCGGGGTCATCCCGTATATCAAGATCGGCAGACGTTGCCTGTACGACTGGACAAGTGTGCAAGGCGCTCTATTGCGCCGACAGAGAGGCGGGCAGTGAGCATGGGAAGCCGTCCCCTGCGCCTCTTCGCTTCCATTTTCATTGGGAAGGCGCGTGAATCATCGCAAGAGGGTTCATCATTTTAGGTCCTGCCGCTCTTTGCCGCCGGACCTTTATCCGGTCGCGCATGGAAACCGATTTCGCGGCGCGGCGGTTCTGGTGGCGTCATCAGTTCCCGAATGGCGGCAATGATCGCCTTGATCTGTTCGGTGTTCTCGCTGGTGGCCCTTCCCAAGTCCTCAACTCTGCGCGCCAGGGCGTCCATTGAAACGGCCAATCGGGACAAGCGGACGAATGTCTGCACGACAACGACGCTCATCTGGATGGCGCGTGGACTGCGGAGAACGTTTGCGGCCATCAACGCCCCGTGCTCGGTGAAGGCATAGGGCAGATACTTCAAGTGTTTCCCGCGCCGTGAATCCGGGGCCGCTTCGTTTAAGGTCACAATTTGTGACCGGTTCGGGTCAGGCTCGATTAAGGTCACAGATTGTGACCTTAAAGCGTCGGCTTCCTCCTTGGTCGCCCGGAATACGAATTCTTCGGGGAAACGTTGCGTGTTGCGCTTGACGGCCTGATTCAGCGCTTTCGTGGACACGCCGTAGAGTTCGGCAAGGTCGCGGTCAAGGATGACTTTGCGCCCGCGAACCAGGTGAATTCTTCCCTCGACGGTGGTAACGGGAAGCGTTGTTTGGAGTTTCTTCGATTTCATGGCGAGTATCAGGGGTTGGCGGCGGTTCTTGCGTTCAGTGGCACAATGTTGGCCGCGTGGCTTGGTTTGACGTTGAACCACTTTTCGGCCTCTGCCCGCGTGGCGAGTCCCTTGTAATTCGAGTGAATCATGGCGGGTGAATTACCCGCTTGCGCGGCGGTCAGATTCTCGTTGCTGTGAAGCGCGAAGTGATAGGAGCAAAAGCCGTGGCGCAGCCCGTTTGATTTGCGCGTCACCTTCGCCAGCTCGCACAGGTCGCGGAAATGCTCTTGAAAGGTGATTTCGTGGAAGCTCCACAGTTTTCCACTGGCGATGTTACGGTAGGGTTCAAGCCATGTAGCGAGCGCCGGCACGACTTCCACCAATCGGCGCTGACGTGTTTTGCTCTTTTGTGCTGTTATTTCGATATGGCCGGGCACGCGCCAAACGTCCGCCCAATCCAACCGCAGCAACTCGGCGGTACGCAACCCAGCCAGTCCGCTTATGGCGAGCAGCGGGCGCAAGGTGTCGTCCGCCGATTCGAGCAACGCGGCCAATTCGCGCGGCAAGTAAAACTCCACTTCCGCCGTGTTGCCATGCTCCGGGCGCAGTCCGTCCGCCTCGCCCAGGCGGTGTGTCACCGTCAGGAAGTCTTTGCGGACTGCCCATTGCAGGAATTGCCGCACGGCGGCGCGGTAATGGTTACGGCTCTTGGCGGACAGTTCCGAAAGTGAACCCAGGAATGCGTCAAGGTGTTCCTTGCTCAGATCACAGACGGCGGTGTTTGGAAACGCGGCGGCGAACTTGCGAAGCTGAATCTGGCGGTTGTAGGCGTACTTGCCGGAGAGTTGCGCCCTTTGGCCGTTCGCGCCCTTGGTCAACGGCGCTTGGGCCTGCAAGAACTCGTCAACGGCTTCGGTGATGTCTTTCCGCTTCACACTGGCAACGGTTGCAAGGTAGCCGTCAACGGCTTCGGGCAACGTGCGGCCGTTCAACCGGGCGGAAGCCTCAACGAATTCTGACACGGCAGCCAGCAGGGACACGCGCCGCCCGGTGGACTGCCGGAATCCGTCAAGCCGTTGCAGCGCGGCCAAAGCGTCGCGGGATTGGCTGGCGGAAAGGCCAGCGGCTTGTGAACCCGTTGCCAAGTCCCGCACGAGGCGTTCTCCCGCCTGGCGGGCGTCGGAGTAGGCGGCGAAGGTTTGCACCCGCCGCTTGCCCGCCACCGTGTAGGCGAGCCGGTAGTAAGGAAAGTTCCTGGCCGGAGCGTAGATTTTCGCCTTGCTGCCGCGATGCTTTATGGTGACTGGAAATCTCACGCGGCGGTCAGCGGTTTTGGTGTTATTCTGTGCAAACTCTGTGCAATTTGCCTGAATATCCCCCGTTTGCCTAGGGAAAGGTGGTGCGCTTAGCAGGACTTGAACCTGCACGGCTTTCGCCACTACCACCTCAAAGTAGCGTGTCTGCCAATTCCACCATAAGCGCACCCGCTCTGGCCTTATTCAAGCACGGCGCGGGGCCGTTCGCAAGCCGGATTTGCAGGATTGGCAAGATGCGGGCGCATCTCGACACTGCTTCCGTTGTACGGAACGAACCCCTCTCCCTAACCCTCTCCCCACTGCGTGGGGCGAGGGAATCAGGAGCTTGCATGGGTGCAGTGTCAAGATGCGCCCGCAAGATGCCCGAATGGTTGGCGAGATGCTTGCAGACTCGGCCAAAAGGCGGGCCGATTTCGGAGGAAAGACTCCGCCGGCGGGACGCCGACGGATGCGGTCGAGACGACCGCGCTCCCCGGAAAAGTCGCTAATGATTCGGGCAAGATGCGCGCGCAAGGCTGGAAAGGTTGATTTGCAAGATTCCTGTGGATTTTTACGGCAACCGGCATAGTATTTTGCCCATGCCAGAGAAAACTTTGAGTCAGATCCCCCGGCCTCTGCGGGAACAGTATGAAAAGGGAAAGGCGGCCCTGGACCGGCGCAATTACGATTACGCCATCACCATCCTCTCCGCCGTGCTGGAGCAGGAGCCGGCTTTTTTCGATTGCCGCCAGCTTCTCCGCATCTCCCAGCATAAAAAGGCGGAGGGCCGCGGCCGCGGTTTCTTCAAAAAAATGATGAGCGGCGCCAGTTCCTCCCCCATGTTTACCAAGGGGCAGTTCGCCCTGCGCAACGACCCGCTGGAGGCTTTGAAAATCGCCGAGCAGATTCTTTCTTCCGATCCCCACAGCAACCAGGGGCACAAGCTCCTGGCCGACGCCGCCCTGGCGGCCGAGCTGCCCAAGACCGCCATTCTCTCCCTCGAAATCCTGGCCAAGAAATCGCCCAAAGACCAGGATCTGCAAAGGGAGCTCGGCCGCGGCTACTCCCAGGCCGGCCAGGTGGACAAGGCGGAGAAGATTTTCGCCGAGCTGGTCCGCCTCAACCCCGGCGACGCCAAGCTGGTCGAGGAACTCAAGGACATGTCCGCCCGCAAAACCCTGGCGGAGGGCGGTTACGACGCCCTGGCCGACGGCAAAGGTTCTTACCGCGATATTTTGAAGGACAAAGACCAGGCCGTGGCCCTGGAACAGGAGAACCGCCAGCACAAGGACATGGATGTGACGCGGCGGCTGCTGGACGAAAAGGAGGCCCAACTGGTCAATGAACCCAAGAATCTGAAGCTGCTCCGCAACATTGCCGAGCTTCACACCGAGAGAAAGGATTATGACCGGGCGCTGCAGGCCTACCAGCGGATCGTGGCCACCGAAGGCGAGGCCGATGCCGGGCTGCAAAAAGCAATCGCCGACGTCACCGTGCGGAAATTCGACCAGGCCCTGGCCGGGCTGGACGCCGCCGCCCCGGATTACGCCGCCCAATCCGCCCGGATCAAGGCGGAGCGCGATAATTATATGCTGACGGAATGCAAGGAGCGGTCCGAGAAATATCCCAGCGACCTGTTCATCCGTTTTGAGCTGGGCCAGCTTTATTTTCAGGCCGGCAAAATCAGCGAAGCCATCCAGGAATTTCAAAAGGCGCAAAACAACCCCAACAAGCGCATTCCCTCCCTGCACTGCCTGGGCCAATGCTTCGCCCGCCGCAACATGAACGACCTCGCGGCCAAAACCCTGGAGAAAGCCCTCGCCGAGAAACTGGTTTTCGACGAGGAAAAGATGGAGATCACTTACAGCCTGGGCATGGTCCTGGAAAAAATGGGCAAAAAAGGGGAAGCCATCGAACAATACAAGATCATTTACGAAGTGGATGTCGGCTTCAAGGATGTCGCCAAGAAAGTGGACGCCTTTTACGCCGGCCAATGAGCCGCCGCCACCCGCGCCTCAATTTTTTCCCCCGGCCCTTTTTTGCGGCCGCACAATGTAAGCGGCAAATTCGCCGCGATCCCGCGGCGCAATGCGCGCTTTGAACCGCGCCGTCTTTCCGCCGTAATCCCGTTCCAGGACCTGCCCCACTTCATGCAGCCGCGCGATCACGGCGGAATCGCCGTGCGGCACGGCCAGGTCCACCAATTCCCGGCTGGGCCGCAGTTGCGTGCCCAGCTCGTGGATCAGCCCCCCCATGCCTTCGCCCGTTTTGGCCGAAAGGGCCACGCTGTTGGGGAACTGCTCCAAAAACTTGGCCAGCAGGCCGTTGCTCCCCTCCAGCCGGTCAATTTTGTTGAAGACCATGATGGTCGGCTTGCCCGCCGCGCCGATTTCCGCCAGAACGGTGTTGACGGCCGCGATCTGCTCCCCCGCCTGCGCATGCCCCGCGTCCACCACATGCACCAGCAGGTCCGCCTGCGCCACCTCCTCCAGCGTCGCCTTGAAGGCCTCCACCAGCCCGTGCGGCAGTTTGCGGATGAACCCCACCGTGTCCGTCAAAAATAAATTCTGGTTGGTCGGCAGGCGCAGACGCCGCGTGGTCGGGTCCAGCGTCGCGAACAGCTTGTCCTCCTCCAGCGCGCGCGCCCCGGTCAGGGCGTTGAGCAGGGTGGATTTGCCGGCGTTGGTGTAGCCGACGATCGAGGCCATCGGCCAGGGCTGGCGCTGCCGGCCGGTGCGTTGCGTGGCCCGGTGGCGGCGCACCGCCTGCAAGTCCGCGGTCAGCCGTTCGATCCGTTCCTGCACCCGCCGCCGGTCCGTTTCCAACTGCGATTCCCCTTCCCCGCCGCGCATGCCGATGCCGCCGCTTTGCCGGGAAAGATGGCCCCAAAAACGCGTCAGGCGCGGCAGCAGATGCTGCAACTGGGCCAGTTCCACCTGCAATTTCCCTTCCCGCGTCCGCGCCCGTTGCGCGAAAATATCCAGGATCAGCGCCGTCCGGTCCAGCACCTTGCAGCCGAAGACATTTTCCAAATTCCGGCTTTGCGCGGGCGAAAGCTCGTCATCGAACACCACCGTATCCACCTTCTGCTCCCGGCAATAATCGGCGAACTCCCGCGCCTTGCCGCTGCCGATGAAGGTGCCGGCCGAGGGCGATTCCAGTTTTTGCGTGCCCGTCCCAGCCACCGTGCCGCCGGCCGTCGCGGCCAGTTCGGCCAATTCCTCCATGGATTCGCGCATCTGCCAGCTTGCGCCGGATTTGAGTTCCAGTCCGATGAGGAAAACCCGTTCGGTTCGTTTGGCAATCGAGATGAGCGCTTTCAATTCTTATCTTATTCCGGTCGCCTCCAAGGTAGCATCTCTTGACTTTTGTGCAAAGGGGATAAGAAGGCGGGCGACAGTGCGTCCGTCATGGGTGGCAGGGCGGGCAGTCCCCTGCCCGCCGCACGCGACGGTAGTAAGACGTTGACTCCGCTGCCAAAGCCCGACGGCGGGCAGGGGACTGCCCGCCCTACCTTTCCTGGCCCGTCCATCGCTGGTCCATTGCCGCCAGTTCTGCCGCGGCGGCTTCGGGGGATTTCCCTTCCAGCGAAATCCAGTCCAGGCGCATCTGCCGCCGGAACCAAGTGAACTGGCGCTTGGCGAATTGGCGCGTGCGGATTTTCACCAGGTCCATCGTTTCAGCCAGCGTCCGCCGCCCGCGCAAGTGTTCCACCACCTGCCGGTAGCCCAGCGCCTGCATGGCGGTCGGATTCTTTTCCAGCCCGCGCTCCAGCAGCGCTTCGGTTTCCGCCACCAGGCCCCTGGCGAACATCTCCTCCACCCGCCGCACGATGCGCTCGCGCAATTCTCCCGCCGGGCGTGTCAAACCGAAAAAACATCCCCCTTCCCCGCCATCCGCTTCCCGCCATGCCGCCCGTTGCCCGGAAAATGGCTTGCCCGTCAGCCGGATCACCTCCACCGCCCGAATCACCCGGCGCGGATTCTGCCGGTCAATGCGTTGAAAAGTCACCGGATCGCTTTTCTCCAATTCCGCCAGCAACCCCGCCAGCGGCTGCGCTTCCAGCTCAGACCGCAAGGCCGCATCCGCCGCGGGCGCTTCGCCCAGGCCTTCCCGGAACGCCTTGAAATAAAACCCGGTGCCGCCGCAAAAAATCGGGACATGAGCGCGCGCCTGGATTTCCGCCACGGCCGCCTGCGCCAACCGGACGAACCGGGCCGCGTCAAAACTCTCCTCCAATCCCGCCACATCAATCAGGTGATGCCGCACCCGTTGCAACTCCTCCCGCCCCGGCTTGGCCGTGCCGATGTCCATGCCCCGATACACTTGCATCGAATCCACCGAAATGATTTCCCCGCCCAGCCGTTGCGCCAGCGCCAGGGCCACGGCCGATTTGCCCGCCGCCGTCGGGCCAGCCAGGAAGATGGGGCGAGGATGGAGGATGGAAGATGGCGAATGGAGGTCGCAGGATTCGGGATGGAATTCGTTTGCCATCCTCTATCCTCCATTCTCCATCCGCGTTTCCTTCCCCTTGGGCAGCAGAAAAAGCAGCAGCACCCCGGCCAGCAGCGTGCCGACGCTGACCAGTTGCGCCGGCGTGATCCGCCCCCACACCAAGTTGGCCGCAGGATAATCACCCCGGAAGTACTCGACGAACGAACGCAAAACCGCATAACACACCAGGTAAAGCGCAAAGACCTGTCCGTCAAACTTCCGGCGCTTGTAAAACCAGGTCAGCGCTGCAAACAGCGCCAGATTCAGCAGGGAATCGTAAATCTGGGTCGGATGCACATAGTGCGGCAAGCCGTCGTCGTGCAAGTGCGACGGATGGCCCAGGGGAAATTGGATGCCCCACGGCAAATCGGTCGGGCGGCCATAGCAACAGCCATGCATCAGGCAACCCCACCGGCCAAAAAACGAACCCAGCGCCACGCTGGGCGCCAGGATGTCCGCCAATTTCCAGAGCGCCAGACGCCTGCGCCAGGCGAACACCACGCAAGCGGCCGAGGCCCCGAGCAGGCCCCCGTAATAGACGATCCCCCCGTGTTGCACCATGAAGATTTCCAGCCAGCGCGAGTGCCCGTGATTCCGGGCCGCCTCGGTAATGTCCGGCCAGTACGAAACCACATACACCGCCCGCGCCCCCGCCACCGCTCCGATCAACAGCCAGGTGCCGCAGTCGAAGATCGCCTCCGGGTTCACCTTTTGCCGCAAGGCGCGCCGGCTGGCGTTCCACATGCCGGACAAAAAACCGCACGCCACCAAAATGCCATACCAGGTGATGGTCAGCGGCCCCACTTCAAAAGCAATGTCATGCACCGCTGAAAAATAGAATCCCCCCGCCCAAAGAGCAAGGTGGGCCTTCCTGCCATCCCCCAATCCCTGGCAACTCGTTCGGGAAGACAAAACAAATCACAATTTGAACAGGCTTGATAAGTTAAGGGGAAAACGGAACGCGAATTAAAACGGGTCGTAAATTAACTGGTTTGCCAAACACCGGCCTTCATGCAATTTCCACGAATTTATTTTCTTCCGGTTCACTACTTTCTTTTCCGCAGCCGCCGCCGGTTTCTTCCTGGTCGCTGAAGTCGTGTTTGTCCCAGTTGGGGTCCAGGCCGAGGTCTTTGAGCATTTGCAGGTCCTTTTCCACGGGCTGGTTGAGGGTGGTGAGGTAGTTGCCCACCATGAGCGCGCTGGCGCCGGCGGCGAAAACCATGCTCTGCATGTCGCGCAAATTCACGGTGCGACCGCCGGCGATCATGATTTCCTGGCGCGGCAGGATGAAACGGAAACAGGCGATGGTTTTCAAAATCTCCAGGGGCGGCAGCGGCGGGTTGGCCTCAAACGGCGTGCCTTTGATGGGATTGAGGATGTTGATGGGCACGACGTTGGCGCCGACCTCCTTGAGCGCAAAAGCCAGTTCGCAGCGGTCCTCGCGGGTCTCGCCCATGCCGAGGATGCCGCCGGAACAGATTTTGAGGCCGGCCTTTTTGAGGTGGCGGATGGTGTTGAGGCGGTGTTCGTAGGTGTGGGTGGTGCAATGTTTGGGGAAAAATCGGCGCGAGCTTTCCAGATTGTGCCCGTAACATTCCAACCCCGCCGCCTTCAGCCGGTCGGCCACGGCCTGGCTTTCGATGATGCCGAGCGAGGCGTCGGGGCGGGTCTTGCCGGTTTTGGCCAGATCGCGAATCCGGTCGCAAACTTCGTCGAGCATCGGCCCTTCTTTGAGGCCGCGCCAGGCGGCGACCAGGCCGACGGCGGCGACCTTGTTGCGGCCGGCCTCGTCGGCGGCTTGCTGGACGGGGTCCGGATCCACGAATCCATAGCGGGGCGAATCGGTCTGGTGAAAGGAGGATTGGGCGCAGAAGCTGCAATTCTCCGAGCAGGCGCCGGCCTTGGCGTTAACGATGGAGCAGAGATGGATTTTGTTGCCCTTGAAATGTTCGCGCAGGCGGTTGGCGCCCGCCATGAGATCGAAGATGTCGGCGGAGTCTTCCAGGCTGAAAAGCCAGGCGGCCTCGCCGCGGGTGATAGCGCCGCCGCGCAGAACTCGGCGGGTCAGGCCGGAAATTTGTTCGGAAACCGTTGCGTCAACCAAGCTGGCACTCATGGTTGACACCGTAATCCGGACGGAGAGAAAGTTCAAGTTTAACTTTGGAGTGCGGGAGCTTGCTCCCGCTTTTTCGGCCTGACGCGGCAGGCAGGGGCAAAGCGGCGGCAAACCGCCGCACTCCAAAATTTCGATGCTTCATCCCCATCTCAGGGAGAGTCCGCGCTGTCCGTCAGGCAGCCGCGCACAAATTGGATGTGCTCGCGCAGGCCGTAGAATTGGTCGGCGAAGGAGGCCGGCACTTTCAGGCGGTTGACTTCGTTTTCGATGTGATCGAGTTTGGCGAGGGATTGCCGGCGCGTTTCCGAGGAGGAGGCCCCCGGAGAAGAGCGTTCCAAAGCCAGCAAGGCGCGGTACCAGCGGTAAAGGCGCAGGCGCATCCGCAACCGGTAAAGCGCCGGGAGGATGCGCAGGCCGGGAATCAGAACGACAAGGACGGGAACAAAGGCCAGAAAGGCGCACCGGACGATGCCGGCCAGCGCAAACGGCAGGATTCGATAGAGAAAGCTTTTGCCGGACTTGTAGTAGCGGCTGGCGTCCGCGCTGATGGGAAAGTCGTGCTGGAGAGGGGCGGGGAACTCGCCACGGTGTTTGAGCACGCTGGCGCCGCTGTGGACTTCTTGCGCCGCCTCCAGCAACAAATCGGACAGGGCGGGATGCAAATCGGGACGGGCTAAAAGTTCGACGGTGGGGCCGATGAGCTGGAGGTCGTGCGGGGGAATGTTTTTCCCAAAATCAATGCTGCCTTGGGGCAGGACCAGCTTGTTTAGGTAGCTGATGCGCCGGGTGTAGCCGTCCGCCTGGGCAAAATCAAAAAGGTGGATCTCGGGAGCGTGCAGAAGTTGGCGGATCAGGTCTGTGGAGGCGGAATCGCCCATCAAAAACACGGCGTCCACTTTGCCGCTCAGCAAAGCATGGACCGCGTCGTCGGCATCCAAATCCGTCAGTTGGGTCGCGCCGCCGGGTTCGATGCCGTTCAGGTGGAGGAGCGACAAAGCCAGGGCGCGCGTGCCGCTGCCCGGCGCGCCAATGGCCAGCCGTTTGCCTTCCAGCTCGGACAGGATGGACAGGCCGCCGGCGCCCCGATAAAAGACAAAGAGCGGTTCATAGGAGATGCTTCCCAGGGAAACCAGCGGCCCGCTCCCCGTGGCATTGGTTACTCCGCCTTGGACGAAGCCAACGTCCACCTTAAACGAAGGGTCCTTCAGACGCTGGAGATTTTCCGGAGAGCCTTCCGAGGGCAGGATTTTCAACGTCACCCCGTTGCTGGCGAGGATGGCGCGGTATTGTTCGGCATTGGTCTGGAAGGTGCTGCCGGCGGCGCCGCTGGTGAGGGTGATGGTTTTTGGGGGGGCGGATTGAAAGAACCAGAAAACCGCCACGATGAGGACGGCGCTGATGAATAGGAAGGTGGTCAGGGCGGCGCCGCGACTCAGGCCGAACGCGTCCATGGAGGGGGTGAGCAGCCGGCCCAAAGTTGTTTTGCGGCCCTCCTTGTCCAGGGATGGTTCCGCCGGTGGCGTGGGTTCGTTGTTCATGTTGTGGTCCGGTCCATCTTGAGCGCGGGTTCCAGCTCGCTCATCGTTGCCCAAGTAGTGTGCCGTGATTGCGCAGGAACGTCAACCGATTGCGGATTTTACAATTGCGGACGGATTTGCCATCGAGTCACGGCCCGGCGGGTCCCCCCACCCTGATGCGGATTTGATTTTGCATTTTTCATTTTGCATTTTCAGCGGCGGGTGGTCATTTTCAGGGCCATCAATCCGACGCCCACAGTTCATGCCTGATTCACCCGCCGCCGCCGATGCCGCCGAGTCCGTGCCGCGCGGGCAGCCGCGCGGGCTGTCCACGCTGTTTTTCACGGAAATGTGGGAGCGGTTCAGTTATTACGGGATGCGGGGGTTGCTGATTTTGTTTTTGATGGCCAAGGTGGTTCCCTGGGTTTTTTCAACGGGGGAGATCAATGATTTGAAGTCTTTCTCCCAAAGGTTGAAGGACAGATCAGACGGGGTTTCCATCCTTTTGAGCGGACGGCTGGACAAAGCCGCCACAGACGCCCTGACTGTCTATTACACCGATGCGAGGTCGGTTCCCACAAATTTGGAAACCGCGCTCGTGGAGAATCTGAGTGCGATCGTCACCGGCCCTGCGATTTATGACAAGGCCGCCTTTGCCACGGTGACTTTGCGGCCGGAAACCCAACAACTCCTGGAGCAGAATCCCCAGGACAGGGAAAACAGGATGCGTCTGAACCGCTTGCTCCTGGAAGACGCCTACCCCAAGGAATTGTCGAGGAGTCATCATGTTGGTTTGGGGCTTGCCGTCAAAATAGCCGGGGCGATTTACGGGCTGTTTACGGCGGGAGTTTATTTGGCGGCTTTATTCGGCGGCTGGGTTGCCGACCGGTTTGTCGGCGCGCAGCGGGCCGTTTGGTATGGAGGGATCACCATCATGTGCGGGGATTTTCTGCTGGCGGTTCCGCGGACGGATACGTTTTACATCGGCTTGTGCCTGCTGGTGCTGGGAACGGGATTGCTCAAACCCAACGTCAGCGCGATTGTCGGGGAACTGTACCCGGAAGGCGGGGCGCGGCGGGATGCGGGCTTCAGCATTTTTTACATGGGGATCAACTTGGGCGCGTTTGTCGCCCCGCTGGTCTGCGGCCCGCTGGCGGTGGTGAACTATCGTTATGGTTTTGCGGTGCCCGGGTTGGGGATGTTGTTCGGCCTGCTCCAGTACCGTTTTTTTATCGGGAATCTGGGACAAGCCGGGGCCAGGCCCGGCCATCAGGAAGGGGTGCGGCCAAAGCATCTGGCCATCCTCTTCTCGATCCTCGGAGCGGCGGCTTTGACCATCTTGCTGGCGGTGACCGGGGTGATCCACTTGAACCCCGTGGCTTTGGCCAGGGGGGCCACGGGTGTGATCCTCGGGATTGCCGCGCTGTTTTTTATCGTGGCGTTTTTCTTTTTGGACCTCGACTTCACGGAGAAGCGGCGCCTGGCGGTGATCCTGGTGCTGTTTCTTTCGTCGGCGATGTTTTGGTCGGGGTTTGAGCAGGCGGGTTCGTCACTCAACATTTTCGCGGAAGACCACACGCGACGGGTCTTTTTTGGCCATGAAATTCCGGCGGCCACCTTTCAATCGCTGGGGCCGCTTTGTGTCATTGTCCTGGCGCCGGTGATGGCGGCTTTGTGGCTGATGTTGGCGCGCCGGAAACTGGAGCCGTCGCTGCCGGCGAAATTCGGCGCGGGGCTGCTGCTGCTGGCGGCGGGTTTCGGGGTGATTGCCTGGGCCGCCACTTTTGTGGTTCACGGCGACAAGGTGCTGCCGACCTGGCTGATTGTGATGTATTTGCTGCATACTTTCGGCGAGTTGTGCGTGAGTCCGGTCGGGCTGAGTTCGGTGACCAAGCTGGCGCCAAAACGGCTGGTCGGGCAGATGATGGGGATCTGGTTTCTGGCGACGTCGCTGGGCAACCTGATCGCCGGCCAAATCGCCGGCTCCTTTGACCCCACCAAGGTGGAATCCCTGCCCTGGGGCTTTTTTCAAATTGTGCTGACGGCGGGCGGGACGGGCGTGGCGGTGCTGCTTTTGGCCAGGCCGATCAAGAAACTGATGGCTGGAGTCAAATAGATTCTTTCCCCCCTGCCGCGCTCCGAGACGCAACTCCGCTTTGTGGCTTCCCCTTCTTTTCCGTGAACCCTCACCTCACCCTGACCCTCTCCCCTCCCATCTGATGGGAGGGGAGAGGGGACAGCGGACGGACACGAATGGTTCTGCCTGGGTCTGTCGAACAGGGGCAGGTTCATGGTTCCAATGCAAAAAGGCCAACTCTCAATCGAACCTCCGCCGCCCATTTGTGATTTCAGGCAGAACCTTCAGCCGAGGATGCGCTTGCCTTCTGTCAAGAATATGCCCTGGAAGTTCATTTCCAGGGCCTGGGCGTTGGTGGCCTTGGCCAGCGCGTCCGCCTGGCTGACTTTGCCGTCCTTGACCAGGTTGAAGAGGGACTGGTTGAAGTTGAGCATGCCTTCTTCGCTGCCGGTTTCGATGGCGGCGCCGAGGCGCTCCAGGCGGTTTTCCTCAATGAGTTTGCGCACGGTGCCGGAATTGATCATGATTTCCTGGGCGGGGGTCATGCCGCCGGCGATGGTGGGGACCATGCGCTGGCAGACGACGGCCTGAAGCGTGCCGGCAATCTGGCGGCGGATTTGGTCCCGTTCGTCCGCTTTGAAGAAGTCGAGGATGCGACTGATGGAGTGGGCGGCATTGGTGGTGTGCAAGGTGGAAAGGACCAGGTGCCCGGTGTCGGCGGCGGCCATGGCGGCGGTGAAGCTGGTGGCGTCGCGCATTTCCCCGATCATGATCACGTCCGGGTCCTGGCGGAGGACGTGTTTGAGTCCTTCCTCGAAGGAGCGGGTGTCCAGGCCGATTTCGCGCTGTTCGATGACCGATTGGTTGTCTTCAAAGACGTATTCGATGGGGTCCTCCAGGGTGATGATGTGTTTGCGGCCGTTGGCGTTGATGTGCTCGACCATGGCGGCCAGGGTGGTGGATTTGCCGCAGCCAGTCGAGCCGGCGAGGAGGACAATGCCGCGCGGGCTTTCGGCGATTTGCCGCAACTGGGGGAGCAAGCCCAACTCCTCGAAGGAGGGGACCTGGGTTTTGACATAGCGCAGGGCCAGACAATACTCGCCGCGCTGATGGAAGCAGTTGGTGCGGAAGCGCCCGACCCCGGGCATAAAATAGGAAAAATCCACTTCGCGCGTCTCTTCGATGTGGGCCTTGTGATGGCGGGGCAGGATGTTGCCCACCACCATTTCCATCCATTCTGCCGTGGGGAAAGGCCCATCCACCACCACCAGGCGCCGGTTGATGCGAAAGATAATGGGGGCGCCGATTTTCAGGTGGACATCGGAGGCGCCGCCTTCGACGGCGGTGGAGAGAATCTTACGGAATGTATCCATACCCGCAGATTACGGGGTTGCCAGGGCAAAAGCCAGTTGGGAATAAAGCGGGGTCAGGAATAAGCGAGCAAACGGGCCTGGGACTGGCGGGAAAGGTTGGTGAAGAGCATGGAAATGGTGTAGCCCTGATGGCGATTGCCATCGCAGGCGACGATGACGCCGGTGCAGTGGATTTTTTTGCTCCCGTCCGGCCTCTGCAAACAGAGGGTCATTTCCGTCCAGGGCTGGAAGGAGTCCTTGCTGCGGAATTCGATGCCATTCTTGCGGACGCGCACGGCCTCGGCGGGCAAGGTCAGGCATTGGGTGGTGGTTGGGGCAAAATCGAAGAGATTGGTGGAGGTGGTTTTTCGGGCGCTCATGTGATTTATATCGTCGTGAGGTTAGTATAACACCTAATGCTGGAACGTCAAATGAGAAGTGCAAATTGTTGTCAATTGCCGATTTCCGCCGTCCTCCCGCAGCGGGACGATGCGGCGGCCTGGCGGATTGCGGCCGGCGCGGCGCCGCGGCGCGACCAGGCGGATTGGCTGGGATGGATGGCGGCGCTGCCGGCGCGAGGCACATATCATAAAAAATGGCTTGTCAGGATTGTCTGGATTTGGCGCCGGAGGGGTGGCATTTACCGTCTGCGGCTCCCGGTTTGGGCATGAAATAAAGGGCTTCCCATGCCAGGGAGTTTGTGGGATAAGGGTCTGGGCAATGGGGTTTGCCAACCCGCCGTGTGGCGGGAAAACCGCCTGAACGTTTCAGTGCTGATGACTCCTGACAGCGCCATCATGGCGGGCGGAGTCATTGCAGGCTGAATGGGCGGCTGGACCACGGGCCTGCCCGCCACCTGAACTGAACGAAAGGCACAATGGACAATATTTGGTTCATCGCGGCGATCTGGATGGGACTGGCGTTGGTGGCGAGCCTGATTTCCATTCGCGTCGGCCTCTCCGTGGCGCTGATCGAAATCGTCGTTGGGGTGGCCGCCGGCAACATCCACTTTGGGGATGGCCAGCAAATCCTGCGTTCGACGGACTGGACCAACTTTCTCGCCATGCTGGGCAGCGGGGTGCTGACGTTTCTAGCCGGGGCGGAGATTGATCCGGTATCGCTGCGAGCCAATTTCCGGGTGAGCATGGCCATCGGCACGGCGGCGTTTGTGCTGCCGTTCGCGGGGGTGTGGGCCTTCGCGCAATTGGTTCTCGGCTGGCCGCTCCATCAAGCGCAAATCGCCGGGATCGCCCTCTCCACCACTTCGGTGGCGGTGGTCTATGCGGTGATGATCGAGACGCGGCAAAACGAAACGGCGCTGGGCAAGATGATTCTGGCGGCCTGTTTCCTTAACGACGTGGGGACCGTGCTGGCGCTGGGTTTCATCTTCGCCAGCTTCAACCTGTGGCTGCTGGTGTTCGTCCTGGTGACGGGCCTGACGCTCTGGTTCATGCCGCGCTGGACGCAATTCATCATCGCGCGCCTGGGGGCGACGCGGGTGAGCGAGCCGGAAATCAAATTCATTTTCTTCGTCCTGTTCTTCCTGGGCGGACTGGCCTCGACGGCCAAAAGCGAGGCGGTGCTGCCGGCTTATCTGCTCGGGCTGGTGGTGGCGGGGGTGTTCCTGCGCGACAAAACGCTGGTGCATCGGATGCGGAGTATTGCCTTCGCCATGTTCACGCCGTTCTACTTCATCCGCGCCGGCTCGTTGGTGTCGCTGCCCGTGCTCTGGACGGCGCTGGGCGTGATCGTGGCATTGCTGGCGCTGAAGATGATCACCAAATTGGCGGGAGTGCTGCCGCTCTCGCGGCTCTTCTTTATGCGCCAGCGCGAGGCCAATTACACCACCTTGCTCATGTCCACGGGGCTGACCTTCGGCACGATTTCCGCGCTGTTCGGCCTGCAAAACAAGATCATTGATCAGAAACAGTATTCCATCCTTGTCACGGTCGTGATCCTGAGCGCGTTTGTGCCGACGCTGATTGCCCAGAAATTCTACGAGCCATCCCGGCGGACGATGCAGGCCTGGGGACGGCTCTACCAGCGCAAGCTCAAGGGCAAGGCTGGCGCTCCACTGGTTCCAACGAAAGGCTGAATTATGTTCAAGAAAATCCTGGTGGGCTACGACGGCTCCAAAGGCGGCAAAGCGGCGCTGCAACGGGCCGCCGTCATGGCCAAACTAACCGGGGCGGAGCTGACGGCCATCTGGGTGCGCGAACCGCTCCCGCGCCACTCCGATTTGCCGGGCGAATACGAGGAAGAAGCGGCAGCGGCGGATGAATACTTCCAGGCGCGGCAAAAGGAAGTGGCGGAAGCGGCGGCCCAACACGGCATCCCAATCCATTGCGAAACGCGCCGCGGCCATCCGGCCAAGAGCATGGTGAAGTTGGCCGACGAGGGACACTATGATCTGGTGGTGGTCGGGCACAGCGACCACTCGGAGCTTTGGGGTCGGCTGCTCGGCGACACGGCGGACCGGATCAGCGATCACGCGCATTGCAGCGTCTTGATCGTCAAACAATGAGCCGTTCCCCTTGATAAGAGCAAAATCCAATGGCTGTCAAGCAGCCGCGGTCCTCCAAAAGCCGCGGGGTTCTCCCAAAGTTAAAGGGACGGCCAGGTCCTGCCCCGGAATTCCGGGGCGCAACGATCTCTTGACATCGTGCGGGAACCTTTCACCCTCTGGACAAGAATATGCAGATTGCAAAAGTTTTTCGGACGGTTTGTCTGGCGGCGGCCCTCTTTGCGAGTGGCCCCGGTCTTCCCCCGGCCCGGGCCGAGGTTCGATTGCCAAAGGTCTTCGCCAGCCACATGGTTCTCCAGCAGGAAATGCCCCTGGCCATTTGGGGTTGGGCGCAGCCCAATGAGACAGTCACGGTCACGCTCTCGTCCGCCACCGCGCAGGCGCAAGCCAATGAACGCGGCGAATGGAAAGTGGTGCTGCCGGCCATGAAGGCGGGCGGGCCGTTCACCCTCAAAGCGACCGGCTCCAGTTCGGTCGAGTTTGAGGATGTGATGATCGGGGAGGTCTGGCTCTGTTCCGGTCAATCCAACATGGAAATGGGCATTGGCATCGCCCGCGACGCCCAGAAGGAAATCGCCGACGCCAATTATCCCGGTCTGCGCCTGCTGCTGGTGACGCGCAAATGGGATCCGTTGCCGCAAACTAATATTGACGGCCAATGGAAGGTCTGCTCGCCCAAAACCGTCGCCGAAGGAGGCTGGGGCGGGTTTTCCGCCGCCGCCTATTATTTCGGGCGCGAGTTGCACCAAAAGCTGGGGGTCGCCGTCGGATTGATTGACTCGAGTTGGGGCGGCACGCGCATCGAATCCTGGACTCCTCCGGAAGGTTTCGCGGCCACGCCGGCCTTGCTTAAGGAGTATGAACTGGTGCAACTGGCCGATCCAGCCACGCCGCTGCATCAGCAACGGCTGCAACAAACCCTGGAGGAGACCGACCAATGGCTCGCCTCGGCGCGCCGGGCGCTGGCCGGCCGCGCGGTTGTCCCCGCCATGCCTGTCTTCCCCAAAGAGTTGCTGGCGCCGCACGACGTGCAAAATGCGACCGCCCTTTACAACGGCATCATTCATCCGCTTTGTCCTTTCGCCGTGCGCGGGGCCATTTGGTATCAGGGCGAATCCAATCTGGGCGACGGGCCGCTTTACACCGAGAGAATGAAGGCGCTCATCCGCGGCTGGCGCGAAGTGTGGCACGAAGGGGATTTCCCGTTTTATTTCGTGCAGATCGCCCCTTTCAATTACGGCGGCAAACCGGAAACGGAGGCGGTCTTTTGGGAGGCGCAAGCCGCCGCGCTATCCATTCCCAACACCGGCATGGCCGTGATCAACGACATCGGCAACCTCAAAGACATTCATCCCAAGAACAAACAGGACGTGGGCCATCGCCTCGCCCTGCTGGCCCTGGCCAGGACTTACGGCCGCGACAACCTGCTTTGGTCGGGACCGGCCTTCAAATCCTTGAGCATCGAAGGCGACAAGCTGCGCGTGACTTTCGATCACGTTGGCGGCGGATTGGCCGCCCGCGATGGCCAGCCGCTGGACTGGTTTGAGGTCATTGACGCGGACGAGGGCGGTTTTGTCCAAGCCGGCGCGCAAATTGACGGCCCGGCCGTGCTGCTTTCCGCCCCGGGAGTCAAACATCCGGTGGCCATGCGTTATGCGTGGAGCATGCTGGCCGAGCCGCATCTCGTCAACAGCGACGGTTTGCCCGCGGGCGCTTTCCGCGCGGGCACCGCGCCCACCCGCGATCTTCTGCTGCTCAAAGTTCCCGAAGCGAAGGATTACCGGCTGGTCTATGATTTGGACCTTGGAAAGCTGGCGAAAAACATCCAGTACGATGCGGACAACAATCAAAGCATCGCGCAACCCTTCGACCGCATCGCCTATTTCATGGAACTGCAGTCAGCCGATGGCAACACCGACTATGTGTATGTGTCCATGGACGCCTTTACCACCAACTTGGAGAAGATCGGCGTGCCGACGCTCAAGTCCGGCGCGCATTTTCAACGAAACGTGGCCGGCCTGAACGTCTATTCCAACGTGAAGGGGATTGAAACCGGCACGGCTCTGGCCGGCGGCAACATTGAGTTCTGGCCGAATAATTACGGTCCCGCCAACAGCGCCAATGTGCCGAACGCCTCCGGGGAAGTCTATGATTTTGGCGATGAGCCGGCCGATCCGGTGGATGGATACGGTTCGATGCAGGTGCATAACCATGACGCCAGACAAACCCTCTTCGCGCTCAATCATTGGAGCGAAGGCAGCCGGGCGGACGTGGGCATTGGCAACCAACCCGCGGGCAATCCAGATTGGACCTTTGCCGGCAATGCCGGGACTTATCAGGCCAAGCGCCTCCGCGTGCTGGTGCGCTGCCGCTGAGGCAGAGGCGGGCTTCTCGAAATTCCTGTGTAGCGTCGAGCCTGCGCCTCGAAAGAGTTCTTTGGCCCCATGCCTACTCCTCGTTCCTTTCTCGGCGTGATGGTTGCTGGAGTGCGCCAAACTTGCCGTCCGCCTTTCGGCAATTTGGCGCACTGCCGCAACCCTCACGCCACACCGGGCCTCTGCCGTGGGTGGCAGGGGGAGTGGGCCACGCACGGCAGAGGGGGGCATAGGTGCGCTACACCCGTTACCCCGTTACACCTGTTGATACTGAGGGACTTGTGGCTTTTGGGGCCGTTACACCCGCGTTACCTTGCGTTACATTTCCCCCCGCTGGCTTGCTTTCCGGCTCTTTTTGCTTTGGCCCTTCTCCTTTGTCCTTTTCGACTTGGAGGTCTTGGAATTTATTTGTATGATGTGTATATGACGAAAAGAACCAACATTGTTTTGGATGAATCGTTGGTCCGCCGCGGATTGAAGGCCACCGGCCTCAAAACCCGGCGCGCCCTGGTGCATCGGGCCTTGCAGGATTTGGTGCGGCGTGAGAAGCAGACCGGCCTGCTCTCGCTCCGCGGCGGCATCCGCTGGACGGGCAATCTGGCGGCGATGCGCCGCAATCGCCTCCCGTGAAAGTGCTGGTGGATTCGACGGTCTGGATTGATTTCTTTCGTGGGAAGGAAACTCTCCAGACGGAAAAGCCCGCCCGATGCATCGGAAATGACGACGATGTCTGCATTTGCGGATTTATTCTCACCGAAGTTTTGCAGGGCATTCGCGACGAGAAGGAGCACCTCGCCGTCAAAAAACATTTTGAAAACCTCCTTTATTTGGAAGCGGACCGGAGCACGTTTGAACTGGGCGCCAGCATTTACCGCGAACTGCGGCGCAAAGGCAGCACCATCAGGAATTCCATGGACTGCCTGATTGCCGCCATTGTCCTCCAGCAGGGCGTCCACTTCCTGGAAAACGACCGCGATTATGAGTCTATTGACCGCCATTATCCGTTGAATCGAATTTGAACGCGGAACCGTTGCTGAATCCGGCTTGTTTTTCCCGGCCGGCGAATCTATATTGAACCCGCAATGAGCCTGGCAGAAATTGAAGCTGAATTGGACCAGTTGGGTCCGGATGAACTGCGCCGCGTCGCCTTATCATCGTGGAGCAAGTTTGTGGAGAAGGAACGTCGCGAAGGAGGCGTCAACGAATGCGACGAAGGTGACCCGCGCCTGTTGGCGGCATTGGACGAAGCGATTGCGAAAGCCGATGCGACCCCCGGCCAGGGAAATTCGTGGCACGACGTTCGCGTCCGGTTGAACGAATGGACTACAAGGTAATTTTCAAAGACACTTTCCATGAAACACATTTTCTGCATCGCTCTGGCTGTGGCGGCCTCACTGGGCGCCTTCGCGGCCGGCTTGCCCGACGACGCCAAGGCCGTGCAGGGAAATTGGAAACCGGTCAAGGCCGAGTTGGGCGGACAGCCCATGACGGAGGCTGTCTTGAAGAGCATCAGCCTCAAACTGGACGGCGGCAAATATGAAGTGTTCGCCGGAGAGCAACCGGACAGGGGCACTTACACCCTGGATTCCGCCGCCAAGCCCAAGGGCATGACCATTACCGGGACGGAAGGACCGAACCGCGGCAAGACGTTCCCGGCGATCTACGAACTCAGCGGTGACACGCTGCGCATTTGCTACGACCTTTCCGGCGCCAAACGTCCGGCAGAGTTCAAGACCGTCGCGGGGACGCAGCTCTATCTGGTGACTTACAATCGCAAGAAGGAGTAGCTCATTTTGGACTTTGTCGCGCCGCGCGGTGGACTGACCCCTGCTTGACACCTGCTGACCTGCTCATTTTCCGTTTTCCGGGCTTGAGCCCTGTACTTTACGTTTGAAGAAAGTGAAAAGTTATGGTTTGACCCCTGCCATGACATGCTGACCTGCTCATGTTCCGTTTTCCGGGCTTGCCCCCTTTATATAATTGCCCCTGTCGGGACCCCTTCCATTGGTTTGGGCTTGATTAGACGGGTTCGCCGGATTCCAGTTCGTAAACCATGCGCCAGATGCGGTCTGATTCTCCTCGCTCGATAACTTGCAGTGGAGTTGAACCGTCAAAAGCGGGATTGGGATCTTTGAGCCAGGGGCCGATGGCCTCGGGGGAAACCAAGTTCTCCAAAGCCGAAAAAAGCCGATCAATCTCGGTCAGACGCCTGGCAGTGGAGGAACTGGGTTTGGAGCCTTGGGACCAATTTGAAATGGCCCGGAGCGAAAACCCTGTCAGACGCGTCAACGCTTCATAAGAAACCTGGTATCGCTTGGCAAATTCCTTAATGGAAATGGGTCCGGAGTTGCTTTGGAAGACGGTGCGCAAAATGGCCTTTTCCTGAGCCGTTATTGGGCCGCCTCGTCTTGTCACCAACGGTTCGAGCATTTTCTTCATGCCCCAAACTTACGATCATTTGTGTCGGGATGCAAGCACAAATACGCGCACTTTTGCACTATTTTTTCTTGATCCAGCGATTCAGATCATCCTCCCCAAGGAGATCAACCTTGCTCCGGGCCTCCATGGATTGGGGAAAATAAACGAGATTGACGCCGCCACGCACCCGGACCGATGGGATCAGAAGGGCTTCGGCGCCAATATCATGCGCAGCGCGACCGAATGCCTGGCTCTGAGCCTCGTGGTTGGCGTAATTGACCTTGTGCCAGTCCTCGGCAAGGAATTTATCGAGTTCCAGCCACGGCTTGGTGCGAAGTCCTCTGGGAGAAGCGAGGTCTATGACTTTGCGGAAACGGGCTCGCACGGCAACGACTATCTTCGGGCGGACATCGCTCGGGGCCCAATTGTAATACGTGAAACTGGCTCTACTCTCCGCAATGCACGTCCCTTGGTCTATGGAGGTGTTCACTGCAGGAAATGTGCCGGCAGCCGACCACCTCCCTCCAAGCGCAAAGCTCCCTTGCCCGTTAAGCAGCTTGGCGCTCTGGGCGTAGGGAAGGGGAGAGGCACGAAACAGCAAGCCTTTCCATGCCGAGAAGGGTCGCTTGACATTCTCAAGCTCGGCGAGGAAAACGCTGTACCGAGGGTTTGGGACCAGTTTCATCATTTCATCAAATATCCGATCCTTGGAGCAAGTCGCCCAAAGAGAAAGATGACCCCTTGCTCATTGGTTGATGCTTAGGCCATCCCATCAACTTTTAATTGGTCTTCCAACTCTTGTCTCCATAAGCGGGCTACGATGGCGCGGGTTCGGTGGCGTCTTCTTTTTCTTCGCTGATGACGGGGGCGATGGCTTTGAGTTTGTCGGCGGATTCCAGCTCGATCAACTTCACGCCCTGGGTGTTGCGGCCGGTTTCGCGGATGTCGTTGACTTTCGTCCGCACCATCTGGCCGGTCACGGTGATGAGCATGATTTCATCGTCATTCTTCACAGTAAGCGCGCCTACCACGTTGCCGGTCTTTTCGGTGGTTTTCATGGTGATGATGCCCTTGCCGCCTCGGGATTGCTGGCGGTATTCGCCAAAATCGGTGCGCTTGCCTATGCCGTTTTCGCCCGCCACCAGCAGCATGGCGTCCTGCACCACGACGGCCAGGGCCACCACGGCGTCGGTTTTCTCCAGGGTGATGCCGCGGACGCCGCCGGCGGGCCGGCCCATGGAGCGGACGTCTTCCTCGGAGAAGCGGATGCTCTGGCCTTCGCGGGTGATCATGACCACTTCGTCGTGGCCGGAGGTCAGCACCACGTCAATCAGGGTGTCGCCCTGCTCGATGCCAATGGCGATGATGCCGCCGCGGCGGATGTTGGAAAATTCCTCCAGTGCGGTCTTCTTGACTGTGCCCTGGGCGGTGGCGAAGAAGATGAAGCTCGGCTGGGTCCAGGTCAGGTCCTCCTTGTTCGGGCCGGTTTTGGAGAGGACGCGGATCATGGCGGCGATCTTTTCGTCGGCCTTCAATTCCAGCAGATTGGCGATGCTGCGGCCCTTGGCGGCGCGACCCATGTCCGGGATTTCATGGACGCGCTCGACATAGACGCGGCCGGTGTTGGTGAAGAACATCAGGTAATCGTGCGTGCTGGCGGTGAAAAGGTGCTCGACAAAATCCTGGTCCTCCCCTGCCCCGTCGGATGTTTCGCGGGTGGTCATGCCGATGACGCCTTTGCCGCCGCGGCGCTGGGCGCGATAGGAACTGACGGCGGTGCGCTTGATCAAGCCGGCGTGGGTGATGGTGATGATGACCCCTTCGTTGGCGATGAGGTCTTCGATGGCGATCTCGCCTTCGTCGGGCACCAGATCGGTCAGGCGCGGGGTGGCGTGCTTGGCTTTGATCTCGCGCAATTCCTCCTTGATGATGCTGAAAACGCGGGATTCCTTGGCCAGGATGTCCTTCAAATCCTTGATGCGTTCGAGGACTTGGGCGTATTCGGCCTTGACCTTGTCCACTTCCAGTCCGGTCAACTGGTAAAGGCGCAGGTCCAAAATGGCGTTGGCCTGGGTTTCGCTGAAGGAATAGCGTCCGCTGGTCAGGCGGTTTTCGTCGCGGATGAGGACCCCGAAGCGCTCGACCTGGACGCGGGTAAAGTCGAAAGCGAGGAGTTTGATACGGGCCTCCTCGCGGTTGGAAGACTGGCGGATGAGGCGGATGAATTCGTCGAGGTTGGCCAGGGCGATGAGGAAGCCGTCGAGCGTTTCGGCGCGCTCCTCGGCCTTGCGCAGATCAAAGCGGGTGCGGCGGATGACCACTTCGCGGCGGTGTTCGATGTAGCAATTGATCAGTTCCTTGAGCGCGAGGGTCTTGGGCCGGCCGTGGTCAATGGCGAGGGAATTGACGCTGAAACTGCTTTCCAGGGCGGTGTTTTTGTAAAGATTGCTGATGACCACCTTGGCGATGGCGTCGCGTTTCAACTCGATCACCACCCGGGTGTTCTCGTCGGATTCATCGCGCACGGCGGTGATGTCGCTGATGACTTTCTCGTTGACCAGTTCGGCGATGCGCTCGACGAGCACGGCGCGATTCACATTGTAGGGAATCTCGGTGATGATGATTTGCTCGCGTCCGCCCTTGAGCGATTCCACGCCCACTTTGCCGCGGACCTTGAGGCTGCCTTTGCCGGTGGAAAAATACTCCTTGATCGGGTCCATCCCGCACACCATGCAGCCGGTGGGGAAGTCCGGCCCTTTGACATGCTTCATCAGTTCCGCCACGGTGATTTCCGGATTGTCAATCTGCGCGCAGATGCCGTCAATGACCTCGCCCAGATTGTGCGGGGCCATGTTGGTGGCCATGCCCACGGCGATGCCGGTGCCGCCGTTGACGAGCAGATTGGGAAAGGCGGCGGGAAAAACGGTCGGCTCCGTTTTGGTGTCGTCATAGTTGGGGACGAAATCCACCGTGTCCCGGTCCATGTCGAGCATGAGGGCCGCGCCCAGATGGGTCATGCGGGCTTCGGTGTAGCGCATGGCGGCGGGAGGATCGCCCTCGACGGAGCCGAAATTGCCCTGGCCTTCGATCAATATTTCGCGCATCGCCCACGGCTGGGCCATGTGGACCAGGGTGGGATAAATCACCGCCTCGCCGTGCGGATGATAATTGCCGCTGGTGTCGCCGCAAATTTTGGCGCATTTGCGGTGCTGCCGGTTGGGAAATAGGGAGAGGTCGTGCATCGCAAACAGAATGCGGCGTTGCGAGGGTTTCAAGCCGTCGCGCGCGTCGGGCAGGGCGCGGGAAATGATGACCGACATGGAGTAGTCGAGAAAGGAATTCTTGATCTCGTCGGCCACGTTGATCTTCTGCACTTTTTCGTTGGCGGCGAACAGCGGGGTGATGCTGACGGGCAACTGCTCCTTGCCTTCGTTCGGTTCGGCGGGTGGGATTGGGGTCTCGTCGGGCATGGAGAATTAAATTGGAGTTTATTTGGCAGGTTGAGGGCCGGCGGCCTGGAGGCGCGCGATGATCTGATTGAGTTCCTTGAGGCGCTCTTCGCCCCGGCGTTCGATGTCCAGGGTTTCATCGGGGCGGAGCGCGACGACTTTATCCTCGCGCAAAACAACGAACTCGGAGTCGAATTGGCGGGCGCGCCGGATGGCGTCGAGTTGGGCGTTTTGAAACGCGCGCAACTCCTTGTAGTCGTCCACGTCCAAAATATCGTCGCTCCAATTGCCGTCAATTTTCATCATATTTATATCCTGCTTGGGCGCAAATGGCGTCGAACAAAGAGCGATCGCGGAAAACCGCGCGGTCGTTCTTGCGGACGGCCACCAGACGCAATGACTCATTTGAATTGTCAAAGAGCTTCCACGTATCCGCCATTGGGCAAAAGTCGTTGAAAAAATTGGCGAGCGTCTTCAAAAACCGGCGGCGGACATCCCGCTCAGGAACATCGTGTCCCCCTTCGCGAACCCGTAATCGAATCCGGTCAATGGATTCCTCCAATGACTGAATCCATACGAACACCAGCTTGATAAAATAACCCGCCGCTTTGGCCTGCTGCACCCACCCTTTGGTGGAACGCCCGCTCAGGGTGGTTTCCCAGGCGAATGTTTTGCCCTCTTTGATCAGGCGGCCAACTCGGGTGAGCGCAATTCTGCCTGCCGCGCCCGCCGCCGCATCCGGGGCAAACGGCGACAAGCCGCGCGCGATCAAATCCACATTGACAAACTCCAGCTCGCCGGATTCCTCCGGCAAAAACCGGCTGGCGAAAGTGGTCTTTCCCGCGCCGTTGGGGCCTGCGATGAGGTACAGGGTTGGCATGAATGTCAGATATCCAGGTTGCGGACGTTGAGGGCGTTGTCCTCGATGAACTGGCGGCGCGGTTCGACCTCGTCGCCCATCAATTTGGTGAACATCTCCTCGGCTTCGACCACGTCGGTCATGTCAATGCGGAGCAGCTTGCGGTTTTCCGGGTTCATGGTGGTTTCGAACAATTCCTTGGCGTTCATTTCGCCCAGGCCCTTGAAGCGCTTGATCTGAATGCCCCGTTTGCCCGCTTCCATCACCCCGGCCAGGATTTCGGCGATGGAAAAAAGCGGTTTGGCCACGGCCCGCTCCCCTTCGCCTTCGATCAATTCAAAAAGCGGCTGGTCCTGGGCGGCGTAATGGGCCACGTTCAATCCCTTTTTGGTCAGCAGGCCCATCAAGTCCATGATCGCCTTGCTTTCGTGCAACTCGACATGGCTGGCCCGGCGGGTGTTGCGCGGTTTGTCGCCCTTCTCCAGCAGGGTGGTGTCGCTCTCGGCCCCGAACAGCTTGAGGTCGGCGTTGGCGGCGCCAAATTCGGCCAGTTCCTCCTCGGTGTGGAAATAATGGACCGATTCGTCGTTGCCATCGCGCACCTTGACGAGGTGGCGGGGCAACTCGCGGGTCTTGGGATGGCGGTGCTCGACGTAATCGCCAAAATCGCCGCCGTGGCGGCGCAGGGACTGGACGTATTTGTCGAGCGAGGCGAGCAATTCGAGGATTTCGGTGAGTTGCTTTTCGGAAAGCTCCTTGTCCGTGGCCAGGTCGTGCAGGCGCACGTCCTCGCTGCCCAACTGGATGAGGATCTTGTTGAGCTGGGCGTCGTCGTCCACGTATTCCACGCGCTTTTTGCGGGTGACCTGGTAGAGGGGCGGCTGGGCGATGAAGACATAGCCGCTCTTGACCAGTTGGGTCATCTGCCGGTAAAAGAATGTCAACAATAAAGTGCGGATGTGCGACCCGTCCACGTCCGCGTCCGTCATGATGATGATCTTGTGGTAGCGCAGTTTTTCCAGGGTGAAGGCCCCCTCCCCCTCCCCGTCGCCGATGCCCGTGCCGATGGCGGTGATCATGGTGCGGATTTCCGTGTTTTGCAGCACCTTGTCCAGCCGCGCCTTTTCCACGTTGATGAGCTTGCCGCGGATGGGCAGGATGGCCTGGTAACGCCGGTCCCGGCCCTGTTTGGCCGAGCCGCCGGCGGAATCGCCCTCCACGATGTAAAGCTCGGTGTTGGCCGGGTCGCGATCCGAGCAATCGGCCAGCTTGCCGGGCAGGCCGCCGCCGGACAGCGCGCTTTTGCGCACGGTGTCGCGCGCTTTGCGGGCCGCCTCGCGGGCGCGGGCCGCCATCAGGCTTTTATCAATGACCTTGCGCGCCACCGGGGGATTGGCGTCAAAAAAGCTCATGAGGCCCTCGTAAACGATGGAGGAGACCACGCCTTCAATTTCGGTGTTGACCAGCTTGACCTTGGTCTGGGATTCGAAGCGCGGATTGGGCAGCTTGACGCTCAGGACGCAAACCAGCCCCTCGCGCACGTCGTCCCCGGATATGGGCGGGTCTTTTTCCTTGAGCAAATTGTTGGTGCGGGCGTACTGGTTGATGGCGCGGGTCAAGGCGGTGCGGAAACCGGTCAGATGGGTGCCGCCGTCCGAATTGGCAATGGAGTTGGCGAAGCAAAGAATCTGGTCGGTGTAGCTGTCGTTGTATTGCAGCACACAATCCACGATCACTTCCTCCTTCTTGCGGGCCAGCACGATGGGTTTGGGATGGAGCACCTCCTTGTTGCGGCCGAGCTGGCGGACAAACTGCTCGATGCCGTCCTTGTAAAGAAAAGTCTCCCGCTTGTTCTCCACCCGCTCGTCGGAGAGGGTGATTTGGGCGCCCGGGTTCAAAAAGGCCAGTTCGCGCAGGCGGTTGGCCAGGAGGTCGAATTTGAATTCGGTCGTGATGGTGAAAATGGTGGGATCGGGCTTGAAGGTGATGAGGGTGCCGGTGCTTTTGGATTTGCCGATGACCTCCAGTTTGCGGGTGGTGATGCCGCGCTCGAAGGCCATGTAATAGACCTGGTTGTCGCGCGAAACCTCGACTTTGAACCAGTCGGAAAGGGCGTTGACGCATTTGGCGCCGACGCCGTGGAGGCCGCCGGAATACTTGTAAGCGCCCTGGCCGAATTTGCCGCCGGCGTGGAGATTGGTCAGGACCAGCTCCACGGCCGGCATTTTCCATTTCGGATGCATGTCCACGGGGATGCCGCGGCCGTCGTCGCGAATGGAAACCGAGCCGTCCACATGGATGGCCACGTCAATTTTCTGGCAAAAACCGGCCAGGTGTTCGTCAATGGAATTGTCCAGCACCTCGAAAACACAGTGATGCAAGCCGCGCTCGTCCGGGTCGCCGATATACATGCCGGGCCGTTTTCGGACCGCCTCCAGCCCCTCCAGCTTGTCAATTTTGGAGGCGTCGTATTTAGTATTTGGATCAGACTCAGTGCTCATTTTGCCTGTAAATTATTTTCCATATTGGGCGCGGAAAACGTTTAACGGCCACGATTTTTGGGCGCCCAAAACGGACAGGGAAAGGATAGGAAAAAAGCCGCAGAAAAACAAACATTATTTGCGGTTTTTTGAGGGAAAAAACGCAATTAGTTGTGGGTCTTTGACCTGAATTACGCAAAGGGTTGTGGATGGCCGAAAACAGAGGCATTTGTGCATTCAAACGGGTGCTTCCCCGGTTCCCGCGACCCAAAAAAGGATGCCTCCAAACGAACAAAAATGGCCGCGGCCAGCCGGCAAACCGGCGCGGGCCGCGGCCCTGAGCGCAAAACCCGATTACCAGAATTTGATGTAGAACAGGACCACGCAGGCGATAACAATCAAGCTTAACACCACGTCCATGCCATTCCAACTGGCTTTGGTGGCGGCTTTTTCCTCCGGGGAGGCGCCATACCAGGTGTATTTGACAGTCTTCGGGTCGGGCGCCTTGGTCATGAGGCTGATGATGATCATGAGCGCGGCGGTGAGCACAAACAGCCCTTCGCAGTAATAGAGCCAGTGAATCTGCCAAAGGTCGAACATGAGGCCGTTGTGCGTGGCCCGGATGGCGGCCATGCCCGCGTCGTATTGGGCTGGAGTAATGATACCGTGGTATTGATCTACTTTGAGCTTGGTCACTGCATCCTTATCAACTCGCATGATGAGGTCAAGTGCCAGGCGTCCAAAACCACCGATCATGCCCACCACGAAGGCCCAAAGCGCCGCCGGAGCGGTGGCCCGTTTCCAGAACACGCCCAGAGCGAACAATACCGCGATGGCGGGCGAGAGATAGCCCTGCACGTTTTGCAGATACTCATAAAGCGGCATTTTGAGATTCTTAATGACCAGCACCCAGCAGATGCCGATGAAGACTATCACCGCGGTGGCGACGCGGCCCACAAACACCTCGGTCTTGCCGGAAGCATTGGGATACCACTCCCGGTAGAAATCCATCGTGAAGAGCGTGGCAGACGCGTTGAACTTGGAGCCGAGCGAAGCCATGAGGGCCACAATCATCCCGCAGGCAACAATGCCGCGGATGCCGTGGGGCAGAATCTGCGCCACGAGCGAAGTGTAGGCGGCATCGCCGTCGGTGGTGAAACCGACTCCCGGCGTCCTGGTCAGCGCAAAAGCAATCATGCCCGGCACCAGAAAGATGAACACCGGAGTCAGCTTGAAAAAGCCGGCGAGGATGGTCCCGCGCCTGGATTCCTGCTGATTCTTGCCGGCCAGCACGCGCTGGACAATATACTGGTCGGTACACCAGTACCAGAAGCCAATGATGGCCGAACCGGGCAGAATGGCCAGCCAGGGCCAGTCGGGATCCTTGATGGAGCGGACAAGGTGAACACCTTCGCCGTGCCAAGTAGCAGCGGTGATCGACGCGAGGGTGGCATGCCAGCCGTCAATGAGGCTGCCGTGACCCAAGACGCTCAGTCCCTTGTAAAGGATGCAGACAGAACCAAAGATGAGCACCGGTGACTGAAGCACGGCGGTGTACATGATGACGCGCATTCCGCCGAAAACCGTGTAAAGACCGGTGGTTAAGGCCAGCCCAAAGGCGATGAACCAGAACACGGGCACATCATGTCCGAAAACAGGCACCGATTTCACGTTCAACAGCGTGCTGATGACGACGTCGCCGGCGTAAATGGTGGCGGCGATCTTGGTCAAGACCAGACTGGCCATGGTGAGCAGGCTCAGGACGTTGCGCGAGCCGCGGCTGAAGCGCAGCTCGAGGAATTCCGGCATGGTGAACACCTTCATGCGGTCGTAGAGCGGCACGAAAGCCCAGCCCAGAATAATAATCCACCACGCGTGCATTTCCCAATGGGCCATGGCCATGCCGGTGACAAACCCGGCGCCGGCCAGGCCGACGAGGTGTTCGGAGCCGATGTTGGAGGAAAAGATCGAGGACCCGATCTGCAGCCAGTTGGCGTCGCGCCCGGACAGGAAGTAGTCCTTGCCGGACTCGTTCTTCTTGAGCATGGAATACCAGACGACCGCGATCATGCCCAATCCGAACAAGACGATCACGAACCAGTCAAGGTTGTCAAAAACCGTGCCGCTAGGGGCGGCTGCCGCGGCTGGTTGCGCCGCCGCGAAGAGAGGAGTCAGTATATTCATATATTGGAGAGCCTGTCTATTTAAGGGTCGGCAAATTTGGCTTACTGGACGGAGAAGCGGTAGATGATGGTGTTTTTATAGGTCTGGCCCGGCTTCAACTCGGTGGTGGGGAATTGCGGCTTGTTGGGGGAATCCGGATAATGCTGCGGCTCCATGCAAAAGGCGGAGTGCTTCTGATAGGCCCAGCCGCCCTTGCCCGCGATCGTGCCGTCCAGGAAATTGCCCGAGTAAAACTGCAAGGCCGGTTCGGTGGACCACACCTCCATGACGCGTCCGGTGGTTGGCTCGCTGACATGCGCCATCATGGTCAGTTCGCCCATCTTTTTGTTGATCACCCAGTTGTGGTCATAGCCGGGGCCGAGCTTGAGTTGCGCGTTGTCCGCATCAATCCGGGCGCCAATCGCCATGGGCTTGCGGAAATCAAAGGGCGTGCCGTCCACGGACTGCAGGTTGCCCAGGGGAATCAGGCCCGCGTCCACCGGCGTGATATTGTCGGCGGGAATCGTGACGACGTGGCCGAGGATGTCGCCCTTGCCCGCCAGGTTGAAGTAGCCGTGATGGGTGAGGTTGACCACGGTGTCCTTGTCGGTGGTGGCGGTGAAATCAATCCGCAGTTCATTATTTTCCGTCAGCGTATAAACCGCGGTGACATTGAGGGTTCCGGGATAGCCTTCCTCGCCGTCCTTGCTGGTGTAATTTAAAAACAATTGCGGACCGGTCGCGCTGTCTTCTGTCATACGGACGGCGGTCCAAACGACCTTGTCAAAGCCCTTGTTGCCGCCGTGCAGGGTGTTGCCGTTGTTATTAGCGGCCAGTTGATAGGTCTTGCCATCCAGGGTGAAAGTGGCCTTGCCGATGCGGTTGCCGTAGCGGCCAATAAGCGCGCCGAAATAGGGCGGGGGCGGGGTCTTGGTGTAATCCTCCAGCTTGTCGCAGCCCAGGACGACATCGCCGAATTGGCCGTTCTTGTCCGGCATTTTCAGCGAGAGGACAACACCGCCGTAGGTCATGATGCGGGCCTCCGCGCCTTTGGAGTTTTTCAAGGTGTAAACGTCCACCGCCTGGCCATCGGGCGTCTTGCCAAAGGCCTGTTTGGTTATGCCCTGGTCGAAGGATCCCCCGGTGCTGCAGCCGATCAGAAAAGCGGCGCATGAGCCCGCGCCAACGACGATTATCCTGCCGATCATGTTTTTCATAGTGCGTTTTTGGGTTGATTGGAACTGATTGGATTGCCGTGAATTTGGGTTTAGAGGTGTTTGAGGGCCGCAGGTTTCAGGTTATTTCTGCCCGTAATACGCGCCCGGACCGTGTTTGCGGAAGAAGTGTTTTGCCAGCAGAACCCGCTGCATCGGTTTGACTTTGGGATTGATCCGCAAAGTTTCGACGGCCAGCCGGGCCACGAACTCCAGCACGACGGCGTTCTCCACCGCCTGGCGGGCGCTTTGGCCCCAGGTAAACGGCCCGTGGCTGGCCACGAGCACGGCAGAATGATGCGCCGGGTCGAGATGCTGGAATGTCTCAATGATGACATGGCCCGTGTTCGCCTCGTAGTCTGTCTTGATTTCCTCCGCTGTCAACAGGCGAGTGCAGGGAACGTCGCCGTGCCAGTAGTCGGCCTGGGTGGTTCCGTAGGAGGGAATGCCCCTGCGGGCCTGCGCCCAGGCGGTGGCAAACAGGCTGTGGGTATGCGCCACCCCGCCGATTTCCTGAAAGGCGCGATAAAGCACCCGGTGTGTCGGCGTATCGGAACTGGGCTTGAGCCTGCCCTCGACGACCCGGCCCGTCGCCAGCGAAACCACCACCATCTGATCGGGCGCCAGGCCTGCGTAAGGCACGCCGGAGGGTTTAATGACCAGGTGGCCGCTGGCGCGGTCAACTCCGCTGACATTGCCCCAAGTCTGGACGACCAAGCCCTGCTTGACCAGATCCAGATTGGCCTGGCAGACCTGTTGCTTAAGTTCTTCGAGCATGGGCAAACTACTTTCTGACCCGGCCGCGGATGGCGATGAGTTGTTTCATGATGTCGTGCAGGTTGCCGCTCCAGGTTTTGGTGCCGAAGGCGTCGTGCAGGCTTTTGTAAAGAGGATAAAGTTCGCGATAGACGGCGTGGGCCTTGGGGTTGGGCGTGTAGGCGCGCGGCTTCAAACCGGTCATGGCCTTCTGCGCCGAAGGGAAATCGGGATGCGCCTTGCCGACCACCGCCGCCACGATGGCCGCGCCCAGCGCGCAGGTCTGGGCCGAGCGGGAAACTTTCATGGGCCGCCCCGTCACATCCGCGTAAATCTGCATGACCAGCGGGCTTTTATCGGCGATGCCGCCGCAATTGACGATTTGCTCCACTTTCACGCCGTATTCCTCAAAGCGATTGATAATGGTCAAGGCTCCGAAAGCAGTCGCTTCGATGAGCGCGCGGTAAATCTCGGCGGGCGTGGTGTAAAGGGTCTGGCCGACCAGCGCCCCGGTCAGGAGCTGGTCCACCAGGATGGTGCGGTTGCCGTTGTTCCAGTCCAGGGCCAGCAGGCCCGATTCGCCGGGGGCGAGTTTGGCGGCCCGGGCGGAAAGCTCGTCGTGGGAGCCGCCTTTTTTGCCGCCGGGCTGAATATAATTGACAAACCAGTTGAAAATATCGCCCACCGCCGACTGGCCCGCTTCCAGGCCGTAAAAACCGGGCAGCACGCTGCCTTTGACAATCCCGCACAGGCCCGGAATGTCGGCCAATTTCTCCGAGCCGGGCGCAATGGTGATGTCGCAGGTGCTGGTGCCGATGATTTTGACGAGCGTCCCCGGCGCGACGCCGCTGCCGATGGCGCCCAAGTGGGCGTCAAAAGCGCCCACCGCCACCGGAATCCCCGGCGTCAAGCCGGTTTTCGCCGCCCACGCCGCCGTCAATCCGCCCACCGCGCGGTCCACCGACTCGACCCTCGGACAGAGCCGACCGCGCAGCTCGGCCAGTTTGGGGTCCAGTTTGCCCAGGAATTCCGCGTCGGGATAGCCGCCCCATTCCGGGCAGTACATGGCCTTGTGTCCCGCCGCGCAGATACCGGCGATGCGGACGCCGGGCGCCAAAGTGCCGGTCAGCTCCGCCGGCACGTAATCGGCCAGTTCCACCCAAGAATGGGCGGCGTCGAAAACTTCCGGGTTGGCGCGCAAACAATGGAGAACTTTGCTGAAGAACCACTCGCTGGAATAGGTCCCGCCGCACTTGGCCAGGTATTCCTGGCGGATTTGGCCGGCCAGCGCGGTGATCTCCGCCGCTTCCGCCGTGCCGGTGTGATCTTTCCAGAGCCAGGCCAGCGCCGCCGGATTTTTGGCAAATCGTTTGTCAAAGGCCAGCGGCTGGCCGCTGGCGTCCACCGGCAGCGGCGTGCTCCCGGTCGTGTCCACCCCGATGCCGATGACTTGTGCGGGCTGGAACCCGCGCACGGATTTTTTGGCCGCGGCCAGGGCCTTGGGGATGGTGAGGGCCGCGCCCTGGAGGTAATCGCCCGGATGCTGCCGCGCCAGGTTCGGGTCGCGTCCCAAAATCACGCCTTGGGTGCCGTGTTCGTAGCCCCAAACCGCCGCCGCCGCCTCCTGCCCGTTGGCGGTGTTAACGATCAAGGTCCGCACCGAGTTGGTACCGTAATCCAGTCCGATGACATATTTTGCGCTCATAATCAATTCAGGGGTTTAGCATTCGATGATGGTTTTGACAACTTGGCCGCGGTAGGCGGCGTTGAGTGCGAACGCCTCGTCGGCGCGGCGCAAGGGAAAGCGATGGCTGACCAAGCCGCGCAAATTGACGCGGCCGCGCTCCACCAGGCGGAGGGCGCGCGGGTAAGTGTGTTTCATCCGCCGGCAAAATTTCAGGGTCAGCCCTTTGCGGCGGGCGGTGGAAGGTTGCATGGCCAGGCGGTCGTCGGAGGGGATGCCCACGAGCACGACCCGCCCGCCGGGGCGCGTCATTTCGGCAGCTTGCTGGACGGAGTGATCGGCCCAGGCCGCTTCGATGGCCACATCCACGCCGCGCCCGGCGGTTTCTTTTTCAATGCGGGCGACGGGATCTTCGCGGTCGCAATGGAGGGCACTGGCGCCGTGTTGCCGGGCCACTTTCAGCCGCCAGGGAAATTTGTCGGTCACGAAAATCGGGTCCGCCCCGGCCAGTCTGGCCACTTGCAGGATCAACAGCCCGATGGAACCGGCGCCCAGTATTGCCACGCTCTGGGCCGGGCGCAACTTGGCCAGATCCACCGCATGAAGGGCGACTCCCAGCGGCTCCAGCAAAGCCGCCTCAATGTCGCTCATGGCTTTGGGAATCGGGAAACAGCAGCGCGCCGGGATCAGCATCCATTGGCTCAAACTGCCGTCGTGCGGGTAGTTGCTGCAAAAGCGCAGATGGCGGCAGAGGTTGGGATGCCCTTGCTGGCAGAGATCGCAATGAAGGCAGGGCTGGGCGGGGTCCACCGCCACGCGCGTCCCCGCCTCCAGCCGCTGGCCGTTGCCATCCCGCGCGTCCGGCCCGGCTTCCTGGACCACGCCGGCGAATTCATGCCCGAGAATGAGCGGCGAAGCCACCGGGGTATCGCCGATCCGGGCATCCTGATAGGAATGGAGGTCGCTGCCGCATATCCCTGTGACCTTGACGCGCAAGAGCGCCTGGCCTTTGCGCGGCGGGCCGGGGCGCGGCACCCTTTCGATGCGCAAGTCCGCCGGGCCGTGCAGCCGCGCGGCCAGCATCGTGGTCATTTTTGACTCCCGGCGATTGACTGGGCCTTTGCTCATGGTGCGTGTCTCATCCCGGCGCTGTGGCCTTCAGCCAGCAAGCGTGCGGGGGCGGCTATTTGATTGTGAATTGGCGGCGATGTCAAGCGCGGGCTGTCACAGCGCCGAAACACGATTTCAGCGAAACAGGATGTGGACCTGGCTTGAGTTGTCGGGAAGGTTCTTGTATTGAGGAAATGTTCATTTGACACCTGATTCAAATATCCACTCGATGTTGTGCGACAGCAAAGGCGAGGAGGATCTGACGGACTCTATTGTTTTGTGGAACCTCCGGGGAGATTGAAAATGCATAAGCAAAAACTTCCTTCTGAAAATAATCGGCATGATCGGCTCTCCAATCGCGAGCGAGAGCGGCCACCTTCTTTTCACTGATGAACAGCTCGCGATCGCCGCCAAAAAAATTGGATTTCACGTCCAAAACAAAAGAGTCGCCGTCCTTTTTCGGGGAGAAGTTAAACTTCCGTCCAAGTGCCATAGGCTTTCTCTTGAGCGAGCCAAGGAGTTCATCATGATGATCTGAAATTGCAATGGCAGGGCCGCCAAACGTCAAGGTCGCGCTGCCGCGAGCCGCGCGGAGGACTTGTGGTCCGTTATCGGGAATCAGGGCCACCAAATTAAAGGGGGTTCCGCGATCATGGCGGCCGCCAAAAAGCCTCCCTAGTTTCGTCAGCATTCCGATATCAGGTTCTCGACATTCCAGCAAAAGACTGCCCGTTTGAGGATCGTAAACATCCAATTTATCCGAAGTCTTGGCCTCAGATGCTCTTACAGCGTTTTTGACGAAGAACAAATTCCGATTGAGGATATTCCAAATCATGGCGTCTGACATGAGCTTTGTTATTGCCGGGCAGACTTCTGCCGAAAAACCAAGGGTTCAGGATCTTCCGGTGCTCGCGCAGGAAAAGTCATTTGGAGAAAAAGGCGTCCAAGGAAATCGTGAATTCCGGCAAGGCCGCGCTGGTCAGAGTGCCGCCCGGCCCGTGGAGCGCCTGCTCGGTGAATTGGCCATCCTTGGGCTGCCGATGAACCTCGATTTGCTTCTCCGGGCCGAGGATGAGCCAGCATTCCTTCACGCCGGCGCTGGCGTAGGCGCGCAATTTCGAGCGATCATAATCATGGCTGGTCACGGATACCTCGATGACCAATTCGGCGGTGTTGGGATGCTGACCCCAAAAATCCTCTTCCGTTCCGCGAATGACCGCAATGTCCGGTTCTGGTTCGGAGTCTTCGCATGTGATGGGTTGCTCGCTATCAAAGAAATAACCGGGCGGAAGAGCTCGTTCAAGCAGTCGTTTCAGCCGCCGCAGCAGTGAGGAATGGAGGGGAGATTTGGACATTTTCGTGTAAACGAACCCGTAGAGGAGTTCCGTGTTTTTGGGAATCAGCCCCATTTCGCCCAAGGCGCGATACGCGGTCACGGACAGGGGCCAGAGAGGCACCCCGCGCAAGGGGACCGGCGGAGACTCAACCACGTTCATCATGGAGGAAATTATAGCCGGGCGCGCGGCATCCGCAAGAGCGGAATGGCCCGCACCGCGCGCTGCGACCGCCCCACAAAAAAGCCTCTTGACTCTCCCCTTGCTGGAGGCCGTAAACCATGCGGAATATGAACAATTCATACAGCATCGGCGAGTTCTCGCAGGTCACGGGTCTGTCGGTCAAGACGCTGCGATTTTATAACGAAAAAGGAATTCTGGTTCCGAGTTCCGTGGATGAAGCGACCGGCTATCGCTTCTATGACGCGGGCAAAATCGAGAAGGCGCGTGTCATCATGCGGCTGCGGCAGATGGAATTTTCCATCGAAGACATTGCCGCCGTGCTCGGAGAGTGCGGCGATGAAGCGGACATCCTGGATTATTTGGAACGGCAGAAGAATGTTCTTCAGCAACGAATCCGGCAGGACCGCGACATCGTTCGTTCTCTCAACGAAATCATCTCGACTGAGAGAGCGGCCCGGCAGCTTTTGCAAGGCGGCAGCTTTCCGGTGGAGGAGAAAACAATCCAGCCGGTGATGATCGCTGGCATCCGCATGAAAGGCAAATACAGTGATTGCGGCGCGGCTTTTGCGCGACTCGGCAAGGCCGTTGGCCGTTACGTTTGCGGCAAGGCGCTGTGTCTCTATTATGACGGCGAATATCGCGATGGCGACGCGGATTTTGAGCCGTGCTTTCCCATCCGCAAGGAAGTGGCGGCGGAGGGTGTTTCGGTTCGCCTGCTGCCGGGCGGCCGATGCCTGACGCTGGTGCATCGCGGGGCTTATGATCAGTTGGGCCGGAGTTACGCGAAGATTCTGCAACAGACGGAAGAGCGGAAATTGAAAATCTCCCTGCCAACGCGCGAAGTTTATGTCAAAGGGCCGGGGATGATCTTCAAAGGCAACCCGAAGAATTATCTGACCGAGATTCAATTGCCGTTGGCCGGCTGAAAGCAAACCGCGCGGACGTCGCTTTGTGCTTGCGCAGTCCGCAAGAGCGGCGGTGTCCTCATTTGTTGTAGTGCCGGGCCTGTGGCTTGAAATCCGCGCACAGCGCCAACACCACACCATTCAAATTTGCACTCCCGCAATGGCGGCATGCCCGCGCCCCGCGCGGTGCAGACGCTGCCTTCGCCGGCCTGCTTAATATGGCCGGCTGCCTTTGTCGCTCAAAGAGAGGTTGCCCCGGCCTGGATGGTCACTTCGGCCCCCTGCAATCCCGGCGCACTGGCTTTGAGCACAATCGCTCCGGCCCCCTTGGTGGAACGGATGATGACCAGGCAAAGCCCGTTGAAGGCCTTGTGGTCATGGGACTGGAACGACTCGAAGCTGGTGGCGTCCCCATTGTCCGTCGCCGCAATCTCGCCGGGGCCGGTGATGTCAAAATGAATCGAAGTGTCCGCCCGCGGCGCCATCACGCCCTGGGCGTCTTCCACCGTCACCGTCACGAAGGAAAGGTCGTGTCCGTCCGCGTGAATCGTGCTCCGGTCCGGCTTGGCCGCCAGCCCGGCCGGATCTCCCGCCGTCTTGACTTCGTCGGTGGCCCACTGCTTTCCATCCTTGTAGGTGACAACCTTCAAGGCGCCGGGCTGGTAAGCCACGTCGTCCCACCGCAGGCGGTATTCATACTGGCCCTTGGTCTTGCGCCCGAGCGACTGGCCGTTGAGGAACAATTCCCCCTCGTCGCCCGAGGTATAGACATGCACCGGGGTAACCTGGCCGACACGGTCCGGCCACGTCCAGTGCGGCAGGATGTGGGCCATGGGAAAGTCCGGCCGCCAGTGTGCCTGATAGATATAGAACCGGTCCTTCTTGAAGCCGGCCAAATCTATGATCCCGAAATAGGAACTGCGCGAATTAAACGGGGTCGGCTCCCCCAGATAATCCCAACCCGTCCAGACGAACTGCCCGCCCACAAACGGATACCGGTCCTGCGCCGCGAACTCCTTGTCCGGCGACGTGGCCCACCCCGGGAAATAGAGGTCATACGAACTCATCTGGCGGTTGGCCGCGTCTTCCCCGTGGGTCCCGTTGGCGACGGCTCCAAAGCCGGTGGCCACGGGAAAGGTATAGACACCCCGGCTGCTGATGGTGGATTCGGTCTCGCTGCCATAGACGAAATTGGTCGGGAAACTCGCATGAAAAACCGGATACTGGGCATTGGTTGACATGCCGCCACCCGCGCCCTGATAATTCAGGCCCAGCACGTCAATCGCCTTGGGGAACGGGCTGCTGGCGCGCGCGCTGTTCTCCGCGGAGGTCGTCGGCCGGGTCGGGTCCTCTTCATGCACGATGTCCGTCAGATTCTGCGCCACCGCCGCGCCGGTCGCCCCTTGTCCCTGTTCCCCCACTTCGTTGCCGATGCTCCACATGATCACGCAGGGATGATTGCGGTCGCGCCGCACTTGCGCCCGCATGTCCTGTTGGTGCCAGTCGGCGAAGAGCAGGTGGTAATCCAAGGCGGTCTTTCCCGAAAGCCAGCAATCAAAGGCCTCGTCCATCACCACCAACCCCATTGCGTCCGCCAGTTCCAACAGTTCCGGCGCCGGCGGATTGTGGCTGGTGCGAATGGCGTTGCAGCCCATCTCCACCAGCATCTGAAGCTGACGCTGCAAGGCCCGGCGATTGACCGCCGATCCCAGGGCCCCCAAATCATGATGATCGCACACCCCATGCAGCTTGAGATTCTGGCCGTTGATGAAAAACCCCTCGTTCGGGTCAAACCGCAGCGTCCGAATTCCAAACGGAGTCTCGTAAGAATCCAGCACCCGGCTGCCCTGGCGCACGGTCGTCACCGCCACGTACCGATTCGGCTTCTGCGCCGGATACGGCCCCCACAAGTTCGGATTCGCCACCGTCGTTTTCCCTTCCGTCATCGCGCTCGCGCCCGGCGCGATCTGGATGCTGGCGTCCGGAATTCTCGCCACAGCCGGGCCGGTCTTGTTCCCGTCCGAATTCAGCGCGAAAATCTCCGTGGCCACGCTGACCCGCGCGTTCTTCTTTGAACTGTTGTCAACAGTGACTTTCAAATTGACCGTGGCCGACGCCGTGGCGACTTCCGGGGTGGTTACGTAAGTTCCCCAGTGGCCGACATGGACCGGCTCCGTCTTGACCAGCCAGACGTTGCGGTAAATTCCGCCGCCCGGATACCACCGCGACGAATTGGGCGGATTATCCAGCCGGATCGCCAGTTCGTTGTTTTCTCCCGGCTTCGCGTATGGCGTCACATCCACGCTCCACGACTCGTAGCCGTAAGGCCAGCCCCCGACGAATTGCCCGTTCAACCACACGGTCGAGTAAGCCATCGCCCCGTCCACCTCCAGCAAGAGCGATTTGCCCGCGTCCGACTTCGGCAGATCCAGCTTCTTCCGATACCATCCAATCCCAAAAAAAGGCAGCTTCCCCGTCCCGCCGTCGCCATTGGTAATCCAGGGGCCTTCGATCCCCCAATCATGCGGCAAATTTAAGGCCCGCCACGAACTGTCATCAAACCCGGGCTGGACGTAGGCCACGTCCCCGCCCAGATTTCCCGCCGGCCGGACGTGCCGCTGCGCCGGGTCTTTGATAAGATCATTCCCCATGGGCAGAATCCATTGCTTGATGACCTGCGGTGCGGGCGCCGAAGCTTCATTGGTGGGCGCGGCGGCCGCGGCTGCTCCGCGCCGTCCCCGGCCCCGTCCCGCCGGACGCACATCGTAGAGTAAACTGACCTGGTTTCCGGGCGGATCGCCCTTCGTGAACCGCCAGTCCATGTCCAGCGAGAGCCGTTCCCGCCGGGAAACCGCCCCGACGACGGGATTGCTGGAGCAGCCATTTTGGAGTGCGAAAACAAGAGCCGCTCCAAGAACCGCTCCCGGCAGGATGAGTTTTGCCTTGTTGTGACGAATAAATTGAAAACGGGGTTTCGTTGCCATGTCCGCATTATACAAACTGGCATTCTCCGCGCCAGAACTTTCGGGAAGGAATTCTCAAATTAGGGTTTGTCAGCTCGTGTTGTGAACAGGCCGACAATGGAACAGTTGAAAGACGTATAGGCCTTGTAGGCCCCGCGAAACCAGAGCACGCACGGCTCGCCGCCATACCGGCGCGGCACGTAGGGGCGCAGATTGTCCTGCGCCGAGTCGCTGGTGATCTGCCGCCAGGAAAAATTTAGCCCGCCGTCGCCGGTGACCCCGCGCCAGATTTCATAACGCTGCTGGGTGCGCAGGGGGATGTTCGTCGTATCGGTCAGTTTGAAAGGGTCGCCCGCGTTGCTCGAAATATAGACCGTGCGCGCGTCCTGCGGGTCCAGGCAGATGCCCCCGGCGTAATCGTCCTCCGCCGGATAGAGCGGACGGCCCGCGTGGGCGATGAAGCGCTTCTGCCAGTTCGTCCCGGTCCAGCGCGCGTAGTAATAATAGATGCGGTCGTCCGCCCCTTTTTCCGGCCCGGCCACCCGATGGCGCTGCACGCTGAAGACACAGACCGGCGCGCCGTTGCTTTGCGAGGCGATTTCCCAGCACCAGGCCCGCCCGGTGGGAATCCACTGGTTGGGATCGGACTGCGCCGCGTCGCTGAATTGATAAATGACCGACCCCCGCTCGCCGGCGTCATGCAGAATGGGCAGGCTGGCAAAGCTGCGCACCAGTTCGCCGCCGGTTTTGTAAAAAGCCCCGTTTTCGTAATAAATATGATATAGCGAATTGGCCACATCGCGCGGATGCCCGTCGGTGTAGAGGAAGTCAATGCGCCGCACCCCGTCGGAACTATACTTGAGATAAGGCCGGATGGTTCCGCCGCGCCCCGTTTCGATGAACAGCTTCGGCGCCGACCAGGCGGCCCCGTCGTTGGTCGAGATGAAAACGGTGGGATTGTAATTCAGATTGCGCGCGAAATTGTAGATGCGTCCGCCCTCGGCCGAAAGCTGGAACGGGTTGGCGTACGTCATGCTTGCGCCGGTGGCGGGGATCGTCTGTTCCCCGCCCCAATCGGCGGCGGTGACGGGATTGGTGGTGAGGGAACGCCGGTAGGCGAAGAACCGGTCGGCGGCGTGCCGGGCGTAAACGGCCAGCAGGGATCCGTCCTGTTCCGGCAGGAGCGCGGGCACGTCGTGGTCGTCCCGTTGCGTCCATGTGCTCGCCCACAAATTTGACGTCAGCCCCGTCCGTGGATCGAACACATTCAACACCGATTTCCCGTCCGCGAAGCGCACCGAGCCGAAGTAAAGCAGTCCGTGGTGGAAGACGGCCCGCGGGTCGTTATACCAAGTCCATGCCCCGTCCTGCGCCAGCACGGCGAAGTTGGTCTGCGCCGCCGCCAGGCAGGGCAGCAACCACGCCGCCGCCAGCGCTGCGCCGGCCCGCCGCCGGCATCGTCCGAACGCGAGTCGAAGCCAACTGAAAGATTCAAGCCGCATCGCGAAGTTCATCAATAGGCTGTTGTCCGGCTCTTAGCCAGCCGATTTGTGAAGGCATTCGTTGTTTTTCCACTTTTAAACTTGCGTGGCGGGCTGGGACTCTCAACCTTTCCCGCTGATCTTGCAAAGCGACCCGACCACGCAACTGTCTCCCATGATGGCGCAGTACCGCCGCATCAAAGGCGAACTGCCGCCCGAAGCGCTGCTGCTTTTCCGCCTGGGCGATTTTTACGAGATGTTCTTCGAGGACGCCCAAACCGGCGCGCAGTTGCTCAACGTCGCCCTGACCAAACGAGGCCAGACCCCGATGTGCGGCATCCCCTTCCACGCCGCCGGCGCTTACATCGCCCGCCTGCTCAAGGCGGGCCGCAAGGTGGCCATCTGCGAGCAGTTGGAGGAGGCCCGCCCCGGCCAGCTCGTCAAGCGCGAGGTCACCCAGATTCTCAGCCCCGGCACTCATTTCGACGAGCGGTTGCTCGTCTCCGACCGGAATAATTTCCTGGCCGCCATTTATCCGCGCGGGAAAATTTTCGGACTCGTCCTGGTGGATTTGACGACCAGCGATTTCAAGGCCACCGAAGTGGAGGGCGAAGCCGCCCTGCTCGCCGAACTGGACCGGTTGCGGCCCGCCGAGATCATTTACCCGGCCGGCGCGGCCCATTTGCCCGCCCTCGCGCACAACAGCCCCGCCGTCTTTAATCCGTGCGAGGATTGGGTGTTCGCGCCGGAAACCGCCCTCTTCACGGTGCGGGAACATTTCAAAGTGGCCTCGCTGGACGGGTTCGGTTTGCGGGACCGGCCGGCGGCGATTGGCGCGGCCGGGGCGGTGTTGCATTACTTGACGCAACAATTGCGGCGCAATGTCTCGGCCCTGACCCGGCTTTCCTTTTATCAGCGGGCCGATTTCATGGCGCTGGACCCGGCCACGCTGCGCAACCTGGAAATACTCGAGCCGATGCATCGCGACGCGCCGCGCTCCGCCTCGCTCTATGGCGCGGTCAACCGCACGGTGACGCCGATGGGCGCGCGCCGGTTGCGCGACTGGCTCAGTTCTCCCCTGGCGCAGGCCGGGCCGATTCTGCGCCGGAGCGACGCGGTGCAACTTTGGCTGGACAACGGCGCGGCGCTGGACCAGTTCCGCCGCGATCTGGCCGAAGTGCGCGACCTGGAACGGACGCTGGGCCGCCTGGCTGCCGGCTCCGGCAACGGGCGCGATCTGGTCTCCTTGCGCCAGGCGCTGGAAAACATCCCCGCGCTCAAACAACTTCTCCACCCCTGGGCCGCCGGGCCGCCCGCCGCGCCGGCGGATGCTCTGCGCGAATTGCCGATGGAACGCCCCGCCGGCCCGGCCCAAACCGGCCCGCCCTCCTTGATCGCGGAATTGAGCGCGCAACTGGGCGAAGCGCCTGATTTGCTGGAATTGATTTCGCGCGCTATTGTTGACGAGCCGCCCCTGGCGCTGAAAGAGGGCGGTTTGATCCGCGACGGGTTTGACGCCGGCCTGGACGAATTGCGCCAGGCCACCCGGGGGGGCAAGGACTGGATCGCCCAATTGCAGCAGGACGAAATCGGACGCACCGGCATCGCCTCCCTTAAAGTGCGGTTCAATTCCGTATTCGGCTATTACATCGAGGTGACCAAATCCAACCTGGACAAAGTCCCGCCCCACTACCTCCGCAAACAAACCGTGGCCGGGGGCGAGCGCTTCATTACGCCGGAGTTGAAGGAGATGGAGGGAAAGATCCTGGGCGCGGAGGAGCGCGGGATGAAATTGGAATATGAATTGTTCCAGCGCGTGCGCGAAGCGGTGCTGGAACAATTGCCCGCCTTGCAGCAGACGGCGGCGGCGCTGGCGCAACTGGACGTGCTGGCGGCGTTTGCCCAGACGGCGCGCCTTTACAATTACTGCCGCCCGGAAATCGGCGGGGAGGGCCTCCTGCAAATCCGCCAGGGCCGCCATCCCGTCCTCGAGCAAAGCCAGTCGGCGGAACGGTTTGTGCCCAACGACGTTTTGCTGGACCACTCCACCCAGCAGTTGATGCTGGTCACCGGGCCGAACATGGCGGGCAAAAGCACCTTCATCCGCCAGACCGCCCTGCTTGTGCTGCTGGCCCAGACCGGCTCCTTCGTCCCGGCGGCGGCGGCGCGGATTGACCTGGTGGACCGCATTTTCACCCGCATCGGCGCGAGCGACGACCTGGCGCGCGGGCAATCCACCTTCATGGTGGAAATGAGCGAGACGGCCAACATCCTGAACAACGCCACCCCGCACAGCTTGATTATACTTGACGAAGTGGGCCGCGGCACCAGCACGTTTGACGGACTGAGCCTGGCCTGGTCCATCGTCGAGCACCTGCACAACGTCGTCGGGGCCAGGACGCTCTTCGCCACCC
>JBEKVM010000019.1:0-56540 GCA_049513975.1 Verrucomicrobiota bacterium | reverse complement strand
AAGAAATCGGCTTTGGAAGAGAAGACCTGAGCCTCGAACAATTCGGTTTCGATGGTGTTGTGAACGCTTTCGACGTCGGCGTTGGCGTTGGGGCAGGCCGGGGGATTGAAGCGGTGTTGGGCGTGGTGTTTTTGTTCGATGGTCCAGTGAAAGCCGCCGACCTGATAGTGGGTGGTGTCGCCGTCGTTTTCGGTGCCGAGGTCGGTGGTGATGATGATTTGGGAGGTGTCGAGGCCATGGTTTTTGAGATGGGTGAGGAAGCGATCCACGGCCAAGGTGGAGTAAGTTTTGGAGAGTTCGTTGCTGTAGGCCAGGAACTGGGCGCCGCAAGAGAGTTCGCGGATGGTGTATTGGAAGCGGGGCAAGCCATTGGCCTGCATTTGCGGCCAGTAGAAAGGGAGGTCGGTGAGGTATTTGACATCCATCTGGAAGCGGGTGAAAGGCGCATAGGCCGCTTTGACGGCGCGGAGATCATTTTTACGATGGTGGCGGCGCTTGGGGGGGCGGGTCAGTTGGTGGTGGCGGAAGATGCGGTCCAGGGCATTGTGGCCGATCTGGAGAGCGAACTCGGCGATGAGACGGCGGGAGCCGAAGCCGGGTGTTTTTTTGCGTTGGGCCACGCATTTGGCTTCCAGCGCGGGAGAGGTTTTATGAGGGCAGCAATGAGGGGCGCGGCTGATGGGCAGGAGGCCCTGGTGGCGGTTGATGGCAAAGCGCCGGACCCACTTGCGCACGGTGTTTTTGGAGCACTCGTAGCAGCGGGCGGCGGCCTTGATGCCCTTATTGAGGGCATAGGTGACCAACTCATGGCGGAGAGCGAATTTAGGATCGCTGGAGCAGATCATGGTGTAATAAGGTGGGGTGGTGGGCAGCGGAGCAAGGGCGTTTAATATCATACCCCTGTTTCACCTGAAGTGAGACGCCGCTGTCCATCATTTTAAATATTTAAATTTTTTTGTGCCGCCCCCCGGCCCGGGGCCGGGTGCCCCTCGGAGCCAACGTCTCAGGTAATTCCATGTCTTCTGTGAGATACATTGGATTTTCCTCAGCCGGTAAACCGGCTGAGGGGGGTCACGATGTACCGGGGCCGCGCCGAGAATTCGGAATTGCAATTCAAAGGGCGTATCTTGTCACTACCACCGCCCGCTTCTTCTCCCTCTCCTCCACACACTTGTGGAGGAGAGGGTCGGGGTGAGGAGGTTTCCAGGTGTTTCATGGGCAGGAGTTCGTTCCATGCATGGTGGTGGCATCAAGATGCGCCCCAATTCAAGAGGAGGTCCGAGAAAACGGACAACCTGACCGAAGCCCTCCCTGGCGCTGGCGGCATTGGCCCCTGGGTTGCGAAGGCAGCGGGGGCCCAATCTGGGAGCGCGCCTCCTTCGCTAAAGCTACAGAGGAAAGGAGACTACGGCGGACAAGCCGGCTTGGCCTTCGCGCTTTGGCAAGCCGGATAACAACAATGATTCCTTGATTCCCTTCACTTGGATACCACAGTCCAACAATGAAGGCGATTGCATTGAATGAAGCTCAGTCGCGCTTGCACGAGCTTTTCGAGGACGCTCAAGCCGGCTCGCCCGTGCTGCTGGTGCGAGGGGGAGAGGTGGCCAAGCTGGAACGTGTGGCCCCACCGGAATTTGGCGGCGATTTGACAACCTTGGAGAAGATGCTCGTGGATGCAGTGGAAGGACCGCATTCCGAGTGGACGCCGCAGGACCTGGAGGACATCGCCCGGCGTGTCCGGGCGAAGCAAAACGAATGAATCTGAAGATCAGGCGCTCCGATTGGTTTATCGGCGACTTGGAGCACTACGCGGCCTGGTAAGAGATTCGGATTTCTTCTTCTTCCCATCTGCGTGCATCTGCCCCGTTATCTGCGGGCCATGCTGGTGTCTGGACCGACACCGGCTCGAACGGCATTGAGAATTGGTCATTGAGAATTGGTTGTTGGTCATTTCCGCCGGCGAGACGCCGACGGGTGCGACCGGGACGGTCGCGCTCCCCAAAAAAAATCAGCATCTCAACGATTGGTCTGGGCCGGAGGCGGCAGGACAAGGCTCAGCGGCGGCAGCCCATAGGCGGCGCGGGTCGGGGCAAACGCCTTGATAAATTCCGGATCGCTCAAGCTGTAGGAACGCGGATCGTCGAACAGGGCTTGCACCGCGTCGGAGTGCCGGATGTTGCCGCTGTCGCTCGCCCAAGTCATCCACCAGCACCATTTGGGCTGCTGGGCCAGGACGGCGAGCGTCGGTGGCGGCCCCACTTCGGCCAGGGTGATGGGCTTGCCGTGGGCGAGCGTGAGCAAGTCCTCGTAGAAAGACTGTTTGAAGTCGCTGCCATAGACATCCAACGCGGCAATGTCAACGTACTGCGAGGCGGGAAAACATTCCGCGAACTGCAACGAGGGCGGGTTGGCCCTGTCAACACTCCAAATCCAGATGAGATTGTTGAGTTTGTGGTAATTGACCAGCCGGTCGTAAATTTGGATGTACAAGTCTTTCGTCCCCTTGATGCCCTTTTCCGGGTCGGCCCGGCGTCCGCCCCACCAAAACCATTGGCCGTTCATTTCGTGGTAGGGCCGCCACAACACCGGGATGTGCGCGTCCTGAAGCTGTTTGAGGAACCCGGCGATGACGTCCACTTGCGCGCACCAGTGCTTGTACAAATCGGTCCCGGGCGTCGTCACATCCTTCCACTGCTCATCGGTCAGCCGGCCCTGCACACTGGCGAGCATCGGGGGCTTGCCCGGCGCCGCGTTGGTGGCGGCCGCGGCGCCGCGTCCCCGGCGAGGGGGCTGGAAGGTCACCGGCTCGTCAGCCGTTGGCGGCACGGCGTGCCAGCACAGGGCGATGATTGAGCCTTTGGCAAACTGCCGTTTGACCTCCGCGATCATGTCGGGCCGGGCGGTGTAAGCGTCTTTCCTGCCGGGAGAGTCGAATCCGAAATCCTGGCCAAAGATGACCGGGACTTTATGGTAGGCGCGAGTTGCGCCCTGGGTGGAGGCGTCCTTGGTGGCCGGGAAATTGTGCTGGCCGGTCAGGATGTGGTTGCCGGAAATGCCGTGGATAAAGTTCAGCAGGGCCCGGGCTTCCGCAGTGGCGTTGGGATTGACGGGCGGCGGATATTTTGCAGCCGCCGGGCCGGCGGTATGGCAGGCAGTGAGCAACGAACAAGCCAAAAGCCAGCATTGGGCTCCATTAAGTTTCACAGCGCAGGTCTTTTTGGAGGAGGCATTTGGCGCAGGGGGCAGGCACGACGGCAGCCTTTCACCCCGGGATGAGAATGTCAATACTTCAGTGGCGTGGCGGCGGGCTGCGGGCGCATCTCGACACTGTTCTGGCCGACAGGAATGCATGGGGAGCATACGCGCCCCCGCGTGTGCTGGCCGGCGCCCTCGCCGGTCAGTCTTGATTTCAAGAATCTCCGGAAGCGACGGCTGAATGTGAATGGTTACTCGGCGCGGACGCCACCCAGTGCCCGCGAGGAGCGGGTGCTCCCCAACAATTAAGAATAGTGCCAGGATGCGTCCGCGAACTGCCGGTCATTGAAAGCTCAGGTGGCACGGGCCAGAGACTTGTGTTTTGGCCGGCTTTTCGCCGCCGTGGCGGTGGCTTCCGCGTAAACTTCCCGCAGTTCGTTGCGGTCATCGTTGGGCAGATAGAGGTAACGGCCGCAATTGTCGCACAATTGAACGTCCTCGGCATGCATCAGCCGGATAATGGCGCCAATGGGAATGCGCATGTGGCAGCCCATGCAGACCTGATGGCGCACGGCCGCCAATCCGGTTTTGCCCCGGGCGGTCAAGCGATCGTAGTGCTCGAGGATGGGCAACGGGATTTTGCGGCGCAGTTGGGAAATCGCCGCTTCCACGCTGCCGCCGCTGCGGTCGCCAAACTGCAGCTCCTGGAGCTGGAGCAGATTCTGAAAAAGTTCTTTCATGGGACTGAATTCATTTGAGAGCGGAAACATTAAACTGGGAAAAAGAACCGACGCCGGTTCCTCCAAACTTTCGGCGCCGATTCACAGATTCATGGGAGATGGGTTGGTTCAGACCGGATCAGTGCTGCTTCCGGTTTTGGCGTTTGGAGCCTTTTTGTGCCAGCGGCGGAGTCGCCGGTGTGCAGACGGGTTGAGGCTGAGATGGTTTTGCGGCAGCGGGAGCCGGGGCGGCTTGGCAGCCGCAGGCGGTGGGAGCGGTGGTTGGGGCGGTGGTGGCAGTGGGCGGAATAATGGTAGATTCGTTCATAATATGATGTTTTGTTTATTAACTGCGGTTGGACGCAGCCAGGAAGACTCATTGCAAGAGCCATGCCAGCCCGATTTACCGGCCGAAAATGAAGGCAAGGCATTGCGTTGCAACAGGATGCGGCGAAGGAAGGCAAAGGGGCCGCGCCTGCGATAGTTCGCAACTTGGAATTTCTCGAAGGCGAACTGCGAAATCTCGTTTTCAAACGCGGGAAAAGGGTTGGGAGCAGCGAGCAAGTCCGGTGAAGAGGTTGGCAACAAATGATGAGTGTTGTTCTTTGGACGCGATAGCTTAGAATGCAGGTTGGATGGCGACAGAAGGGCCGTAACGCGTGACCCATTGTTGCCGACATCGGCCGCGTTGCCAAACTGCCAAGCGATGACCTATGCCATTGGGGCCTGATTATGAACCGGAGTTCGATTCGTTGAGGGATCTCCTGCTGGAGATTGCTCCAGAGCGGTCGGTGGAGCACCTGCTGCGCAAGGTGGTGCAAAGGCTGGCCGAACGTCCCCACGCGCTGGTGGCCCGGCTGTGGCTGCTGGAAAAGGGCGATCTTTGCGCTTCCTGCCCCATGCGTCCCCGGTGCCCCGACCAAACGCGCTGCCTGCACCTGGTCGCCAGCGCCGAGTCTTCCGTTTGGGAGCCGGGGGAAGAAGCGCGGGCCGCGGAGCGGGAACTGCGCCGGATTCCAGCGGGGGTTGGCGCGATTGGGCGGATCGCGGCCACGGGCCAGCCGATGGTGAGCAACAACCCCGGCAAGGACCTTGACGGATTTGGCGAGCCGGGATGGGCGGGCCGCCAGGGCATTCGTGGATTTGGCGGGCAGCCGATTATTTTTCAGAACGAAGTTCTGGGAGTGATCGCGCAGTTCAACCGTATTCCGACTCCGAATCAAAGCCCGGCGTGGCTGAGGATATTTGCCGATCATATCGCCGCCGCCATCGTCAATGCGCGCGCTTTTGAGGAAATCGAGCAACTCAAAGCCCATCTGGAACTGGAGAACACGTTTCTCAAGGAGGAGGTGCAGGAGGCCAAAGCGCTGGGCGAAATGATTGGGCAGAGCGCGGCCTTGAAGAGGCTGTTGCGCCAGGTGGAGATGGTGGCGCGGACGGACGCCACGGTGTTGATTCTGGGCGAATCCGGCACGGGCAAGGAGCTGATCGCGCGCGAGATTCACAAGAACAGCCGGCGGGGCCAGCGGCCGTTGATCCGCGTCAATTGCGCTTCGATTCCCCGGGAGCTTTACGAGAGCGAGTTCTTCGGGCACGTCAAAGGCGCCTTTACCGGGGCGTTCAAAGACCGGGCCGGCCGATTTGAGGCGGCCCAGGGCGGCACCTTGTTTTTGGATGAGGTGGGCGAAATTCCATTGGAATTGCAGAGCAAGCTGCTGCGGGTGTTGCAGGAAGGGCAATATGAACGGGTGGGCGAAGAGAGAACCCGCACGGTGGACGTGCGCATCATTGCCGCGACCAACCGGGATTTGCCCAAGGACGTGGAGACGGGGCGCTTCCGCCAAGACCTTTATTACCGCCTCAATGTTTTTCCGATGAAAGTGGCCCCGTTGCGGGAACGCAAAGACGACATCCCTCTGCTGGCGGCTCATTTCCTGGACAAAGCCATTCGCAAACTCAACCTGCCGCCCGCCCGGCTCACCCAGGCGCATATCGCCCAGTTCCAAAACCATGACTGGCCCGGCAACGTGCGCGAATTACAGAACACGATCGAGCGCGCCTTGATCCTGGCCCAAAATGGGGTGCTCTGGTTTGACCTGCCGGACAGCCAGCGGACAACGGCGGCCGGGCCGGTTGCGGCGGGGACGGAGCGCGCAGCGGAGCCGGCCATTCTGAGCGACGCCGAGTTCCAGCAGCGGGAGCGGGATAATGTGCTCGCGGCCCTCAACAAAACCGGTTGGAAAATTCATGGGCCTGGCGGCACGGCCGAACTGCTCGGCGTCAAGCCCACGACCTTGATTTCCCGTCTCAAGAAAATGGGACTGAAGAAGCCTGCGGCAAAAGCGGCCTTGGCCGCCTCCGGCAGTTGACCTGCCTGGCGCTAATTTGATGTTGTAGCGTCGGCGCTGTGCGCCGATTTCGCGGCCCAGGCTCCGCCCTGCAACAATCAACTTAAGACATGACCCTTTTGGGACGAGAAACCGCAGTCCCGCTGCGAGATGTCGCAATCTGCGAACCTTCGCAAATGTCCGGGATGGCGACCGCTGGCTGTATCATCTTGCACACCAGCGACTTGGGGATTGTCAACCTGTTGGCACAAGGATTGATAAATGACCGGTAGATATGATGCCGTCCGACAACTGTTTTTGAGAAAATCCAATCGTTATGTTGCGCCTAAATCCCGTTGAGCCAAATCAGGCTGGCGAAGAATTGCAGGGAATCCTGGAGAGAAACCACTTGGGTTTTGAGGAAATCCCGAACTTTGTGAAAATCCTGGCTAAATCCCGCGCGGCGGCGCGGGCCTATATGCTGGCGGAAGGCGCCCTGGCGGAAGGCCGGCTTTCGGAACGGCAGCGGGAACAGATCGCCCTGGCGGTGGCGGAAATAAACGGCTCCAAGTATTGCCTGCTGGCTCATGCGCTGGCCGGCAGGAATGCCGGGTTGAGCGAAGAGGAGATTGAGTCGGCCCGCCGGGCGGCGGCGTCCGATGCGAAAGCGGACCGGATGTTGCGTTTCACCCAGTCCATGGTTCTGCAACGCGGGGAAATCAGCGATGAGGACCTGGGCGAGTTGCGCAAAGCGGGTTTTTCGGACGAGGAGGTCATTGAGATGGTGGCGAATATTGCGCTGAATGTTTTCACCAATTATTTGAATATTTTGTCCAAGACGGAGCTGGATTTCCCGGCCATTGCGGACGGCCAGGCGAACGGCCACCCCGGAAAACCTGCCCAAGCGCCGGCCTGAATCAGGATTCGCAAAAAATCCCGTTGATGGGCAATGCGCCAGTCATGGATGATAGGGCGGGCAGACCCCTGCCGGCCGCATGACGGCAGTGCGACGTTGGTTCCTCTGCCATTGCCCGACGGCGGGCAGCGGAGTGCCCGCCCTGCCTTTCCCGGCCCAACCATGACTGACGCATTACGTTCAGCTCCGCTTTCGCGGTTGACATCCTTGGCCCGGCGTGACTCAGTTTTCGTCGTCAGGCATGTCCTGCTCGCTCCAAAGTTCTAACGTCTTGCTGCACAAAAGAAAGCAATGAAAGGTCCATCAAAGTATGCAGGTTTTGCCGCGGCATTTGTGTTTGGCGTTGGATTGCTCATCGTTGGCAAGACTTTGGATGGAATCGAAGTTTTGGGACTTGCCGTGCCGGCGCTGGGCCTTGCCATCGCACCGACTAATTCAGGCAATGCTTTGATTATCGCTATTGGAGCCATGTTTTTTTGCTCCCTGTTTGGGTATCTGGCCGCATCAAACGAAATCACTGGCAAGGCGGTTTATCATCACTGGGCTGTTCGAGGCAGCAGGCCGGAGCCAGTGACACATGCAGATTCACCTGCCAAGTTTCGCGAAGCCACTAATTTAATTTGGGGATGCAGCTTATTCAGCGCACTCGTCAGTGCCTGCTTTTTCACTTGCTATCGCAAAGCACACGCGGCGCCGGAGGAGTTTTTATAGAGTTATGCGGAGCACGAAGGCATAGTCGCACGGCTTTGTTGCCGGGAGCTGAACGGCCAGGCCGTCGTCGCCGCGATGCCAGATGAGACGGTCGCGGGCTGCCAAGGATTGGGGTCAATCGTTTCACTCTTGGCGCGCTCGAAACTTTCGCTATTTTTTGCCAAGGGCTTCGGTTACGGCGGCCTGGATTTCTTCAGGTTTGAGCCTGACGGACAGGTATTTTCCATCCGGGCCGATCAGGAAAATGGCCGGCAGATTGGGGCTGAAGCTGCCGCCACTGCCGCCGCTCATAAATCCCCCTGAGTACAAGCCATACCATTCCATATTCACACCGTCCAGCGTGCCGGAAATCCAGGGAACCTTTTTCCTGGAGAGTTCCGCCAGGTAATTTGCATCGGCGCTTTTGCAGAGCGTGACGACGACCAGCGTCCCGTCTGCCGCGAATGCTTGCGCGACCGCTTCCATGGCGGGAGTCTCGGCGCCGGGCAGCTTGCCGCACAAATCCAGCAGCACATGTCTTCCGCGGTAATCGGACAGCTTGAGCGGCTTTCCGTCCAGTGTTTGCGTCTCGAACAGCGCGGCCTCCACGCCGACGGCCGGCAGATGATGGACCGGGACTTCGATCGTTCCCACGTCAAGGGTTTCCTCGCTCCGGCCACCCGGCATTTCCGGCACCAACACTTCCTTGCTGGCATAGCCAACCGGGGCGCGAGGCGGCATCTGGCCGGGGTTGTCCTCCATCACCGTGACCATGACTTGACATTTGCCGGCCGGAATATCGTCCGCCCGGAAGGAGCCGGCCGCGGCAAGTTTTGCGGGGTAAGAATGCTTGTCCAGGCGGACGCCGATCTCCACCAGGCTCCAATCCACTTTTCCGCCGGGAGGCGTCAACTCTACTTTTCCGATGATGGCCCGGCCCATTCCGCCGAGCGTGACTTGCGTGACTTCTCCCGGCTTGACCTCGATCTGCGCAAGCATCTCGCTCCTGAAGCCCCTGCCGCCCTGCTGGACATCCCGGTTGATTTGCTGCCCGCCGGACGGGACGTTGGCGAAGACAAACCGGCCTTCGTCATCGGTCACGGTCTTGAAGTCGTTGCGGTCATACGTCAGATCCTCCTCGGAGGAGGCCCGGAAGGTACCGCCCAATTGCAAGGTTTCATTGGTTCCGGGCCGGCTGCCAATCCGAAATGTTCCTTCTATCCTCCCCCACGGTTGCAGGACGATTTTTGGCGGCGCGCCGGAATTGGACGCGGGAATTTGCCCGAGGCCGGCGGCATGGGACGCAAAAATCGCGGTGGCCTCCGCGTCGCTTGGCAGGACAAACCGGCCGGCGGCATCGGTGGTGGCAATGGTGTCGTTCGGATAGCCGTGTAATTGACCCTGGCGCAGGTAGAGAGATTTTAGTGACTTCTTGAGCGCCACCGTCGCGCCTTCGGCGGGCCGGCCATCCGGCAGAACGACCGTTCCCTCGATCATGCCTCCTCCCGCGGTGAGGACGATGCCGGCGGCGTCGGCCGCGCCAACCTGGATTGTGGCCTTTTGTTTGACAAACCCCCGGGCCTCGATCTCTGCCGTCACTTCAAGCACCTTTGCCCCGGGGTGGCCCGGATAAGGGTCTTTGGAGGAAAGGATGAACTGGCCCTGCGCATCGGTGACGGCGATGGCGGCTCCCGGGAGCGGTGTGCCAGATTGTGAGCTTCGGTCGTCCCGGCGGACGCCGGACAGCCGCAGCAGCGCGTCCGCGACCGGCGCGCCTTCGGCGTCCACCACGCGGCCCCGCACTGAATTTGTTGTTGTCAGGCTGGTGTCGGCGGCTTCGAGATAAGCCGTGAACGCGCCATCGGCAGGAACAAGGCCGTCAATCACCTGCGGCTTGCAGCCCGGTCCCTCGATAAGCACGCGAAATTTCAATTGCGGATCAAGCAACTCGATCTTGAAATCTCCCTGATCGTCCGACTGGGCGCGTTTGCCGCAATCCGGATAAGCCAGGGAAATGGCCCCGCCGTTCTTCGGCGAGGCGCCGAAGACGATCACCGTGGCCCTGGCGGAGCCGCCGCGCGGAGGCACGATGCGGCCAACCAGGTCCGGCCGCGTCTCCGGCTGCGCCCGGGCCAGAATGGCAAAACCGGCCAGCGCGACGGCGCCGGCGCGGCAAATCCCCCGTAAATTCGCGATCACGATATTCATTAGACGCCAATCCTCCGGAAATGCTCCGCCCTGTTCACGTTCCACCGTGTCCAGGCTCTTGCCCCCTGCACGCGGATGACAAATTTATCGTCCCCGTGCCGCGTGAGCGACACCACCGATTCGGTTGCGGAGCCAAAACCTCGTGTTGTCAACAATTCATTTTTTGTCCGCCGGGCGCGGGGCAAGGGCGCGGGCGCGCCATTGGCGGAAAGGCTGCCACCTGGGTTCCTGCTCGAAGGCCCGGCGGTAATCCTCCGCGCCGGGCAACTGGACGGCGGCGGGTTCGTCGAGGATCACCGCGCAATCCGGATGCAATTGCAAGGCCGAGGCCGGGACCATGGAGGTGACAGGACCTGCAAAGGCTTTGGCCACGATTTGGGCCTTTCTTGCACCGGTGGCCAGGAGGAGACAGCAGCGGGAATCGAGGATGGTTCCGATTCCGATGGTGATGGCGAGGCTGGGCACCTGGCCTGGAGGCGCAAACAACGGCGCATTTTGCTCGCGGGTCAGCGGCGCAAGCGCCTGCACCCGGGTGCGCGAGTCCAGCGGGGAGGGTGGCTCGTTGAAACCGAGGTGGCCGGTGCGTCCAATGCCCAAAACTTGCAGATCAATGCCGCCGCTGCCCTGGATGAGCCGCTCATATCTCGCGCACTCCGCCTCCAAATTGTCCGCGGCCCCATTGGGCAGGTGCGCGTTCTCCGGCCGGAGGTTAACCTTGTCGAACAAGTGAAGGCGCATATAGGTGGAGAAAGAATTGGGATGAGTTGGGGCCAAACCGGCATACTCATCCAAATTGAAGGTGCGGCACCTGGAAAAATCCAGGCCTTCCTCCTGGTGCATCCGCACCAAGTGCCTATATACCGGTTCCATCGTGCTGCCCGCGGCCAGACCAAGCACCAGGCGCGGGTTGGCCCGCAGTTCCTTCCCAATCACCCAGGCCATCAGGGCGGCGGCGGCGGCATCGGTCTGAATGATGATTTCCATGACGCAGCCAACGCTACTTGAGCAGGATTTGCCCGCAACCCCAAAAGATCGGGTTTGGCCGCGGCCGGGCGCTGGACAAAATTCTTCGTGTCCGGAGTTCGACTTCCAATACCATTGCCCCAGCCCCGCCAGTGAGGCAGGATGGGGCGCGTGAACCGGCGCGATTTTCTCAAGACCGGCATGGCCGGCGGCGCGGCGGCGTGGGCGGTTTCCGCCACCGCCGGCGCAGGCCCGGCGTTGCAAGAGTTCTCCCCTTTGCGCTCCTTTGAATGGGACGAGGCGACGATCAGCCAGTTGCGTTCGGCCATGCTGGCGGGACGGCTCACGGCGGCCGCCCTCACGCGCCAGTATCTCGGCCGCATCGGCGAGGTGGACCAGCGCGGCCCGAAGCTCAATTCGGTCATCGAACTGAATCCGGACGCGGTTTCCATTGCGGAGGCGCTCGACCGGGAGCGAAAAGAGCGCGGCCCGCGCGGCCCGCTGCATGGCATTCCGGTCCTGATCAAGGACAACATCGCCACGCACGACAAAATGATGACGACCGCCGGTTCGCTCGCGCTGGTTGGGGCGGTTCCGCCTGGCGACGCCTTCCTGGTGCAACGACTGCGCGCGGCGGGGGCGGTCATTTTGGGCAAGACGAATCTGAGCGAATGGGCCGATTTTCGCTCGACCCACGCCACCAGTGGCTGGAGCGGCCGGGGGGGCTTGACGTTGAATCCCTACGCGCTGGATCGCAATCCGTCCGGCTCCAGTTCCGGTTCCGGCGCGGCGGCCTCGGCCAACTTGTGCGTGGTCGCGGTTGGCACGGAAACCGACGGTTCCATCACCTCGCCCTCCTCCTACAATGGCCTGGTTGGCCTCAAGCCAACCGTCGGCCTGGTCAGCCGGTCCGGCATCGTTCCCATCGCCCACAGCCAGGACACGGCGGGTCCGATGGCGCGGAGCGTGGCGGACGCGTCCATTCTCCTGGGATGCCTGGTCGGAGCGGATGCGGATGATCCGGCCACCGCCGCCGCCGCGGGAAAAATAGCGCCCGACTACACCGCGTTCCTCGACGCGGCGGCCTTGCGGGGAGCGCGCCTGGGCGTGGCGCGAAAGTTTTTTGGAATTATGGATGCGGTGGACAAGTTGATGGAAGAGGCGATCGCGGCGATGAAAAGCCGCGGCGCCCTGGTCACCGATCCGGCGGACCTGCCCAGCCACGGAAAGTATGGCGACAACGAGGACGAGGTCCTGGCATACGAATTCAAGGCGGACTTGAACAAATACCTGGCGTGGCTGGGCCCGTCCGCGCCGGTGCATTCGCTGGCCGCGATCATTGAGTTCAATGAGCGAAACAAGGCCCGGGAAATGCCGTGGTTCGGCCAGGAGCTGCTTCTCAAGGCGCAAGCCAAAGGCCCGCTGACCGAGCCGGCTTATCTGGACGCGCTCGCCCGCAACCACCGCCTGGCCCGCGAGGAAGGGATTGACGCGGTCCTGGACCGCCTGCAACTGGACGCGATCATCGCTCCGACCACCGGTCCGGCGCAATTGACCGACCTGCTCTGGGGAGATCGCGATACCGGCGGCTGCACGACACCCCCCGCCGTCGCGGGCTACCCCCACATCACCGTGCCGATGGGCTTGGTGGACGGACTGCCCGTCGGCCTTTCTTTTTTTGGCCGGGCTTGGAACGAAGCGAAGTTGCTGGGTCTGGCCTTCGCCTTCGAACAGACGGCCAAAGCGCGCAAACCGCCGCGCTTCCTGGCCTCGGTTAAGATGGGATCGGAGAAATGAATTTCCTCATGCCATGGATTGGCGGCGATGGCACTGGCCTGAATTGCAGTGTCGGCTCTGTGCGCCGATTTCGAGCCACAGCCTCGACACCACAACAAGTCAGGACACCGCTGCCGCCAGCAGTTCGTTGACTTTTGCAATCACCGCGAAGGCGTCCGCCACATAAAGCACGTCGGCCTTGCCGCGCGCCCAGCCGCAGTTCGGGTCGAGGCTGATGGCGCGGCGCTCGCCGATGAAACGCCAGCCGACGGTATGCGGCTCTTCGCCGTGGCAGCAGGTGCTCAACCCTTTGGCGTGCCGCGGGGTCGCGCCCGTCTGGCCGATCTGGTTGAGATGGGAGAGGAACGGCAGCACCGCCTGCCCTTCGCCGCCCAAATCCACCAGCGACTTGCTGCTGCCCAGCGAAGCGCGTGTGACCTTGAGAAAATCGAGGATCAACTTCTCCGCCTCAGCAACGCGCGTCCGGCCGTCCGCCTGTTTCTTGGTCCAGCCCGCGCCGGTGACGAAAAGCAGTGGCGCGTCGGGACGGATCGTTTGCGCATCGGCCTTGGGCTCGCGGATGCCAAGGACCGTGGTGCGCGGGCCGGCCTGGGCCAGATTCACTGGAACCAGTTCAACCGCCGCCGCGCCGGCACCGCAGTCGCAAGCCGCCTGGCTGCCGGGGTCAATGAGGATAAACCACGGACGCTGCGTTCTGGTCAGCGCCGCCTCCATCCTCTGGCGATAGTACCAGCGGTTGACCGCAGGCTTCCCACCGGCATCGCTGATGCCGGTCACATGGGAATCCACCCGTCCGCCGAGCCGTTGCGCGACCCCGGGCAAAACGCGGTTCCAGCGTGAAGTTGCCGGAGCGACGACCAGGGTGGCCTGCGCGGCTTTGCAGAGGGCTTCCGCCGCCGCTGCGTCCGTGGAATAGCGCGACTGGGCAAACTCCGCGCCAACCACGCCGAAATACTTTGTGGCGGGACAGGCTGCGATGGAATCCGCCGCCGCTTGAACGCTTTCACCAATCAGCCCAACGAACAAATTCGAACCGGCGCTGGCTTTGTTCAGAGCACGGGCGGCATGCAATGCTTCGCGAGCCGCCTTGGCGAGCGAGCCGCCGGCTTCCGTATAAGCAAGTAAGAGGATCGTTTCCATAATTTTTGCCGCAAAAAGGCACAAGAGGCACAAAACTAAATGGTGTCTGAGAGAATATATTTTCTGACTTCAAGTTTTCGTGAACCGAAGTTGATCAACAAACCGTGCTCGACTCGACAGCCGCGCAGGTATCCGAGCAATTGGGCGACATTCTCATCACTCAGTGCTTTGCACGCCTTGAGTTCCACGATGAGTTCACCTTGAACAAACAGGTCTGCAAAATAATCACCGAGCACCGTGCCTTCTTCGTCCAGCACTTGTAGTGCATGCTGTTGCTTTACCTGGACGTCCGCTTTGCGAAGCCGGTGCGCCAAGCCATTCTCATAAACTTTCTCCAAATGGCCGTGTCGCAAGTAGCGATGCAAGGCGAAGGAGGTTTCGCGGACTTGGTCACAGAGTTGGAAGATTTCTTTTTGAGTTTTCATTCTTTTTTTGTGCCTCTTGCGCCTTTTCGCGGCAATCATCTCTTAATCCACTCGACGATTTCCTGCGCAATGGCGTCCGGCGACTGGTCCTTGACGATTTTGGTGGCGCGAAGCTGTTTGGGCCGCGTCACGCTGACGAACGTTAATCCTTCGCCCGCGAGCTTGGCCGGCCTGGCCTTCTGCAACGCCGGCATGACGGTGCGCATGTTGGCCATCCCGACCTGGGGATTGTTTTTCGGCTCGGGCAGGTTGCCCGTGGCCCACCCCAGCAACGCCGGCGGCCCGGCACAGCGGGACACCTGATGCCTGCCGCCTTCGATGCGCTCCAGAATTTCCAGCGAGCCGTCGGCGTTGACTTTCAGTTCGTCCACGCCTTGAAACTGATCCACGATGCCCAGCCGTTCGCCGACCATTTGCATCGTCGCGCCCGCGCCGCGCGAGGCGGATTCCCAGCCGCCGAAGACCAGCAGCCTGGATTTGTCCAGACCGGGAATGGCCTGGATGGCCTCGGCCAGCGCGGCGGCGACTTCAGCCGCCTCGGTGAAACCGCTGGCGGGACCGTCGAGCGCCACGAGTTCAAAGGGCGCTTTTTGCGCCACAGTCATCATGACCTGCTGGAGCTTGGCCTTGGGTCCGAGGCTGACGAGCCAGACCTTGCTGCCGGGCGCGTTCTTCGCCAGGTTCGCCGCCTCATAAAGCGCGTGGCCCGCCCAGGGATCGAGGATGGCGGGCAGCATCATTTCATTTTTCAGCGCCGGGCCGGCCGGCGACGCGACGGGTTCAAGCGTCTGCAACGGATCGGGCACGATCCCGGCGCAAACGACGATTTGGTATGCGATGCTCATAAACGTTTCATCTCTTCGGAGTCATTCTCTGAAGGAAAACACCCGGCCACAGTGGCCCGCACTTCCTGCAACCAGGCGGCGCGCTGTGCCGCTGTGCTCGTGATCACGACGGCGAACGTCCGCCGCTGGACATTCTTCACGCCGCACAAGTCAAACACACATTTCTTCCACAAATTCTCCAGCGGATCACCGAAAATCTCGCGCTCGCGGTCCTCCGGCGTGTTGGCGGTGTTGAAAACAATCGCCGCCCTGGCTTTGAGCAGCCCGACGGGGACGCCCTCGCCTTTGTCGTTGGCCACGAAACGGTAGGCGATTTCCATCCGCAACACGCGGTCAATCCAGCCCTTCAAAATCGCCGGCGGCATGCCCCACCAGTTCGGATGCACGATGATAATGCCGCCGGCCTGGGCGATTTCCCGGCAATGACCGGCGATGACCGGATCAAGTTGCGCGTCCGTTTGCAATTCAGCGGCGGAAAACAGCGGCGGAAATTGTTCGTGGTAAAGATCGTGGAGCGCGACCTTGTGGCGGTTCCGGAGCAGCGCCTCCGCCGCCGTGCGGGCGATGGCGTGGTTGAAACTTCCGGGGTTCGGATGGGCGAGGATGATCGAGATATTCATCAGTTTTCCGCCGAATGCAGGCCGCCCGCGCCGGCGCGGAAGGCCACGGCCATGCTCATGGCGTCAGCAGCGCAACCTTGGAGAAATATTTTTTGAACCGCTCCTGGTCGCGCGTGGCAATCTTCCAGCCCATGATCTCCGCCTGGGCGCCGATGAAGAAGTCCGGCAGCGGCATTTTGGGCGGCGCACCGCCGCCGGAAACGCGCCGCGCGGCGACATAGCGCCGATAAGCCTTGCCGCAAAGCGCCGCGGACGCGGCAGGCACATCATGCACGGTGATTCCCAGGCGTTTGACTTCCGGTTCCACCTCTTCCGGGTCGCGTGCTCCCGCGCACAATTCCGCCAGCGTCACCACACTGATGCCACCGCCTTCCGCTACCACGGCGTCCTCAATCTGCTTTTTCGACCACGCGTGGTGTGGCTGGGTTTTGTCCAGGGCATCCACAACGACGTTGGTGTCCAACAGGATCATGGCTCGCGCGTCATCTCACGCAGTTGGTCCCACGACAGGTCAAACTTCATCTTGGAAGCCGCGATGGCCTTGCGCACCTCCGCCCGGGTTTTCTTCTTCGGCGGCGCCGGTTTATTGAGGCGCACCAGAAGGAAATGGCCGTTGCCATCGTCCTCACAGGCAAACACGTCGCCCGGCCGGGCGCCTGGCATGACCACCCGCTTCTTGCTGTCGGCGATTACTGTCATGGTGGGATAATCCCACATTTATGGCTGGGAGGCAAGCGCGTTTCCAATTCAGTTTTCCGCCGAATGCAGGCCGCCCGCGCCGGCGCGGAAGGCCACGGCCATGCGCTCCGGATTTTCCGGCGAGGCGGTCGCGCAGTTCCACAGGCAGGCGCCGCAGTGGACGCATTTCTCGCGGTCGAAATTCGGCACGCCGTTTTCACCCGGGGTGATGGCCTGGCCGGAACAGACTTCGACGCACAGCTTGGTGCCGCATTGCTGGCATTGATTTGGAAAAATAAACGCGACGTGGTCGGCGTAACCGGGCGGGGCCTGCACTTTCCCGCCCATCAGCAAGGCGTCCTGATGGGAGACGAGCAACCGGCCATCGTAAGGAATCGCCGGCCAGCCCGCGCGTTCCAGGAGGGCGGCGTGCGCGGAAACGCCGCGCGCGTAACAGTCGTCGCGAATCTTGCGCACTTCGCCCGGAGGAATGCGGCCGCGAAAATAATCTTCGAGCGGGGGAATGCGTTCCCACGGACGCAGCGGCCGGCCGGGCAGGACGAGGCGTCCGCCGCTCAAACCGGCCAGCGCCATGCCGAGCAGGCCGGCGACGAAGCCGTGTTGAAAGCCGTCGCGCGATTTTTCGGCGGCGCGAGCTTCCTGTTCCACCCAACTGCCCCGGCGGCGCTGCCCGTAAGCCGCTTCGAGGTTTTCCTTGGTGAAAGGTTTCTTCGCCTTGAGCAATTCGAGCACGGCTTCGGCGAGTTGCGCGCCGGTGGCCCAGGCTTCGTCCACGCCCGATCCGGTGAGGATGTTGGTGCTGCCGCTGCCTTCGCCGATGCGCGCGTAGCCGTCGCCGGCCAGATGCGGCTCGCCGCGGCGGCCGGATTCACCGAGCGTCTTGGCGCCCCAGGAGCGGAGTTTGCCGCCCTGGAGAAAATGCCAGAGATACGGGTGCATCATCCAATGCTGCAGGTAGCGGTAGGTCGTGCGCACCGGGCTGTCGAACCACGACGGGACGAAGATGCCCAGGGAAGCGACGCGGCCGGGATGGACGTAGAAGAATCCGAAGATTTCCGGCTCGGGGTAGCCGAAGGTGTGGAGCACCGTGCCCGGTTGGAGCGCGGTGTCGTCCGGCAAATCCACGACGAACTTCATGCCCACCGCCCAGTCGCGTGTGTGGTGGTTTTCCGGCAAACCGAAAAGGTCATCCAATTGCCGGCCGACCGGACCGACCGGGCCATCGCCCACCACGGTCAGCGCGGCGTGAATGTCCATGCCCGGCGTGAAACCGCCGGCGGGCGCGCCTTGTTTGCTCACGCCTTGATCGAGCAGGCGGACGCCGGCCACTTTTCCGTTTTCAATGAGCGCCTGGGAGACGGGCGTGCCGGGCCAGATTTGCACGGCGCCCGTGCTTTGCACCTGCGCGCCAACCCACTGCATGAATTGTCCCATCGAGAGCACCATGCCGCCGCGCTTGTGGAGGAAGCCGGGTGTCCAGGGCAGCTTCAGCGCCTCGCGCTCGAAGGGCAGCGCCCATTTGCACGCGCGAACAAATTTGTCGGCGAGCCGCAGCATGGCCGAACGCCGGCTCGCTCCGGCGGGATCGAGCAGGTAAAGCACTTTCTCTTCGCCGACCGGCGCGGCCATGGGGATGCCGGCCTTGTCAATATCCGGAAAGCTCGCCCGCAAGGCGCGGGCTTTGGTGACCACGCCGGAAACGCCAAAGCCGATGTCGTCCGCGCGTTCGTAGCAAAGCACCTGGAGCGGCAGACCGGGCGCCACGGCGCTTTCCACCGCGGGCGTGCCGTCGGCATGGACGAGTTGTTTGGACAGCGTGGAGAGAAAACCCGCCGTGGCCGGGCCAAAGCCGACGCAGACGATGTCCGCGTCCATGCGCGGGCGTTCGATGGCGGGAGCGGGCGTTGTGGTCTCGGCAGCTTCCATTATGTTTTTGCGTGGCCGGTCAATGAGGCAGGACGGTGAATCCAGCCTGCGCGAAATGGTGGTCAGTGGTCAAGGCCTCGCGCAGTTTAAGGTCGCGCATGACCACAAAGCTGGTGCAGTCCGTGAAGGAAAAATCCTTGTCATGATAGCGAAAGAAGAGGTTGCGCGCCTTGTCCGCACGCGCCAGACTCACAAATTCCCAGCGCAAGCGCGGACTGCCGTCCACCAGCCGCCACCACGCTTCCGCTGCGGCCAGGCCGAGCCGCAAGCGGAGAAACGTCAACGTTTCGTCAGCGATATAATCAGAGGTCACCAGGACGCCGCCCACCTCCAGCCAGCGGTCCCGCGCGGCGGCGGACCGCCGGTGTGCGGGGTCAGCGGCATCGGCGCAGGCCACCCAGCCCGCTGTGTCCACGAAAAGCCCCTTCATTTGCGGTAAAGCATGGAGTCGTGATCGGCGGCGGACCGGCCGTCGGTTGAGCGCCCCAGCGGTTTGGCGCGATAAAGAGGATCATTTTCCACCTCGCACGCCACGCCGGGCGCGTCGTCCACGGGCACGACTTGAAACGCCGGCCGGCTGCGATAAAGCACCGTGAAACGCGCGCCGCGCCGCACCTTCCCGACGAGCGCGGGCAGCGAGGCGCGCAGTTCCTTGGCATTGATCACCGTATTCATATCAAGTTCATCTTAAGTTGAACCAGCCCGGGTGTCAATCCCGCCGCCGGGCCGTATCCGGCGCACACGGTGTCCGCGTTCCTGCGCGGGCGGTCAATGGGCGGGGTTTCTGAGGCTGGCTTCGACATTGGCGAATCTACGAACATGAAGTCACAAATTGTGACCTCAAGATCGCAACCTCCTCATTTGTAAGCTGAAGTGTCATGGAAGAATTACTTATCCAATGCGCCGCTTTCCGCGCTTCAAGGCCGCAATTTGCGACTTTGAACGTCGACGTATCGTAAAACGCAAATCCCTGTCGAACAAATGATTGGGCGTTTGAGATCGCAATTTGCGACCTCAGACCGAGAACCGGGCCAAATCCGACACAAACGATGTCCGCGCCCTTGCGCGGGCGGTAAATTGGAGATTGTTCTTGTTGGTTCATTGGCTCACGTCAACAAAACCTTCTTTTTTGCGTGAGGCTAAACCGGATAATCCAGCGCCTCGCGCGTCATCACTTTGGTCAGCGATTCGGCGGCACGGTCTTTGGCCAGTCGGCAGCCGGTCAGGCAGGTGTCCAGTTTGGCGCGGAGCGCGACGAACGGTTCCAGGCCGGGGCATTTCACGCACGGACCGGCTTTGGGCGGATGCGCCTCGCCGGATTCGGCCACGTCGGAATAGGCGCGGGCCGAGCCGTCTATGCCGGGAATGATGCCCTCCAGCGCCGTGAGTTCCTCGGCGCCGTAACAGGTGTGGCAGCCCGCTTCGTCCCACGCGGGGTGGCGGTTGTAGCCGTGGACGATTTCGGCGGCAATACGCCCGACTTCGCCCGCGGCCCGGGCCGACTGCACATGGCAAAGGTCGGTAAAGAACGCCACCGTGCCGGCCAGTCCGCCGGCAAGGGCGGGGTTTTCCGCGCCCTTGGTTTCCAGTTCAATAACGTCGAGGATGAATTGCCGCGCGGCCAGCAACCAGCAGAGCGCGTCGGCCAGCGGGAAGGTCACCCCTTGGCGCGTCTTGTGGTAAAGCTTGGCGCCGTCGGCATCCGCGGCCGTTTGCACATGGTGCAGCGTCCAAAGCCAGAGTTTCATGGCCGTGCCGAGGGCGCAAGCGCCGGTGCCGGGACGGTCGGAGGAGAGGCGTTTCATTTCGGCAATCCATTGCTTGAACTGGGCGAGGAACAGTTCGTTGGTCATGGTGATGGAAAGCTGCAATCGCTGCACCGCCTCTGGGCCTTCGTAAGTGGCTTCCAGTTGCGCGTCCATCCATTTCTGGCCGAGGAAACCGGGGCAATCCTCCGTCACGCCGTAGCCGCCCATGAGGCTGACGGCTTCGCGCATCATGTTGGCGCCGTGGCCGGTGTTCCAAAGCTTGCAGGCGGGGCACAGGACATTGGCGAGCGAATCCAGTTGGGCGAACCTGGCGAGCGGACTTTCCACCGGCTGGCGCTTATTGAGCAATTGCAACGCTTCCTCCTGGGCCTTGGCGACTTCCTTAAACGCGGCGCGCCCGGTCAATTTTTTCCCGGCGAGGATGCGGTCCTTTTCCTTTTCCAGCGGGTCAAGTTCGTCGAACAATCGCGCCGCCGCGAAGCCCAGCGACGCGCTGGCCTCGCCCGTGGCCCAGATGTCCACGAGGCGGTGGAGCGCGTCCTGCTTTTGCTGGATGCCCAGTTCGTAACGCGGCGTGCCGGGCGCGCCCTGGCCGCCGCGAAAGCGCCGGCGGTGGTAAAGAATCACCGGCTCGACGGCGGAAAGCAGTTTCGCCGAAGTCATCAAGCCGACGGTGACGCGAGTGCGGCGGAACACGGCTTCGATGATTTCGCCATGCGAGTAGTTCGGGATGATAACCCCGTCCTTTATCGTGTAGCCGCCGACAATTCGGCTGGCGGGCACTTTGAGATTGAAGACCGGGTCGTTGGTGGAGGAAAGCTGGTGAACCAGTTTCTTTGTCGGCGTGCCGCGATCCCATACGCCCGGATCGCCTTCTTCCAAAATGACCATGCAACTGCCCTTGAGCCGGGGGTCGTCGGACTCGACGGCGGCCGTGACGACGTTGGCGAAACCCATGTTGGTGATGAAGCGGCCGCGTTTGTCCACTTGCAGCAGCGGTTCCTGTCCCTCCTGCCATTCGGCGACGCGCACTTTGCCGGCCAGCATGCCGGTCTCGACGCCCACGAACGGAATGGGTTCGGTGAGCGCGAAGGCGGCCCGCACCTGCCGGCGGCTTTCCCCGGGCTTGCGCGGAGTGGCGTTGGCCACGTATTTGGCCCGTTGCTCCGGCGTGCCGCGCTCCTGAATCGGGGCCAGGCCCAGATTGCCCGCCAGACCGCTCGTGGCCGCGCCCGCGTCCACCCAGGACAATTCAAACGCGATCAGCGCCAGCGCCAGATTCTTTGGCCCGGCGATGAACCCGCCCTGTTCCGGATCGAGGAAGGCCGCGGTGAGGCCGCTCTCGTCGAAGTGGGGCAGGAGACTGGCTTTGGCCGCCGTCCAGTCGTGCGAGTTGCGGCCGCCGTTGGCGACCAGCCTGGCGACCGGCCCGCGCGCGACGCCGCGCGCGCTTTGCACGAGCATCTGCAGTTCGTAACGGTCGGCAAAGCGCCACATGATCTGGCGCAGGTCGTCGGAGGGCAGTGTGGTCAGCGCCGGCAACAATTTTTCTTCAGCAATGGCATTCATATTTTTGTATCTGGGCTTCTCGCACGGCAAATTTCTCCATCGTGCCCCCGGCGAACAGGGTCGGCAGGCGGGCCGTAAGAATCAACTTATTTCGCCGTTCCGGCAAAGCTCCGGCTTGACCTGCCCGGGGCCGGGGGCCATTTTTGACGGCATGAAAAACGCGACTGTTTGCGGACGGCGGATCCGGTAATCTTCTTCGTCCGCCACCACCCCATGATCCATCCCACTGCCATCGTCCACCCCGGGGCGCAATTGGATTCCAGCGTCGAAGTTGGCCCGTACGCGGTGATTGACGGGGAAGTTTCCATTGGGCCGGACTGCCGCATCGGGCCTTACGTGTTTCTCACCGGCCAAACCACCATTGGCCGGGGGAACCGCTTTTACGCGGGTTGCGTCATCGGCGAGGCGCCCCAAGACGTAAAGTACAAGGACGAGCCGGCCCGCCTGGAAATCGGCGCCCATAATCTTTTCCGGGAAGGGTTTACGGCGCACCGTTCCGCCAGGGCCGGTGAAGCCACCGTCATCGGCTCGCACAATTTTCTCATGGTCAACTCGCATGTGGCCCACAACGTGCGCCTGGGCGACCATGTCGTCCTGGCCAACGGCGCGCTCCTGGCGGGGCATGTCGAGGTGGCCGACCGCGCCTTTATTTCCGGGAATTGCCTGGTGCATCAGTTCACCCGCGTAGGCACGCTGGCCCTGATGCAGGGCGGGGCGGCCATCAGCAAGGACCTGCCGCCCTTTACCATTGCGCGCGGGATCAACCGCCTGGGCGGCTTGAACACCATCGGGCTGCGCCGCGCCGGCTTTTCCCCTGCGGAACGGCTGGAATTGAAACAACTGTATCATCTGCTCTTGCGCCGTCAGGGCAATTTCTCCGCCGCCCTGGCCGACGCCCGGAAGAATTTCACCAGCGCGCCCGCCCGGACGCTGCTCGATTTTGCCGCCTCCTCCCAACGAGGGCTTTGCCTGGATTGGGACGGGCTGGAAAATGAAAGTGAGGCGGACATTGACTAACCCCGCCCGCCCGGTGCATTTTTTACCGCAGAAACAATGTAACCCCTCAGTCTTGGGTGGTAGGGCGCGCACTCCGTGCGCGCCGCGGCGGGCAGCGGAGTGCCCGCCCTACCTCAGCCGTCCCACCCAAAAGTGATCTGTTACTAAACAATAACCTTTAAACGCCACCATACTATGGCCCCAAAAACGGAAAAACCCACCGACAAAACCACCGACAAAACCGCCGAATCCAAAATTTCCGCCGGCCGGCAGCGCGATCTGGACGCGGCCATTTCCTCCATCACCAAGACTTATGGCGACGGCAGCATCATGCGCCTGGGCGATGCCCGCGCCAAGGTGGGCATCGGCTTCATTCCCACCGGCGCGCTCTCGGTGGACCTGGCGCTGGGGGTGGGCGGCGTGCCGCGCGGGCGGGTGGTGGAAATTTTCGGCCCGGAATCGTCGGGCAAAACGACCCTCATGCTCCACGTCATCGCCAACGCCCAGAAGGCCGGGGGATTGGCCGCGTTCATTGACGCCGAGCACGCGTTGGACCCGGCCTACGCTAAAAAACTCGGCGTCAACCTGGACGAACTGCTGGTTTCCCAACCCGACAGCGGGGAGGAGGCCCTGAGCATTTGCGAAACCCTGGCCCGCTCCAACGCCCTGGATGTCATTGTGATTGACTCGGTGGCCGCCCTGGTGCCCAAGGCGGAACTGGAGGGGGAGATGGGCATGGCGACGATGGGCATGCAGGCGCGCCTGATGAGCCAGGCCCTGCGCAAGCTGACCGCCGTGCTGGCCAAATCCAAGACCACCTGCGTCTTCACCAATCAATTGCGCGAGAAAGTCGGCATCATGTTCGGCAATCCGGAGACCACGCCCGGCGGCAAGGCCCTGAAATTCTACGCGAGCATTCGTATTGACATCCGGCGGCGCGACACCATCAAGGACGCCGCCGGCGCGGCCATCGGCAACGCGGTCAAGGTGAAGATTGTCAAGAACAAGGTGGCGCCGCCCTTTGCCGAGGCCGAGTTTGAAATCCTTTACAATCACGGCATCAACAAGGAGGGGAGCATCATAGACGTGGGGCTGACGCATGGCGTGGTCGAGAAAAAGGGCGCCTGGCTGCAATTCAACGGCGAACTCATCGGCCAGGGCAAGGACGCCGCCCGCCAGGCTTTGGTTGACAAGCCCGAACTGGCCCAAAAAATCGTGGACGCCGTCATGGCCAAGCGAAACGCTCCGCCGCCGGCGGCGGCCGAATGACCGTTTGCAAGCATGGAGCCCCGCTCATTGGATATTAATTGTTAGGCGACTTCACACCATGCCCATCATTGAACAATTTGTTTTCAAGCGTTCTTATTGGAAGATCGTGCCACTCCTGATAGCCAGCTTGGCCTTTGTCGCCAGTGGGGTCTTTCTCTTGTTGCGAAGCCCAGACAAATGGGTCGGTTGGATGAGCATTATCTTCTTTGGTGCATGCGCACTCGTTTTTGTCTGGCAGCTCCTGGACGCTCGGCCGCGGCTGATTATTGACGACAGCGGGGTTTTCGACCGGAGCTTGGGTGTAGGTGTTATCCCGTGGAGCCAGATTGTCGACGCATACCCGAGGACTATTACTTCGAGCAGTTTTGTTTGCCTCGTGCTTCATCAGGCCTGTCCTTTTCTAAGCCGTTTACCCAGTCGGAGACGCGCATTTGCCAAATTGAATCGTCAGCTTGGTTTTACGGACTTTTCCATCAATCTGAGCGGCCTTGCTGTTGACCCAGCGGAGGTTTGTGAGTTGATTCTGAAGAGAGCCAAATTGGAGCATGACCACGGTGCCTAATACTCCTCCGTCATCTGTTCTCCGCCGTGGGCGGGGTTGCCCACCAATTTCTGGCCGCGCGAGTCCACTACGAAATCAAGCACCTCCAAGGGCACTTGTCCGAAGTTGATCTCCTCCTGTTGTTCGTGCGCCCGCTCCTGCACGCGGGCTGCGGTTAAGCCGTCCCCATTCAAGGTGCCGGAAGAATTTCAACGCAAAGGCGCAAAGACGCGGAGACGCTAAGGAAAGAAAAAACCTTGTCGCCTTTGCGTCTTCGCCCCTTTGCGTTTAATTCTTCATTTTGCATTTTGCATTGCCCCAGCCTTTGCGTTAATCCTCGGCGAAGAGGTATTGCAAGTCGGCGGGGGTGAGGTTGGTGGCGAAGCCCCGCTCGCCCAGCACGTCGGCGATGGTCTGGGCCTTGCGCTGCTGTAGTTCCCAGATTTTTTCCTCCACGGTGCCGGGGGCGATGAGGCGGAAGGCGTTGACGGTGCGAAGCTGGCCGATGCGGTGGGAACGGTCAATCGCCTGGGCCTCGACCGCCGGGTTCCACCACGGATCGTAGAGCACCACGTTGCTGGCGGTGGTCAGGTTCAGGCCCGTCCCGGCGGCGCGCAGACTGAGGAGAAAGAGACAGGCGGCCGGATCGTTCTGAAAGGCCTCCGTGACTTGCTGGCGGTCCTTGGTTTCGCCGGTCAGAATATGCGTGCGGATTTGCCGGGCGGCGCAATCCTTTTCCAGGATGCGCAGCATCCGCACGAATTGGCTGAAGACGAGGACCTTCTGGTTGCCGGCCAGCAACGGATCGAGCAATTCAAAAAGGGTCTCGGTCTTGCCGGAGGGGGAATCATTGTTGACAAGCTGGGGATGGCAGCAAATCTGGCGCAGCCGGGTGAGGGCGGCCAAAACGTGGATGGTGCTCCGGTTCAACCCGCGCTCGGCCACCGTGCTCATGACCTGCTCGCGGCTGCGGCGCAGTTCGGCCAGGTAGAGTTTGCGCTGGGCCTCGCCCAGTTCGCAGTCCCGGCGCTGCTCGATGCGGTCGGGCAGGTCGTCGGCCACTTCCACTTTGAGGCGGCGCAGGAGGAGCGGGCGCAGTTTGGAGGAGAGGCGGCGGCGGGCGATGCGCTGTTCGTCGGCGGCATTTTCGCCGCGCGGCTCGTATTTTTCCCGGAACTTTTGCTGGCTGCCGAGATAGGAGGGCTGGACAAAATCCACGATGCTCCACAGATCCAGCAGGCGGTTCTCCAGCGGCGTGCCGGTCAGGGCCAGGCGCTGGCCGGCGCGCAATTGTTTGACAGACTGGGTGATCTGGGCGTCGGGGTTTTTGATGAACTGGGCCTCGTCCAAAATGACGGCGCGGAAGTCGAATTTTTGCAGGGCCTCCAGATCGCGGCGGAGCAGGGCGTAATTGGTCACGATCAAATCGAAGGCGGGAATTTGCCGGCGCAGGTTGTGGCGGGCCGCGCCGCTTTCCAGCACCAGCACTTTGAGGGCGGGGGTGAAGCGGTTGGCTTCGCGCCGCCAGTTGTGCAGGACGGACGCCGGGCAGATGACCAGGGCGGGCTTTTGCTGCCCGGTGCTGGCGCGCATCCAGGCCAGCCAGGCCAGGGTTTGCAGGGTTTTTCCCAGGCCCATGTCGTCGGCCAGAATTCCCCCCAACTGGTGGCGGCTGAGATGACAGAGAAAATCGAATCCCGCCCGCTGGTAGGGGCGCAATTCTGCAAAAATGCCATCGGGCAGCGGCGTGGCGGGTATGCCGCGAAATTCGGCCAGGCTTTGCCGCAACATTTTCGCCTGGGGCGTGTCGCCGAACGTTTGCAGGCCCGCTTCGTCCAAATGCGCGGCTTGCGCCAGGCTGAGACGCTGGGGAACGGGGATCAGTCCCTCCACCCCCAGGTCGGCCATCGCTTCGTGGGCGGATTGCACCGCCGCGGCGTCCAGTTCCAGCCAGCCGGCGTCGGGCAGTTTGATGAAGCGGCCGGTGGCGGATTGGAGGCGCTGCAAATCGGCGGCAGTCAATTTAAGCCCTTCGGCTTCCCATTCCGCCGAAACGGAGAACCAATCAATCCCGCTGCCTTTGACGAGCAGGCGCGGCCGCAAGGGGCGGGAGGCGAGGAAGAGGCGGTGAAAGGCGGCGTTGCCGAGGTATTCGGCCTCGGCCGGCCGGTCCGGCCAGGCGGCGGCCAGGGAGGCGAGGAAGTTTTCATTGGCATCCCCGTGCCAGAGGCCGGGTTCGGGGGTGAACCAGTCCAGGCGGCGCAACCACTGCACGGCGCTGTCAAGTCGAGGATCGTCCAGGATGGTCGGCCGGCGGGCGGGCGGATCGGGCGGGCCGTCCGCGCGCCATTCGCTGTTGTTCCAATGCCAGAGGCTTTGGTCGGCCTCGCTCCTGGCCAGCAGGCGCACCCGCACGACATCCTCGGCCAGTTCGAAGGTGAAGCGGGGGACGGCTTTTTGCACCTCGCACAATTGTTCCCAGGCCGGGCCGTTGGCCGACTGGGTTTTGCGCAGTTGGGTGAGCAGGCGGCGGCTCAGTTTGTGAACGGGCAGGGCCTGCTGTTGGGCCCAGGAATTGAGCAGGTCGTCCGGCGGCGCGCTGCGCAGCAAATAGAAGGTGTTGTCCACCAGCGCCAGGGAAGGCCGCCCGGAAAAGAATTTGACCTCGCTCAAGCAATGCGACCGGCCCGATGGGAGCGCCAGATGATGGGTGAAATAAAGATGGCCTTGCACCGTTTCCAGGCGCGGCTTCAACTCGGCCAAATCGCCGTGAAAAACAACGGGCTGGCCGGCCGGGCCCAGCAGGAGCCGGGATTTATCGCCCCATTGCACCAGCCATTGCAGCAATTCCACTCCGGTCAAGACCATCGCGTTCCACAGGCCCTCGGGGTCGGCATGGCTTTGGCCCAGCCACTGGATAAATTCCCAATCGGCGAAGGAAAAGAGTTCCTGCTCGTGGGTGGCGCGGTTGGTCAGGTCCACCACTTCGCCCAGGGTTTTGACCTTTTCCCCCGTGCGCTGGCGAAAGATGTGAAAGGAGACGGTCAAGCCATGCAGCGCGGAGTCTTCCGCCACCGGCCCGGCCTCGCAGGCCACGCGCAGAGTGGCGCGCGGGGAATCCAGATGGGTGGGCGCGCTGGGGAAAAGCCAGTGTTCCAGGCGCTGCACCAGGTGCTCCTCCTTTTCCGATTGCTCGATCTCGGCAAAACGGGCGGGATTGGCGTGCGCCAGCAACTCGGTGGGGAGCGGGCGGCTGGAGCGGAGGAAGAGAATGGCGGTTTCTTCCAGGCGCTTTTTGCCCCGGGCGGAAAGCACGCGCGGCCACCAATCGTGGCTGGCGAAATCTTTGCGCGACAGGGAAAGCTTTTCAAAGTAATCCTCCAGCAGCAGCCAGGCGCGCTGCGGGTCGTTGCACTCGGCGAAAATGTTGAGAATTTCGGCGCGTTCGGCCACGGCGGCTTTGGAGTCGGACAATTCGCGGCGCAGCCCGGCCTGGGCGCCGTAGGTCTTGGCCAGCACCTTGTGATGGGCGTCGTATTTCGTCGTGCTGCCTGAACCGCCGGCAGTCAACGTTTTTCGCGAAATTTTGGACATGAATTGCGACCCGTTAAAACTGCGTTTAAACACGCGTTGTTCATCTCGACACAACTTGGGGCTTCCGTCAATGGAAATTGTTGAAAAACGCCGACGCTGTTGAATTATTGGACGGGGCAGAGGGCCAGCCGGAAGCCCCGGTAGGTGCTGGCTTCAGCGGGCGGCTTTTTGGCGCGATTGCCGCAACGCTCCTCGCGCGGGCCGCTGCCAAAACTGCCGCCGCGATTGACGCGCTCCGTGCCCGCGGCCGGGCCGGCCGGGTTGGTGGATGCGCCGCCGGGATAGGGGCCGCACCAATCGTGACACCATTGCCAGAGGTTGCCGGTCATGTCGCAGAGGCCCCAGGGGTTGGGTTGTTTTTGGGCGACGGGGTGCGGGCCGCCCGTGCGGCCGGAAATATTAAACCCCCTGCCGGTGTAGCCGTCGGGACTGTTTCCGTTGTACCAGGCGATGTTGTCCAGGACGGGCGCTTTCATTCCCTGCACGAACGAACACGGACTGACATTTAGGCGGGTTCGTTGGCACGGCGCACCACAGGAGAAGATCCATCGTTCGCTGATGATCCTGCTCCGCAGTCAACCGCGCTGGCGGAGGCAGACTGGCGGGAGGGGGGCGGAACCGAATGATCCGCGCAGCCCAATGGGACGAGAACCAGCGCGAAGAGGGCCAAGCCGGGCAATGACGAATTTGTTTTCATTGCACCAGCCGGATCGTCAGCGGATAACGGTAACATCCGCCCTCCGAGGCTTTGATCGTCGCCACAATGGCAAAAATAAACAGGCCAAGCACCAGGATTAGGTGCAAGACAATACCGATGAAAATAAAGTAAAGAGGGATGCAGCAAACCCCATAGATCAGGAAGGAGATGTGAAAATTCAAGGCCTCCCGGGCGTTGTCCGCCACATACTGCGACTCGTTCCTCATGGCGAGATAGACGACGAACGGCACCAACAGGATGCCGATGCCAAGAAAAACGGAGAGGTGGCTGAACATGCTCCAGATTTTGTCGTTGCCCCTGGCGGGAGAGGCCGGTTGGGATTGGGGTGGGAGGCTTATGGGTGGAGGCTGCGTTTCCATATTTTTGGCCGGGTTATTTCAGGACGGCGTTCGGGCCGTTTTTGAAGCTGTTTGATATTTGGGCGGCACTGAGGGCGGCGTTGTAGATGCGAAATTCGTCAATGGAACCGTTTAGCCCGGGGTCGGTGTTGAAGAGGGAATGGCCCAGGTAGAAGCGGTTGGTGGCGACGCTGTCCAGCGAGGCCAGGTTGTTGGTGAAGACGGCCAGGCTGCCGTTGGTGTAAATCCCCATAAAGCCCGAGGCGGGATCGAGAACGCAGGCGACGTGCAGATTGGTCTGGTTGTCCAGATTACCACGAACGCGGATGACACGCTCCGTCGGATTGGGATCCATCACCGTCAGGCGAAAATCCCCGGCTCCGCTGTGGGGGCAGAAATAGAGGTCGAGCCGGCCGTTGTTGACGGGCGTTTCGGTGCCCTGATCGAAGACGCGGCACCAACCGCGGTTGACGCCAAGGCTGGCCCAGAATTCAAAGGTCACGGCCTTGTCGCCGGCGATCAGGCCGCCCGGCAGGTTGACGTAACTGCCCCGGGTTCCGTCGAGGTGGACCTGGCCGTCGCTGATGGTGGCCGCGCCTTGCAGGGTGCCGTCGGCGTGGCCCACCGAATCCCTGGCGTCGCCATCGAAGCTGTAGCGATGTTGCAGCGCGGCGCCCTGCGAAGCCGGCGGCTGGGCCATAACCGCCACAGGAAGAGCAGCCACGCAAAAACCGGCAACAAAGCGAGCCAAACAATTCATATCAGATAAAGGCGCTTGAGATCAGCCGGAGGATGGGGTGGCAGGGCGGAAAAGTCAATCGCGCGCCGTTGGTAATGCGTCAGTCTTAGCTGGTAGGGCGGGCAGTCCCCTGCCCGCCGCACGACGGTAGCTCATCGTTGATTCCACGCCCAATGCCCAACGGCGGGCAGAGGACTGCCCGCCCTACCTTTCCCGCCCACCCATGACCCCTTGCCTCAGAAAAGATTCAACCCAAAAAAAGAATGTCCGTTTTGCGGTTTGGCGGGCCTTGGTCAGGCAAAAGGATCGGCTTTGCGCGGGCGGATGCGCAGGCCGAATTTCTCCTTCGCGGCGGCGAAGGAGAGGATTCCATTCTTGACTGTCGGGCCGGTGAAGGGATCGTTGCGGACGAGGAGGTTGCCGTCCAGGTCAAGGTGGTCGGCCAGTTCGGCCAGGTGCATCCCGGCGCTGGTGCTGATGCTGGTTTCCACCATGCAGCCGATCATGGTTTTCAGCCCGGCCCGGCGCGCGGCCTTCAAGGCTTCCGCCGCCTGGAGGATGCCGCCGGCTTTGATGAGCTTGACGTTGACCCCGTGGTAGCATTCGGCGCAACGGGCGGCGTCGCCGGCATGATGATAGGATTCATCGCCAAAAATCGGCAGGGGGGAGCGTTGCTTCAACCAGGCCAGATCCCCGGGCGGCGTGGCGGCGGGCATGGGCTGTTCGATGTATTCGATGTGGGGGTCCTGGGCCAGCCATTCGATCTTCCGCAAGGCCTCCTCCTTGGTGGGCCAGGCCTCGTTGGCGTCCACCCGGACGGTTTTGAGCGGGGCCGCTTCGCGCAGGGCCGCCAGATTTTTGCGGTCGCTGGCCGCGCCCACTTTGAGTTTCAGGACGGGGAAGGAGTCGGCTTCCAAAACTTTGTCGCGGATTCTTTTGGGCGTGTCCAGGCCGATGCTGAGGGAGGTCAGGTGTTTGCCTTCCGTGAAGCCGAGGTTGAGAAAATCATAAACCGGCTGGCCGGCCAGGCGGGCCGCGCCGTCGGCCAGCGCCACGTTGACCGCGCCTTTGGCCGAGGAATTGCCCGGCGCCAGCTTTTCCAAATAGTCCATGCTGGCCGCGAGATTGGCGAAGGAAAGCCGGTCCGCCTGCACCCCGGCCAGAAAAGCGGTGATCGAGGCCACCGTCTCCTGGTAACGCGCGCTGGCGGGCGCCTCGCCCCAGCCCAGGGCCGGGCCGTCGCTCAACCGCACCAGCACCACCGCCGTCCGGCTTTGATCGTGGCCGGACTGGGGGCCGCTGGAAATGGCCCAACGGTGCTTGAGGCGCAAATCGAACGGGAGAAAATCCAGTCTCATGGCGGCAAGGACAACCTAAATGGGCCATGATTGCAAGCGGGGAAAAGGCGGGCGTTTTTGGGGAATTGCGGATTGTAGATTGCGGATTGCGGATTGCGTCGGCCAGGCTTGCCGCGTGCGCAGATGGATCGGAAGGATCGGTCAGATGGGTCGGATGGGTCGGACCTGGACAAAATTCCGCCGCGCCGCCCTTGTTATTTTCATGGCTTAAGCTACTTTTAGGCCATGTGCAAAATATTCTTATGCGCGGCGTTGCTGCTCGGCGGGTTCGCCCTGCCGGGCGCCACCGTGCAGTTGAAAGACAAGGCCTCGGTCAGCGGCACCATTCTCGCGCAGAAGCCGGACGAAGTTGTGATTGACATCGGCTACACCGTGCTGGTCATTCCCCGCAGCCAAATTCTCAAGCTGAGCAACGACACATCGCCCGCCGCAAAAATCACCGCCCCGGTCCCCCCGGTCGCCGCCGTTCCAGAACCTCCGGCCGCCCCGCCACCCGGCGCGCCCCTCCGGTCCGGCTCCGCGGCGGGGGAGGGATTCTTTTCCACCGGGGCGGGCGCCCTGAAAGAGCGCAGCGTGCGCGAATTGGCCGCCGAACTGGGCGCGGCCGTCGTCCAGGTGCGCACGCCCGGCGGGCTGGGTTCGGGATTTTTCATCAACGAGGACGGGTTTCTCATCACCAATTTTCATGTGACGGAAGGCGAAACCCAGATTTCCGTGGAGGTCTTCCAGCAGAAAAACGGGGAGTTGGAGCGGAAGGCTTACAAACAGGTCAAAATCGTTTCCCTCAATAAATTCGGCGATCTGGCGCTGCTCAAGGTGGAGGACAAGGACGCGCCCAAATTTATGCATGTTTCCCTGGGCGACTCGGACGCGCTGGCCGTGGGGGAACGGGTTTTTGCCATCGGCAGCCCGCTGGGTTTGGAACGTAGCGTGACCGAGGGCATTGTCAGCACCAAGACCCGCCAGTTGCAGGGCGAACTCTATTTGCAGACCACCGCCCAGATCAACCCGGGCAACAGCGGCGGCCCTCTTTTCAACCTGCGCGGCGAAGTCGTCGGCGTGACCAACATGAAAATCACCTCGGGCGAGGGCCTCGGTTTTGCCATTCCGGTGGACGCGGTCGTTTTCTTTTTGAAGCACCGGGATTCTTTTGCTTACGACAACGACAATCCCAGCAATCCCTACCGTTACCTGGAACCCTCCCGCCGCCTCAAGAAAACGGCCTCCCAGTGACGCCTCATCCTGCTGCCCCATGACAATTCACTCCTTTTGGCCCATGGCCATGCTCCTGGCGGTCTGGCACGCTGGCGCGGCGGAACTGCCGGCGCAGAAGCTGCTCCCCAAAGACACCGTGCTGGTGGTGGCCATGCCCGACGCCGGCAAGGCGCTGGCCGTTCTGACCAATTCCTCCATGGGCCGGTTGTGGCGCGATCCGGCGGTCAAGGCCTTCAAGGATAAATTCAACGACAAATTTCAAACCGCCGCGCTGGCACCGTTGGAACGCCAATGGGGCATCCATTTCGCCGACTACCAGGGCCTGGCCCAGGGCCAGATCACCTTCGCCATCCTGCCGGTGGATCCTGCCGCCAATTCCGACGAACATTACGCCGCGGTTCTTCTGCTCGACGCCAGGGACCATGCCCCCCAACTCGCCACCAACCTGGCGGCCCTCAAGAAAAAATGGATTGATGCCGGGAAAACGCTGAAAACCGCAAAAATCCGCGAGACGGAGTTCGCCACCTTCATGATGACCTCCGATGAACTTTCCCTTCAGAAACTTCTCCCCAACCTGACCGACACCAACGGCGCGGATAACCTCCTGCCCAAACCGGCGCCCGAAAAAGTGGAGTTGACCTTTGGGCAATCCGGTTCCCTCCTCATTGTCAGCCAGTCCACCCAGGTCATTGAAAAAATTCTGGCCCGCCAGGCCGGGGGCCTCCTGGCCGGTTTGGATGAGCAACCGGCCTTCCAGAACGATTTCGCCGCCCGCCTCCAGGGCGCGCCCTTTTTCGCCTGGTTCAACGCCAGGGCTGTGCTGGCCGATTTCGCAAAACCACCCGCCCCGGCCGCAGCATCAGGACAGTCGCCCCCCGCCGATGCCGCGGCCGCCAATGGCGCTCTGGCCACTCTGGGCTTCACCGGCCTGACTTCCGCCTCCGTGGCCTATCGCGACACGCCGGAGGGCTTGACTTTGCAGTTCTTCGTGGACGCCCCGGAATCCAGCCGCCGCGGGCTTTTGCAAGTCCTGACCACCGAGGCCAAGGACTCCGCGCCGCCGCCCTTCGTCCCGGCCGATGCGGTGAAGTTCAGCCGGGTGCGCCTGGATCTTCCGAAAAGCTGGCGGCTCCTGGAATCCACCTTGAACCAAATCTATCCCTCCATCAGCCAGTCGCTTAACTACGCCCTCGACCTGGCGGGCAAGGTCAAGGATGAGAAATATGATTTGAAAGCCGAATTGCTCGGCAGTCTGGGCGACGACATCATCAATTATGAGCGGAATCCTGTCAACACTACCCTGGGCGATCTGCGCCAGGCGCCGGAAATCTACCTCATCGGCTCCCCCAGCCCGCTCAAGCTGGCCTCCGCCCTCAAAGTCGCCCTGGGCCTGCTCACCCAGGCCGACAAGATCAAGGACCGGGAGTTCCTGGGGCGCACCATCTACTCGGCCGCTTTGCCGGCCAATATCGGCGGCCGCACCTTTCATTTTGCCGCCAGCGGAGGCTACGTCGCCTTCACCAGCGACGTGGCCATGCTGGAGGAGTTCCTGCGCAGCAACGACAGCGACAAACCCGGCTTGAGCCAGACGCCCGGACTGGGCGAGGCGGCGCAAAAAGCCGGAGGCGGGATGAGCGCCGGCATATTCGCCTTCAGCAACGACAAGGAGAGCACGCGCATCCTGCTGGAGACCCTGCGCAAGGAGACCATTTCAGGCCCCGACCTGCTCGGCCTGCTGGGCCTGGAAATCAGGATGAACAAAATCTCCACGGTCGAGGAAGCCGGCCAGTTCAAAGATTGGTGCGATTTCTCCCTCCTCCCCCCCGTGGACGCCCTCACCAAATACTTCAACTTTTCAGTCTGGGTGGGCGGCTTCACCCCGGACGGCTTTTCCCTCAATTGTTTCACCCCCGCCCTGCCTGGGGTGAAGTAAGGGGGGATGTGTGAGAATAGGACGGGTTGCCGTCTTGTCGTTCTCCTTGTAACCACCTGAGGATTTTGGCAACCTCCGCCCATGCCAAATGCCGCTAGTTTTGAATCTTTTGAAAAGGTACCGAATCACTTGGTAAGCATCTTTGAGCGCAACTTGGCTCAACTCAAGAGTCCCGGTTACGACGAAGCCAGCCTGCGGCAGGAGTTTCTGAATCCCTTTTTCCGCGAACTTGGTTGGGATCTCGAAAACAAGGCCTGGTTGATCGAAGCGGCAAACCTTGCAAAACGCCGTCACCGCCGCAGACCAGCAAATTGACTCCTTCGTTTATGATCTCTACGGCGTGACGGAAACACAAATCAAGCTTGTCGAAACCAACGTGCGAAAGTGAAAAAACCGCAGCAATGCATCCACTGCTAAAGCAATATCAGGATACCGTACTTGGGCAGTTAAAAACAAAGGTGAGCACCTGTATCACCCACACCGTTGACCGCTTACCGACCGACAAGGAAATGTGGAGTTACCTAATGGGGCAGTGGAAGGAAAACGCTGTCGCCGCGCGTATTTATTTCCACCTCATTCATTCCTCAGAATCACATTCCATTTCAATTCCAAACAAGTTTTCTCGCCAAAGCATCAGATCTTTGTTGCGCGACATTTCGGGGCGCGCACCTGTTAGGAAGGTCTTTGTCGAAGGGAGGTCGTCCGATTTGGCACGAAATCGAGACATCGGTTGCCTTTTGCTAGGTTACTCAAGATCTTCAGGCGAGCCAGTCTACTATGCAGCTGTGCTCACTCCCGATGAATTTCCAGTTTTCAGGTTTATCTACATCGTGCCGTCCAAGAACCCCGGACAATCCATTATCTCTGAATTCGAGGTTGATGGATGGCATCATTTAACGCCTGGGCAGGCAGGGCACAGCGTGGCTATTCGCATGGCAATGGTTGCTCTACAAACGAAAGAAGGTTCGCATGGCGTTGTTCGGTTGCCGGCTGATGAAATTGTTGGTTGCGATGAAGGCAAAACGCCTCTCGACCCGGAATGCGGAAGGCTATTGAAACTTGTGTTTGGCGGGCGAATGTTTTTGACCAAGGGTACGGTTCCGCGCGCCAGCGTCCGTCTATTCGATCCTGACTTCGCGCTTGCGCTGGAGGAGTCAGACATTCGTGCGGTTTCAAATTCGGCGGAGGAAAGTTCGCTGGATTTGCTCGTCTATTGGGATGGAAAATATTTCGTTTCAAGCGATGATTACCATTCTTACCGTGCCTGTCAGTCGCGTGGAATGGAATTCCTTCCTGTTGTGATAATGGGTGAGTTTCCTGCCGGTATGGTTTGTGTTGCGAGGAAAGGCGGACGCGAGCTTTTGCCGCCCGTCATAATTCGTCGTAAAGGAATAGTGCCTGGGTTAACGGAGGAATTCCGAGAATGGCAAAAGAAGGACGAATTGCTCAAAGCCGAGAGGTTGCCTCCGCCTGCAGATTTGATGGCAAGTTGGATTGTGCTCGCCGAATTGTTGTCTGAAGACGACATAAATGAATGTGAATTGCACAATTATTTCAAATCGTATCCCTTGGCGATTGGTGCCGAGTGGAACGAGGTTCAATCAGAGGTCACTTTTGGTGGGCAATACAGAGCTGACCTTATGTTGCGGAAAAACCGTGCTCTTCCAGAGGTGCGCCTCATAGAATTGGAAAAGTCCACGCATCGCCTATTTACCAGACAAGGTCAGGAAACGGCTGAAGTAACCCATGCTGTGAAGCAAGTGAGCGATTGGATGCGTTGGTGGCGCCAGAATCCTGCCAATCCCATAGTCGTACCGAGCCGCAGTGTCACTCCAGAAGGGATGGTCGTCATCGGTCGTTCTCGGCATCTGAGTGAAAGTGAGCGTGAAATCCTTGCCCACAACAACCAAGGCCGAAATGTAAAAGTCGTCACTTATGATGAACTGCTTGATGATTTTGGGACGCTGATCCAACACAGACTTGACGATAAACGGGTCGCTTGAATTGGCCATCGGCACCAATGGATAATCCGGGTTGGGTCCGGCTGCGGGAATTACTCTTGCGGATAGACCAGGATGCGGTCGTGGACCAGGACGATCAAATCGTTCTTGCCGTCGCCGGTCACGTCGGCCACCACCGCCTCGCGCGGTTCGAAGTCTTCGTTGCGGCGGGAACGGAAGGTGCGCTCTTCAAACACCTGCCAGCGGTTGCCCGGCACCAGCTTGTGCGGCGGCACAAAGCTCACCAAATCCAGATAGTTCTTGGCCGTTTCCAGAAAAACCAGGGCCTTCCGTCCGTCCTGGTTCAAATCGCCCGCAATCACATCCCTCAGAAATCCGTCTTGAATCGGCGTCTCGTAGCCGTCCAATTCGGCCAGTTCCCAGACCTCCCCGCGCAGCGCCATCGTTCCCACCGCGTTGAGGCCGATGAACGCCAGGCTGTTGGCATTGGTCTCCCCCAGACCGACGGGCTGGAGCCGCGAAAAATCGGTCACGGGCAGGGGCAGGTTGCGCACCACCTGCCAGACCCCCGCCGCATCCCGCTCGCACAGCGTCAGCGCCTTCTGCTGTGAGTCCAGTAGAAAAAGCGAGGGCACGGCGTTGCTCCCGTTGCGCAACGGCGCCGCCCCCGCTATCAGCGAACTGCTCGAGGCGCCGTTGATCTGCTCTTTGACATGGAAGGTCCACACCGGCTTGGCGTCGTTGCTGCCGCTCCCGCTTTCCCGTTGCAGCACCACCGCGCGGATGAAGTTCTTTTGCGCCAGCAGCAATTCCAGCTTGCCGTCCCCATCCACGTCCGCCGCGCTCAGCCAGGGCTGTGGCTGTTCGCTGCTGCCGCCGGGTGGCACGACGTCTTCCTCATCAAAGTCCTGGCCGGGCGTCTGGATCAGCACTTTGATTTTTTCATACGGAATCAACACCACCAGGTCGGCCAGCCCGTCCTGGTTGGCATCGAACATCGTCATCGAAGCCGGGTTGGCTTTGAATGCCGCGCTCAAGGTCTGCGAGCGCGTTTTTCCGTCCGCCGTGCGCGTGGCCAGCACCCGTTTGCCGTCCTGGTCCAAAATCACCGCCAGGGTGGGCGCCGCACCGGGTTGCAGCGGCCCAATCGCCATGGCCAGCGGCTTTCCCTCAAAAGGCAGAATCGCCGGAAAGGCGATGCTCCCGTTCTTGTCCAGCCTGGTCACGCCAATTTGATGCTCCTCGCTGCTCAGGAGGAATATCTCCGGCCTGCCGTCCTGGTTCCAATCGCTGACCGCCAGATCCGTAACCCCGCTCAAGGTCGGAAAGGTCTTGGCCGGGCCGAGGTTGCCATCGGCCTGTTGCAGAGAGAGCGTCAACTGCCCGCTGTCCGGTTCGGCCACCAGCAGATCGTCCAGCCCGTCGCCATTCACGTCCGCCCACAAGATGCCCCGGCGGGCCTGCGTGGTTTTCTTGAGCGGCAGGACCTGGAATTGCCCGCTTTTGAATGCGCCCGACAGCGGCTCGGCCGGTTTGCGGTTGAGGCCCGATATCTGCGCGCGCCCGGATTTTTCCGCAATCGTGATCAATTCCATTTTGTGGTCCCCCAACAAATCATCCGCCAGCCAGGCGCGGACGGCGGGAAAAGTAAAATGCACCTCCGGCCCCAACTGCCCCTGGGCGTCTTGCAGGCGGAACCGGAACGGGTTGGGGCTTTCGAAATTGATCAGCAGCAGATCATCGCGCCCGTCGCCGTTGATGTCCAGCACTTGCAGGCTGTTGACCGCGCCGGAAAAGGGGATTTTTTCCGGCTCGGCCAGCAGGTGGTCCGCATTTTGGGCGATGTAATACAGATTATTTTCGCCCAGCAAAACCAGGCCGGGCCGTCCGCTGCCGTGCAGATCCCCGGTGGTCAGGGCGTTGGCGCCGAGCTGCCCGTCGGTAATGGGAAAGCGCTTGGGCGCGCTCCAGCCGTTGCTCCCCAGGTTGTACTGCACCACCAGTTCCTTCGGGTCGCCGTAATAGGCCAGATCGGGCCGGCCATCCCCGTTCAAATCTGCCACCACCAGCGAGGTAATCCGTTTCTCCGAGGCGATGGAGGTGATTTTAAAACGGGCGTCCGGCGGGAGCTGGTTGATTTCTTTTTTCTGGCCCTCGTCGGCCGGGGGTGTGTTGGTCTTGCCCGTCCGGTTGTAAAGGATGTTGATTTTCGAGCGGGCATTGTTCACCACAATCAGGTCGTTCAGCCCGTCCCCGTCCATGTCGGCGGCACGAAGGAGGGTGATGGCGCTGTCCAACGGATAAATTTCCGGGCCGGTGAAACCGAAGGTGTTGGTTTCCCCGCCGCCGCCCCGGGCGGTGGCCACACCCACGGCGCAGGCCAGCACACCCAAAAAGCGTCTCAGTGCAAAAACCGGATTCTTCATCATGCGGCGGGCAAACTGCCATTGGCCGCGGGTTTGTGCCAGATTATTCACCAAGAAAATGGGCCGCGATGCGCCGTTCATGCGGGACCAGCCGGTGTTCCCAAAGATAAATGCCCTGCCAGGTCCCCAGCGCCAGTTCCCCGCCGGCGATGGGAATGCTAAGATGCACCGATGTCAAAGCGGCCCGGACGTGGGCCGGCATGTCATCCGCGCCTTCCGAGACATGACGCCAGAGCGGGTCGCCATCGGGAACCAGGCGGGCGAAGAAGCGTTCCAAGTCCCGCCGCACTTCCGGGTCGGCATTTTCCTGAATCAGGAGCGAAGCGGAAGTGTGTTGCACAAACAAGGTGGCCAGGCCGGTTTGCAGTCCGGTCGGGCGCAGCCGTTTGACCACCTCGCGGGTGAACTCGTAAAAGCCGCGTCCGCGCGTGGGAATGATGATCAGTTCGGAGTGTTGTCGCATGGCAGTGATGGAGCGGTCGAAGCGGGCTTTCTGTCAATGACACATATTTGCAGGGTTCGTGCCAAAATCCGGCGGCGACTGCAAATTTTTTTGGAAAAATCGCTTGAGTTTTTTTGGATTCTGGCGATGATATAAATAAGCCAGCCGTCCGGCCGGAGCCGGAACGTGCCCTGTTCTTTGGAATTATTGGCAATGGTTTTACCCTGCCATGTTCGTGATTAAAAACAAAGTCCTTGAACCTTAAATTAGTCAACCCGGAACCCTGATCTCGGTTGTGGCCGACAGGCCTTAACTGGAAGCCGAAAGCAACCGTCCCGGTTCCACCCTGTGCCTAACAAGTTCAGAGGCACTGTTTATACACGGCATTACGGCGGGGTTATTTTTCCCCCGATTCTTCCCCCTTTTCGGTGGAACAACAAAAGATTCCCCACTTCGGATCTTCAGAGTTCAGGCCAGATATAGGGCTGAGATTTTATGGCAGCCACGCCTGGCTTCAGCCCGAAAGCCGCGGCCCGGATGGTGATGGTGCCGGGCGTTGCGCTCGCCCGGATGAGCACGGTGGCGATGCCCGCCTCGGCATTGACCGGATTAGCCCGGATCCGGGCGTCATCAATGATGGTTCCCGGCCCCTCTGCCGTGAAGGTGACCAGGTCATTCCCCTGGGGATAGGTCGTCCCGCGCAAGTCGCACAGCCGCGCATACACCCGCACGAAGTCAGATCCGTCGGCCGTCAGATCGCGGCCCCCAGTGTCCACCTGCAGCTCAAGGTGGGTGGGTACTCCGGGTGAATGGATGGTCTGCGTGGCGGCCACCTCTCCGTTGATCAGCCCCTCCGCCTTCAACTCACCCACCTCCGTGCCGGGACGGGCCACACCGGTCGAGTAAAGCATGGAATGCTCCCCAAACTGGCCGATCTGGAAGGTGAAGGGCGGGTGCGGTATCCTGTGACCCGCGTCCGGTTTCTGAGTCGCTAACACCTTGCCGTTTTGGCTCAGCCGCACCTCTTCGCAATTGCTGAACACCGTCACCGTGGTTGGCGATTGATGGGTGGCGTAGTTGGCGATAAACACCATGGGGCCGCTCTCCACCCCGGGAATATGGATGTCCGCCGGACGCTGGCTTTGGAACATGTAGTAGTCGAACTTGGGCAGCCGGAAAAGATCCAGGAACCCGCCATAGAACGGTTGGTGGTGGTAGCCGCGGTAGCAGTCCACGCCAGCCCACAAGCAAGCCCCGCAAAGGCGGCCAGTGCCCGGACCGTCCGGTCCGTTGGCCTGTGCGTAGATGCCGTCCATCCGGCTGAGGTGGGCCCAGGCTTGGACGAGCAGCGGTGTCTCACCCCATCCCCTTGGCACGCGGCTGCTGGACTGCTGGTCTGTCCAATTGTCCACCTGGTCTCCCCATTCCCGGACCCAGACCGGCTTGCTCCCATTGTTCCGGCTGTATTCAACATCCCAGCCGGCAAAACCCGCCAGGTTGCCAATCCGGTCTCCGGCCGCATAGCACTGATCTCCGGGATACTCCTCATGCACGATGTTCTGGAGCTGGATGGCGACTGGCCGGTTGTCCGTCTCATTCAACTGGGCTTCCCAGAGGATGGCCGACGGATAATTGCGATAGTAGCGCACCATTTCCCGGGCATCCTGCAGCACCCGCTGTTTGAACACCTCATCCCCCATGAACTGCCAGCCCGGGTTCGAGACGATGGCCAGGATCCCCAACTCGTCGCACGCCTCCATGAAGGCCGGGTCCTGGGGATAGTGGCTTCGGAAGGACGTCATCCCGGCTTCCCGCAGCTTCTTCGCATCCCGGTACTGGGCTTCCGGCGAGAGCGCATATCCAACATACGGATGATCCTGGTGCCGGTTGGCCCCCATCGAGATGAAGTGTTCCCCGTTGATGAACAGGCCCTTGTCCTTGTCAAATCGAATTGTGCGGATGCCAATGCGCGTGAAAACGTCGTCGCCCGGCCCGTTGCCGGCGCTCACCACCGTATGCAGCGCGTAGAGATTGGGATGATAAGGCTGCCACAACGCCGGCTGCTTCACCTCCAGCATCTGGACGAACGCATGGGAAGCGCCGGCATCCAGCCGCAGGGTCGTGTCCGCCGCCGCGGCCACGGTGCCATCCGGGGCAAGGAGCGTCTGCGCAACCTTGCAGTCCCGCGCCGTTTCCCATTCATTGGCGACATCCGTCTGAATCCGCACCGTGGCGGCGGCCGCGGAAACCTCCGGAAAGGTCACGAAGACTCCGCCACCGGCCGGTTTATTCGCCAGGATCGGGTCTGTGACGTGGAGCGGGTTCACGACCTGGAGATGAACTCCGCGGTAGAGTCCTCCGAAGTAAGTGAAATCCAGGGTGTCCTGCGGTTTGCCAGGGGGCGCCTCCGGGTTGTTCGCGTTGTCCAGCCTGACTGTGACGATGTTCTCCCGGCCAAAGCGCGCCTGCTTCGACAGGTCCACCGTGAATGGCAGGTAGCCGCAGTAGTGACTGGCGACGTGAACGCCATTCAGCCACACATCCGCTGTTGCCATGGCGCCTTCGAACAGCAGGTAAATCTTGCGGTCTTGCCAGAGATTGCTCAGGGCGAAGTGCTTTCGATACCAGCACACCCCCTGGTAATTCACGCCCCCGCTGGCATTCAGTGGTTCCAACCGGACCGTGTGCGGAAGATTTACCGTCTCCCAGCCGGCGTCATCCAGCTTGGTGACATCCTGTTCCTGGCTGGATTGCGCAGCCCCGCCTTCTTTCACTTGGGCGCTGGCTGGTGGCACATCGGCAGGCGAAGGCGTCCCGGCCGGTGGCCGGGAAAAGCGCCAGCCCTGGTTGAAGTCAAAATCCCGGCGCACTTCGGGCGGTCGCGGCCAGCTCGGGCTTGCGGGGGCAGTTTCTTCCTTGGTGGGAGCCTGTTCCGATGCCGGGGATGGCGTGCCCGTTGTCAGGATGCAGGGGAGCAGGAATAATGCAATCAGCAGCGGTTGTCCTCCGACGGCCAGGCCCCGTTGTCGTTCGCCTGGCCCAACGCTTGCCGTGGGGTAATTGATCGGAAATCGCTTCATCACAGCGATCCCAAAGCTGGCTGTCGTGAGCCGTCATTACAAGCAAAAAGCCCCGAAAACGCTCTGACGCGTTCAGAGGCCCTGTTGCTACACGCCATTCCGCCGGGGTTACTTTGGGCGCATCTTGATTCCACCACCATGCAATTTGCCAATTCCCTCGCCCCACGAAGTGGGGAGAAGGTTAGGGTGAGGGGTTTCATCCAGCCAGTGGTGGTGGTATCAAGATGCGCCCGTGCGCCCAAAAGATCGTAAATGCGTCTTGCGGGTTTCTCCAGGCACAAGTAATCTTTCCTAATGAGCGTTCAGGAGATCAAAAAGGCGTTGCAACACCTCAGCCTGGAGGAACGGGCGGAAGTCGCGGCCTGCCTTCATTCGTGGAATGACGACGAGTGGGATGAACAGATGAAACGCGATTTGGCCTCCGGCAAACTCGATAGAATTCTCAGCCGGGTGGACGCCGACATGGCGGAAAACAAAACTCGTGGCATGCCGTGATTTCGCGGACACACGCTCAGTTCTGGGAATGTTTTGATGCTCTGCCGGAGGACCTCCAACGGATCGCGCAAGAGAAGTATCGGCTATGGCAGCAGGACTGCTTTCATCCATCGGTCCATTTCAAACCATTGAAGGAGGATGTCTGGTCGGTCAGAATCAACCAGAGCTATCGGGCTTTGGGCCGGCGCAAAGGAGTGTTGATTGTGTGGTTCTGGATCGGCACCCATGCGGAGTACGATAAGCTGGTGAAGCACGCATCCTTCTGATTCAGGCACCCCTCCCAGCCATTGGGCCTTCTGATGTGACCCCGGATTTCGGGCCAGGGCAAGTGCCACCCCTCGGAACCAAGTATTCCCCTCCGTCAGCCGCAAATGTTTCAACCGTGCCCAGCCAGCCGCCGTGTCAACCATGTCCTGTCCCCGTGCCCCCCGCGTGCCGCGGGCCGCGCCTCGCGTCCCGCATCATCAATTGGAAAAACCTATGGGACGCCGTTGTCTGTCTTGAGCGCAAAAAGTGCCAAAAGTGAGCACCGAAACCTGGACCGCTGGCGGCGAGCGCACCAGAGGCGGCGGTGATGCCACAGGCCGCTTGCGCCCCAAGCGTTGTTTTCGATTAGCTCTGCTCCGGAGCTTTATATTGAATTCGCTCATAAATGACCGCAAATTTCTAAAGTCACGAAATCGAATGGCATACCGGCGCAGTTGCTAAAAACCCGAAATGCTCAGGCGGGACATAAGGGAAACGTCCTCAAGCAATTTTATTGCCCGTGGCAGCTTGGGTAAAACAACCTGATCGCCTTGCAAGGCGAACGGAAGCGAGCAGGTCAGGAAGCAAATCCTCGTTGATGGCTACCCCTTTCCCTGGCTTCATCTCGCCAGTTTCGTGCCTATAGAAGGACCGAACATGAAACAACGCGTGACCCATGTAATCCGCCCGCCTCCATCCGCCCCTGTCCACCATCGTGTCCCCCGTCCTGTCATCCGTAGGCCATGCGAAGGTGGAAGGCCCAGCGGAGGAGGATGCATTCTGCATTTTCCTCCAGCCGGGCCTTGACAAACGTTAGAACCTATGGTTGAATTACCTGCGTGAGACACGGAGGCAGAGTCCGGCGGCCCATCCGGGAGGACGCCGCCAGCGCAGGCGCGGAGGGCGGGGAGAAATACGCGGCAAGCCATCATGCGTGCCAGCAACGAAATGGATGCCCCACCATCCGGGCCGTTTCCACTTGTTCTCACTTCCCGACCCCGGATGGGCTTAGCAACCCCATCTTCATCCCGCCTCCAAATCGTCAAATCCTCCAATTTCGCCGGGATTCCCATTCTGCATTCTGCATTTTGCATTCTGCATTGTTCCTTTGCCCGCCACCCCGGTCAAACCTCCTGGTCAAACCCAGTCAAACCATTCTTTTAACCTCGGCCAACCTTGACCATGAGCAATCCCGGTGTTTCATGTTCGCAGCACCCAAACAATGGATCGGATTTGTGCCTTTCTTGTCCGCCAAAGCTTCAGCGACGGCGGATGCGCCTAATTGCGGTAAATCAATGGAACTGCCTCTCCATGAATACTTTACGAGCCAAACCGGGTCATTCCCCATCAAACCAAATCAAACCAAATCAAAGCACTTTTTCACCGCACCGCACCAATGAATCAATCCCGCCTGCATTCGCCAATTCCATCCATTTTGCATTCTGCATTCTGCATTCTGCATTTGCTGCGCCCCATCACTCCACCACTCCGCTCGGAGTTCCGGCTTCATTCCCGCTTGGTCAACGGGCCGGGATTTGCTATACTGACGTTGTGACAGGTCACGATTTATTTGCCGCCGCGCCGGGGCCAAAAACGGCCGGCTCCGCCGGGCCGGAGCCGGATTTGCGCGAGCGCCAGCCCTTGGCGGCCCGGATGCGTCCGCGCAATCTGGGTGAGTTGGCCGGGCAAAAGCACATTCTCTCCCCCGGCATGCTCCTCCGCCGCGCCATCGAGGCCGACCGCATTCAATCGCTCATTTTCTACGGGCCGCCCGGGACGGGGAAGACCTCTCTGGCGCAAATCATCGCGCGGCAGACCCGCAGCAAGTTCGAGCGCCTCAGCGGGGTGGAATCCAACGTGGCCGACATGCGCCGCGTGCTGGCCGGCGCCGCCAACCGCCTGGAAAACACCGGGCAGTCCACCATTCTTTTCATTGATGAAATCCACCGCTTCAACAAGGGCCAGCAGGATGTTTTGCTGCCCGACGTGGAAAGCGGCGTGGTGCGGCTGATCGGGGCGACCACCCACAACCCCTTCTTTTTCGTCAACTCGCCGCTGGTCTCGCGCTCGCAGATCTTTGAACTCGAGCCGCTGGAGGAGGCGGACCTGCTGGAGGTGTTGCGCCGGGCGCTGGCCGACGCGGAACGGGGCCTGGGCCATCTCAACATCCGGGCGGAGGAGGACGCCCTGCGGCATCTGGCCAAAATCGCCGATGGCGACGCGCGCAAGGGGCTTAATTCGCTGGAAATTGCCGCGCTCACCACCGTTCCCCAGGCCGATGGCGTCATCCATATTGATCTGCCGGTCGCCGAAGCCTGCATCCAGAAGAAAGCCATCGTTTATGACGGCGACGGGGACGCGCATTACGACACCATTTCCGCCTTCATCAAATCCATGCGCGGGGGCGATGCGGATGCGGCGCTTTACTGGCTGGCCAAGATGATCGAGGCGGGCGAGGACCCGCGCTTCATCACGCGGCGCATTTTGATTTGCGCGGCGGAGGACGTGGGGCTGGCGGACCCCATGGCGCTGGTTTTGGCGGTGGCGGCGCAGACGGCGGCCGAATACACCGGCTGGCCGGAAGCGCGCATCCCCATCGCGGAGGCGACGGTTTATATTGCCACGGCGGCCAAGAGCAACAGCGCCTGCGTGGCCATTGACAAGGCGCTGGAAGATGTCCGCACCGGGCGGACCCTGGCGGTGCCGGCGCATTTGCGGGACGCCAGCTACGCGGGCGCCCAGCGGCTGGGGCACGGCCAGGATTACCAATACGCCCATGATTTTCCCGGCCACTTTGTGGCGCAGGATTATCTGGGGGCGGCCCGCAGATATTACGAGCCGACGGAGCAGGGCTCGGAAAAGAAAATCAAGGAGCGCCTGGAAAAATGGCGCAGCCAGATCGAAGCGCTGCGGGGAAAGGACGCCCCGCCGGCTGAAAAATGAACTCCCTAACCCGGACATTCCGTCCCCGCTCACGAATCCGGTGGGTGGCACAGGCGACCCGCCTGTTCCGGTCGGCGACTCGCCGACCGGCACGGCAGACGACATCCTGCCGTCGGACGCAGTTTCTTTACAGAATGGTTGTCCGCTGTCTTCCGCCGGGGGCGCATCCTGAAACTAACTCCGTTGAAATCCGCTCCCTCTCCTCCATTGGAGGAGAGGGCCGGGGAGAGGAGGCCCTGCGTATAGATTGCCGGAGGGAATCAGCAAATCGGGTGCAATGCCTCAATAATGGGTGTGCCGCGCAGGGTAGGGCGGGCAGTCCTCTGCCCGCCGCACGACGGGACTGCGACGTTGGTTCCTCTGCCAATGCCCGACGGCGGGCAGGGGACTGCCCGGCCCACCTGGCTGAAAAATGAACGACGAAAGCGCGACAATCAAATCCGGGCTGCGCGCGCAGTTGCGCGCGCGGCTGCGCGACGTGCCGGTGGCGCGGCGGGCCGGGGACTCGGCCCAGGCCTGCGCCCTGCTGGCACGGCAGCGCGTGTGGCAGGAGGCCAAAGCGGTCCTTTTTTACGCGCCGCTGCCCGATGAAATTGACTTGCTTCCGTTGCTGGAGCAGGCGCTGGCCGAAGGCAGGACCGTCGCCCTGCCGCGCTTCTTCCCGGCAAGCGGGGCCTACGCGGCTTGTCAACTACAAAATTTCGCGCGGGACTGCGCCCCGGGCAAATTCGGCGTGCGCGAACCGGCTTCGACCTGTCCCATTTTCCCGCTGAACCGTCTGGACTTGGCCCTGGCTCCTGGAGTAGGTTTTGACGCGGCCGGACACCGGCTGGGCCGGGGCAGGGGCTATTATGACCGCCTCCTGGCCGAAGTGGCCGGGACCCGATGCGGGGTCGCGTTTGATGAACAAATGGCTGATGAAATTCCGGCCGAGCCGCACGACATGGTTTTGAGCTGCATTTTAACGCCAACACGATGGCTGGAGATTCCGGGGCCGCGACCGATTTTGCCATGAACCAACTTGAACTTGTTTATTCCGGCGCGATCATTTTCGTGGCCGGCATTGTCTTGGGTTATTGGATCTGGCGCCTCCGGGAAAAAAGCATTTTGGCGGCGGCGGGCCGGGAGAAAACGGCGCTGCTCGAAACGGCCCGGCGCGAAGGCGAGGCCATCGTCCGCGAAGCCCGCCTGGCGGCCAACGAAGAAGCCCTGAAGTTGCGCTCGGAAACCGAACAACGCCTCAGCCAGCGCGAGGCTTTGGTCAACGGCCAGTTGGAAAACCTGGTGCGGGAGGAAAAAAGTCTGCGCGCCCAACGAGAGGACCTGGCAGGCAAACTGGGGGAAGCGCAGCGGTTGCAGAAGGAATCCGCCGAGCTGGCGCAGCAGCGGCGCGAGCAACTGGCGGGCCTGTCGAAATTGAGCGAGGCGGAGGCGCGGGCGGCCTATTTGCAGGAAGTGGAGGGCAGCAGCCTCCGGGAGGCGGCGCAGATGTCCCAACACATCCTGGAGGAGGCCAGGACGCAGGCGGAGGAAAAGGCGCGCCGCATCATCACCGTGGCCATTCAGCGTTACGCCGGCAACCACACTTTTGAAACCTCCACCGCCACCGTCAACATCAAGGGCGATGAAATGAAGGGCCGCATCATCGGACGGGAAGGCCGCAACATCCGCGCCTTCGAGTCCGCCACCGGGGTGACGGTGCTGATTGACGACACGCCGGGGGCGGTGGTGCTTTCGGGCTTTGATCCGGTGCGCCGGGAAATCGCGCGCGAGGCGATGGAGCGCCTCATCCTGGATGGCCGCATTCATCCGGCGCGCATTGAGGAAGTCGTCGGCAAAGTCACCGAGGAAATTGACGACGTCATCCTGCGGACGGGCCACGAGGCGGTGATGAAACTGGGGCTGGCGCCCATGCATGTGGAAATTGTCAAGCTGTTGGGCCGGCTCCATTTCCGCCACAGTTTTTCGCAGAATATTCTGAATCACTCCATTGAAGTCGCGCAATTGATGGGCTTGATGGCGGCGGAACTGGGCGTGGACGTCGCGGCGGCGCGGCGCGCCGGGTTGTTGCATGACATCGGCAAGGCGGTGAGCCACGAGGTCGAGGGGGCGCACGCCCTGGTTGGGGCGGAGATCATCCGGCGTTACGGCGAAGCGGAGGCGATTGTCAACGCCGTGGCCTCCCATCATGGCGAGGCGCCCAGCACCGGCTTGCTCGGTATTCTGGTCAGCGCGGCCGATGCCATCAGCGCCTCCCGGCCCGGCGCCAGGTCGGAAACCGTGCTGACCTACATCAAGCGGGTGGAGGATCTGGAACGCATCGGTCTTTCTTTTCCCGGGGTGGAAAAATGTTTTGCGCTGCAGGCGGGTCGCGAATTGCGCGTCATGGTCCAGCCGGGGGAGGTGAACGATGAACAGGCCTTCCTGCTCGCCCGCAACATCGCGCGGAAAGTCGAGGACGACCTGCAATATCCCGGCCAAATTCGCGTCACCATCGTGCGGGAAACCCGTTGCGTGGAGTTCGCCAAATAGCCGCGGCGGATCAACGCCCTTGGTTCATGTTCGACGGCATCGGCCCTTCCCAGTTCTGCGGAGGCAGCCACGGCTTGGGGTCGGGGGGCTGGTCCGTGACGCAACCCGCCAGCAAGCCGGTCACCCCGGCGAGGAGCAGGGCGAATAAGACTTTGCGCAGCATGTTTTTCACCAATAAAGCGTGCCCCGCTTTCCTTGACTTCGCCGCGGCGCCAAGAGGGGCAGCCAACACTTGCGGCGGCTCAACGCCCCTGATTCATGTTCGACGGCATCGGCCCTTCCCAGCTCTGCGGAGTGTTCCACGGCTTGGTGTCAATGTTGTCGGGATCGTCCGTGGCGCAACCCGCAAGCAGGCCGGTCGCGCCGGCGACGAGCAGGGCATATAAAATGGTGCGCAGGATGTTTTTCATCAATTCAATCAAGAACTTGGTCGCGTTCCATGACTTCGCCGCGGCTCCAGGCGGGGAGGATGTTGGCGACGCTCTGGGTTTTGTCCACCCGGGCGATCTGGACTTTGCCAATCAGCTTGCCTTCGCGGGCCACCATCATGATGCCGTTGGCCAGCACGCCCTTGTCTTTGCCAATATCCAAAACCACAAAACCGTACTTGGGGTCCACCGCCACGACATTGCCTTTCAGGCCAAGAGGCTCTACCACGACTTCATTGGTCCCTCTGAGCCGGTCCAATTGCTCCTGCAAGTCGTCCCTCTTGGCGAGCAGGAGCTTGTTCTCCGCGTTGACGCCCGCGATCTCCACCTTGGTTTTCTTCAAATCGTCCTGGATTCCGATGACCTGCTCAGGGGTAAGGTGCAATTGCTCCCACTTGCCCAGCTCGGCCTGCAATCCATCCCGCTTGTCCTCGGCGCTCTTCAACTTGACGGTCAAGTCGCTGTTTTTCTTGTCCAGGTCCGCGACTTTGCCGTTGGCGGAATCCAACTCGCTCTTGGTTTGGGCGAGGGTCTTGGTGGTGGCGTCGAGCTTGGTTTTGGTGTCGGCCAGGGTCTTTTTCGTGCTGGCAAGCTCCTTTTCCGCCGCTTCTCTATGCGTCTTTTGATCCTCTCGTTCCGCGATGGTGGTCTCGATGGCCTTCTTCACCATGACAAAATTCACGGCCACAACGCCGCCGCCGCCGAGAATGGCAATAATCAGGCAAATTCGTAATAACATTGGATTTAAAACCTTTACTTTCGGGATAATTTAACCGCTTGGACCAATCTTGTCAACGGTTTCGTTGAGCAAAAATACAATGCGCAATGCCTCCTCATCCTCTCTTGAACCCCATCACCAGGAGGATCAAATCGAGCACGAACAGCACCACGATGGTCACTTCCAGGCTGAGCATCCAGCGGTTGATCCGGTCCTGGTTGAGCAGTTGGTAGAGGTCGTCCAGGGTCTTGAGCTTTTCATCTATGGTGCGGTGCCAGTCGGCCAAATGGAACCGGGCGGAAATGTTCTGGTAAATGCGCGCCAGATGCCAGTCGCCGAAAAACTTGGTGATGTTGGAAAGCTCGTCGCTGAAGCGGGCCAGATCAATGCGGATTTCCCGCAGTTCCTGCAAAACCTCGCCGCGGGCGCGCCGGGCCGGCCGGACCAGGTCGCGATAGGAACGCTCCATCGCCGTGTCCAGCAGCCGGTCGTAAGCCTCCAACTCGGCCAATTGCAAGTTGGCCAGTTCCAGGACGTAAAGAATTTCGTCCAGTTGATGCGGCTCCTCCACGGCCAGGGCGGCGTCCCAATCCACCACCGTCAGGTCATTCTGGTAGTAGCTCAGATAGCGGTCGGTGGATTCCTTGGCCTCCTGGCGGGAAAGCTGGCCGATGTCGGATTCCTGGGTGAGCAGGGCCGCGACCTGGCGCCGGTGCTGGGCCAGCCAGTCTTCCGCGCTCAACGGATGCCCGTCCTCCGCCGCCAGGGGAGAATCAATACAAAAAACGGTGTAAGCCTCCTCGTCCGCCAACTGCGGGGCCGGCCGGATGAAATAACGGGCCAGTTCCTGCCGGGCTTCCTCCGCCAGTTGCCGGACCTCCTGCTGAAGGGCGCCGTTGGAGAATTCCAAGTCGTGATACACCACCAGATCCTCGATGGAAGAGACGACAAAGGGCACGGAAACCGTCACGCTCAACGCCCCCACCGGGAGCAATTTCACCGTCCGCTCCACCCGCACCGGCCCGTGCGGGCCAATCCGCTCCATGGGCGGCAGGCGGATCATTTGGGGACGGAAAAAAAACAAGTGGCGCGGACTGCGTTTGCTGGCGTCCACGGAGAATTGGGCCATGGGCTGGCCGAGCAGTTCATGGACGGGCAGACGCTTCATTTCGTAGGCCACGTCGTAGGCGTAGAGATAGACCACGCGCCCGGAGTAACGTTTGACTTCGCGCGATGGCTCCGTTGCCCTGGCCGATTCTTGAAGGGAAGAACCCATGCGTCAAATTAACCCGGCGTCCGCCCAATGTCCACGCGGCGATTTGACCTTTTTGCACTTGCCGGGCTGTCCCAGCCTGTGCTGCCGTCTTGGCCCCTCGGAGAGAAGATTGCTTGTTCTTCCGTTCGTCCCTTCAGGACGTTGCGGACAAAATCTGTCCGGCGTGGGTAACGACGCGTTCGCAAATGCCATCGAAAACGGGTTTTTGTTCGCGGCACCAGGCAAAAATCTCCGCTGCTCTCGCCCCGGCATAGTCATGGGCAATCATGTTGCGCACGTCCTTCATTTCCCGCAGATCTTCCGCGCGATCCACCAATCCGCGCTTTTCGGCGCGATGGATGATATCCAGGAGCGAGCCTTCGGGATTCAATTCCATTCGGTCCAAACCGCGGAGAACCTTGTTGACCAGTAAATCCACAGACCGGGCAAAACGACCGGTGAACGCCTCGGCTCTTTCCAATTGTTCCTCCGTTGCGCCTTGCAAAGCACCCGGCAATCCGGCCACCTGCCCGTAGGAAAAATCCAGATGCCGCCGGGCGCTGGCCAATTCCGCCAGGGCTTGTTCGAGCAAGCTCCGTGCTTGATCTCGCTTCATAATTTCACCCCCGTTGCCAGCGCCATCGCCGCCAGCGGCTCGTTCATTTGATCGCGGCGCCGCACCACCAGATCCAGTTGTTGCCAGCCGATGCGATCCAGAATCTGCCTGCGCAACCGCAGCACCTCCCGGAAACCCAATGTTTCCGAGATGACCAGCAGATCAACATCTCCACCGCGCGCTGTGTCATCCACCCGCGAACCGTAAAGATAAACCTCGGCCTTGGGGTCCACCCGCCCAATCTCCTCGCGAATCGCGGTAATTTCACTCCCGGTCAATCTCATGCTGGCAGTCTCTCAAAAAACCTCCCGTCCGTCAAACCAGATGCAAACCGGGATGGAATTGCGGAATTGCGGCAATCCCCCATTCTGCGCTTGCACCGGACGAAAGGGCTGGCTAACAGCCCGTTAAAAAAGGCCCGGTGAGGGGCACCGGGCCTGCAACAGATGCATGCTTTGCGAGGGAAATGTAGGCCGCGTGCCCTCACGCGGCGGGACTGGAGCCCTTTTTTTAACGGGCTGCTAAACTTCAGCTTCGGTGTGAATAGAGTGGAATGGCCTGGTGCGCGATTCGCGGTTGCGACATCACACCCGCGCGAGCCGCGGGGCAAGACGCACAACGGTTGGCAGGATAGCTCCGTTGGTAGAGCAGAGGACTGAAAAATCGCTTTTGACTCATTTCACCCCGTTTCTTTCCATCGCTTGGACCCTCACAAGACCCTTGATTCTAAAGGCTAAAACCGTGTTTTGCCCGTTTTCACCGCGACCGGGAATAATCATCAAAACCGACATGAAACTAGCACAACAACTAGCACAAACCGGGAAAGTCCGCAGTCCTCTTGTCTGAAAAAGGCATTCTCCCCGCTTTCAATCAGGCCGGGAACTACTTCGAGACGATGCTGTGCGGGCCGATGGAGAATGAAACGACCACGTCGTGATCAATGATAAACAGCAACCGGTATCGGTCCGTCACCCAAAGGTCAAAAACCTGATGACCGTGCCAGAGCAGACCTTCCAGCTTGTGGGCGCGAAGCGAAGGGTGCCGCCAGTTCTGACTAAACAGGGCAAACTTGGCGCGGGCAAGGCGTTTGATTTCAGGCGGCAGCAAGGCGAATTCACGCTTAAACCGAACGCTGCGCCGGTAGGTCATAAGTCTTTTACCGCAGCGTCCAACGTGGGGTGATCTTTCGGCTCAATGGCATCGTCAGGGCGCTCTTTGGCGTCTGCCCGGTCCTTCATGGTGGGCTGGCGGGACGGCACGGTTACGGCAAAAAGAATCGGGTCAAACGGAACTTGCTCCTTTACGAATTTCTTTTCCTTAACTTTCATCACGCGCAAGCTAATCCCTTTCGGCTTGGACCGCAAACGCAAAATCACAGCCTTTTTTTTGGGAGACGAAAACTCATCGGACGGCATTTCCCCGCGGTTCGTTCCCGTGTCGTCATCCGGCTTGCTCAAGGCAGGAAGGCCAAGCCGAATGCCAACACGCGAACGCTCCGCCCCGACAAGTGCCTGGTCGTGTCGTCATTGTCGCCAGGATTGCGCCCTGGCTGCCCTCGCAACACTGGCAACAATGCCGCCACCACCAGGGCAGGGCTTCGCCAGCACGTCACTTTTCTCGGACGGACATTTCCGCAGCCAGCTTTCGCAATTGCGGTGGCTTGATAAATTGCTGCGCTTCGCGTATTCTCACGCGGTCGAATGTCCAGATACTATAGACGCGGGGGGTGGCAAACTGGCCCACGATATTGGGCCCATTACCACCAGAGCAAGCACCGCCAGATTGCGCAACTTTTTGGCGGCATCGAACGCGACATCCTGCAAGTGTTCCTGACGCTGCCCTCTTTCGCTCGTGAAGGTTTATTGTCGCGTTATGGGCAGAAGTACGGCCGCCAACCGGAAGCATACGCTCGGAAGACGTACCCAGCTTGGCAGAGCGGCAGCATCCAACCGGCTGGCACCACGGTGGAAAGGCTAATCGAGCTTGTTCCCCCATATTTAAGCGAGACGCAACGATTTGATCTCATCCGCAAGCTCCGCATGCACCATCTCAAGCGGAAGGATTTGCACCTCACCACGACGCCAGGCGGCTGGCGTGACGAACTCGCTGCACTTGCTCAACAAATCATCGAGCACGGCGCACAGTGTGAGCTTCCCCCTGAAGTTTACGAGAAGGCAACTTGGTTAACGAATGGGGATGCAGCAGCAGCCCGCAAACTTATTCAAGTCATTGATGAGGAGGAGGCTCGCCTTCGACTCTCGTTCATTGAAGCCGAGTTTAAACGCATCGAATACCTGGTGGAAACCGTCCAAAACGCTGAACCGGTGCGGCACACAATTGAATTGCCACAGGGCAGCATATTTGTCACAATCCAACGCAAACAACGATCAGCCGTTCGCCGGATGATTGAACTTTTAACCACAGGAGAAAAAATGGACAACGAAAACGACAAGCTGGTACCACGGGCCAGGCCCGGTGGCGACCTCATGAAACAGCGCGATCTCGGCAGCCTGTTGGACACTTCTTTGGCCAAACTGCCAGAGGACCAACAACGCAAATTGGCCGACAAGGTTGCTGAAGAAAGGCTTCAATTAGGTGTTTCTGCGGAAAAGGCAGAACAACGGCACTATGACAGCGCGCGGGATATGGCTAACACCATCCGTGCGGCGGAAGCCGTCGAACGAACAACCGGGAGCGACTATGAGATCAAGAGCACTCATGATACGGCAAGTGGAAGGACTGACATCCGAATCAAAAAGAACAACAATACGGTGACAATTGTCGTCGCGGTGGTGATTGGCATTATCATTTATTTGTTCCTAAAGCACTGACGGGACATGGCCTATCAAATACAGATAAAGAAACCTCTTAGTCATTCGCTCAAAATTGCTGTTGCCACAATTGCAGTTTTCGCGTGTGTCGCCCTATTGACGAGGTTCTTTGGTGGTCCAGATCACAGAACCGAACAGACCCACGACACTGGTTGGCAGGTGTATTTTTCTCCGGGCGGTGGATGTACTGACGCAATTGTCGAGAAGCTTGCTCAGTCGAAAGTCTCTGTCCTCGTGCAAGCATATTCCTTTACATCTGCGCGAATTGCCAAAGCGTTGGCCGATGCTAAAAGCCGGGGGGTGACGGTTTCTGTCATTCTGGATAAAGGCCAGTTAAGTGAACAGAACTGCCAAGTGGATGTTTTGGCTCACGCCGACATTAAGACATTGATTGACAGTGAACACGCCAGCAGTCATAACAAAGTCATGGTTGTTGATAGCGAAACGGTGATCACCGGAAGCTTCAATTTCACGACTGCTGCCGAGGCGAATAACGCGGAGAATCTTCTAATCATTAGGGACAAGACTTTAGCCCAACGTTACACTGAGAATTGGTACGCCCATTCGGCACACTCTAAACCTTTCCTTGGAAAATGAGTTTCCTGAATAGGGTACAATCCATGCACATTGTAAGGCATTAACCGTCCCGCTTGCTTGTGAATGGAATAGACTCAACCGATAATCCGACGACGCCCAAATGGGAGTATAAATTCTTCATTTACCCAAACCCCGAACGGATGCCAAAGGAGCCCCTGTCTCTGGAGGATTTCCTCAAATTCTTGGAGGTGCAAATGGACGAGATGGGTTTGGAAGGCTGGGAGTTGGTGGGCAATACTCAATTATCATTCTCCACGCCAATTCGTCCTGATAGCTCAAGCCAGGGCGTCTTCATTTTCAAACGCCGAATCCAGTAGGCCAAGGCCAATCAAAACGGATCCCCCGACGCTTCAATCAAATCGCTTTGCAAATCGGTTTCCGTCGCTGGCCCCACATCAATGTTGTCCGCTTCCATTGGCCGGGATTCCTGCCAGCGCATTTCCGCCGCATCATCAAACGCCAACTCCGTGAATTTCCCCAACAAAGCCGAATGCGCCGCGATCATGTTCTTTTTCTCCGCCTCATCCAGATACGGAAACGGGTCTTGCGCAAACTCACGCAACACCTTTGCCGCCACTCCGCTTTCAAATTGGCCCTTGCCAAACACCAAGGGCACCGGGATGGACGCGATAATGGCGCCCAGGTAATAATGCCAGCGTGAACCGAAATAATCCGCAAAGTCGCCATACTCCTGAAAATGCAGCATGGACGCCGCCAGCCTGAGCCGGGTCCGGTGAAGGAGATTGCCCAGGGTGTGGGGGGAGAACCGCATGGTGAATCTCTGGCTCAGACTGCGGGAAAACCGCACCAGCCGGTTTTTGCGCCCAGCCGGGACCAGCCCAAAGGACTTGGACAAATACCCGGCCACATACCGGGCGACCGCTGCGCCGGTTTTCTTGATCGGGAGCAGTTCCACCCGACCGAAACGATACTTGCAGCAGGTTTCCCGCAACACCTGCCATTCCGCCGCCAGCGCCGCATTGCGCAGGTGCTTCCCGCGCCGCATCCAGTAGGGCAGCTTGTAATTGGAGAGGGTTTCAACATCAGTGCCGGTCCGAATGTCCGCTTTGGTGGACACCACCACATGGAGATGCCACACACCGTCTCTGTGCGGCTCCAGAACACAAATCCAATCATCGTAACGCCTGGCGACGACGTTGGACGCGAAGGAATGCCAGCGCGCCTGGACGAAATCCAGGTCTTTGGCCTGCTCCCGCAATTCCCGCGTGGCTTCCGATCCCCTGCCGCTCCCTGGCACGCCAAAGGACAAGGTCAGCAGTCCGACCCGATTGACGCCGTGCTTTTTAACCATACCCTCGACAGCCGTGATGAGCCGGTGACGACTTTTCTTGCGGTAAGGGGACAGCGGTTCAGTCTTGAATCTCTCCTTTTCAATGCAGCTATTGCTATTATGACAAGGAAGGGCGGGGCGGGCGGCCCTGACGGGCCGCACCGCCCCCG
>JBEKVM010000018.1:0-55775 GCA_049513975.1 Verrucomicrobiota bacterium | reverse complement strand
TCTACAAATGCCGACAATACTATCACTATTACGCAGTATACTGGGGCTGGAGGGCCGGTTGCGATTCCAGCCACCACCAACGGCCTGACCGTGACCGTTATCGGGCATGGCGCGTTCAGCGATGTCTTTGGCAATTCCGGCGGCTCCCTGATAACCGACGTTACGATTCCCTTCGGGGTCGCCAGCATTGAATCGAATGCTTTTCAGATGTGCGACAATTTGTCCAGCGTCGCAATTCCGGGCAGCGTCACCAATATCGGGTACGGGGCTTTCTTAGAATGTGCCAGTCTGGCCAGTCTGACGATTCCCGGCAGCGTCAGCAGCATAGGGGGGGCTGCTTTTTCAATCTGCACCAGCCTGACCAACGTCATGATTGACAGCGGCGTCACCAGCATCGGGTCTGAGGCTTTCTATTTCTGCACCAGTCTCGCGAACGTCACGATCCCCGGCAGCGTCACCAGCATAGGGGAAGCTGCTTTTGAATACTGCACGAGCCTGACCAACCTCACGATTGGCAACGGCGTCCCCTCCATCGGCCAGCAAGTGTTCTTCGCCTGCACCAGCCTGGCCAACGTCACGATTCCCGGAAGCGTTACCAATCTCGGTCTCGTGGCGTTCGGTTACTGCACCAACCTGACCAGCGTGACGATTCCAGAGAGCGTCACAAACCTTGTGTCCGGTGTGTTCGAACAATGCATCAGTCTGACCAACGTCACGATTCCCAGCACGGTGACCAGCATTGGATTTGAGGCGTTCTTTAATTGCGCCAGTCTGTCCAGTGTCACGATCCCCGGCAGCGTCACCAGCATCGGGGTATATGCGTTCGATGGCTGCACCGGCCTGACCAACGTCACGATTCCCGGTAGCGTCACCAATATCGGAGCCGCCGCGTTCGGATACTGTGTCAGCCTGATTGCGATAACGGTTGATGCGCAGAATTCATTTTATAGCAGCGTGAATGGAGTGTTGTTTGATAAGAGCCAAACCATGCTTCTACAATATCCGGGCGGTTTGGCCGGAGGTTACACGGTTCCGGGTGGTGTCATAAGCATCGCAAGCGGCGCATTCAGAGGAACCGGACCAATTCCCGCCGGTTTCATCAGCGTCGAAAGCCAAGCGTTCGACGGTACCGGACTGACCACCGTCACAATTCCGGCCAGCGTCACTTACATCGGAAGTAATGCGTTCGCTGAGTGCCGCCATCTGGCCAGCGTCTTTTTCACGGGCAACGCTCCCACTGCTGATTCGCCAGTGTTCGCATCTGACAACAATCCGACGGTCTATTATTTGCCTGGCACGGCCGGCTGGAGTTCCACTTTCGGCGGGTTGTCCCCTGTGCTTTGGAATCCGGTGATTCAAACTGGCGACGGTGGTTTTGGGGTGAGGAACAATCAATTTGGCTTCAACATCACGGGTACGAATGATTTTGCGGTCGTGGTGGAAGTCTGTACAAATCTGGCCAACGCAGTTTGGGTTCCGCTGACGACGAATACGCTCGTCAACGGCTTGTTTCATTTCAGCGAACCCGTGCAGCGAAACAGTTCTGGACGCTTCTACGGCCTCGGCTTCCCCTGACCAATCAGCGAGGATGATGAGCGAAGCCGTGCCCTGGCGGTGATGGCGGTGGATTCCATGTTGCGAGGGCCAAACGGGGCGCGAGCTGGAATCCAGCGACTTCACGACCAGGCACTTATGGGGGCGGAGGGTTCGCGGGCTGGCATTGGGCTTATTCGGTGGGACACAAAACTCTTCAAGATGGCCGACAAGGGCTGTGTCCAAGGCAAAGCGGAACTGGCGTTCCGCACTCCAAGACGCTTCGCGTTCAGGACATGCCGCCGGGGCGCCGACAGGTCTTGGAGTGCGGGCGCGACAGCGCCGCTTTCCCGCTCGCGCCCGGCGTTTTGTCCGGGAACCTATAAACCAATCTCACGCTCTTTATTGGGGATGCAAACGACTCGAGGAATTCTGTCTCACCTTCCTTCCCAGGCGGGGGAGAGGGCGCGAAGTTTGGAGACGATTTTCGGGAAGGTCTCGATCACGTAGTCCATGTCCTCCTCGGTGTTGTCGCGGCCAAGCGACAGGAGGATGTTGCCCCGGGCCAGCGCCGGGTCCAGGCCGATGGCGGCGAGGACGTGGGAAATTTTCCGCGACCGGCTCACGCAACTCGAACCGCTGGCCACGGCGATGCCCTGCATGTCGCACAGCAATAATTGCGCTTCGCCTTCGATGAATTCGGTGGAAATGTTCAGGGTGGCCGGATGGCGGCTGGGTCCGGGTTCGGGGCCGTTGAGCTTAATATGGGGAATTTTGGCGCGCAAACCGTCCCACAGCCGGCGTTGCAAACGGGCGCAGTGGGCGCGGCGCTGCGCCAGTTCGCGTCCGGCGATTTCCGCCGCCGCGCCCGCCCCGACAATGGCCGGCACATTCTCCACCCCGGCCCGCCGCCCGTTTTCCTGGTCGCCGCCCTGGAGAATCGAGGCCAGGCGCGTCCGCCGGTTTTGATACAAGACGCCCACGCCTTTCGGCCCGTAGAAGCGGTGCGGGGAAAAGGAAAGCAGGCTGGCGCCCCAGTCCCGCGCATCCACCGGGAGCCAGCCGGCGCTGGCCTCTGCATCCACGTAAAAGGCAATCCCGCGCTCCCGGGCCAGCGCCCCGATTTCTTGCACCGGCTCAATGGTGCCGATCTCATGGTTGACGTGATGGACGGCAATTAAAATCGTCTCGTCAGTGATGGCGGAGCGGACGTCGCCGGGATCAATCGCGCCGTTGGCATCCACTTTCACGCGGGTGCAGGCAAAGCCCCGGGCTTCCAGGTATTCGGCCGAGGCGATCACGGCCGGGTGTTCGGTGGCGCTGAGGACAATATGGTTGCCGTGGCGCTCATTGGCGGCGGCGGCTCCTTTGACGGCGAGGTTGGCCGACTCGGTGCCGTCGGAAGTAAAGATGATTTCTTCGGGCGATTCCGCGTTGATGAAGGCGGCCATCTGCAAGCGCGCCTTGTCGAGGGCGTCGCGGGCGAGCAAGCCATGCCGGTGCAACGAAGAAGGGTTCCCGCAAGCCTCGGTAAAAAACGGCTTCATCGCCTCCAGGACCTCCGGCAAAACGGGCGTGGCCGATTGGTGGTCTAAATAAATCTGGCGCATACGCGGGGCGGTTGAAAACCGTGGCTCTACCGCTGAGCTAAACTGGCTAAAAGAATAACAACAAGCAACATATAACGGCATGGGCTGAGCCTGTTTTCCACTTGAATAGTAATGCGTCAGTGAAGGAGTGCGCCCGTCCTCGGGCGCAGCATCAGGCACAGGCCCGGCGGAATTTATTTTGAGAAGGTGAGGGTCCAGGCCAGGTTAAGATGTTGACGGACACTCTTTGGCCGTGTATTTTTCCAACATGAGCAGAGCGGAGATCATTTCTGAAATACCGAAGTTGTCGCACGAAGCGCGACGGGAAATCATGCGCTGCATCATCCAGGCAGAGGAGGAAGCCGTGACACTGGCCGAGTGTGACCAACGGGCGCTGGAGCGGTTCCAAATGCTCGACGCCATGGAAGCCGAGGATGAAAAGAACGCTGCCCGGTGAAATATGGCGGGTGGATTTCGGCCTGGCGGCAAAAGTCCGGCCCGCGCTCATTTTAAGTGATTTTCCTCAAGACGATGAATTGGCTTTGCTCGTCGTGATCCCGCACACCACCGCCGTGCGCGGCAATCGTTGGGAACTCAATGTGCCCAAGCCGTTTCTCAAAAGCCCCGGCGTCTTCCATCTGCAACAGATTCAACCCATTTCACTCGCGCACTTTGAAACCCGGCTTGGAGCGTTGATGCCGGACGAATTCAAAAGGGTCAAAGAATCTTTAATTCGGCTGTTGAATCTGGGCGATTAAACCGGCCCACAATTGCGGGTGATTTAGAATCATGGGCCGGGCGCATCCGCCCCGGGACGCCTCCGGTCATAATCTTCCAGCGCGGCCCGCAGGGCTTGCCCGGCCAGAACGGAGCATTGGACCTTGGACGGCGGCAATCCCCCCAGCGCCGCCACCACTTCCTCATTGGAAAAATGCCGCGCCTCCTCCACCGTCCGGCCTGTGAGCAATTCGGTCGCCATGCTGGAACTGGCGATGGCCGCCCCGCAGCCCAGGGTTCGGAACCGGGCGTTCACGATCCGGCCGTCCTTGATCCTCAGGCTCAGCCTCAGAGTGTCGCCGCAACTGGGTTCGCCCGCTTCGCCCAGCGCCTCGGCTTGCGGCACTTCCCCCACGTTGCGCGGGTTCAGGAAATGATCCAGCACGATGGGATTGTAAAAAGCCGGGGCCGGACTCATGAGCGGCGCGCCCGCCCCGGGTTTGGGCGGCGGCGGCGCTGGGCGGCGGGACGCAGCGGGGGCGCGCCCTTTTCCCGGATCACCAGGCCGCGCAAGCTGGTGCGCGCCAGCGCCCCCTTGACTCCGTCCTGCGCCTGTTCAAACAAGCCGCAGACCGCGCAACCGCCGGGGTGTTCACAGACCGGCTTGTCCAGCTTGCAACGCTGGAAAATAATTTTGCCTTCAATCGCTTCAATGATCTCCAGCACGGTGATTTGCGCCGGGTTGCGGGCCAGGGCAAAACCGCCGTGCGCGCCCCGGTTGGAACGGACCAGCCCGGCTTTGACCAGATGCTGGAAGATTTTGGCCAAAAAGCTCCCCGGTATTTTCTCCATGCGGCTGACCTCTTCGATCATGGCCATTTCGCCGGGAGCGCGCCGGGCCAGATTCATCAGGCCCAAAACGCCGTATTCGCCTGCGCGGGTGATTTGCATGAGGGCTGCCGGCTACTCCGCCGGACGGGGAATGACGATCTTTTGGCCGATGTGCAGGTTGTTCCAGTCAACCCCTGGATTGGCGTCCTTGGCCTGTTTCAAGGTGATGGTCTTCATCCCCTTGCTTTTGAACTCGGCGTTGTAGGCGTTGACAATGTCGAGCAGCCGGTCGCCGTCCTTGATGGTGTAACTGAATCCGTCCTCCGTCGCGGGCGGCGCGCCGGGCGCCGGTTTGATGGGAGGCTTTGGGGAAATCTCGGCCGCGTTGGTGAGCAACTTTTCCAGGCGGGCGGCCGACTTCTTGATCTCCTCGGAAATCGTGTCCTTGTCCTCCTGGCGTTTCTTGTCCACTTCCTCGATGCGTTGCGCCAGCGGTTTGAGGTCATCGCGCCCCAGAGTATTGGCGGCCAGCCGGGCCTGCTCGGCGCGAATCTGCTGCAGCTCCTCGTTGAGGGCGGACACTTTGTTCAAGAGCGCCTGGTTGGCGGCGCGGAGGGTTTGGATGTCCGCGGCCATTTGTTTGAATTTTTCCTCCACCCCTTGCTGTTCCGCCATGGCGGCGGCCTGGCCGGCGGCATTGGTGGCGGCGACGTCCTGCCCCAGGGCGGGCAGGCGCAAAAGGGAAAGGCCCAGGAGAATACCAGCCGGAATAAGCGCACGTTTCATACCCGGCAGTATAAACTCGCGGCGGCGGAATTCAAAGTTCAAAACAGCCCAGGGCTGGTTGCGGCGCGGGCGGGCTTGAGCAAAGCCAATTCTCATGAGCGGTCGTAAAAGGGGAGATTAAGATTAAGATTAGGATTAGGATTAAGATTAGGAGAGGAACACCAAAAAGTTAAATGCACTCAAAAATCTGCGACCGGAAAGATTTGTCTCGATTCTTCCGGCGGACCGGCTATTGTGGCGGCATACGGCCTAAACCCCACACCAAAGTGAGCTAACTATGGATCTCGTCTTCAAATGTCCGCACTGTGAACAGGAATTGGAAGTGGATGCCGGCGGGGCCGGATCCACTCTGCAATGCCCCTCCTGTTCCAACACCATCACCGTGCCGAGTCAACCCGCCGGCAGCCCGGCCGCCGGCCCCGACTCCATCGCAGCCTTTCACGAGTCCAGGCACTTCACCGTGCCGACCCACGAGGAGCCGGCCGATGGGCTCATCCAAAAGCCCAGCCGCCCCCTGGAAGTGGTGGCCAAGACCGGCGACAAAACCATGCACATCAAAACCTTCAAAAGATCGGATTGCCAGGAGGTGGGGCGCGACCGCTTCGATGAAAAGGTTTCCCACTTCCTGGAGGAGGTCGGCCAGGTCAACATCGTCAGCATCAACACCATCAATTACAGCACCATTGACATGTCCACCCACAACCAGGTCGAGGATTACGGCGTCTTGGTGGTGTACAAGGGATAGTTTGGGGTGAGGCCAGGGCCGGCGGGCCAGGCCCATGCGCCGGCCCGGGGTGGGCGCCGCGGTCCGCCAGGGCGGGTCAACCGTCAAACCGGACGGCGATGACCGAGGCGTTGTGGCCGCCGAAACCAAAGGAATTGTTGACAGTGGCGGCGACCTTCATTTCCCGGGCCGTCCCGGGCACGTAGTCCAGATCGCATTCCGGATCCGCATTCTCCAGGTTGATGGTGGGCGGAACGACGCCGGCCTGGATGGCCTTGACGCAAAGGATCATCTCCACCGCGCCGGCCGCGCCCAGCATGTGCCCGGTCGCGCCCTTGGTGGAGCTGACCGCGATTTTTTTCGCGTCCTCGCCGAAAACCGCCTTGATCGCCTGGGTTTCGGCGATGTCGCCCTGCGGGGTGGAGGTGCCGTGCGCGTTGATGTAGGAAATGTCCGAGGGGTTCAATCCGGCCGAACGCAGCGCCATCCTCATGCAGCGGGCCGCCCCTTCTCCTCCCGGCGATGGGGCGGTGAGATGGTTGGCGTCGGCGGTGTTGCCGTAACCGGTCATTTCCGCGTAAATCCGCGCCCCGCGCGCCTTGGCGTGTTCCAATTCTTCCAGCAGCAGCACCCCGGCGCCTTCCCCCATGACAAATCCGTCCCGGTCCCGGTCAAAGGGCCGGGAGGCGTGTTGCGGATCCTCGTTGCGCGTGCTCATGGCGTGCATGGCGCAAAACCCCCCCATGCCCATCGGGATGACCGCCGCTTCGCTGCCCCCGGCAAATATCATGCTGGCGTCGCCCATTTTGATGGTCCGCCAGGCCTCGCCCAAGGCGTGGGTCGCGGTGGAGCAGGCCGAACACGTGGCCAGATTCGGACCGCGCAAATTCTGGAATATGGAAAACAGCCCCGAACCCATGTTGAGAATGAGCATCGGAATCATGAACGGGGAAAGCCGCCCGGGGCCTTTGTTCAGGAGAATCTTGTGTTGAGCTTCGACAGTGTGCAGTCCGCCGATGCCCGAGCCAATGAACACCCCCACATGGTCACGGTCCACCTTGTCCAGGTCCACTCCCGAGTCCAGCAGGGCCTGGTGCGCGGCGAAGACAGAGAACTGGGTGAAGCGATCGGCGCGCCGCACGTCCTTGGGAGACGGAAACGCCGGGCTGGGATCGAAATGGCCGATTTGCGCCGCAATCCGGCAGTCGAAGGCGGAGGCGTCGAAAGCGGTGATGGGTTGGATGCCGCATTTGCCGTCGAGCACGTTCTGCCAAAAGGCCCCGGTGGTCTGTCCGAGCGAAGACACCGTCCCCAGCCCGGTTATCACCACTCTGCGGTCTGTCCAGTTTCGCGCCATAAAAAAAGGCAGCCTGGCGTTGGACGCGCTGCCCTGTCAACGGCCGAAGCCACTACTTCTTCTGGGTGTCCTCGATGTATTTAATGACATCCCCCACGCTTTGCAGCTTTTCCGCCTGCTCGTCCGGGATTTCGTTGCCAAACTCCTCTTCCAGCGCCATCACCAGTTCCACGGTGTCCAGTGAGTCAGCTCCCAAATCCTCGATGAATTTGGCTTCGGGGGTGACTTGGTCAGCGTTGACGCCCAGTTGTTCAACGATGATTTCTCTGACTCTTTCTTCAATTGTTTTTTCTGGCATTGATAAACTCCGTTGTTGTTTGGTTTGTCTATGCCCCACGTTGCCGGGGGCGTCAAGTCCTATCGCATGTTTATTCTGGCCGCGCAAGTGCTTTTCGCCTCCACCGGCCCTCCTTCTACATCACCAGGCCTCCGTCCACCGTCAGCACCTGCCCGGTAATGTAACCCGCCCCCGGTCCCGCCAGGAACAACGCCGCCTCCGCGATGTCTTCCGTCCGCCCCATCCGGTGCATGGGGATGCGCCTGGCTATTTCCGCCTTGCTTTCCGGCGTCATCACCGCCGTCATGTCCGTTTCGATGAACCCCGGCGCCAGGGCGTTGACCGTGATGCCGCGCGAGGCGAATTCCTTGGCCACCGCCTGGGTAAAACCAATCAGCCCGGCCTTGCTCGCCGAATAATTGCACTGCCCGGCATTGCCAATCAGCCCGATCACCGAGGATATGTTCAAGATCCGCCCCGCTCGCTGCTGCAGAAAAGCACGGCTGAAGCCTTTGGTAAAGGAAAACGCCCCCTTTAAATTCGTGTCCAACACCGCGTCCCAATCCGCCTCGCTCATCCGCATCAGCAAGCCGTCCCGGTTGATCCCGGCGTTGTTGACCAGGATGTCCACCCGGCCCGCCTCCGCCAGAATCGCTTCCGCCGCCGCGGCCACCGCGGCCGCGTCCGCCACGTCCACCGCGTGCGCCCACGCCTTCCGTCCGAGGGCGCGGATTTCCTGCGCCACTTTTTCAGCATTCTCCGCCGTGCGCGAAACGCACGCCACCTCCGCGCCCGCCGCCGCGAATTTGAGCGCGATGGCCCGCCCGATGCCCCGTCCCGCGCCGGTCACGACGGCGATTTGATTGGCCAGTTCGTTCATAAAATGATGGTCAATAAAACCATCCGGCAGAGTCTTCCCACTGCCCGGGCAGAATGCAACAAGAACTTCCGCCGGCACCCGAACTTCCTCCGCCCCCGCAGGCACGCCCTGGTGAATATTGAAATTCCGCCCCTTGCGCCGCACCGGGGAGGGGGCTTTGCCGCCGCATTTTTATCTTTGATCCGCTGTCTTTGAACTTTAACCTCGCCGGGCGCGAAGGACCATGTGCTTCGCCCAACTATGCTCAATCCGGAAATTGTCACCAAGGCCCTCAAGTCGGTCAAATATCCGGGCTATACGCGCGATATTGTCTCTTTTGGCATTGTCAAAAACATCGCCGTCAATGCGGGCGCGGTCAGCGTTTCTCTCCAGTTGACCGGCGGCAGCCCGGCCGTGGCCGCTCAAATCAAGGCCGAGGTGGAGAAAACTCTCCGCGCGCTCCCGGAACTGGAGCATCTTCATGTCGAAATCGCCGCTTCCCCCGCGGCGGGCGGCGCCACACCCTGGTCCCAGCAAAACAAGCTGCCGGGGATCCATCGCATGGTGGCGGTGGCCAGCGGCAAGGGTGGCGTCGGCAAATCCACCGTCTCGGTCAATCTGGCCTGCGCTTTGCAGCGGCTGGGAGCACAGGTCGGATTGCTCGATTGCGATATTTACGGCCCCAGCATCCCCCTGATGATGGGCGTCCGGGAAAAACCCACCGTCAGCGCCGCCGAAAAACTGGTCCCACCCGTGCGCCACGGCGTCAAGCTGATGAGCATGGGTTTCCTGGTCGAAGATGATGCCCCGGTGATTTGGCGCGGCCCCATGATTATGAAGGCCATCCAGCAGTTTATTACGGAAGTGGAATGGGCGCCTCTGGATTACTTGTTGGTGGACATGCCGCCGGGCACGGGTGACGCGCAACTTTCACTGTGCCAAACTGTCCCGCTGGATGGCGGGTTGATCGTCACCACTCCGCAGGAGGCCTCTTTGGGCGTCGTGCGCAAAGGCATTGCCATGTTTGAAAAGGTCAATGTGCCCATACTTGGAATTGTGGAGAATATGAGCTATTTTGTCACACCCGGCGGAGAACGCCTGGAGATTTTTGGCCACGGAGGCGGGCGCGCCGAGGCGCAACGGCGCAACCTTCCGTTTTTGGGGGAAATCCCCCTCTTGACCGAAATCCGCCTGGGTGGAGACGCCGGTGTTCCGGTCGTGGCCGGCCAGCCGGAAGGGGAGGCCGCACGGGCTTTTGTCGCGCTGGCTCAGGCCTTGCGCGAAAGGCTCGGATGACTTATCATAAAATCAGCTTATGGACATTCAGCCATCATCGTCCCACTCCGCCTCCGGCAATGGCGGCAGGCGGGCGGAAATTGAAGACCTGATCTGGGGTCAATTGCGCCATTGTTTTGACCCGGAAATCCCGCTCAACATCGTGGATTTGGGGCTGGTCTATGACGTTTCAGTGACGGGATCGCAGGCCAATGTGAAAATGACCCTGACCTCGCCCGGATGCCACTTGGGCGGGCAGATCGCCGGCAATGTCCAGGAAAAACTGCTCGCCTTGGACCAGATCGAAGAGGCCAACGTCGAACTGGTCTGGGACCCGCCCTGGCACCAGAGCATGATCAGTCCGGAGGGCCGCAAAACCCTCGGTTTGGACGCAAGTTAAATCCAAGTTACTTTTTCATTGCTTATTGATGGCAATTACCTTAAATTTTATCCTTTGAGCAAAAAATACCAGTTTTATGCCCAGCACAACCAACGGCCAATCCGAAAACGACGTGGTCAGACGATCCTCCCTCTACCGCGAATTCCAGGCGGAGCGGGACGAGATTTTGAGACATAAGTGGATCGAATCCGAAAAGGCCGGCCATGACATCGGTTTCGAGCGCGCCTTGACCGATTGGATCATGAAACATCGCAGCAAGTGGCGCAAGAGCCGCCAGGTTTGAAGGCTCAGTTGGGACAGGGGTCAGCGGAGGGTGATGGCGACTGGGGCGAATCCGGGATGGAGGATGGACAATGGAAAAAGCCAGGAGGCAAGTCAGGCCAATGATTCATTCCAAATTCACAACTTTATTCTTCCTCGCCTGGCTGGCCTGCACTTCGGTTTGGGCGGAGGATTCCACAAATCTCGACATCTTGGCCGGCTTGCGACCGGGGCATCCCCGCCTCATCCTGGTCGCCACCAATTGGGACGCTTGGCGCGCCCGGCCCGCAAACCAGGCCCAACTCATCCTTGCCAAAACCGTGACCGATGCGCGCACGGTCTTGAGCGCGCCGCCGCTGGCTTACCAGAAAGAGGGCAAGCGGCTCCTGGCGGTTTCCCGCGAAGCCTTGCGCCGCATTGAGCTGTGCAGCTTCGCCTACAGGGTCACAGGCGAAAAGGTTTTCCTCGACCGCGCCCAACAGGACATGCTCGGCGCCGCGGCCTTTGCCGACTGGAATCCCACGCATTTTCTCGACACCGCCGAAATGACCGCCGCGCTGGCCATTGGTTATGACTGGCTCTTCGACGCCCTGCCGCCGGAGGCGCGCGCCGCCATCCGTCAGGCCATTTTGCAAAAGGGCATCCAGCCCGGATTGAGCGCCGCCGACCCCAATAATTGGTGGCAGTCCAACACCCACAACTGGAATCAAGTCTGTTTCGGCGGCCTCACCCTCGGCGCACTCGCCATTGCCGATGAGAATCCCCAAGCCGCCCGCCAATTCTTGACACTCGCCCGCAAAAACAGCCCCAACGGCCTCCAGGCCTACGCGCCCGACGGCGTTTATCCCGAAGGTCCGGGCTATTGGAGCTATGGCACCACCTACCAGGTGCTCATGATTGCCGCCCTCCAATCCGCCCTCGGCACCGACTGGAACTTGCCCGCCCAACCCGGCTTTCTCCCCAGCGCAGCCGCTCTCGTCCAGCAGACCGGCCCGACCGGCCTGTTTTTCAATTTCTCCGACTCCGGCGCCGGTCCGGCCCTCAATCCTGCCCTGTTCTGGTTCGCGCAAAAACTCCGCCAGCCAGGCTTGGTTTACTCTCAGAACCGGCTCCTCCTCCAAAAACTAAGCCCGCAGCGGCGGACCTCTTCCGGGGAAGACCCGTTTTTCCCGTTTCTCGCCCTGTGGACCGGCGGTTTGCCCGACGAAATTCCGCCCCCATCCCTGCCCCTCGTCTGGCATGGCGGCGGCTCCAATCCCGTCGGCGTCTTCCGCACTTCCTGGACGGACACCAACGCGCTCTTTCTCGCCTTCAAAGGCGGTTCGGCCAGCCTTGCCCACGCCCACATGGACGCCGGGTCGTTCGTGCTCGACGCCGGCGGCGTGCGCTGGGCCTGCGACCTCGGCGCGCAGGATTACTACTCCATCGAGTCCAAGGGCTGGGATTTGTTCAACATGCAACAAAACAGCGACCGCTGGCGCGTCTATCGCCTGAATAATTTCAGCCACAACACACTCACCCTCGGCGGCGCCCTGCACAACGTCGCCGGCGACGCCCGCATCACCGCGTTCACCACCAATTCGGCCACCGTGGACCTCAGTAAAATTTTCGCCGGCCAGGCCGGCAGCGTCCTGCGCCATTTTTCCCTTGGCAAAAACAATGCCGTCGTTGTGTGCGACGACATTGCCGCCGCCAAACCCGCTTTGTCCGTGCGCTGGCAGATGGTCACCCGCGCCGCCATCAGCGTGGACGACAATCAAGCCACACTTCGCCAGAACGGCAGGGTGCTCTCCGCAAAAATACTTGCGCCCGCCGGCGCGCGCTTTGAGGTCGCCCCCGCCCAGCCGCCCGACGACGGCGTCAACGCGCCCAATCCCAACACCGGCATATTGGCGGTCAACGCCGTCGTACCCGCCACCGGCAGCCTCGCCCTCGAAATCCAACTCCAGCCCGCCTCCCCGCCCCCCGGCCAGTGATTCCCCCTCTAATCTCAATCCTACTCTTAATCTTAATCTTAATCTTAATCCTAATCCTAATCTCAATCCTACTCTTAATCTTAATCCTAATCTTAATCCTAATCCTAATCTCAATCCTACTCTTAATCTTAATCTTAATCTTAATCCTAATCCAAATCCCGGTCTTCCCCCCGCCTGAAAAACCTCGCCATGATACCAAAACCGATGTAGCGGCGGTCTATGACCGTCGCATTCCTGTAAGTATGTCTTTAGCCTGCATATTTCACACTCTGATGGAAGGGCCAACAGGGCGCCGCGTGAGGGCACGCGGCCTGCAAACACGTCCGGCGGCTCCTGTAGGCCGCGTGCCCTCACGCGGCGTTTGGAGGTGTGAAATATCCGGGTTAGAGGTAGGGCGCGCACTCCGTTGCGCGCCGTTTCTTGTCCTTCCCCAACCGCCTTTATCACTCGCCATTCCATTCATCCTCCCCTCCGCAGCCCCACTTTAGCATTTAGCCTTCAGCCTTTAGCATTTCCCACCAGCGTCTCACGGCAGCCTGGCCCGATAAAACCGCCACGGAGAATTGGTCCAACACGGATCGCAGAAGTAACACGCGTTGCTGCAAAGGGTATTGGTGAACAACGGAGTCCAATTCACCAGATCCGTCGAGCCGTCCACAACAATCGTCTGCCCGACCGCGACGACGGGCGAAATTAGTTTGGTTGGTCTTCCGACACCGGGCCGTGTCCAAAGGTTGCCTCAATGCGGTCCTTCAGGGCTTTCGTGAGTTCCGGCAACTTGGTTTGTTGCCACTTTATGTGGGGATACTGCCGAGTGTCAAAATGAAGCTCAAAGTCATCTTCACGGCAAAGCCAAAAGACCTCCAATCCCAGACCCTTCGCGAACCCCGTTTCAAAATAGACTCCGCCTTTATGTCCCGTAAAATCGGCCACAAGAAATTTGCTCCGGCGAATGCTCGCGATGATTTCATCATCAATTTTATTGTTGTGCTGTTCCCGATCAATGCGAAGCGCGGAATAGCCGGCGGCCCGAATGCCTTGCTCAATCGCGGCGGAAGCTGAGTCCATAGATGGATCAAAAGACATCGCAACGAAGCCGATGACGCTCTGAGGATTTCCCCGGCGCAAGGAGTCGAGGTGTGACCATCCCATTGGGGTGATTTGCCAATACACTTCCAACCCTGCGTCCTCTGGCTCTTCAATGTATTCGATAAGGCCGTTTTCTTTCCAAAGAAGGGCTTTCATCAAAAAGTCAAGCTCGCCGAAATCACAGGCCCAGCCAACAGCCAGAAGCTCATACGCTAACGCCTCATCCGCGAGACTATTATATTGACCGCCTGGAATCCGAGTGCCTGGATTTGGGAATTTCTTTTCAAGGTACAATAAGATTTTCTCCGCTTTCTCTCCAACACTTGGCATCCGCAACTCGTAAAGCTTTGACAGATCCGCCTCTCTAATCATTACGCCCTGATTTTCTCGAACCCACCCGGAAATCTTCGGGATTTGTTGTGGCTTGAGTTTCTGCAATGGATCACTGGTCAAGCCAGAGAAACTGTACTTCCCGCATCGCACGCATGAAACCTCAGCGCTAGTCACAAATCCTTCCACTGACGCTTTAGATTTGCAGACTGGACATTTCGTTTCGTTTGCCATGCCGTCACTTTGCCACAGGGCGTAATGCAAAGAAAGGAGTTTTTGCCATCCAACGCGCTTCGCATTTCCGGCGTCGCGCGCCCGGCGGAATGATCGCCGCCGCCGCCCGGCAATGCTGGGACAGCGCGAACCCACAAAATGCCTTGACCGAAAATGTTTGATCTCCATGCTGTGGAAATGACGGCTTACAAATACTGCGGCCCTCACGGCGTTGATATTCTTCCAAACCTGGAACTCAAAATTAGCCCGCCGAACCAGTTCAACGACCCGTTCGAGTTCACACCGCAGATGGTTGTCACTAATCCGCTAGGCAGGGCCACAAGCATCGTGAGAAGGAAGCAGGTTATGAAATCGCTGTATCAGATGTTAAAAGGTGAGGGGCGGTTCAGCGGCAATTTTCGTAAGTTCCAAAACCACATAGCTGCCCATCGCCAGGAGGTCGTGAAGGCTCTTTCGGAGTGCATTCCGATGGGGGCCGCCCAAGCTCGACAGGAGCTTCTGGACAAAGCCAGCGCATTGTTCGGCGTTCTCTGTCTGTCCAAGAGACGTGATTCAATTCTCATGTGGGGCCACTACGCCGACAGTCATTGCGGATTTGTGATCGGCTTCGACGGATTAAGCGGAGTATTTCATCCGAAAGAAGAGGATGGTTTGCGCCCGGTGGACTATGTGCGGCAACGTGTTGTTTACGATGCGACATGGGATGAGTCCGATCCCAAGGTGAAAGCTTTCCATGACCAGGCGGTTTTCTCGAAGAACGATGATTGGGCGTACGAGGAGGAACTCCGCCAATGCTTCAAGCTTTCTTCATTGAGGCCCAAGCCCCTTGAGAATGGATCGCCTGGTTATTTCCTGTCCATACCGCCGACAGCCATCGTGAGTGTCACCTTGGGCGTAAGGTGTACAGCCGAGCTTGAAAAAAGAGTTCGGTCAGCCCTGGGTCAGTTGTGCCTTTCCCACGTTACGCTTGACCGCGCCATTCGGGACGAGAGCGCCTTTGCCTTAAAATTCGCTCGTTGCGACCGGGGCAACATGCCGTGAGAAGTGCCAAGCATGGGGGCTCACGGCAAGCCATGCCCTATTCAGGCCCTGCTACCCATTGCCATCCTCAATCCTGTAAGCTCCATCAAAATTCCTCCCTCCAGGCCGCGCCGTAGCGTTCGCGAAGCAGGTTCCCATCCCCCTGACCAACATTCCCCTGACTTTGTCCCCATCATTCTGTCGCGCCTTGATTCGGCTTTTTCCGCATGATTTTGCCCTCCAAACTGCACCCTGTCAGAGTCGCTCATTTTCGCGAGGATTTTACCGCGGATTTCACGGATCACACGGATGAAAGCCACGCTTTCCGAACCAATTTCCCATCCGTGCCATCCTTGCCATCCGTGGTTCAAGTTTTTTGGTTGCGGCTTTGCGGCGCTGCGATCTTTACGCTCTTTTGTGGTCAATTCATGTGGTTTCAGTGCGCCGCTCTTATGATTTTGCCTTCCATGATTTTGCCCTCCAACGGTCCTTTAAACAGGCAACGGAAAAAGAAACTCTGTTCTCTCCGCGCCCTGTTCCAGTCCTTCCCTCCGCCATCCGCCACGCTCATTCCATTTAGGATTGAAACGCCCTTGCCACAAAGGAACGCAAGCAACTCAATGATAAGAGGTTATGCTGTTTTTTCTTTGCGCTTTTTGCGCCTTTTTGCGGCCAATTCATCTGATAACCCGGATGCCACGGATAAAAAAGGCTCATTTCCCGGTTATGGCGTACTAGAATGTTGCCGGGGATCACAAGTAGTTTACCTCCAACGGGTTGCGTTTAAAATGAGATTATGGAGTGTTAGTCTGAGAGTTTGTCCGCCAGCTTTTCGATTTCATCCGCAATTATTCGCACATCTTCAATGGTGCCTCTAAAGCTCGTCATCTCTTTATCAAGCGCCTCTGAATCCTGGCCGTTTTGGTCCAGATCGTCCCGCATATGCACGACCCTTGAGCTAAATCGCCCCATGTATTGCCCATAATCTAAATCTTTTTTGTCTTTGATGAAATCGTGTATTTGCTGCGCTAAAATAAGCGCCCTTTTTCTGAGGGGCGGGGCATCCTTGCCATGATAAATCTTCAAATCACCAACCTCTTTTGATAAATCTGATTTTTCCACCCTCAATCTGTCCCTCTCTTCGGTGATCTGTGCAAGAATTCCTGATTGGCTCTTAGCGTAACTTTGCACCCCCGCCTCTTTTAAGTCGGCAACTTTCCCATCGTAAAAACTGCAAACTCTCCAGCCCACCATGATTCCGACCGCAGCCAGTCCGAAAAAGGCAATTTTGGCACGCATTACAATCCCCCAATTCCTTTTGATCTCAGCCCATAAATCATCAAAAACAACCATATCTGAAAACGCTTGCGGAAATGGGCTGGCGTGTCAAGGCTATTCCCTGCACATTGGCCCGGCAAAAAAACATCCAATTTTATCATGCCCTAATTTAGCGCAGGATTTCACCCGGAGACTGTCAAACCTACATTGCCTCAAAAACCACCAAAAAATTCCGATTCTGTCAAACCTAAATCATGTTTGCAAATAGGGCTTGACAAAAAATCAAACCGCCATCGCCAGCAATTCCGCCACTGTCCAAACGTGATCGGCCAGCCCTGCCGCCATTGCCGGGGTTTTGCCGTGCGCGGAATGCACCCGGCAAAAGTTGAAATGGGCAATCTGCAAGGCCACCGCAAGGCGGTGGTTTCTCAGGCATTTTGAGTATCCGAGCGTTTTGCGGGTGAACCGGCGGTTGAACAGGCGAACACTCAAGTTGGCCCGCTCCATGTGATTTACGGTGACTTTGGACATATCGGGATTGCCTATTACAGCCCTGCGCTTGCACCATTGCAAAACTGCCGGTGTTTCCCGTGTTCGCTTCATTTTCGGGAACAGGTCTTGCAAACCGTATTTTTTGATTTCGATTCCATAATCCACTTGTTCGCCAAAGATTTGCTTGACCCAGCCATAATTGACCCCGCAATAATCCGCGAAACCGTCACTGGTGAGTTGAAACCGCCCGTCAATGCGGGCTTTCAACCCGCGCAAAAAATCGTTGGTTGTGCCACTGTTGCGCTTGCCGATTTCATAATGGACAATGAGTTTACTGGTGCGCTCCATGCCCAAAAAGACGTATTGATCGCCGTACATTTGATCTTTCGGGTCGTCAGGGTCGGTGTTCATTTCAAGGCAGTTGACAAACCCGAAAACCTCGTCAATTTCAATGCTGGACACTTTCAAATTTACGAGTCGCGCATTGAGCAATTCCCCGCAGTGCTGGCCCGCCGTTTCCAAGATGTTTAAAACGGTGTTGCGGTTCACACCCGCCAACCTGCCCGCCGCTCTCACCCCGACACCCTCACAGAGCATTTGAACCACCATTGCCGCCTTGTCGGATGCGACACGCACCCCGGCCAGCGGTTGCGATTCTGAGAACGTCTTGCCGCAACGGAGGCACTGATACCGTTGAACCAGGCGGTTGCGATTTGAAAAACTGCCAAACTTTTTGATTTCCTCACTCTGACAACACCGGCAATTCATTTGACCTTTTCCGGCCTTTGCGCTAAATTGTCGGTGAATCTGACGATTCCGACTTTAGGCGAAAGCCTTTAGTTGCGCCCCGCTGGCGCTCTAACGCCAACGGGGCTTTTGTTTCTTACGTTTTCACTTTTTGCTCTGATTTCCTTGCGCCCGGTTTATTCCAACGGGCCATGACCGCACGGCGGGCTTGTTCGCTATTGGCAAACCCTTTGCCGCAATCTTTCGCCTTGCCGCCGATGCGTCCAAGGCTCGCCATGTATTCCCTCACTGCTTTTGGAATTTCTCTTTTCATGCTGGCAATATACGTTATCCGCTAATGTATTGTCAACGGATATTTACACCGCTATGCAACTCATTTTGTAATCAGTTTCTAAACATTCCTGCCATTGATTTCACCGGGCGAATAGTTGTTGATTATCAATGACTTACAATTATTAACCCGGCAAATTCCCCGGCGGTTTTATAGTTGGAATGTATTTCTGATTGGTCATTGATGACGGAACGTAAAGCGTTAATTGCAACGACTGTCTGCCAAACTTCTCAGCCATCCGTTCCCGCAATTCGCGCATTGTCGTGCAGGCGCTCGCCATGCCGATCAACATCCAGATATGTTCCACTAACTTTTTAAGACCGTACTGCGCGGTGAGCCACTGGTGATAGTTCTGGCCGTGGCGAGGCTTTGGGGCATTCTTGCGGAGCCAATCGGCAACGTCTTTATCCAGATAATCGTACACAAGTTCCATTACCAATTTTCCCCAATATAATGGCCTCTGATTTACGGTTCCAGCCCATCGCGTTAAACGTCCAAATTCAACCCAAAGTTCATTCGGGAAAGTGCGCTCCCATTTACGCATCTCCTCCTCCAAATATGCCCGCAGCTTAATCCGAAGCGCATCCTCTGCCCTGGCGTATTGGTACCCAGTCGCTTCGTCAATCAATGCGACCAACCCCAATTTCGCACACGACGCAAGAAACATGCTGCACCTTACCGCAATTTCGATTTGACTTTCTGACGTTAATTTCTCGCCTGGAATCTCGCCCGCCAAAGCCCGCACGTACCCTCGGCAAATTTCAATGAAAGCCTCCGCTTCAATCCCTTTGACAGTTTTATTGACAACGCCTTGAATTTGAAACTCAATCATTCCATCAATTACCGATTCGGAAATGTATTTTTTAAGAGCGTGAACCCCAATGTAGCTTTCCAAGTTTCCTCCCCCTTTTCCAGCCGTGAGAACGCCTGTGGCACTTGAACGGCTCAGTACTCTTCGTCCATCATTGAGAACATAGACAGGGATTTCCGATTCTCCAATTGGGAGTATGCCGGGGTATGTCGCAATCGGAATTCTGCCAAGGTTTGGGTCTTCGATGATCGTGATGTCTGGAACAAGAGAAAAATCAGACTGGCTCAAATCCAAACCGCGCTCGGAAGCGAGTTGGAGGATTTTTGGGTGCCATTTTTGGGGAATCACACCGGCTTTACACCAATAACTGACCATGCTCTGGGTTTTGCCAAGCATTCCGGCGAGGGCGCTTTGGCCACCGAATTTTTCTACAATTCTCTGGGCGGTATTCATATTTACCGAATAATATATCAAATTATTTGGTTTCGTCAACAGGTATATTTATACAATCTCATTTTCACCCGCGTGAACTTTTAAAGCGTAGCGGCAGGTAAACGGAATTGCGGGCGGGCAGATCGGTGGAATATGTCGGAAATCTTTACACCCCGGCAACAATCTGGTACGCCATAACCCATTTCCCATCCGTGAAATCCGTGCAATCCGCGGTAACATTTCTGTCCATCCCCTTAATCCGGTCAAAATTCAGTCCCCTTTGGCAGCCAAACCCGCCTTTCCCCCAAACTATTTTCAATCTTGCAAATCCGCTTTTTTGGGAGGAAAACCGCTTTTACCGAGTGTTTACAAGGCTTTTATTGGGGTCAACAACCCCGTTTTTGGCCATGCATTTTGTACCCACGGTGCGCAGTCGTTTTTTCAAATCCATGCTTTAATAGTCCCATGAATACTAAACTATCATTAGACGACGCGGAAAAGGCCGGCCGCCAACCGCATGGCGCGGCCCCAGCTACCGCTCCCCATCCGGCCTCGCCCTCTCCAGCCTTGCCAATCCGCAATCCGCAATCCGCCTTGTCCGCCATAGCTCCGCCCGGCGGAGCGACGGCGGAAATCCGCCCTGGTTCGGCCTCTTCCTCTCCCGCCGCACACCCCTCCCAATTAAGGCCGATTAAGCTCAATTAAGCTTAATTAAGGTTAATTAACAGTTGTGATCGGCAGACTATGTGCTTGGGCGATTTTCCAACGCGAAGCGGCTCTGAGGAGGCTGAGATGACATGGAAAATGACCGGGATTTACCCCCGGGAATCAATCCGGGCAAAGCGTAGCCCTGAGAGGTTTGAGATTAAAAACCTCCCGTCAACGGAGTCAGGATTTTTTCTTGCAGCCAGCGCGCTGCAACAGCGTCACCAGGTCTTCTTCCGTCGCCATGCCCGTCCAATACCATTGCAGGGATTCGACCATGCGCTTGTTGGGGCGCTGGCCGGTCCACAACATCAGCAGCAAGGAGGCGATGAGCACACAGTAAATCTGGATTTGCACGCCGGCGGGCGATTCGGCCAGCCAGTGGCGGCAGTTGAGGATGGTTTTGATCCACTTGAAAAAGAGTTCGATCTGCCAGCGCTGCCGGTAAATCAGGCCGATCAACTCGGCCGACAAATCCTCCCGCGTGGTGACCAGATGGAAGACGTCCCCATTGGCTTCCACCCGCACCACCCGAAACACCGGGCCGTCGCCCTGCACGCCGAAACGGACCCGGCGGTCCCAGACCACTCCGGCGCGCCGGTCCGCCTCGGTCAGCGGGCGCTCCGGCCCGACCGGTTGGAGCACCAGGTTGTTGAACAGGCGCAGCACGAAATGGATGCCGCGCGCCCGCAGTTGGGCCAGCAGGGCGAAGTCATGGCCGTAGTTGCGGTCGGCCACGATCAGGGCTCCCGGCTGGACCGTCTGGGCGAAGACCTTGGGTTCGGACACTTTGCCTGGCGTAATCGGCCAGGCTTCCGGGATCTGATCGAACACATTAAAAAACAAATGCAGCTTGATGGCGGTCCCCGGACCGCCCGCCGGAGCCCAGGCCATGCGCGGCACCGCCCGCAGCACCGTGCCGTCCACCGCCGTCAGCGCGGCCAAGGCTTGGCGCACCCGGGCGTCTCCGCCCCGGCCCCGGCCCTGGTTTTCCCTGGCCAACTCGCGCACCACCTTTTCCAAAATGGCCGGGTCGAACAGATGCTGTCCCTCCGAAAAGGCCGCCGGGGAAAAAGGCGCGGCCGCAACCTCACGCATCTTCTGGCAATGGCTGACATGGCACAGAGCCCGCAGGCTGGTCACTACCGGGTTGAGCATGGCAAAAAGGTAGCTGCAAAAATAGTCCTCGGCGAAAAGGGTGCGCCGGACGTCCTCCTCGCTGGCGGTGGGGGCTTGGGCCTTGAGCAAGGGCAGCACCCGCTGGCGGAACTGGTCCAACAGATTCCAGTTGTGCAACTGGTCTTCTCGAATGGGTTCGCGCTTCTTGGCCACGCGCTTATCACAACAGAAGTACGGTCCTTGTACAAGTTACAATCGTGTTACGAATTGTTACAATTGACACACGGCGCCTCCAAACCGGGTTCCAGCGCGGCCCGCCGCTCCGTTCCGGCCAGCAGCAGCAAGCCTGCCGAAAACAACTGGTTAATTAAGCCAAAAAAAACAAATTTATGACTCGAAATGGCAAATCCTGCAAATGTGGATCCTCTGCCCCTGTCTCCAAACCACCCGGCGTTAACGTCAAAGCCAGCAAACCCGATTCAAGCCAATTTGAGTCAATTCAAGCAAATTCAAGCAAATTCAAGCTCAGAAAAAAATAATTCTCGTGAAAACCGAAATCGCCCCATTCGCCGATGCCTTGGATTTATCCTTTATGCATACCCCATCGCCATCCTCAATCCTGTTAATCTTGAGCATCCTGTCAAAACTCCTCTCCCCTTCCCATTCCCCTGACCAACATTCCCCTGACATTGCCCTCCATGATTCTGTCCCGCCATGATTCTGTTTCTGCCGCAGGATTTTGCTTTCCATGATTTTGCCAAAAATATCGCCATGCTCCTCTCAGCAAAAACACTTGCAAAACCCCGGATTCCTCCCACAATCACTCGCGGACTTTGCCGGGTACCTTTAATGCGGTCCCGAGAGATCGCCAAGGCCGATGAATATCAATTTTATGCAGCGCGCCAATCACCCCACGGTGGGCAGAGCACTGCCCGCCATCCAAGACTCTGCGCTCCCCACTCTCCACTCTCCACTAACCACTTTTCAATGCGCTGCCCGTCCGGCCTGCCGCTTCGATTCTTTATGCACAAGGAGACCCTGATTCTTAATTCCGCGGCCATGGAGCGGGCGCTGACCCGCATCGCCCACGAAATCGCCGAACGCAACGAAAACAGCGCCGAGGTCGCGCTGGTGGGCATTCACCGCGGCGGCGTTTTCCTGGCCAAACGCCTCGCCGCCATTCTTTCCGGCATCTGGTCCCAGACCGTGCCGGTGGGGAGCATGGACATCGGCATGCATCGCGACGACCTGGACCGGCAGCCGGCCCCCGCCCTCCAGCCCACCCGGATTCCGTTCGATGTCACCGGCAAGACGGTCATTCTGGTGGATGACGTTCTTTTTAGCGGGCGCACCACCCGCGCCGCCCTCGACGCCATGACCGATTTGGGGCGGCCCAAACGGGTGCAACTGGCCGTTTTGATTGACCGCGGCCACCGCGAACTGCCCATCAAGGCGGATTTCGTCGGAAAAAATGTTCCCACCGCCCTGGACCAGCGTATCAACGTCCGGTTCCACGAGGAAGGCGGCACGGACGAGGTGACCCTGGAGACGGGGGGTGGAGCATGAGCTGGAACCGCAAACATCTTCTTGACATCCAGTCGCTCACCGCGGAGGAGATCGTCACCGTGCTGGACACGGCGCGGGCCTTCAAGGCGGTGGGCGAGCGCGCCATCAAAAAGGTCCCGGCCTTGCGCGGCAAGACCGTGGTCCTTTTGTTCGTCGAGCCGTCCACCCGCACCCGCATCAGCTTTGAACTGGCCGCCCAGCGCCTTACCGCCGACATCATCAATTTCAGCGCCGAGGCCTCCTCCCTCAAAAAAGGGGAGACCCTCAAGGACACGGCGCGCAATCTGGAGGCCCTCAACGCCGACATCATCGTGATGCGGCACAACGCCAGCGGCGCGCCCCATTTTCTGGCGCGTTTCCTCCGCGCCAGCGTGGTCAACGCCGGGGACGGCGCCCATGAACACCCCACCCAGGCCCTCCTCGATGCCTTCACCATCCTCGAGAAAAAAGGCAAAATTGCCGGACTCAACGTGACCATTTTGGGCGACATTTTATACAGCCGGGTGGCGCGCTCCAACATCTGGGCCTTGACCAAGCTGGGCGCCAACGTCACCCTCTGCGGCCCGGCCACCCTGGTGCCCAAAGTCTTCGAGCGGATGGGCTGCCGTGTCACTTATAATGTTGACCAGGCCATCGAGGGGGCCGACATCATCAACCTGCTGCGCATCCAGCACGAGCGCCAGCGCAAAACCATGTTCCCCAGCATCAGCGAGTACACCAGCCTGTTCGGGCTGACCAAGGCGCGCCTGGCCCGGACCAAGCCGGAGGCCCTCATCATGCACCCCGGACCGATCAACCGCGGCGTGGAAATTGACAGCGAGATCGCCGATTCCAGCCGCTCGGTCATCCTGGACCAGGTCACCAACGGCCTGGCCGTGCGCATGGCCGTGCTCTTTCTCATCAACGGCGGCAAGGGGCCCCAGGAAGTGGCGGCCTGAGCCAGCCGCCTCACCCCTCTTGGCGCGGCGGCGCGCGCAGATGGACGATGGTCGCCCCGCTTCCGCCATAGTGGGCCCCCGCCAGGCCATAGCGCACCACCTCGGGATGGCGGGCCAGAATGGCGTGGACGCTCCGCTGCACGTTGCCAATGCCTTTGCCGTGAATAATGCGCAATTCCAGCAGGCCCCGTTCCTGGCAGGCCGCCAGCCAGTCGGGGATCAGCCCGCCAAGCTCGCGCGGCCGGAACGTGTGCAAATCCAGCACCCCGTCCATCGGCAATTCGACGGGGCCATCCCCCGGAGGCATTTCTGCCGGCACCGCAGCGGACCCCGGCTTTTTCTTCGAGTCCATTCCTAATTCTAATCTTACTCCTAATCTTGATCTTAATCCCAACCCTTCCGTCGGCGAGTCAAGCCTGCGCCGGCCGTTTGGGCGGGCCGGTGCTGGCGCGCAGAATGATTTCGGCCGGCAAACGCCGCGCCTCCGCTGCCTCGCCGCGCAGGAGCTTTTGCATCATTTCCATCGCCGCCGCGCCCAGGCGCAATTTGGCCTGGCGCACCGTCGTGAGCGGCACGCGAAAGTATTCCCCCATGAGAATGTTGCCAAAGCCCGCCACCGAAAGGTCCTTGGGGATCTGCAGTCCTTGATTCAAAAAAACATTGGCCGCGCCCATCGCCGACAAATCGCTCGCGCTCTGCACCGCCGTGATGGACGGCGCTTCCTGCAGGATTTGCAGCGCCGCTTTTTCCCCTTCCTCCAGGGTCGAGCCGGCGTTGAACAGCAGGCCGTCCTCCCACTCCACCTTCCCTTCCCGCAAGCCGCGCCGATAACCCTCCAGCCGCTCCTGCGCCCAGGGTGCGCTGGTGGGGCCGCACAAAAACGCAATTCTCTTGTGGCCCAACTCCAGCAAATGCCGCGTGATCAACTCGCTCCCATGCGCGTCGTCCGTCTCCACGTTGTGAAAATTGGCGCAGAAGGGAGCGCGGTGCCCCAGGATCACCACCGGAGTGCGCCGCCTCGCCAGGTCCTCGTAGATGGCGGCGGTGGGCGCCAGCCGGTAAACCGGAAAAATAAAAACTCCGTCCACCCGCCGCGACAGCAGCCGCCGCAGGCAGGCCTCCTCCCGTTCCGCCAGGTTCTGGTGGTGCATCAGAATCAGATCGTAGCCCAGTTCGTGCGCGTGCTCTTCGATGGCCGAGACGGTCCGGCTCAGGATGGGATTGGCCACCGTGGACAGCAGCAAGCCGAGCAGCTTGGTCGTGCGGTTGCGCATGCTTTGCGCCATGAAATCCGGCACGTAACCCATCTGTTGGGCCAGCAACCGCAGCCGGTCCCGCGTTGGCTCGGCCACGTCGCTCGCGCCGCGCAAGGCCTTGGACACGGTCATGACGCACACGCCCCCCTGGGCGGCGATGTCTTTCAGGCGCACCATCTGCTTGATAAATTTAAGGTTTCAGCCTCAGCCCTCCGGCCCCCTTCCCGGGGGAGAAGATTATATACATGACCATGCCACTTTGGGACGCCAGGCCATTCACGCATGAAAGCATCAAACCGCAAAACCACAAAAACGAAAGCAAAAAATCCACCAAGCAGCCCCTCCACCGCTGGGCGCCCAAGAGCACGAATCATTTCTGCGTCAGACAATGGTCAACTGGACGCTGCTCTCGATAATCCCGGCGCTGATGGCGTAGCGGGTCAGACCGGCGGTGTCGTGAATGTCAAGTTTGGCCATGAGATTCTCGCGATGCTTGCCGACGGTCTTCATGCTGATGCCCAGTTCGGCGGCGGTTTCCTTGTTGGCCTTGCCTTCCGCTATCAGTTGCAGCACTTCCATCTCGCGCGAAGTCAGTTGCGCCGCCTTCTTGTTGAGCAACCCCGTGCGATCCAGCGATTCCTGATTGAGCCGGTCCTGACGCCGTGAAATGGAGGCACTGAAAAATGTTTTCCCTTTTTGAACTTCGCGAATGGCCCGGCAGACATCGTGGGAGGAGGTTTGTTTGAGCAGGAATCCCACCGCGCCGGACTCGGTCGCGCTTTGGACATAGGCGTCATCACTGTGGGCGGAAAGGATGAGGACTTTGGTGGCGGGGACGGCTTTGAGAATCTGGCGGGTGGCTTCCAAACCGTTGAGCAGGGGCATGGCAATGTCCATCAAGACCACGTCGGGTTGATGTTTTCTGACCAGGGCGACAGCTTGGCGGCCGTCTTGCGCTTCGCCGACCACCTCCAGGTCGGCATCAAGTTCGAGCATCTTGCGAAATCCCTCGCGCACAATGGTATGGTCTTCCGCCAGCAGAACGGTGATTTGTTTCATGAAGTTTGATTTTTTGTTTCAGCGGAATCCATCAATAACCCGCCTGTGCGCGCGGGCTTGATGGGGGGAATTTGCGCGGTGATGGTGGTGCCCCGGCCCGGGGCGGATTGGACCTCAAAACGGCCGCCGACCATCTCCACCCGCTCCCGCATGCCGAGCAACCCCAGGTGTTTGCCGCCCTTGCCGTTCAGGACGCGTTCGACTGGAAAGGATTTGCCGTCATCCTTTATTCTCATGCAGATGCAGTCCGGCAGTTGCTGGATGCTGACTTCCACCCGGCTGGCGCGGGCATGGCGGGCCACGTTGGTCAGGGCTTCCTGGGCGACGCGGAACAGCACGGTGCGGCGGGCCGTCTCCAACTGTTCCACTTTCGCAAACGCCGTCAAATGAGTGCGCACGCCGGTCCGCGCCGTGAAGTTTTTCATGAAGGAGTGCAGGGCGGGGATCAGCCCCAGATCGTCCAGCACGGCGGGGCGCAATTCGCGGGCGAACTGATGGACGATGTCCACGGATCTTTCCACCAGGCGTTGGGTGCGGGCGATGTTGCGGTCCAGGCCCTTGGTGTTGACCGCGGCCTGTTTTTTCAGCGTGGCCAGACGGATGTTGATGCCGGTCAAGGTCTGGGCGATGACATCATGGAGTTCCCGGCTGATTTGTTTTCGCTCCTCCTCCTGCGCCGAGAGAATCTGGCGGGACAAGCGCCGCAATTCCTCCTGCAAGCGGTCGGACTTTTCCAGCAATTGCGAGTAATGGCGCTCGCTTTTTTTGAGGGCTTCCTCCACCGCCTTGCGCCGCGTGATTTCACGGCTCAATTCCACGTTCGCCGCGGCCAGTTCCACGGTGCGCTGGCTCAAAGTCTCGACAATTATTCTCAGGTGGGCGGCGGCCTCCCGCGCCGTGCGATGGGTTTTCCCGACCGGCGTGACTGCCTCGGCGAAGAAAATCGCCGCCTGCCTGAGCAGCGCGGCGCGCTTGCCGGCCGGACAACCCGGCAAGACTTCCGTGAGCAGGGTTTGCTCGTGGAGCCTGGCCAGGTCCAGCGTTTGCAGTCCGGCGGCCAGGGCCTGGCTCCCCAGTCCGCGCGCCGACTGCAGTGCCGCCCGGCGGCCTTGCTGGAGATGTTGACGCAACGCCGCCTGATAGCGTCGCGACAAATGGACGAGCTTGCGTGTCATGCTTTGCTGAATTGCCGGGCGACCCGGCGCACGGACCGGGCGGATTTTGCCACGAGGTGCTGGGTGCTGGCGATCTCATTTTTGAGTCCGCTGGCATTGCGGCGGGCCTGCTGTTTGAAGGAAAGCAGGCGGACATTGATGCCCAGGAGGGTTTGGGCGATTTCATCCTGGAGCTCACGGCTGATCTTGCGGCGCTCAACCTCCTGCGCCGCCATCACGCGATGGGTCAATTGCCGCAAACCTGCCTGTATGCGCAGAGAATCCTGCAACAACCTGGCATAATGTCGCCCGCTTTTCTTGAGGGCCGCTTCCACGCTCTTGCGCCGGATGGTGCCGCGTTGCAACTGGCGGTTGGTGGCGGCCAGTTCCAGTGTGCGCCGGCTCAGCGCCTCGTTCAGCCGCTTTAAATCCATTTTGCTTTGCCGCGCGGCGCGATGCGTCTCCATGATCGGGGTGAGGGCTTCGGTAAAAAAATTCTCCGCGCGCGCCACCATTCCATTGTGGCCGCCGCGCAATTTCAGCAGGGTGAGCGCCTGCTCGTGAATGCGCGCCAGCTCCAGCGTCTCCAGCCCGAGGGCCACCGCCAGCCGTCCCAATCCCAGCGCCGTATGAACCTCCGCGTGTGAGCCAGGCTGCAAGTGCTTGCGCAACGCCGTCACATATCGTTGTGACAACCCGTTTAGTTTTTGTTTCATGTTGTCCTGCCGGGTTGAGCGGGCTGGTCCGCGATGCTGCCTCTGGCAAGGCCGGGCCGCCCCTGCCACGAAAATATCGTGCCAACGCCGCAAATTGCATATACGGTAAACACCCCATATGGAGAGCGGGGGCGCGGTGAACAAAACAAGCCCAACGCCTGGGGAAGGAGGCTCGACATCGGCCCGGCGCCTTGGTAGTATCCGCCCCAATACCGGGCCAGAGAAACCGAATTGAGATTATGAACAACACTCCCGAATCGTCTCCAGCATCCGCCCCCGACCCCACCCCTCCACCCCGGCCTGCCCCGGCCGCCACGCCGGCACCGGCACCCGCGGCCCCATCCAACACTCCGGCACCCGAATTGACGGCCCCACAGAGTCCCGCCCCGCCCGCAGCCGCTCCCGCGCCTCCGCGCCCGCGCCTCATCCGCCTGGCGCGATGCGGCGCGATGACCCTGGCGGCGCTGGCGGTGCTGACGGCGGCGATCTATCTGGAAGAAAACTGGCGGGGCAGCAGCGCCTGGAAAACCGCCAAAGTAGACCTGGAAGGCCAGCAGGAGAAATTGGATTGGGCCGCCTACATTCCCCCGGCGGCGCCGGACGACCAGAATTTCTTCAAAGCGCCCAAAATGCAGGAGTGGTTCACGGGCAAGGGAAGCAATGAACTGACCGCCCGCCTTTCTCTCAACACCTTCGCCGCGCTGGCCTCGCGCCAGGGCGGGAGCAACGCCTCCGCCATTGTGGCCGAGTTGATCGTGCGGCCTCCCGGGACAGGCGCGACGCCGCCCGGAGTTGAGCCGCCCCCGGCGGAAATCCTCCCCCTCGTCAAGCTGGACAAGCTTTCGTTGAGCGAGGCCATCGGCCAGTTGGCGCGCCAGGCCAACTTGAATGTTCAGATTGATCCGCTGGTTGCGGCCAGACCGCCCGGGCCGGATGGAAAACCCGGTCCGCTCATCCGCGTGACCGGCCAATGGACCAATGTGTCGGCGCTGTCAGTCCTGATGGCGTTGCAGTGCGACCACAATCTTTGCTGGGTGGACGATCCCAAAACGGGCGTGCCGGTCATCAAGAATGCCGGTGGAACCGCGGCGGCCGCGGGGGCCGGTTCGTTGAACCACGACTATGTCCTGGCCATGATCCGCGCCGCCATCGGCCCGGTCGGAGAGATCGCCGAAGGCTTCGCCCTCTCCGGCAACGACTTGGCGCAAAACCCGCCGCGCCGTTTATCCATCGCGCCGGACAGTGTCCCGACCCGCAACGAGATGGCCCGGCTTTACCCCGGCACCAACGCGCTGCAAGTCCAACCCGCCGGCAATTCCCTGCGGGTGCTGCTGACTTCTGTGCCGGTGGCGGCGGCCGATTATTTGAAATGGAGCGACCAGTTTGCCCCCGAATTTGACAAGATTCGCCAGGCGGTGCAGCGCCCCTCGGCGCGTTTGGACGGCGACTATGGGCAGTTTTACCGGGTTCCGGTTCCCAATTTGACGGCCTTGCGCGCCGCCGCCTTCCGGCTGGCCGGCCGCGGCCAGGCTTTTCTCATGCGCGGCCAGCCGGAGGAGGCTCTGCGCGAATTGACCCTGCTGCATGACCTGCGCGGTTGCATGGCCAACAAGCCGGCCGGCAACCCGATGACGCTGCCCTGGGCCATGGCCAACCTCGCCGTCGCGGGCGTGTACGTGGAATGCATTGATTCCGGTTTGCGCTGGCAAGTCTGGCGCGATGCGGAATTGGCCGCGCTGGAGGATCAACTCAGCCGGCTTGATTTGGTTTCCCCGGTCTGGTGCGCCTTGGAGTCGGCCCGGGCGGGAGACTGCCACTTGTTGGAAAGCGGCTCGCGCACCGAAGTGGCCCGGGTCTTCGGCATTAGCGAAGGCAAAACACATTTATGGCAAAAAATCACCAGCCCCTCCAGGGTGGCCGTGCAGTTCATGCCGCGCGGCTGGCTCTACCAGAACATGGCGAACGGGGCGGTCTTGGATCAAAAGAGGATTGACTCGGTTGACCGGCTGCAAGGCGTCATTCGTCCTCACCAGGTCGAAGACGCCGGCGGCAAGGTTCTCGACCAGCTTCAGCTTCATCGCCACTCCTTCTACTGGTTCCTGGCCAAAGACCTGAATCCCCCACTGAGCGCGCCCCTGAAAACAACCGCCTTCGCGCAATGCGCGGCCAACCAGGCGCTGGTCGTCTGCGCTTTGGAACGCTGCCGCCTGGCGCGCGGAGAATTTCCCGCCGCGCTCCGTGACCTCATCCCGCAATTCATCCCCATCCTGCCGATGGACCCGGTCACCGGCGAGTCATTCAAGTACCGAACGACCGCGGCCGGACGCTTCCTCCTGTATTCGATTGGCTGGGACGAAAAGGACGACAACGGCACCCCCGTGGACGCCGGGGGCAAGGGCGACTGGGTCTGGGGGCGGTTGTAAGAAGTGGCCTTCAGGCGCCTGTCGCCGCCCCGGATGAAAATCCCTCTGCGAAATCCCAAACTTGCGGTTCCCGCCCTTTTGGCTTAAGCCAGTCCCGTAGATATGTTAAGCTCGCACGAACTTTTCGGTTTCATGTCGCCGGCCCTGGCGGTGCGCATCCTGGAACACGCCCACCAAAGCAACAAGGAACTCTACCGTGCCGCCCTTTGCGCGGTGGCGGAAGCGCGCAAATTGCGCCCCGCCTTTTTTGAGCGCCGCCCGCGCACGGCGCGCCATGCCGAGATGACCGCCATGCTCTCCCGGCCCCGCCTGGAACTGATGGCGGCCAACCTGTTGCGGGATTGGCTGATGAAACAGGAAACCCCCATGCTCGCCGACTTTCTGGACAAGCTGGGCATCGCCCACAAGGACGGCGCGGTGGACAACCTGCCCGCCACAGTGGAGGACGCCAACCTGAAAGCCGCCGCGGACCTGCTTCTTTCCAAATATCCCGCCGAGGAAGTCTCCGTCTATCTGAACGCCTTCTACACCATGAACGACGTGCGCTGGCCCAACCTGGAAGCGATGCTCAAGGAAGACGCGCGCCTCCAATTCGGCGGCTGAACGGCGAAGGGGGCATGTCACCTTTTTGAGGCGACGTTTTCCCTTAATCTTAATCTTACTCTTAATCTTAATCCGATTTACAGAGAAATTAAGATTACGCTTATCCTCCTTTCTCGTTCACGCATGCATCGGGAACCTGAACCTGCCGCTGCTCCACAAACCTCTGTGAAACATTTCCTGTCCGTCTGCTGTTCCCTCTCCGCTCCCATCCGATGGGAGGGGAGAGGGTTAGGGTGAGGTGAGGGTTCATGGAAAGGATTAAGATTAAGCGATGACACCCAAAGAAGTGCAATAAGCCCGCGGCGGCGCTCAGTCATCATCCTCAGCCTTCGGATGCGCAAAGACAAAAGCGGCATGCACCGGCGCGGGCATCGGCTGGCCGGCCCCGCGCACCGAACGCCAGATGATTTCGTTGAGCGCCGTTTCGTCCGCCGCGTCCTCCCGGCTGAAATCCATCTGCTGCGAGGCGCGGCCGCCCCAGGCCACCGGGCTGTTGCGTTCGTTCAAATCCACCCCCGCCGGCAGCGCGTCGTAGGGCCGCAAATCCGGCGCGGCTTGGAAGGCCTGGAACATCGGATGCGCCGTCGCGTCAAATTGCGTCATCGGTTTGAGGCCCAGGATCAATTCCATCGTGCGCAACATGCTGCTGGTCGAATACATCGTCGAATCCGCCGCGCCGCGCCGCGCATAAGGGCTGATGACGAAGGCCGGACTGCGGTGGGCGTCCACATGATCCGGGCCGTTCTGGGCGTCGTCCTCCAGCACGAAAATGGCGGTCCGGGGCCAGAACTTGGAATGGCTGACCGCTTCCACCACCCGGCCCAGGGCCAGATCGTTGTCCCCCATGCAGGCGGCTGGAGTCGGCGCGCCCGGCTGCGTCCCGGCGGTGTGGTCGTTGGGCAGCCGCACGATTTGCAGCCGCGGCATTTCCCCCTCCGTTTCAAAGCGATGCAGTTCCGCGATGAAGCGGTCCGCCCGCCTGCCGTCGGGATACGACAGGTCAAACACATGGTACTCCGGATCGAAATGCCCTTGCAGCGCCGCCAGCTTCGTCCAGTTCGGCTCGCCCGCCTTTTTGCCGGCGATGACGAATTCGCCGTAGCTCCGGTAGCTCACGCCCGCCTCCCGCGCGCGGTCCCACAGATAACCGCTGGCGGGCGCGGCCACGGGGAATTGCCCTTCCGAGGGATAGGGATATTTTCGGGTCCGGTTATGCCCGTAATTGAGCGGCCAGGTCTTCTCCACAAAGTCGGTGGCATAGGCCCCCATGGACCATTCGTGGCCGCCGGCGCTGACTTCGGCGTCCACATAAAAATTGTCCAGCAGCACAAAGTCCGTGGCCAGCTTGTGATGGTTGGGCGTGACCTTTGCTGGAAAAAGACAAAGGGCGGGGTCGCCGTTGCCTTGGGGTAGGTCGCCCAGGAACTGGTCGTAAGTGCGGTTTTCCTTGATGATGTAAATGCAATACTGGATCGGGCCGGCCCGGCCCGGCGCCACCGGCACCGGATTGTCCGCGGCGGCCGCGGCGGCGGATGGTTGGCCGGGCTGCGGCGCGCATTGATAGCACTGCGCCGTCCAGGCGGCCAGTTTCTCCCGCCAGTCCCCGCCTCGGGGCAGGTCAATTAAGCTCAACGCCCCCGGAAACAAATCCCCGATATACTGGGTGCCGCCATCGCCTCTTTTGCCCGGCTGCGGCCCTTTGGGATTGGCCAGCGAGCTTAACCCCTTGCCGTTGGCCACCAGAAGGCGGCGCCCATCCGGGGTGACACGCACCGCCGTGGGATACCATCCCACCGGGATGAACCCCAGGGCGCGGGAATGGCCGATGGCGCTGACATCGAACACGGCCACATTGTTGTTGCAGGCGTTGGCCACGAACAATTTTGTCCCGTCGGGGGAAAGCGCCAGGCTGTTGGGCGTCGAGCCGGGCAGGGCGGCGGGGGAGAGCGAGGCCTCCAGGGTTTCCGCCGCCAGGCCGGTGGCGGTGTCCAGCACGGTGACGGTGTTGCGGTTGGCATTGGCCACGAAGAGGAAGCGCCCCGAGGGCGTCAGCGCCATTTCGTTGGGATGCTCCTGGGTCGCCCAGCGCGCCACGACCTGGAACGATTGCAAATCCACCACCGCCACGCACGCTTGCGCCCATAAACTGACATAAAGACGCCCGCGCCTCTCATCCAACTGGCAGGCGTAGGGAAAAGGCGCGTCCGGCGCGGCCGGGTCCAGCGGCGCTTCGGCCCGCTTGGTCAGCATGGCCTGCTCCTCGGAGGGCGCAGGCTGGTTTGTGTCAACTACTTTTTCCTGGGACTGATCGCGCGCCATGAAAAAAATGTCCCCCCGATTGGTCCGCGCCAACACATCCACGCGGGAAACCGACTGGCCCCACACATTGGCGGCAAAAAGCTCGCGGCCATCCCGCGACACCGCCAGGCCGCAGGGGATGCCGCGCACGCTGGCCGCGCGCAGGTGGATGTCCGGCTGCGCCGCCAATTGGCCTTCGTTGAATGCAAAAACGTGGATGACCTCGTCCCCGGCCCCGCTGCAGAAGAGCTGGCGGCCGTCGGGCGAAAAGGCCAGCCCATAGAAAGACTCGCGCACCGGTGCGCGCGCAACAACCCTGCTCTCAATTGGCTCCCGCACCACCACGTCATGCCGCCCGTGCCCGGATTGCGCCTTTTCTGTAAACCCGCCCGCGTCCACGACGATGATCTCATGGCGTCCATACCCGCAATGCAACACCGCCGCAAACCGCCCCGCCGGATGCAAGGCGATGTTGACCGGGAAATCTCCCAGCGCAATTTGTTTTCCCGCCGGACGCAACGACCATTGGTTGGGCAGAAGCACCGAGCCGTCGGGCCGCAAACCGGGCAAGTCCGCCGCCAGGAGGGCCGTCATGCCCGCCGCCAGAAAAAGCGGCGCCGCGCGCCACGCAGGAATTTTCATATATTTGACATGTTTTTCACCAGAGTTTTCACGTCCTTCGCCAGGGCGTCCACGTCCTCCTCCATCGTGTCCCAACTGCACATCAGCCGGCAACTGTCCGGCGTGTCGTGGAACTGCCAACCGCGCGCGCGCAGCCCTTCCATCAGCGCCGGCGGCATGGAGACAAACACGCCGTTGGTTTCGCAGGGATGGACAATTTTTACGGGCGGCAGATCCCGCAGCGCCGCTTCCAGCCGCCGCGCCATGCTGTTGGCGTGGCGCGCATGGCGCAGCCACGCCCCGTCCTGCAACAGGCCAATCCACGACGCGGCCAAAAATCTCATCTTCGACGCCAGTTGCCCCGCCTGCTTGCGGCGATATTCAAATTCCTTCGCCAGTTCCAGATCGAAGAAAACAATCGCCTCCCCCGCCGCCGCCCCGTTTTTCGTCCCGCCGAAAGTCAGCGCGTCCACGCCCGCCTCCCAGGTCATTTCCTTTGGCTTGACACCGAGGAAGGCGGCGGCGTTGGCAAACCGCGCCCCGTCCATCTGCACGCGCAGGCCCAGCCGCCGCGCCGTTTCCGTCAACCGCCGCAACTCGTCCAGCGAATAAACCGTGCCCGTTTCCGTCGCCTGGGTGAGGCTGAGCGCGCGCGGTTTGGGGGCATGAACGTCGGCCCGGCGGGCGGCCGTTTCTTCGAGGGAAGCGGGGTCAATTTTCCCATGCGCGCCGCCCAACAATTGCAGCCGCGACCCGCCGGCAAAAAACTCCGGAGCGGCGCACTCGCCCGTTTCCGTGTGGGCCAGTTCGTGGCACAGGATGCTGTGGTAGGGCTGGCACATGGCGGCCAGCGCCAGCGCGTTGCCCGCCGTGCCGTTGAAGACGAAAAAAACTTCGCACTTCGTTTCAAACAGATCGCGGATCAGGCCGGCGGCCTGCTGGGTCCACCAATCGTCCCCATAACTCAGGGCGTGGCCTGAGTTGGCTGCGGTCAAGGCGGCCAGCGCCTCCGGGCAAACCCCCGCGCAATTATCGCTGAAGAAATTTCGTTGTCGCTCTGTAATTTTCAAGGCCTGTAGTTTAAGGCATCCGTCGCCCGCCCCAAAGTTAAAACCGCGTGACAGATTCCCCGGCCCGATCATTTCAACATGTTGTCGGAGGTCGCCCGACATCCTCAAAGTGCCGCCCGTAGATTTTATCACCGCGAAATCGCCTGAATTGTTTCCTTTTTGAAAGTCCCGGGCCAGGCCGGCGATTTTTTAAAGTTTTTTCAAATTTGCGCTTGCAATCTTACAAATGTCGGATACGCTTGTCTTACTAATGTAAGGAAAAACATGAGCTTCGAGACAAAACGCAAAAGTGCAGCAAAGGGCCTGCCCAGGATTTCCGATGCGGAATGGACCGTCCTGAAGACGGTCTGGCAACTGCAGACTCCGACCGCCCGCGACGTGGTGGAGAAACTCAAGGATGAATCGGATTGGAAGCCCAAAACCATCCATACCCTCCTCGGCCGGTTGGTGCAGAAGGGGGCGTTGGCCACGGAAAAGCCGGGACGGGAATATGTGTTCAAGCCGTTGGTCGCAGAAAGAGAATGCCGGTTGGCGGCCAGTCGTTCGTTCCTGGAGAAGGTGTTTGACGGGGAAATTGCGCCTTTCCTGGCCTGCTTTCTGGAACGTAAGAAGCTCACCCGCAAACAGATTGATGAACTCAAGTCCATCCTGGAGGAGAAAACGCCATGAAACTGCTGATCGCGCTGGGCCAAACGGCGTTCGAGTGGACTTGGAAGACTTCCCTTTATGCGTCGCTTTTGATCGTGCTGGTTTTCGTGTTGCAGAATGTCCTGGCCAAGTGGCTGACGCCCAGGCTGCGTTACACATTAAGCCTGCTGGTTCTCATCCGCCTCTTGCTCCCGATAACGCCTTCCAGCGTATTGAGTTTTGAGAACCTGTTTCCGCCGGCAGCCAGACTCACTAATCAGGATGCGTTTCAGCCCATCCCCAATCCGTCAACACTTGATGTGACCCCGGTCCAGCAGCCCCATGGTTCATTGCTCCCGGTGCCTGCCGTAGTTGATTGGCTCCACATTTCCGTGTCCGGGGCATTATGCATCGTTTGGGCTTCCGGCTGCCTGTGCCTGTTGTTTCTGGCCGGTTGGCGCCTTGGGAAATGGAATGGCTTGATCCGAAAGGGTAGCCGGATTTCTGAACCAAGGCTGCTCGAACTGCTCAATGCCTCACGAGCGGCGATGAGGGGCGGCGGCCCGGTGGAACTGGTTGCAGTCGCAGAATTGAGCAGCCCAGCCGTCTTTGGGCTGTTCCGTGTCCGCCTGCTGCTTCCTGAAACCGCGATGCGGCAACTCAATGACGAGGAACTGCGCATGATATTTCTGCACGAAATGGCTCATGTTCGGCGAAGGGATGTTCTCCTAAACTATTTGTTGATGGCGGTCCAATTCCTTCATTGGTTCAATCCTCTGGTCTGGCTGGCGCTCCACCGGCTTCGCGCCGACCGGGAACTGGTGTGTGACGCCATGGTGATGGAGAGGGTGAGGCCGGAGGAACGCCTTGGATACGGCAAGGTTCTGCTCAAGCTGATGGATGGATTTTCGGTTGGAAACCCGGTTTTTTCCGGCGCTGTCCCCGTGATTAGCAGCATAAACGAAATCAAAAGGCGAATTTTGATGATCAAAAATCATCGGAACGCCAGCAAAGCGGCTTGCGTCACGACCGCGCTGTTGACCTTGGCGCTGGCCTTTGGCGCATTTACCCGCGCCTCCGGGCAGCAACAACCAACCGCCGACCGGAACGCGGCAGCATCGGGGGGGCGCGTTGCGAGCCATTCTGCGCAGACAAATCATCTGGCGGAACTGACGAAGCCAACCATCTCGAATTTGAAAGAACAATTGAAGAATGCTGATTACATGGTTCGGGTAAAAGCGCTGGAGGATTTTGGGAATTTGCCAACCACTGTAACCGAAGCGGAAAATCCGGCCCTCGCTGAGGCCGTGCCGATTCTCCTCCAAGCGACAAAAGACGACAACAGCATGGTTCGGAACTTTGCGGCGGCTGCTTTGTGGCACATTAGATCTCAGGAGGCGGAGGTGGTTAAGGCATTGGGAAGCATGGTGGTTCATGAAACAGATGTGCCATCGGCGTGTACCGCGGCGACTGCATTGAAGGACATGGGACCGGCGGCGGCTCTCGCAGTCCCGGATTTGATGGAGGATTTGGTAATGAGGAACGATAATGACGGAACTTTTCTTTCTCACAGTGGTGTTTTTGTTAAACCGAATGAACAGGTGGGAGGTTCATTGCTGCGCGCTGTGATTGAAGCATTGGGCAACATTGGTGCTCCGGCACAAAATGCAGTTCCACTGTTACGAAAACGATTAGATGTCACCGGACGTGAGGCGCTCGTGAATCGCGTTTTTTCGGCCAAAGCTCTGTGGCAAATCACGGGAGAAACAGACGCACCGCTGCGTGTGCTCATGGACACGCTGCAGAATAGCAACAGCTATTGGGCGGCGGATGTTCTCGGCATGATGGGTAAGGCAGCCAAACCCGCCATTCCGACCTTGCAAAGCACCCTGCAAAGTGGGGAAGCACTTTTACGCCTGCGTTCGGCGATAGCTTTGAATAAAATCGACCCGACATTCCAGGTGCCATTGCCTCTATTGCAGGAGTTGCTGAAAGATAAACATTCAGCACTGCGCTTTGAAGCGGCGGAAGCCATGTGGACAAAAAATCATGATTCTCAAATGATTCTTCCGACCTTGCTTGAACTGCTGAATGAGCCGAACGATAGAGGGCCGATGGGCATGGACATGCGGCGAATGGACCTCAATTACTTCGGTCAACAAGCAATTCAACTGTTGGGTGAAATCGGTGCGCCGGCAAAAGCGGCCGTTCCCAGACTTAAGGAGATAGTCCAAGAAAAGGATTCTCCGCGTAGTAGTAAACTGGCTGCGGAAGCGCTGAAAAAAATAGAGGGTGATGGCTCCCTTTAGCGTTTAGCCTTAATTTCTCCCGGCGAACTTCATCCGATACTCGGCGAGACGGCGGCGGGCCTCCTCCATGCCGCCACTCCATCACTTCATCGCATTTTTTCTCACTTTTCCGTTGACAGCCATCCTTGATATGCTAAAGTTGCATAGTGAGACGGGGAAAGGCAACAGTGGAATCGGACGGCGACGGAACCAGGAAGGGATTCCTCCCCATTTATCCTATGGCATTGGCCGCGCCCCGCGCCTGCTCTCCACCGCCCCAACACTCCAATACTCCAGCACTCCAGGACTCCGCCACCACAGGAGCATGCCAATACCTTACCAAATCACTGTACTTTATGATCCTTGCACCCCAACCACGGCTTTTTCTGCGCCTTTCGAGCTTTCTTGCGAAAAATCAACTCAAGTGCCTTTCCATGAACAATTTACAATCAAAATTGGGCCGTTTCCAGTCAGGGTCAATCAAGCCTAATCGTGCTAAATCAAAGTACTTTTTTGAACCAAAGTGTCCGCCTCCCCATCACTCCAATACCTAAGCACTTCACACAGGATTCAGTGTTTCGCGGACCAAAACCACCCTAAAATTTTCACATCACCCTTATCATGGGCTTAATCATGCGGCGACTTTTCCAGGAGGAAAACGGTGGAGGACTTTCGGCCCAAAGTGGACTCGACTTTGAGCAGCGCGGCATAGTCCTGCGGACTGATGATGGCGGGCGTGATTTCAAAATCATCGGTCATGACGTATTTGCCGGCGCGCTCCGTGGAGGTGATGCGGGCGGCGCCTCCCCCGTCCGGTTCGCGGAGATTTTCACTCTTGGGCGCGATGACAACATGGCGGAATCCGGCCGGCAGCTCGATCTCGGTGCGCACGGTGTTTTCGCTGTGCCAGGAGATGTACATCGGCAAAGCCCGACGGTCGGCGCCCGCCGCGAAAAGCGACGGGGTGAAGGGCAGATCGAAGTAAAGATAGGGGCCGTCCACCACGCTGTAATTATCTATCTCCACCGTGTATTGCTCCACGCCGGGGTAGGTGTCAAACCGGGTGACCAGATCGCCGACCGGCCGCGCCCCCTGGGCCATGCCGGAAACTATTTCCTGATAGTAACGCCGCCGCTCCTCCGGCGGGAGTTCGGAGAAGTAATGGTTCTTGCGGCCGTAATTGCCGCCGTAATAATGCTCCGTCACGCCGATGCGCGTCTTCCCGCTGTCCGAGACGGTGAGCGTGTAATCAGTTTCCGTTTTGTCCTCGCAACCTTTGGCCGCATGGATGACTTCGCGGGCCTGGCTGGAGAGAACCAACCCCAGCCGGCCATCGTAGGAGGTGGAACCGAGCCGGGCGTATTGGTCGGTATCATTCAGGTAGTAGGTTTGGCCCTCCACTTTGACCCTGACCAATGGCCCGGCATAGGAATCGGGCATCGGAAAAGAGCGCGCCACCTTGGCAATCTCCGCGATGGGCGGATAGTAGGAAGCTTCCACAAACTCAGGCTGGCATCCCGCCGCCGCCAGCATGGCATGCAACAAAATCGCCCGGTCCGCCGCGTGGCCGTAACCGTCGGCCAGCGTGGTGTCGGCGTCGGAAAGCTCCGTCAAAGGCAAATCGGTGAAGGAAGGCCCGGCCTGCCGGATGGATTTGGCCACAAAATCGCGAATGGCCCGCACTGCTTCCAGCCGCGTCTTGCCCGGACCGGCCAACTGGCGGGCCATCTCCGCCGCTTTGGTCCGCTTTTGCGAGTGGTCCAGCATGGCGCGGTTCAGGTCCTTGAGATAAGAGGGCAGGTCGCCCGCGTAATAAAGCACGCAGGGACTGTAAATCCACGACGGCGGAAGCATCGGCTCGGTGGGCAGTGCTCCGGCATTTTCCCCGCGCCATGTCCACGTATTCGAACCCCCGCCGGCCGCGTCCACTTCCTTGATGAGGCCCGCCTTGCCGCCGGCCATTTTCTGGATTTTAAGGCCGGCCGGAGCAGTCAACAAGAATGTTTTTTTCTCCATTTCATCCGGCAATTGGAACGATTCCATCCCCGAGAGGAACGGCTTGCCCTTGGTGGTGATTTCATACGCCACCTCGATGGTCGAACCGATGTCCACGCCCGGCAGGTTGGCCACGAGGATCTTCCCGCCGGTGTAGCGTTTGGCGGAGGCGTTCCAGCCGGCGTCCATCATGTTGATTTCGTTGGTGGAGATTTCCTGGCGCTGGCCGGTTTTGGAAGTGACCACGCCGCGCAGGAGTCTGGCCTCCTGGCAGGAGGGATTGTAGTCAATCCTCACCTCGGCTTCCCGGATCTTGCCCGCGTAATTGAGAATGAGCTTGGAGTAACTCACCGTGTAAACGGCGCTGTGCGCATCCTGCACCTCCAGCTCCTTGCGGACTTCCAGAATTTTCGCGTTGGATTCCACCGGCGACGCGGCCGCGCGGTCCACGACCTCCCCGGAACGGGCCGTCGCGCTTCCCGACGTGGCCAGCACCGGGACTTTCCGCTGGTCGTACTGCATCGTCTTCAACGTCTGTTTGAGCTTCAAGTATTGGGCCGGGGTGAACTCCACCCCTTTCAGCTTCAGCTCCCGCGCGCATCGCAGCGTGCCATTGGTGAACCCGCAGCTTTCCCGGTAGCCGATGCATTCGTCGTCCACCGGGGTACAAGTGGGCATGGACACGGCGCCGGCATAATCGGCCGCCAGGTTGACGGAAACCCCCTCCTCCAGCCCGCAGGTCACTTCGGTCCGCAACGGATATTTTCTTTTATCCAGGCCCGTGCCGCCGAGGATGAAATTCACGACGCCCAGGCTCTTGCCGATCCACGGCAGACTCACCACCGCTTTTCCGTTGCCGGCGGCCGTCATGCTGTCCACGGAAAACTCCAGTTCCGCCCGCAGCGGCGCCGAGACATCCAGCATTTCCCCCGGCGTCAACTTCAAAGACTTGAGCCGCGCGCCCGGCAGGGCCTCTTTCAGGTTGCCCTCAAAAAACCGCCGCCGGTCATCGGGCTTCATGTGGGAAAAAGCATTGCGGTAGGCGTCGTCGTTGACCCCCTCGAAGGCCAGTTCCGACTTGGCCTCCAGTCCGCCCGAGGCGCTCAAAACCCCCGTTGTTTTTATCCGCATCATGTGCTCTTCCGCCGGCTGGACCGGGCTGACCTTGAGGTCTTCCCCTTCAGGCCGGCAGACCAGGTAGCTCTGGTCGCAGTCGCCCGAGGGCAGCAAATCGCGCGTGTGTTCGTCGGTCGGGTCCATCAGCACATACTCCCCTTTTTTGAGTTCCACGCTGACGATGGCGTGGTTGAAAAACGGATCCGCCACCCCCGGGTCCCGCTTCACCCCGACGCTGATCAAGACCGGATAAGCCTGCAACCCGGCCGCGCGCAACATGGCCGTCAGCAGCGCCGCCTTGTCCCGGCAAACTCCGTATTTCTTGGCGAAAGTGATCTTGACATCATGCGGTTCAAAGCCGGGCCGGTCCTTCTCCGGCGTCAACCCCATGTAGCGAATATTTTTGGAGACGTAGTAAAACACCGCCTTGATTCTTTCCAGGTCGGTCTTGGCCCCCGCCGTCAACTCGTCCACCGCGGCCTTCAATTCCGGCGAGGTCGCCTCCAGATGCGACTGGCTCAGATCCCAGTACCATTTCGAAACCGCCCGCCAGTCCGGCGTGGTGCTGACCAGCAGGCGCTGCAAAACCATCTCGCCGGGCGGCATGGACGGTTCCGGGAACATGCGCGGCACATGGTTCACTTCCCAGCGATGGATCACCGAGCCGTCGTCGCCGGTCTGCGTCGCATGCCGCACCGTGCCGGAAATCTCGTCCCGCAGCTCCATTCGTTGCAAGGGCCGGTCCGGCGGGGCATGAACCTCGTAGGAGGCGTGCCGCAGGAAACCTTCGCCTTCAAAAACGTTTTCCTCCGCAAACTCGCCCGGCATGATCGGACGCTCCGTCGTCTCCCGCGTGATGGAGTGGACCACGTCCCCGATTTCCACCTTGGGCAGGCTGACGCGCAGGATGCGGCTGTTCGGATCGGAAATGTTCATGCTCATCTGGCTGTCATCAATCTGCTCCTTGGAATTGGCCGCGACGTCCACGGCGAGCGCGGCGCCGTCCGGCTTCAACACCTCCACCTTCACCACCTCCACCGTCGAATACGGCAGCATGAAGTACAACGAAATGGTGCGGTTGTTGCGTTTGCCCTTTTCCGTCAGCACCTTGACAAAGGCCTCATCCTGGCTTTCGCCCGTGCCGTCCGCGCGGTAAACCCGCACCATTTTCTTCTCGACGGTCGCCTCGTCGCAATCGGGGTAGTTCGCCAGGGTGATTTCCCTGGCCGCCGCCATCACCTGCTGGCAGTCCACGAAGGCCCAGAGGTCCCCCGTGTAGCGGTTGGTCTCCCCCAAAACCGGCCCGGAGAAAACCAGCAGGGCGATAAAGACGAACCCGCGAATGTTGAGCCTGAATTTGTTGTTCATAGAATATGACAGCGCCCGGCCATGATGCTGAAATCAGCCCCGCGCGCAAGCCAGATCGCGGGAGAATTGCCCCAATCCCGGCTCTTGACACTATTAACGGCTGACGTTACTATCCCTCAGTGATTTTGAGTTTCGCGTGTGCGGAGACGGAGCGTATGTTCCGGGCGGAGTTGTCCCGCCGCTTTCCGCCAACCATTCAGCGCAACGCAAGACGAAAACTGCTGGCATTGCACGCCGCCACGGAATTGCGGCAGATGGCCGTGCCTCCGGGCAACCGGCTCGAGGCGTTGAAGGGCGGACGCAAAGGGCAGCACAGCATCCGCATCAATGACCAATGGCGGATTTGCTTCCGCTGGCGCGAGGGCATGGCTTATGAGGTTGAAATGGTGGACTATCATTGACTATGAAAAGCAAATTGCTGACCAACATTACGCCGGGCGAAATCCTGGACGAAGAATTCCTCAAGCCAATGGCCATCACGCAATACAGGCTGGCCAAAGACATCGGCGTGCCTCCGCGCCGCATTAACGAGATTGTCAACGGCCAGCGCGCCATCACGGCAGGCACCGCCCTGCGGCTGGGGCGCTACTTTGGCGTGTCACCGGAGTTCTGGCTCAACCTGCAATCGCACTACGACTTGGAACAGGAACAGGAGCGATTGGCCGGCCGGCTGGACAAAGAAGTCAAAGTGTTGGCGGCGGCGTGAGACTTGGGTCGGGCTTCCAACGGGACGGCAAAGTTGGCTTGGTCACGGAGCAGATTCTTGCTAGGGTTGGGCCATGTCGAAGATCAATTGGCGCCGGGCGGCGGCAGTTTGGCTGGGCGGGCTGGCCGCGGCCAGTGCGCTGCCGGCGCAGGAGGGACCGAAGGCGGCTGCGCTGCCCGCCGGGCCGACGCTGGTTTTCGACGCGGAGACAAAGGAATACCACGCCACCGCGGAGGAGGCGTCCGCGCTGTTCACCTTTCATGCCACCAACGTCTGGACCAATACCATCGTGATCCAGGCGGTTTATGCTTCCTGTCATTGCACGGTGGCCACCCTGCCGGCCAATCCCTGGGTGCTTCTTCCCGGCGCCGGCGGCGCGGTCACGGCCCGGGTGGATTTGACAGACCAGGAGGAGGGAACGGTGACCAAGACGCTGACGTTTTTTACCTCGGTGGGGGAGCGGGTCTTGACGCTGAAAGTGGCGACGCCTCCGCCGTTGCGCCCGCCCGGCGCGCCGCTGACCGAGGCGGAGCGCAAGGCGGCGATGGGCAAGGCGGCGGCGGATGCCCGGGCGATTTTCAAGGGGGATTGCGCGACGTGCCATGTGGACAAGGCGCGGGGATTGCTGGGAAAGGAGTTGTATGCGGCGGCGTGCGGGATTTGCCATGACTCGCCGCGGCGGGCCAGTTTTGTGCCCGATCTGCGCGCCTTGAAACAGCCGACCGATTTGGATTACTGGAAAACGATCATTACCCGCGGCAAGCCGCATACCATCATGCCGGGATTCGCCAGCGCGGAGGGCGGGCCGCTGTCGGAAATGCAGGTGTCTTCCCTGGCGGCGTATCTGGACAAGACGATGGCGCCTCATGCCCCGGCACGGTAAAACCAGGTCGGACAAATCAAGACCTGCGCAAAACTCCTGTAGCGGCGGTCTGTGACCGCCGCCATGCCGTCGTTTCCCTCAATGGGCGGCGGTCACACACCGCCGCTACAATCGTGGAAGCGCATTTATTTGGCGGGGCGGTCGAGTTCGGACAGGGCCTGCCGGGCGGCCGGGTAATCGGGCTGAATGCGCAGGGCGGCTTGGAAATGGGTTCTGGCTTCGTCACGGCGGTTTTGATGCAGGAGGGACAGGCCGAGGTTGAATTCGGCCTCGTAATTGCGGGGATCAATTTGCAGGGCCTTGAGGAAGCAGGGGATGGCTTCGTCGAGTTTGTTTTGCGATCCCAAGGCGTTGCCCAGGTTTTCCCAAACGCCGGAGTCCCCGGGGTTCAACTCGGTGACGCGCCGGAATTGGCGGGCGGCCTCTTCCATTTTTCCCTGTCGGGCATAACAGAGGCCCTGGCCGTTGTAAGCCTCAACCCGGCCGGGGTTGAGGCGGGCGGCGGTCTGGTAATGGGCGATGGCTTCGTCCAGGCGGCCCGACCGGGCCAGAGAATTGGCCAGGTTGAAATGGCCCAGTTCGAAATCCGCTTTGACCTGCACGGCGGCTTGAAATTCGGGGATGGCCAGATCGTTCCGATCCTGGTCCTGCCAGACCATGCCGAAATTGTTGCGGGTCGCGATGGAATCGGGGTCCAGCTTAAGCGATTGCTGGTAGGCTTGAACGGATTGGGCGAAGAGGTTGGTGTCGCGGCGCGCGCGGCCGGCGTCGGCGAAGGCGTTGGCGAGGTTAAACCAGGCGGTGGCGGAGGGCTTGAGCCGGGCGGCGTCCTGGTAGTGCTGGATGCCTTGGTCGTAAAGCTTCCGATCCAGGAACAGGCCGGCCAGGTTGTTGTGGGCTTCGGCGTAGTTGGGTTCCGCGGCCAGGGCGGCCTGGTAATTCGCCAAAGCGAGATCGGTTTTTCCCTGGCGGGAGTAGTAGTTCCCCAAATTGAAATGGGCCATGTAATTTTTATCGGTGACGGCAATCATTTTTTTGAAAAGCGTTTCGCTGTTCTGCCAGCAGGGGATCTGACGGCCGGTGAGAACAAGGCACGCGCCCAGGGAGAAAGTGGCGAGAAGGGCGGGGACATATTTGGGCGGACGATACCGGGCGGCCAGATCGGCGCCGCCCCAGGCCAGAATGATGAACAGGCCGACGAGAGGAAGATAGGTGTAACGATCGGCCATGGTTTGCATGCCGACCTGCACCAAACCGATGACGGGCACCAGCATGCCCGCGTACCAAAACCATCCCAGGGCCAGCCAGGGCCGCCGCCGCGACTGCGCCACCATCCAGGCGGTGAGGCCCGCCAGCAGCAGCGCCGCGCCCGCCACCTCCCAGGCCGGCCAGTCGCCGGTTCTAATATAAAGGGCGGAAAGATTCCCGGGCCAAAACATTTTGGCGGGATAGCGGACGTAGGAAATGACGGCGTTGCCGAGGCGGGAGGCGAGGGGGAGATTGGCCGTGTCCAACATCGCGCCGCCGCTTTTTTGCACGAGGAAGGTCTTGCAGCATAACGCCGCGCTGATGACGAAGAAGGGGATTTTTTCCAGGAGCAGCCGCCACGGCGGAAGGAGGCTGGCGGCGGGCCTGACCAGCGGCGGCGCGGGGCGGGATTTGGCCCGGCCTGCCTGGGCGGGCGGCGGCGGGGCGCCGAGCCGGAAGCGGCCCAACGGCCAGAAATCCAGGAGCAGGAGAACGCAGGGCAGCGTCACGACCATGGGCTTGGACATCGCCGCCAGGATGAAAAGGACCACCGCCAGGATGTAAAATAATTTTGACTTCGGACCGGGATTCTTGGAGGCATCAACATGGCAAAGCCAGGCCCAGAGGGTGAGCCACCAGAAGAGCGCGCTGAGAACGTCTTTGCGTTCCGCCACCCAGGCGACCGATTCGACATGAAGGGGATGCCAGGCGAACAGGGCGGCGACCAGGGCGCTGCGCCAGAGCGCGCCGGTCATGCGCTTGAGAACGAGGAAGAGCAGGAGGGTGTTGGCGGTGTGCAAGAGGAGGCTGGTCAAATGATGCCCGCCGGCGCGGAGCCCGAAGATCTGGCAATCAAGCATGTGGCTGCAAAGGGTGACAGGATGCCAGTTGCGGGCGACCTCGGCATGCATGGCATACTGGAGCCCGCGCAGCGTCACGCCCGCTTGCACGATGGGATTGGCGGTGACGAAATCGGAGTCATCGTAACCGACAAATTCGTAGCCGGTCACGGGCCAATAGACGGCGAGGGTGATGGCCGCCAAAAGGAGGCAAATCCACAGGGCGGGAAGGCGGGAAGGCGGGCGGGGTGCCGGGGATGCAGGAGGAGGCGTCACTTTTTGGGCAGGTAATTTTCCACCGGCTGCAGAATTCCGAGTTGGACCAGGGCCACGATCAGAAGGGTGTAAAGCAGGGAGACGGCGAGGTCGCGGGCCAGGCTTTTCCAGGAATAAGGCCTGTCCTTGTCACTTAGAATTTTGGCGCCGCCCTTGTGCATGAGGACGAAGCCGAGGACGTTGGTCAGCCAATAGCCGAGGACGAGGCTGGCGGCGAAGGCGCGCGGGCAGAACCAGCCTGCGACCCAGGCGAAAACCAGGGCGAGCGGCAGGTTGACGAAGGCGTCATTCCACCACGACAGGGGCGAGAGCATGTAGCCGGCGAAGGCCAGCAGGCCGCCGGAGACTTTGCGTTTTGTGAGCGCCAGGTTTGCCATGGGAGCGGAAGTTTAGCAGGCGAAGGCAAAATATCGGTTGGTTGCGTGCTTCAAGGCGGATCCGGGCCGGCTTTTTCATCGTCCGTCAATACCGCCAGCTTCCCCAGGATTTCCGCCAGAGTCTCTTCACCCAAACAGCCGATAAAAACCGCCCGGCGACTCTTCCAATCAAGACTCCGCACTTGATCGGCCAGAATCACGCCGGTGATCGGCAAACCCTCCGGCAGCAAAACTTCAAACGGATATTGTTTCCTTTGGTTTGTGATCGGGCAGGCCAAAAGCAACCCAACCTTCCTGTTGTATTGGCCGCTGGAAATAACCGCCGCGGGCCGGCGTCCTGCCTGCTCATGACCGGCCTGCGCAGTGAAATCCAGCCAGATCAAGTCGCCGCGTTTTGGAACGTATCCGGCTTTCACCAGACCTCTCTCCCCATCGGCCCGCCCCACCCGGTTTCTGAATGCACATTCGTCTTCCGCACCCGGGCCAGCAGACCGCTCAAGCTGTAGCGGCGCTTTCGGACGCGGCTGATTACCAGCGTCCCCGCTTTCAACCGCAGATCCACTTCAGTGCCGTTGCCCAATCGGGTTTCCTGGGCGAACGCGCGCGGAATGCGGACTGCCAGGCTGTTGCCCCATCTTTGCACCGCAGTTTTCATTCCCATGTATCTACTATGAATATACGAAATCGGCAAGGAAAAACCGCCTCAAAAATGCGCGAAAAAGGGTTGTATGTTTTTGGGGAAGGCCTAAAGTCGTCTGGTCACACAACCCCTGGTCGGGGATTTGAACCGTTTCGAGTGCCGGCCGGGAGAACGCCATTTTATGAGGGCCAAACCAATATCGCTCAGAGATTTCCCCATTTCAGGAGCTGAAAATGGCGGCAGTCCGCCGGCCGTTGCCTTCACTTTGATCGAATTGCTCGTGGTCATTGCCATCATCGCCATCCTGGCGGGGTTGCTGCTGCCCGCCCTGGCCAGGGCCAAGGACCAGGCCATTCGCACCCAGAGCAAAAGCAACACCAGGCAACAGGTGCTGGCCCTGACCATGTACGCCAATGAGAACAGGGATTTCCTGCCAACCCTGCCAGGCAACGCTACCTACCAGCCGTGGGACATGAGGCAGGAAGTTGGCACCTACATGGAATCCAGCGGCGCTCCTTACAAGGTCTGGTATGACCCCGGCACAGAGCAATTATATACAGACGCTGATTTTTTAACCCTGTGGAACAATGTGGCAGGGGAAGATGGCGGGGAAGGAAATCGAATTATTGGATATACCCAGACCTTTAGTGGCGCCACACTTTTCGATGACGCGGGAGCATGGTTCTTTAGCACCAACATCAATACCAAGCTCAACGCCGCCACGGTTGCGCCGTTTTCGGCTCCCACAATGGTTCTCCCAATCCGGGTCTCCAGCCGGGTGCTCCTGGCCTGCTCCACCATCACCCTGGGCGAAAACCTCTCCATCAGTATGACCTTGAAGGACAGTTATCAATGGACCGGTCTTCCGCATTCTTTGGATCCGGACGATCCGGTCAACAAGCCCCTCACCTCTTCCCATTTGCTCAGTTCCAAACTCCCCTCCGGGGGTAATCAGGCGATGATTGACGGCCATGTGGAATGGGCGCCTTTCCGTCAGATGATCCCACGCGCCGGCTCGGGCAGTCCGGCTTTTTACTGGTAAATCCGCCGCTTACCGGCCTACGACGATAACGTCCAGAAGGCCCGGACCGCCGCGCCCGCCCCGTCCGCCCCGTCCGCTGCGCCGGTCGCCTCCCGCCCGCTCCCCGCCTGCCGGAGGAGTTGCGGGGGTCGCCGCACCCTCTGCCGCGGCCGCGGGAGCCGCCTCGATGGCGGTCAAAATGATATGGCCGGTCTTGGTGTCCAGCGAGCAGCATTTGGCACCCGGCTTGGTTTGGACGGTCTGCTCGACTTCAAAGCTGGTCGGGCTGTTTTCCTTGATGATGGTCAAGGTGCCGTTGCCGTGCGAACTGAAGGCTTCCATCGTGTTGGGATTGAACCCGCCACCATCGCTGCCGCCGCCAAGGGGCAGGGTCGTCAGGATTTTTCCGTCGTCGGCGCTCAGGATAACACACGTTGCCGGGCGGCACATGGCGAAAAGGATGTGATTCTTCGCGTCCAAACCCAGGCCGGACGGGCTGCCACCGTTGTCGCCCAGCGGGAAAGTCGCCGTCACCTTCAGGGCCTTGGCGTCCACGACCGCGATGCTGCCCTTGTCTTCAAGGTCAATATACACATGGCCCTTCAAATCGCTGGCCGCTTGCTCGGGCGAACCGCCCAGGTCAATCGTGCCGGCGATGGACCCGTCCTTGGGGTCTATCACCGTGACGTTGGGCGCCCGACGGCCGAGGACATAGACCCGTTCGGTCGCCGGTTCAAACAGAATTCCGTCCGGGCTGCCTTCGACCGTGATTTTCTTGATGAATTCCATGGTCGTTGTGTCAAACATGGAGACCGGGCTGGTGCTGCAGAAACCGTGGTGCGTTTTAGGATCAACCGCCACGCCATGCAATCCGGTGTTGGGGATGGCGCCGACGCACTTGTACGTGTCCAGGTCAAATACCAGGGTCTGGTTGCCGCGGGGAACATAAATGCGGCGGCCTTCGCTGTCCGCGGTCACATAATCAATCCCGCCAGTTCCGTTGGTCTGCGTGATGCTGAGGACTTTGTACGGCTCCGCCGCCGGGGCGCTTTGGGCCGAAACGCCCAATGTCAGCAATCCGATTCCGCCCGCCATCAAGACGCCTGAAAAATAATTTTGGTGTTTCATAAGGCGGGCATTCTGACCCGCGGCCCGCAAGAAACAATGACCAAAACATGACAGTTTTGTAATCTGCCCGCGAATCATTTAATCACCCCGCGCTGGCGCAGCATGGCGTCCAGCGCTTTGTCCATCACCAAATCGGCCAGGGACTTGGTGGCCTCGTCCAGGGCGGCGAGGGCGGCTTTGAGGGCGGCGGCTTCGCCCTGCTCCACGGCCACTTGTGCGGCGACGGCTTGCGCGGCGGCTTCCACCTTGGTTTTGTAATCCGCCTCAATTTCCCCGGCGCATTCCACCAGGGCCTTGCGGGTGGCGGCCAGGGTTTCCTCGGCCCGCAGTTTGGCTTCGATCCATTGCCGCGCTTTGAGATCGTCCAGGGCGTGCGCCACGGATGCTTCCACCATTTTTTGCACCTGGGCGTCGGAGACATCCACGGCCGATTTCATCTCGACAATCTTTTGCCGGCCGGTTTTGGTGTCCCGCGCCAGGACATGCAGGATGCCGCTGGCGTCAATTTCAAATTGCACCCCGACGCGCGCCACCCCCTTGACCGCGCGCTCAAATTCGAGATCAAACCGGCCCAGGCTCCAGTTGTCCCGGGCCCGTTCCCGTTCGCCCTGCAGGACGTGGATCAACATGCTGGCCTGATAATCCACTGCGGTGGTGAACAGTTCCCCGGCTTTGACCGGGATGGTCGAATTGCGCGGGATGATCACGTTCATCAGCCCGCCGAAGGTTTCCAGGCCCAGCGAAAGCGGCGTCACGTCAAGTAAAAGCATATTCTGGAAGCCGCCGCACAGAATGCCGGCCTGGATGGCCGCCCCCAGCGCCACCGCTTCATCGGGATTCTGCGTCGTGTTCAGCCGCGGGCCGCCGGGGCGGTGGTAATCCGCGCCCAGGCGCAGGTCCCCGCGGCTTTCCTCGAATTCGGCGCAGCCAAAAATTTCCGCCGCCATCCGGCGCACCAGCGGCATCCGGGTCTGGCCGCCGACAAGGATGACCTGGTCCAGGTCCGCGGGCCGCAGCTTCGCGTCGGCCAGCGAGCGCAGGCAATGCTCGCGCGTGCGGGCGATAATGTCGCGGGTGAGGTCTTCCAGCTCGGCGCGCGTCAGGGTGCGATGAAAATGAAAATCCGCGGCGAGGAAGGGGAGCGCGATCTCCGCCGATTCCGAGGTGGAGAGGAGGATTTTGGCCGCCTCGGCGGTCTCGCGGATGCGCGAGAGCATGGGCAGATTGCCGGTGGCGTCCGGGCCGCCGGCGGCTTTGATTTCTTCCACGATGAAATCCAGCAGCCGCTTGTCCAAATCATCGCCGCCCAGGCGCGTGTTGCCGTTGGTGGAAAGCACCTGAAAAACGCCGCCGTTGACCTCCAATATGGAGAGATCAAACGTGCCGCCGCCCAAATCATAGACGGCGATTTTGGAGGGGCCGGCCAGGCTGCCCAAGCCGCAGGCCAGGGCGGCGGCGGTCGGCTCGTTGAGGATGCGTTCGACCGCAAAACCGGCCAGCTCGCCGGCCTGTTTGGTGGCCTGGCGCTGCGCGTCGTTGAAATAGGCCGGCACGGTGATGACGGCGCGGCTGATCGTTTTGCCGAGGGCGGCTTCGGCGCCGGCTTTCAACTTTTTCAAAATCTCCGCCGATATTTCCTCCGGCGTGTAATGCCGCCCTGCCATTTCCACCGTCACCGGCCCGGCCCCTTCGCCGCGCACCGGATAGGTGACGAGCATTTCTTCGCGCGGGATTTCCGCCCCGCGCCGCCCCATGAAACGTTTGATGGAATAAACCGTTTGCGCCGGATGCGCCACGCGCAGGCGCGCGGCCGGACGGCCCACCAGCGGCGGGGCGCCGCCTCCCGGAAAATGGACCACCGAAGGCGTCAGCCGCTGACCCTCGGCATCGGCGATCACGTAAGGAATGCCCGAATCCACCGCCGCGATCAACGAATTGGTCGTGCCCAAATCAATGCCGACAATGTCACTCATCGCCATGAGTCTAAAGTTTACAGTTCAAAGATCAAAGAAGTTTGCTAGTCTCTTGGTTTGTAGTGTCGAGCCTGTGGCTCGAAATCGGCGCCCAGCGCCGACGCTGCAATAACAGTCATGAAATGCATTGTCACAGCCGGGCCGACCTACGAGGAACTGGACCAGGTGCGGAGACTGACCAACTTCTCCACCGGCACCCTCGGCACCGGCCTGGCTGATTATCTGGCCGGCCTCGGTCACGAGGTCGAGTTGTTGATCGGCTATTATTCCACCTGCCCGCCGGCGGCCAGGGCGCAGCGCCGGCAAACCTTCACCACCACCGCGGATTTGCGCCGGCGCCTCGCCGCCCTGGCCTCGCCGGACGTGGGCGCGGTCTTTCACGCGGCGGCCGTGAGCGATTTCACCTTTGGCAAAATCTGGGAGCGCGCGCCATCGGGAGAATTGCGCCAGATCAAATCGGCGAAAATTCCCACGCGCGGAGAAGACGATGCTCCTCTGGAAAAGCAACCCGCCGCCCCGGCTGAAAATTCCCCGAAAAAACCCGCGCCCGCCAAAGACCTGCTGGCGGAATTGAAACCGGTCCCGAAAATCATCCCGGAATTGCGCGGTTGGTTTCCCAGGGCGTTTTTGGTGGGCTGGAAATATGAGTTGGAACGGCAGAACAAGCCCGCCGTCCGTGAGTGGTTCCTTGGGTTGCGCCAAATGGAAGAAAACCAGACCGACGCCTGCGTCCTCAATGGCCCGGGGTACTTCAACGAGGGATTTGGCCTGCTCCATAAAGACCTCACCCTGACCCGCTGCATGGACAAGGCGGCGTTGTTCGCCGCTCTCGAAGCGGCCATGGAAAGCCGGCGCTAAAGCTCAAACTTTTCCACGCGCCGCAGCCCCAGGCGGAACGGCATCCAGCCCACCGCCAGCGAGAGCGCGGCGAAGCCCGCCCAGCTTCCCAGAATCCAGCCAACGGAAGTTTCCCCGTGCCAGCCCCAGGGCGAACCCATGGCCAGCAGCGTGACCGAGCCGACAATATAAAGAAAACTGGCCAGCAAACAAAGCGTGCCGCCGAAACCGCTGACGATTTTCGCCGGATTTTCCTCGCGAAAATTCGGAAAGACCGCGCCCAATCCCGTGGCCAGCCCGGTCAGCGTGAACGTCATCGTCCCTATCACCAGGCCCAGATACAAGGTGCGGTCGAAGGGGATGCGCAGCATGTGACAGGAAAGGACGATCAAACTCAGGCTGACGAGCAGGGCGGCCCGGCTGGCCAGCCAGAATTTTATCCGCAACACCTGCACCAGGCCCAGCGGCGCCAGGCCGATGATCCAGAGCCGTTTGCCTTCCATGGAAAATTGCGGATAAACAAAGCGCGTCGTCAGCGTGGCCAGATTGAGCGCGCACGCCCCGAGGTTCAAATAACAAACCAGATGCACCCAAAATGGATTGGTCAATTGCTCGGAAAAATGGCGCAGGTTGATCACGTAAACCCCCAGCAATCCCAGCAGCACCAGCGTCTGGCCCCATTGCGCCGTGTCCCGCCAGAACATGCGCGCATCCTTGACCAGCAACGCCAGCGCGTCGCACGGCGGATTGAACAGAAAACGAAAGGCCCTTTCCGTCCCCCCGATGCCATAGTCGAACCGGCGGTTGCGCTCCCGCCATTTTTGGAACCAGCCCCAGCGCAGGAAAATGCTTTCCCGGCTTTGCACCATGGAGAACGACTCATAGAATATCTTTCCCGCGCAGGTGAAGGAAATGCAGCCAAAAAACAATACATGGCTCAGCAGCACCAGCAGAAAAAATCCCGCCGACGCCAGCGCCCCTTCCGCCCACTGCAACACGCTGGTGGACAGCCAGAAACTCGGCAGCCAGGGCCATTCCGCAAACCGCGTCCGCGTCAGCAGCTTGTCCAGATTCGACAGCACCCGCGTATCCACTGGATTGTCCGGCAGGGTTTGCGGACGGAACCAGACGGCCAGCAGCGGCAGCAACACCGCCAGCGCCAGCAGGGCCAGCACTTGAAAGGCGCGCCGGTCCAGATAGCGCGCCAACACCAGCGCCACCCACGCCCCCGCCACCCCCGGCAGCACGATGAACAATGCCATGGACACCCCCGTCATCACGTAATAATACCACGGCACCCCGCGGGTCAGCCCGTAAGCCGCCAGCAGCGGCGCGATCAGAAATAGAAAGGCCCACGAAGCCAGCACGGTGGATTCGATAAATTTCCATTGAAAAACCACCCGGGCCGGGATGGGCAGGCTGAACAGATACTGCGTTTCCCGGTTGCGGAAGAAATTGCCGTAGCCGATGACCAGATTGCTGAACAGCAGCATCACCAGCAGGAAGGCGAACAGCAAAAAGAACAGCCGTTCCAGCAGCAGCGCCCCCAGCGCCGGAAAGTTGTTGACAAACTTGAACCCGCGCGAGAACAGCAGAAAGGACAGCGCCTGATAGCCGACAACGAACAACACCACCGCCAGCGCCATGACCCCGGAGGTTTTGTGAACTGATTTCAGCCGCCGCCAGGAGTGGAGCAGATTGACGCGCAGCAACAGCAACAGCGGGCTTTCACCATTCACGCCCGCCACTCTACCCTTCCCCGTCCCAACTTCAATGCCAACTTTCTGATGCCAATAAAGCCCGGTAGGGCAACTCCGTCGAGCCGAAGCTCGTTTGTCCTATTCCAAAAAGCGGGGTGGGGCGTCTCCAGGGGTCTGGACCCGTTAACCCGTTAGGATCGTTGTCAATGTACGACTTACATCTGGTCCGACCCGTTAGCTGACCCGTTAGGACCCGTCAGCGACCCGTTAGGTCTGTAGTCCGCGTGCCCCCACGCGGCGCAATTACGTCCCGCTTCCAAAAAGGATGTAGCGGCGGTCTATGACCGTCGCAAATAGCTATCCCATCGTTCCAAGACCGGGGGGGCCGAATTCAACCGCGAACCACGCGAAGCGCCGATGCCCCTCTCGCCCCGCGAGTCACGAGCGGGAAGAGAGCCGGAGAGAGAACCCAACCAGCAAACGAGCTGGTTAATTGTGCCCATGAACCACCACGCGATTCTTCTCTCTCCTCCACAAGCTTGTGGAGGAGAGGGCCGGGGAGAGGAGGATTCCAACAGGTTGATGGGCAGGCGTTTTCCTTCCTCCCAAACCCGGAGAGGCAAAATAACAGAAGCAAACGAAGGTCGCCTATACCATGATTCCAGAACAGGGGGGGCAGAATTCAACCGCGAACCACGCGAACCACGCGAACCATGCGAACCACCTGTGCTCGCATTACCGGTTTTGCCGCGCTTCCAAAAAAGATGTCGCGCCGGCCGATGTTCGTCGCCTTCATCTTCTCATGCCTTCCTCCTAAAAACTGCCATTCCATTATGAAAACCGGTCCACCATCATGACCAGCAACCGGCCACTGGAGGAATGGGGCAAACTTTTGGGCGACGTGCCCACGGCCGGGGCGATCTTGGATCGTTTTCTACACAATGCCCAGACCATTGCCATTACCGGGCGGAGTTACCGGCTTAAAGACCACGCCGCCATTGCCGGAAAGGAGGATAAAAACAAAAAGGCCAAATCCAAGCCCAACGAACCTTCGACCGCAGAACCGGCGAGCTGAATGGCTCGCTTTCCGCTTCGGCTCGTTTTATCGTGCTGCTGACTGATTATGGACAACACTCGATTTTCGCCACGAATCGGCCATGCTGGCCGCATGGTGCTAACGCCGATCTAAAAATGCAAAAGGACCGGACGGATTGTTCATCCATTAGTGGTTCAGCGGCCTTGCGCTCACCGTGAATGCCAACCTGAAATCACGCAATCGAAAGCAGTTCATTTGGCCCGTAGCGGGGATGGTTCTCGGAATAATCGCCGCCACGAACCCTCTTCAGGTGAAGCCCATCACGCTTCATACTGGCATCGCAGCCTGGTTTGCCGATGCTCTGCTCGTCGTGGTTCTTTCCGCGAATCCAATCGGTGCGCGAGTCGGGGTTCTTATGGCCGGGCTGTTCATGGCTATTCCTTGCTTTGTGTGGACAGCCCCTTTGAATGGTCTTTTGCTGGCGGGCTTCATGTGCGTGCCCTTCCTTGCGGCCGCAGGGCTGCTAATTGTCCAGCCGATTGTCGGCTTTCGGGCGCGATTGGCGCGCCTATGCGCCTGGTCTGACACATATCCCTTGCAACGACGCGCGCGCAGGTTCGATGCGGCAGCCCTTCGAAATCTCTTTTTGGCAACGGCAGTTTTCGCGGTCGCCATTGCGATTGTCAAGACCGTCTCCGCCAATGGTCTTAATTTGCCCGTACGATGGCTCGCCGGAGGGATCGGAGCTCTCGCGATCGGCGAGATGGCAACGACAGGTCCGAACTTTGTGATGGCGGCTCTGGGCATCAACGTGCCGCCCTTCTTCCAATCGCCATACCG
>JBEKVM010000017.1:0-57264 GCA_049513975.1 Verrucomicrobiota bacterium | reverse complement strand
GAGGCAGGCTTTCCAGGAACCCTCACCTCACCCTGACCCTCTCCCCTCCCATCGGATGGGAGCGGAGAGGGAACGGGAGACGGACACGGCTTGTTCTACGGAGTTGTGTCGAGCAGCGGCAGGCTCATGGTGCCGATGCATGTTTGAAGGAGAATGAAGGCTAACCTTGATCTGCTTCGGGCAGCCGGGAAAAAACAGATTTGGATTGGGATTAAGATTAAGATTAAGATTAGGATTAAGACTAAAACCAGCATGAAACAATTTGCCACTTTGACGGTCATTGGCCGCGACAAAACCGGGGTCGTGGCCGCCATCACCAATTTCCTCTTTGAGCAGCGGGCCAATATCGAGGCGCTGGAAGAACAGGTCACGCGCGGGCAGTTCAGCATGACCCTCCAGGCGTCGTGGCCGGGGAAGGTCGCGGACCGGTCCGCGGTGTCGGCCGGACTGGCCCGGCTGGGCAAACAACTGGGCATGGAAATCCGGGTGCGCTGGACGGAGCCGAACCGGCGGCAGCGCATGGCCATCATGGTGACGCGCGAAGCGCATTGCGCGGAGGCGCTGCTGGAGGACTGGCGCGCCGGACGCCTCAAGGCCCTGCCCGCCGCCATGATTTCCAACCGGCGCGATTTGCAGCCGGTGGCCCGCCGGTTTAAGCTTCCGTTTTTTTACGTTCCCTGGCACGACCGCGCGGCGGCGGAACGGCGCGTCTTGAGGTTGTTGGACGAATTGGAGGTGGATTTTGTGGCGCTGGCGCGGTTTATGAAGATTCTCTCGCCGAATGTGGTCTGGCGTTACAAGAATAAAATCATCAACATTCACCCGTCGCTGCTGCCCAGTTTTCCGGGGCCGCAAGCCTACCGGCAGGCCTACGAGCACGGGGTGAAAATCATCGGGGTGACGGCGCATTTTGTCAGCATGCACCTGGATGAAGGGCCGATCATCGCGCAAGCCAGCGCGCCCATCCGCTCGAACAGCAGCCTGAAGGACATCGTCGCCCTGGGCCAAAAGCTGGAAGCGGCCACGCTGCTCAAAGGCGTCCGCCTCTACTTGACGCGCCGGCTGGATGTGTATTGGGGAGTGGTCAAGGAGGTCTGACCGGGAGCATCCCAGCTTTGTCGAGCCTTCCTTCCAGCTCAACGGGGCCTTGGACCAATAATCAAAACACTGAATTACCAATATCAAATACGCGATGGAAAATTCTCGATTTCCGGCCGGGAGTACTACCTGGCGGGTTTTCAGAATTGAAAATTGGCGATTGAAAATTGGTGATTGGTAATTGAGACGCCCTCTCGACAACGGGAGATGCGGTTGGTCTGACCTGCCAACCCGAATCATTAGCATATTTCACACCTCCAAACGCCGCGTGAGGGCACGCGGCCTACAGGAGCCGCCGGAGGTGTTTGTAGGCCGCGTGCCCCCACGCGGCGCACTGTTTTGGCGCTTCCATCGGAGTGTGAAAAATGCGGGTTAGCGATGTGCCTGCTGACTCACCCAACAGGCGGGCCAGTCTTGGACAAAAGATCCCGTCGGCGGGACGCCGACGGATGCGGTCGGGACGACCGCGCTCCCGGAAAAGTCGCTAATGATTCGGCCTGCCAGTTCCTTTGCGTCTTGCGCTTTTTGCCGGGGAGTTTAAACTGGCGGGGTGGTGAGTGATTTATTAGCCGGATTATTGGCCGCCCTGGTTTCCACCAATACGCCGACCGCGGTCAGCAACCTGGTGCAGGAGAAGACCGGCATTTCCGTGCAGGTTCCCGACCCCAAGGATCCCGTCGAGAAGGAATTTCTCAAACTGGAGGCGGAAGACGACGCCGCCGTGGAGGAAATTGAAAAATGGTCGGATGCCGCGGGCGCGGCCAACCTGGCGGGAAGCAACGATGTGCAACTCACCCTGCATACGCGCGTCAAGGAACGCCTGGCGGTGGTGAAAAAAGACTACGAGGAGTTCATCGTGCAGCATCCCGATTATGTGCGGGCGCGGCTGGCCTACGGCAGTTTCCTCCATCAATCCGGCGACGCCGAAGGGGCGCTGGCCCAGTGGGAAAAAGCCAGCCAACTGGCCCCGAAGAATCCGGCCGTTTGGAACAACCTGGGCGACTATTACGAGGAGAGCAACGTCAAAAAGGCCTTCGAGTATTACTCCAAAGCCATCGAATTGGACCCCAGCCAGCCCCTTTATTATCACAACCTGGCGGTTTGCGTTTACCTGTTCCGCACCGACGCGGAGGAGTACTGGAAGATTTCCGAACCGGAGGTGTTCGACAAGGCCCTGGCCCTCTACCAGAAGGCCATGAAGCTGGATCCGGACAATTTCATCCTGGCCACCGATTACGCGGAATGTTTTTACGGCATCCGTCCGCCGCGCCTGCAAGAGGGCCTGGCGGCCTGGAAGCAGTGTTTGAAAATCGCGCATGACGAGGTGGAACGCCAGGGGGTGTACCTTCATCTGGCCCGCCTGCAACTGGCGCTCAGCCATTTCGAAGAGTCGCGGCGCGCCCTCGATGCTGTCACCAATAAAATGTATTCGGTGCTGAAAGACAGGCTGGCGCGCAACCTGGCCGAGGCCATCCAACACGCCCTGACCAACGGACCGCCGCAGCCCGTGCGGTAGGGAATTCACCCGTGGCGGCGGGCTGGGAACGGCGCAAATCCGAGTCTTCCGGCGGTCATAGACCGCCGCTACATCGAATTTCCGAGCAGCCATTGCAATTCGGCCCTGGTTTTGGCGGGCCAGAGTTTTTTATCGGTCATGATGGCGTGGCGCAAGGCGCGATGGCAGGAGCAGCCCGGCCCGGCGGGAATTTGCGGCAGGGCGCGCGCGATGATCGCTCGGGCCTTTTCCGCATTCTTCAGCAAATTGGCGATGATCATTTGGACGGTGACGTGGGCTTCGTCGGCCTTCCAGCAATCGTAATCGGTGACCATGGCCATGGTGGCGTAGGCGATTTGGGCTTCGCGCGCGCATTTGGCTTCGCCCAAATTGGTCATGCCGATGACATCCCAGCCCTGGCGGTGGTTGGCGAGGGATTCGGCGCGGGTGCTGAAAGCCGGCCCCTCCATGTTGACGTAAGTGCCGGCGTTGTGAACGCGCGCCCCTTCGGCGCGGGCGCTTTGGAAAAGCACCGCGCGCAATTCCGCGCAAACGGGCTCGGCAAAGGCGATGTGCGCGACAATGCCCCGCCCAAAAAACGTGTGCTCGAAGGAGCGCTTGGTCCGGTCCACAAATTGGTCCGGCAACACAATATCGCAGGGACGATGCCTGGCCTGCAAAGCGCCCACGGCGCTGACACTGATGATCCAGGCCACGCCCAGTTTTTTCATGGCGCAGATATTGGCGCGATGGTTCAACTCGGAGGGCATGAGGCGATGCCCCCGGCCGTGCCGCGGCAGAAAGACCACTTCCCGTCCGGCGAGCGAGCCGGTGAGAAGATCATCCGAGGGCGCGCCGAAGGGCGTTTTCACCTTCACCCATTTTTGCCGGGTGAACCCTTCCATGTGATAAAGGCCGCTGCCGCCAATAATGCCAACGCGATATTCTTCCATAAATCTTGCGGGCGGCAGATTAAATGGAACCGGGGGTTAAGGAAATGCAAAATGCAGAATGCAGAATGCAAAATGGAAGGCATGGGCCGAGTTTTGGGGTGATGGAATGGTGAAAGAAATGCAGAATGCAGAATGCAGAATGGGAGGAAACTGCGAATTTCCGCGAAAGGCGCGAAATACGCCAACGCGATTCTCAGGAGCGTTGTTTTTTTCCGTGGTTGGATTTACTTGGATTTAGTTGGATTTGGCCGGATCGAATTTGATGGCGCCAACCCGGTTCCCGTAACGAAGGGTTCGAGGGTCTTTTTTGCGATCAGCAAGCCGGCGTCCTCCCACTGCGGCCCGCCGGGATGGTTGCGATAAACCGGGTCGTGCCAGCCTTCAATGTTGAGGTCCGAATCGTAACGGGCGCGCAAGAGTTCGTGGACTATTTGCGCCCAGTCGGCCTGGCCCAAGCCGGGAAAACGATGCTCGGCCACGCCGGGATGACATATCCCGTAAGCCGCCAGCAAGGGGCGGTTGATGAAAGCGTCCTTGGCGTGGACATGAAAAACGCGCGCGGCGAATTGGCGCAGGTTTGCCACCGGATCAATGAACTGGCAGAGCAGATGGCTGGGGTCCCATTCCAGTCCGAGGTTTTCGCATTGGGTCTGGTTGAAAAGCCGTTCCCACATGGCCGGCTGGCTCATCAGGTTGTAGTGCATGACGGGCAGGTGCCACGTTCCTTGCGGGCAATTCTCAAAGGCGAGGCGCACGCCGCGGTCGGCGGCAAAGCGGGCCAGCGGCTCCCAAAAGGCGAGCAGTTGCGGCAGATAATTCTCGAATGGCTTATAGACCGGGTTGCCCCCGCGAGGGTTGGTTTCCAATTCAACCACGGCGCCGGCAAACCCCGAAACCGTTTTTACTCCGATATGCGCGGCGACTTCAATGGCGCGTTGAAAAACGGCGCGGGCCGAATCGGATTGGCGCGGGTCAAGCGGGTTCTGGTAAAGGGCGCCGATGGCGGAAATGCGGATGTCGCGGTCCCTGGCTTGGGCGGCGAATTGTTCGGCAAAGGGTTTCCAATCGGCGTGGGGCGGGGCGGCGGGACTTTCCGCGAAGCGCATCCACTGGGTGGAACGGAAACCGAGCCGCTGCATCCAATCCAAGTCTTCGAATCCGCGAGACAAGACACCGATTCTCATGGGGCTTGTGATAAAGGAATTCGGCGGAATGCGCCATGCAAAACGAGTTCAAGGTTTGAAATTCAGCGCGCGCAAGGCGGCGGCGACGACGGCCTCGGGAGCGATGCCTTTCATGCAACGGAAATCTATGGGACATTCGCGCCGGAAACAAGGGGAGCAGGGAATGCCCGGCGCGCGCAGGATTTCCGCGCCGGAGGACCAGACCGGCCCGGTCAATTCCGGCGAAGTGCTGCCGTAGGGAACGACGACGGGCGTGCCCACGGCGGCGGCCAGGTGCATGGGGCCGGTGTCGTTGGTCAGGAGCAGACGGCAGGATTTGAGCGCGGCGGCCAGTTCGCGCAAGGTGGTCTGGCCGGCCAGGTTGATGACGGGTTGCCCGGGGAGTTGCCGGCCGAGGCCGGTCGAGATGAAATGGGCGATGTCGCGATCGGACGGCCCGCCGAAAATAATCCAGAGGCAGCGGGTGGCCCGGTGAAGGGCGATGCCGGCGGCGATGAAGGATTCGGCGGGCCAGCGTTTGGCCGGGCCGTAGGCGGCGCCGGGATTTAATCCCAGGAAGGGACGGTCCGTGCGCGGGGCGGGGAGACCGAGCAGGGCGGCGGTTTTTTCCGCTTCTTCCTGACTGATGGTGATGCGGGGCGGCAAAGGTTCGGCGGAGGCGCCCAAGGCGGCCACGAGCCGCAGGTAATCGTGGAGGTGATGGGCGGAGGGCGGAAGCGGGGGCGCAGTTTGCGCGCCAGCGAGCAATTGCCGGATTTCGCCGGAGGAACGCTTGCGCATGGGGGCGGCGCCGGCCCGCGGCGGGACGGGATTTGTCAAGAATAATGTTCGCCCGGGGCGGGCGTAACCGGCCCGTTGCGGGATGGCCGCCAGCCAGAGTTCGAGGGCGGAACGAAGGGAATTGGGAAAGGCGATGGCGGCGGAGAAATGCCGGGCGCGCAGGCGGCGGGCCGTTTGCCAGAGATTGTCCCCGGGGGAGAAGAGCAGCAGATCGTCCAGGAAGGGTTGTCCCTGCCAGAGGCCGGCCAGTTTTTCGGGGGCGAGGAGGGTGATGCGGGCGCCGGGTTTGGCCTGGCGCAGGCGTTGCAGGGCCGGGACGCTCAGGACGGCGTCGCCCAGCCAGTTGACGCCGCGCACGAGGATATTTTCGTTGGCCGGGGCGGTGGCATCGTGGGGAGCGGATGGGTTCATGGCCGGAAGGCGGCGGGCGGTCAGTGCAGGCAGATTTTGCGCACGCAATCATCGAAGTCCTGCGCCCCGCTCAGGATTTTGATTTCGACACGCATGAAATAGATGGGCAGGTCGCGGCGGTCAATTTTGGGGAAACGGACGGCGTCTTTTTGGGTGGTGACGATGATTTCGGCCTGGCGTTTTTTGCCGCGGTTGATGACGTTGAGGATTTCCTGCTGGGTGAAACGGTGGTGATCGGCGAAACGCTTGGCATAGACCAGCTCGGCGCACAGTTGGATGAGGCTTTGCTCAAAGCTTTCCGGCTGGGCGATGCCGCTGAGGGAGGCGAGGCGTTTGCCTTGCATGAAAGCAAGGCCCTTTTGTTCGCCGGTGAAAACGTCCTCGAAGTAAAGGGGGTGGTGAATGCATTCGATGATGCCGGCGGTGGGATTGTAATGGGCGATGCGCTGGCGGAGCTGGCCGGTGTTGCCATCGCTCTTGGTGATAAAAATGGTGCTGGCGCGGGCGAGATGGGAAGGAGGCTCGCGCAAGGTGCCGCGCGGCAGCATTTTTTCGTTGCCGAAAGGTTGCTGGCAATCAATCAGCACAATGTCCTGGCGGCGGCCGGCCAGCCGCCAGTATTGGAATCCGTCGTCCAGCAACAGGGTGTCGCAGCCGAAGTTTTCGATGGCGTAGCGGCCGCTTTTGACGCGGTCCTTGTCCACCAGCACGACGACATCCTTGAGATTGGAGGCGAGCATGTAAGGTTCGTCGCCGGCGGTGTCGGAATCCAGCAGGAGCGATCTGCCGTCGGAGACGACCCGGGGCGGGGTGCTGTCGGCGCGAAAGAGGATTTTGTTGAGGAACCACTGGGCCAGGGGCTGGGGCCGGGAGCGGTAGCCGCGGGAAAGGATGGCGACGGTGCGGCCCTGTTTTTGGAGTTCACGGGCGAATTTTTCCACGACGGGGGTCTTGCCGGTGCCGCCGACGGTGAGATTGCCGATGGCGATGACCTGGATGCCCAGGGTGGAATCGCGCAGGATGCGGACCTGGTAGAGGAAACGGCGGACTTTGACGCCGAGTTGAAAGACTTTGGAGAGAAGGTAAAGAAGGGAACGCACCAAGGCCGCGCGTTTGCCGCGGCGCTGTTCATTAATAACTTCCAGGCCGAAGGTTTCGGCCGCTTCCATCCATGCGCGCAGAGTTTCGGTCATGTCAACGCAAAGTGTGCCCGGGGACCGGGGGCAAGGGAAATGCAAAATGCGGAATCTGCCCGAATCATAAAGTACATTAATTTGGCAAGGCAGGCGGGGCTGACCCCGCAGATGATAAAACCGGTGGACTGAAGGCGGGCGTTCCAATTATGTGCTTGGCGGGAGCGGGAAAGGGTTTTTTAATCGGGGGCGATGCGGCCGATTTGTTTGCTGGCGGTTTATGTGGCGGCGGTCTTTGGCGGCGGGGCCTTGCTCGCTCCCTGGCTTTATCAGCTTACTCAATGGGGGGCGCGACATTGGACGGCTCTGGAAGGGCTGGCGCAGAATCCTTTCTCCCGCTTCGTTCTCCGCGCCATTCTGGGGCTGGCGGTCCTCGGGCTTTGGCCGCTGTTGCGGGGGTGCGGGATGCTCAGTGCGCGGGAGATGGGGCTGACATCACGGCTCGACGGAGTCTCGCCCTACCGGGGGTGTGGACGGCCACTGCGCAATTTGGCGGCGGGATTTGGCATCGGATTCGGGTCGCTCGCCGGCGCGGCGGGGCTGGCGATTGTCTGCGGAGGACGGACGGCCAATCTGTCGTACAGCCAGGCGGAGATGTTTCATATTTTGGCCGGCGCAACGGCGACAACCATTGTGGTCGCCGTTTTGGAGGAATTGATTTTTCGCGGGGCGCTGTTTGGGATTTTGCGAAAAACGTTGGCGTGGCCGCTGGCTTTGGCGGTGAGCAGCGCGGTTTATGCCTCGGTTCATTTTTTGCATAAGGCCCCGGCGCCGCCGCCCATTGACTGGCTTTCCGGAATCCGGCTGTTGCCGGAGCTGTTTCGCAGCCCCCCCGATGGATTGGCGCTGGTACCGGCTTTTTTTACGCTGCTGCTGGCCGGGGCGATTCTGGCGCTGGCTTATCAGCGGACGGGGACTTTGTTCATGTCCATCGGGCTTCATGCGGGCTGGATTTTTTGGCTCAGAGCTTACGGGGCGCTGACGCGGGAGGCGGCGGGCGCATGGCGTCCGATCTGGGGCAGTGACAAGTTGATTGACGGCTGGCTGCCGTTCTTCATCCTGGCGGTGGTGCTGGCGGGGGTGTGGCGCGCCGGGCGTCCGGCGTCCGGCGCGGATTCCAGGCAAAAATCATGACAGCCGCGATTTCATTCTCATGGAGAACCGCACTGGACGCGGCGCTGAATTTGTTTTATCCGCCGGTCTGCCAGATTTGCGGAGAGGAGCGGACGGCGGCGGCGCAAGGCTTCATCGGCCCCGCCTGCCGGGGAGGGGTGAGGCTGGTCGCGGCGCCGTTTTGCGAGCGGTGCGGGCTGCCGTTCGAGGGAGAAATGAGCCATCCCTTTCAATGCGCCAACTGCCAGGAGGTCGCTTTGCACTTTCGTTCGGCGCGCTCCGCCGTGGTGGCCAATCGCCTGATGCTCGACGTGATCCATCGCTACAAATACAGCCGGTCGCTCTGGTTTGAGCCGTTTCTGGCCGGCCTGCTCATTGCCGGGGCCGCGCCCGCCCTGGCGGCGGAAAGGTGGGATTTCATTGTGCCGGTGCCGCTGTATCCGGTGAAAAAGCGCGAGCGCGAATTCAACCAGGCGGAGCGTCTGGCGGCCCGGCTGGGGCGCGCCGTGAAGATCCCGGTGAACGCAGGGCTGCTCCGGCGTGTCAAACCCACCACAACGCAAACCAGGCTGACGCGCGAACAACGCGCGGCCAATGTCCACCAGGCGTTCGCCTATTGCGGGGGGAAAAAATTGACTGGCGAAAAAATCGTGCTGGTGGATGATGTTTTGACGACCGGGGCGACCACCAACGCCTGCGCCCTGGCCTTGCGGAGGGCGGGGGCGGGGGAAATATGTGTTTGGACGGTGGCACGCGCGACCGTGGGACACGGGACTTGACGGCATGGGCTGGCGCTCGTTAAACTGCGGCAGCGTTGTGACGGCTATGTCTATTGGTTAAAATCAATGAAAAAACTCATGGCAAGCAACAGGTTCCAAATATGAACACAACGTCCTTTGTCCGCAAAACCCTCGGGACTGAATTGCAGGAGCCGCCGGTCGCCCACCCCGCGGGCGAAGTGCCCACGACGTTCGCCAAAAAGCCCAAGCTGTCCAGCGCCAAGTCGCGCAAACGGGACATTCCGGAAGGGATCTGGACCAAATGCAAAAAGTGCTCCAGCATGATCTACGACAAGGAGTTGGACACGAACCTGAAGGTTTGCCCGAAATGCGGGTTCCATTTCCCCATTTCCGCGCGCGAACGGATTCACACCCTGGTGGAGACCTGCTCTTTTGAAGAGAACGACGCTTCGATGGAAAGTGTGGACGTGCTCAATTTTACGGGACCCTCCTCCTACACCGCCAAGCTGGAACAGTATAAAAAATCCACCGGCCTCAAAGATGCCGTCTGCACCGGGCTGGGGCGGATTGGGCGGCATCGGGTGGCTTTGGGGGTGATGGATTTTGGTTTTTTGGGAGGCTCGATGGGTTCGGTGGTGGGGGAAAGACTGACCCGTCTGATTGAAACCGCGACCGGGCGGGGCCTGCCGCTGATCATCATTTCCACCAGCGGCGGCGCGCGCATGTATGAAGGGATGTTCAGCCTCATGCAAATGGCCAAGACCTGCGGCGCGCTGGCTTATCACGCCAAAAGCAAGCTGCCCTACATCAGTCTTCTGACCGACCCGACGATGGCCGGGGTGATGGCCAGTTTTGCCACGGTGGGGGATTTGATTTTGGCGGAGCCTGGGGCGATGATCGGTTTTGCCGGGCCGCGGGTGATCAAAGACACGACGCAGGCGGAATTGCCGCCCGGTTTTCAAACCGCCGAATTTCTTTTGGAGCATGGTTTGATTGACGCCATTGTTCCGCGAACCGAGTTAAAGCCCCGGCTGTGTTACTACCTGGATTACTTGATGGAAGGCCGCGAAGAGCGCGCCGCCTCGGGCAAGTAGTACTTTCTGGTGTATTCCTGCACCATGCGCCAGGTGTTGTATTGCGGCACCAGCGTGACCATGGCCCGCCTGATCATCGCCACCCAGCGGCGCGGAATCCCGCTCTCGTCCCGGTTGAAGAAGGCCGGGATCACGTGCTCGGTCAAGACCTGATAGAGGTTGGCGCTGTCGCGGCGGTCCTGCTCCTCGATGGCGTCGGGATGGGAATCGTCCCCGATGGCAAAGCCGTTGGTGCCGTCGAAGCCTTCCCGCCACCAGCCGTCCATGATGCTCAGATTCAGGCAGCCGTGGCAGCCGGCCTTTTGGCCGCTGGTGCCCGAGGCCTCCAGGGGACGGCGGGGATTGTTGAGCCAAACATCGCAGCCCGACACCATTTGCCGGGCGACATGCACGTCATAATTCTCAATAAACACCAGGTGCCCCTTCAACTCGCTGAACTTGCTCAAGTGAATGATGCGCTGGATATAGCGCTTGCCGTCGTCGTCGCGGGGATGGGCCTTGCCGGAATAAATGAATTGGACGGGGCGCTGACGGTCGTGGGCCAATTTGACGATGCTGTCAAAGTGGTCAAAAATCAGCGGGGCCCGCTTGTAGGTGGCGAAGCGCCGGGCAAAACCGATGGTGAGCGCGTCGGGATTGAGCAATTGATCGAAGGCGATGAAATCCGCTTGGGCCAGGCGCTGGCCCTGGATGAGGAGGCGGCGGCGGGCGAATTCGATCAGTTCGCGCCGCAACTTGAAGCGCAAGGCCCAGAGCTCCTCGTCGGAAATGAAAGCCGGGTCGGCGATTCTTTTCCAGAATTCCGGCGAATTGACTTCCTTTTCCATCCCCATGCCGTGGACGCGCTCCCAGAAAGCCGTGGTTTCGCCGGCGCCGGCGTCAGGGGCGGCGGGGGAGGCGGCGTCGGAAAGTTTGCGCTGCCAGAACCGGCGCACCGGGCCTTTCATCCAGCTCATCAAATGGATGCCGTTGGTGATGTAGCCGATGGGCACTTCCTCCACTTTCCTGTCCGGCCACAGGCCCTGCCACATGCGCCGGCTGACTTCGCCGTGCAGTTGGCTGACGCCGTTGGCCGCGCGGGAGTGTTTCAAGCCCAGCACGGTCATGCAGAAAGGTTCGTCCTGGTTCTTCGGGTCCACCCGTCCCAGCGCCATCATTTCTTCGAGCGATATTTCCAACTCGCCAATGATTTTCATCAGCGAGTAGGAAATCAGGTCCCGGCCGAAGCGGTCGTGGCCCGCCTCCACCGGGGTGTGGGTGGTGAAAATGCACTGCTCCCTGGTTTTGGCCGCCGCCTCGGCGAAGGTCAGGCCCGCCGCCAATTTTTCCCGGATCAACTCCAGCGTGAGGAAGGCGGCGTGCCCTTCGTTCATGTGAAAGACCCGCGGCTGCACGCCCAGGGCCCGCAACAGCCGCACCCCGCCCACTCCCAGCAGCACCTCCTGCATGATCCGCATCGCGTTGTCCCCGCCATAGACCCGCCGCGTCAGGTCCCGGTGATGCTCCGGGTTTTCCGGGCGGTTTGAGTCCAGCAAATAAACCACAGTGCGCCCGACATTGACCTTCCAGGCGTGGAAAACAACCTCCGTCAAGTCAATGTCCACCACGCAGACCAGCGGATCGCCTTTGCTGTCCAGCACCGGTTCCAGCGGCAGGTCCCGCGGGTGGAGCAGGGTGTAATGCTCGGTCTGCCAGTTGTCCTGGTTGATCGTCTGCTGAAAATAACCCTCCCGATAGAAGAGGCTGATCCCGGCAAAACCAAGGTCCAGGTCGCTGGCCGACTTGGCGTGGTCCCCCGCCAATATCCCCAGGCCGCCCGCCGCGATGGGCAGCGTCTCATGAAAACCGAATTCGGCCGAAAAATACGCCACCGGATTCTTGACCAGTTCGGGCGCGTTTTGCCGGCCCCACGTCTGCTGGTCCTGCATATAGGCCTCGAAATCGTGCAGCACCAGCCGCACCCGGCGGGCGAATTCCACGTCTTGCAGCCGCATGCGCAGTTCGTAATCGGAGACTTCCCGCAGCACCGCCACCGCGTTATGGTAAAGGTTTTGCCAGCAACGCGGCGAAAGCTCGTTGAACAGCTCCTGGGGCCCCTGGTTCCAGGTCCACCACAAATTGCGCGCCAGGCGGTTCAGGCCGGCGATGATTTCAGTCGTTTCTGAGGTCGTTAAAGGGGTGGCGCTCATATTTTAAAATTAAAACTCAACGCCCGTGAAATTACGCCCTGGCCGTTCCCGCGCAAGCGTAAAGCGCGGGACAAGGCAGGGCCGGGTGTGAAGCAAAATTCCGCCGACGGGGCGGCCATGACTGTTTCAGGGCCAAAGCGGAACTGGCGTTTCACGCTCCATAACGCTCCGCGCGCACGCCCCCTTTTCAATGGATGACAATGGCCTCGTCGCGCCGGGGATGGGCGGCGGCTCCTTTGAATCCGGTCAGGCGCAGGTTGGCCGCGCTCTCGGCTTCCAGGGCGAAAGTGAAATAGTCCGGGATGTTCCGGCCCCATTGCACGGAGCAGTTTTTCAGGGTGATGGCGCCGGCGTTGCGGATGCTGAAAGCGGGGTTGCCGTGCGCTTCGATGGGGTCAGGCTCCTGGGTTGGGCGGTTGTCGAACAGGCCGCCCGGATATTTTGTCCAGCGATCCAGGGTCACGGCCACGTTGTCCAGCAGCACGTCATGAATGCGGCTGGCGGCCACGCCGTGGATGCGCACGCTGTTTTCGGCGCGCCCGGTGATGTTTTGCAGGGTGATGTGATGCATCGTCCCCACTTTTGTCTCCGGCGTGCGCGGCAGGGCGGTCAAGGAAATGGCTTCGCCGCGGCCCCACCATGGATCGCTGTAATAGCGGGAGACAAACTGGATGTCGCGAAATTGCACGTTATAGACGCTGCCTTCGTCGCGCAGTTGGATGGCGAGACCGCGGCTGCCGGTGACAATTTTGCAGCGCTCAAACAGAATATCGTGAATGTCGCTGGTGGTTTCGGTGCCAATCTTCAGGCCCGCGTCCTGCGTTTCCAGCACGCAATCCCGCACGGTGATGTTCGCCGATGGGCCGTAGTCGCCGCTCTGGCGGGTGGTCTTGATAACGATGGCGTCGTCGCCCGAAGTGATGCGGCAGTGGCGGATTTCCACGTCCTGGCAATGGTCGGGATCAATGCCGTCGCAGTTGGGCACGTCCAGGCGGTTGCGGACCGTCACATTGTCAACAAGAACATGGCGGCAGCCCAGCAGGTGCAGCCCCCAGCAGGGCGCGTCCCCGAAGGTGATGTCGCGGATTTCCAGGTTGGTGCAGCCGGTGAGGAGGAACATTTTGGGCCGCCACGGCGCGAAGAGCCACCATTCGCCCGCCGGGTCGTAACGGGTCATGAAGGCGAGGGATCGCCCGCTGATTTTGCCCCGGCCGCTGATGCGCAGGTGATCGGCGTTGCGGGCGGTGATAACCCCGTCTCCCTGATAATCCAAACGGTTGGTGCTGATGACCAATTCTCCGTCAAGATGAAAATCAATGCCGCCGCGCAGCTCCAGGGTTCCGGTCAGAAAGCGGCGTCCGCCCGGCGCCAAAACGCGGGCGCCCCGGCCGGCCCGCGCGGCGGCGTCAATGGCGCGCTGGATGGCCGCCGTGTCCACGGTGACGCCGTCGCCCGCCGCGCCGAAATCCAGGACGGAGAACACCGGGGCGGCGGCCGGGGCGCCGGGCGCGGCGAGGGAGAGCACCAGAGCCGCGGAGGGCGCGAGCGTGCGCCAGGCAAAAAACTTTTTGACAGAACGGCCGCGCATGGGATGACTTCTACTTCAAGGTCACGTCCCAAACTCTGGAGAAGCGGGAGGCGGCGCCCTCCGCGCCTTGCACGGTGAGCACGACGACATACGCCCCGGCGGCTTTGTAGGTGTGGATGGGGTTTTGCCCGGTGGAGATTTCGCCGTCGCCGAACTCCCACTTCCAAGCGGTGATTTGGCCGGTGGATTGGTCCTGGAACGACACCAAGCGCCGGTCCATGTCCACGATTTGAAACGTCCATTGGGCGTCGAGCGCTTTCCGAAACTGCGGTTCCAGCGGCATGAGTTTGAAGAGGCACAGGTAATCGGCGTTGCCAAAAAAGGTGTGATGGCGCGAAAGGTTCCAAAATCCGTTGTTGCCGGGCGAATTCGGGTCGGTGTAATCAATCACGGCCCAGGCCAGCCCGATGATTTTATTTTCCGTCAGGACGGATTCGACGGCGCGTTTCGGGCCTTCGGCGCCGGCGTAATCGAAGGGGGTGATCCAGAATTCCAAGACCAGATGCCCCGGCTGGCCGGGCTTGAAGTTGTAGTTGCAAGCGTGGTTGGCGTAGGGCAGGTCTTTGGCCCATTGTTGCGGACCCCAGAACATGCACCAGTCCTTGCCCTCCGCCGGGGTGAAGATGTGGTAGTTCTGCGCATGCGCGTTTTGCAGGGCCATATAGGTTTCCCATTTGCCGCCCAGGATGTCGCGGTTGGTTTCAAATTCTTGTTCGAACGGGCCGCCGGACAGGTCGCCATCCACCACGACTTCAAAAGTGTCGTTGTGCAAATCGGGCCGGGAAAAATCCCAATAGTCCTTGTCGGCCTCGTAAAGAAAAAAGAGGCGGTTGAGTCCCTTGACCCAGCCGACTCTGACCCGCACGTTGAGGTGTTTGGGGTCATTGGTGTGGTGATGCATGTCGTCCACCAATTGGTCCGAACCGATGACGTAATCCTCGGGCACGATGTCCCAGTCATTGGTTTTGCCGTCCATGGCGGGGATCATGTTTGGGGGGAATTGGAAAATCTTGAACGTGGCATTCGTCCGGTCCAGGGCCAGGGTGGAATGGGCGGCCAGGAGCAGCGCGGCGAGGGGGAGGGCCTGTGGGAAAAGTTTCATGGGAGAGACGGGGTGGAAGGTTCAATCAAAATCCGAGCAACTCATAAAGTAGTGGCGCTTGGGACAGCGCCGCTTGCATTTCTCGTTGTGCAGTTCGTGACCGTAACGCGGACACCAGCGCCAGTATCCGCCCACCACCAGGCCGGCAGCGCCTTCCGGCTCCGACCCGCATCCAGGAAGGGCACAGGCGTCGTCTTGCTTTTTCTGTTCGGCGGCCATGCCGACATCTTCCGCCAGGAGGCATCGCCAATCAACAGTGGATAATTAACAATGGACAACGCGGATTCATTCTTCGAAGGCTTCCAGCGCTGCCTTTGATAACCTAATGTCTTTTACTCCTAAATTGGTGAACTTGTGCCAGAGGCTTTGCTTTTTCGGGGGGATCACTTCCATCAGTTCCCGCCCTTTCAATCTAGGTGGCCAGATAATGCGCGTCTTGAAGTCCGTGGACTTACAGAGGAACAATTGCATCGGCGTGCCGAAATTCTGTTCGAGTGATCGGAGAGTCTCCTCCATTCCTTTGGCGTAGTATGAGGCCTGATGCCAGCCACCTTCTGGCGCGGCGAGAAATACGAAAAAGTAGTCGTCCACGTATGGACCGTTGGCGGTCGTGTACTCTCCAATCAACCGAATATCGGAAATGCGAACCGACCAACCACCACCAGCCGAATGATATGCAATCGAATCCTCGGAACACTGTATCGCCCCGGAATAATCGTCACGCGTCTTCATCTTCTGCCCAACTTATCATGGAGGGTTTTGCGGGCGGTTTGCACATCACGACGCCAAGCTCTGCCTTCTTTGTCCGAGAGGGTGGTCCGGGAGAGGGACTCGGCCAGGTTGCGGCCCAGGCCTGTTTTCTGGTCAACAGGCCCCAATTGGGCGACCGGAGAACCGTTCTTGAGCAGGACAAACGTGACGTTCTGATAATGCACGCGGTTGACGCAGTCCGCGAAATGGCGCGCCGCTTGCGTCACGCTAATGGGTGTTCTTTTCATGAAATCATATTATCTGATTTTACGGCCATTGTCAAATCCGGCGGAACTGAAAGCGCAACTTGAAGTTGAAACGGAGCTTCCGTGCGGATAGTCTGCCGCCATGCCCAGATTTCTGTCCTGTGTTGCGCTGGTTTTGCTGCTGGCTGCGGGCTGCCAGGCCCCCCGCCAGGAAGCCCAGCCGCCGCGCCGTTTCGATGTTCGCGCGCTCGGCGCCACCGGCAACGGCACCGTCAAAGACACCGCCGCTTTCCAAAAAGCCCTGGACGCCTGCGCGGCGGGCGGCGGCGAAGTCGTTGTCCCCGCCGGCAATTACCTCATTGGCAGTGTGGTCATCGGTTCGCACACCACGCTGCGGCTGGAAAAGGGGGCCGCGCTCCTCGGCAGTCCGGACGCGGGCGATTATCCGCTCATCCAGGCGCGCTGGGAGGGGCGCCTGCGGGAATGCCACCGCGCTCTGCTCTCCGCCAGCAACGCCACGCAAATAGCCATCGTCGGCCCGGGTTCCATCGAGGGCAACGCCGCCCTGGGCAATCTGCGCAATCCGCGCGGGCCGTGCCTGCTGGAGCCGGTCGAGTGCAAGGATGTTCTTCTGGACGGCTTTTCCACCCAATTCGTCCGGCTCTGGTCCATCCATCCGGGCTTTTGTGACGGCGTCATCGCCCGCAACCTCACCGTCCGCAGCGACCGCAGCGAGCGCAGCCGCAGCAACGGCGATGGCATTGACGTGGATTCGTGCCAGCACGTCCGCATCGAGCATTGTGATATTGACACGGGGGACGATGCCATCGCCCTCAAGTCCGGCCGCGGCTCGGAAGGCGTGCGCATTGGGCGGCCCACCGAAGACGTGGTGATCACCAATTGCATATTGGGCAGCGCCTTTGCCGGCGTGGCCATCGGCAGCGAACTTTCCGGGGGCATCCGCCGCGTCGTCATGGAAGACTGCACGTTCAGCAGAGGGGCCAACAGCATTTTCATCAAGAGCCGGGATGATCGGGGCGGCTTCATCGAAGACATCCAGGGCAAAAACCTGGATTGCCGCGCCAACACCTTTCTGGTCATTGATCTGCTGGACAAGGGAATTAGGGACGAAGAACCGGTCACCGGCCTGGCCGGGCTGACCCGGGCGCGCGGGCTTTCCTTCTCCAACATCAAGGTCAACGTGCAAACCCTGCTGGACGCGCATCTGCTTTCACCGGACCAACCGCTGGACGGACTTTCCCTGGCCGATGTTTCCGGCGCCTGCCGGCGCGCCATCCATCTGGCCAACCTCCGCAACGCCAGCCTGCGCGACATCCATGTGACAGGCTACAACGGCGCATTTCTGACCCTGACCAACGCCACCGGCCCCGGCCTGGACAAAATCGCCGCGCCCGAGGATACCTTCACCCGCGCCCCCGCCAAAGCGCCGTGATTAGAGCAGTTTAAATAAAGCTGTAGCCGCACGAGGCAAACCCGTTCATCGCATCCCGGCGAGATGCCATGGATGCAGTTCTGTTGAAAATGCTCAGGATGCGGCAAAAAATTGCAGTCACCGGCCTCTCTCCTATCTGCAATCCGCCATTTCTATATTTCCGCCTCCAACTCCGCGGCGGCGGCGTTGGCGGCGACTTGCGCGGCATCTTTGCAGCCGGGGATGGTCGCCGAAACCACCGGATCCTTCAGGCACCACGCGATGGCCCATTGCGACATGGGAATGCCCGCGGGAACTTCTCCGGCGCGAATGGTTTCCACTTCCGCAAGGTCCCGGCCCATCTTTTCCCGGTCGAAGGTGGCGCGGACATCGTTGGGCGGGAAGGTGACGCCGGCGCGGTATTTGCCGCTCAACAAGCCGCTGGCCAGCGGCACGCGCGCCAGCAGGCCGAGACGGTCGCGCCGCGCCGCCGGGAAGTAGATCCGCTCGGCGCGCCGGTCCAGGCGGTTGTAGAAAACCTGCAGCGCCTCCACCCCAAGCCGGCGGGCTTCGCGCGCCTGCGTTTCGCTTCCCTTCTGCCTGATCGAGACCCCCAGATGGCCGATTCTCCCCGCGCGCTTCTCCTCCGCCAGCGCGTCCCACAATGCTTCGTTCAGGAAATGGGCGTCCGAGCCGGAGTGGAACTGGTAAAGATCAATCCTCTCCACCCGCAGCGCGCGCAGCGACGCCTCCAATTGCCGCCGCGCCTCCGCCGGGGAAAATGCGTCCGTGCGGTCCATGAACTTGTGGAAGCGGTGGCCGAACTTGGTGGCGACAATCCAGCGGGCACGGCCGCGGCGCGCCAGATAATCGCCCACCAGGCTCTCCGCGAGGTGATCGCCGTAGCATTCCGCGGTGTCAATCAGATTTATCCCCAGTTCGGCCGCCCGGTCCAAAATCGCGTCCACCTCCGCCTGCGAAAACAGACGCCCCCATTCCCCGCCAAACTGCCAGGTGCCCAGGCCGATGACCGACACGCGCAAACCGGTCCCGCCGAGAATTCGATAACGCATGGAACAAAAATAGCGGAAGCGCGGCGAACTGGAAAGGCCGGGAAAAAGGCCTTAAACTTTGCACTCGCGCCTCCCGCGCGGCTGCTTATGCTTGCCTCATGCGCACCGTCGCCGTCTCTTTGGGAAATCGAAGCTATCCCATTTTCGTGGGGGCCGGTTTGCTTTCCGCGGTGGGCCGCTTTTCCGCCAAAATGGAACTCGGCCGCCGTTGCGCGGTCCTCTCCGACGATCGCGTGGCGGGCCTCTACGCCAAACCGGTTCTGGCCGCTCTCCGTTCCTCCGGGTTTGAACCGCGCTTGATTTGCGTGCCGCCTGGCGAAACGTCCAAAAGCCTCAAAATGGTTCAGACCGCCTGCGACCAACTGGCCGCGCACCGCCTCGAGCGGAAATCCTTCATCGTCGCTCTGGGGGGCGGCGTTGTGGGCGATCTGGCCGGATTTCTCGCCGCGATTTATTTGCGCGGCATCCCCTTCGTCCAGGTGCCCACCACCTTGCTGGCGCAGGTGGACAGCTCGGTCGGCGGCAAAGTCGGCGTCAACCTGAAAGCCGGCAAGAATCTGGTGGGCGCCTTTCATCAGCCCCGTTTTGTCCTCTGCGATTTGCGGACGCTGCGCTCCCTGCCGCCCCGCGAATTTCGCGCCGGTTTGGCCGAGGTCATCAAATACGGCATCATCTGCGACGCGCCGCTTTTTGCCCGGCTGGAACGCGGCCTGTCCCGGCTGCTGCGCCGCGACACCAAAATTCTGGCCGAAGTGGTGGCGCGCTGCTGCGCTCTCAAGGCCGAAGTGGTCCGCCAGGATGAAACCGAAACCGGCCTTCGCGCCATCCTCAATTTTGGCCACACCATCGGCCACGCCATCGAAAACATTTCCGGCTACGGAAAATACCTGCACGGCGAGGCCATCGCCATCGGCCAGGTGGCCGCCGCCAAGCTCTCCACCGCCTTGACCGGCCTGCCGCCGGACGACGCGGCCCGCATCGAAAGACTTTTCCTCCGCGCCGGGCTGCCCGCCGCCATCACTCTCTCCGCCCCGGCCCGGTCGCGCCTGCTCGCGGCCATGCAATTGGACAAAAAAGTCAGCGCCGGCGAAATCAAATTCGTTCTCGCCCGCCGCATTGGTCAAGTCGAACCCGGCCACAAAGTTCCGCCGGCCCTCATCGAAAAGGTGTTGGCGCCCCCACGCCCCGCCGCAAATCCGCACTGTTAATGAATTCAATGAGCCGCCAAAGAACACGGAGAACACAAAGAAAAATGCCTTTTCTTTCGCGATCCTTTCGTTCCTTCGCGGCCATTAGAATCCGCAATCCGCAATCCGCAATCTGCAATTGAGCCATGTCCGCCATCAATGAAACCATCGTCCGGGAATACTTCGAGCTGCACGGTTTTCTTGTGCGCCAGGATCGCAAGTACGAACCGCGCGGCAAGCAGGAGCTTGACGGCATTGATTTCGTCGTCTGGAATCCGCAACCCGTCAAACCGGAAAACGCCGCTCCCTTCATCTTGGATTCCGCCGACCTGCCCTCCGTCAACCGCGCCCTCGTCGTGGTGCGCGGCTGGCACACCGAATCCTTCGGGCCGGCCCTGCTCGAGAGTTCACCCGAAATTTTCCGCTTCGTCGAGCCGGCCGTTTTCCAGCAGGCCGCGCGCGCCTTCAGTCCGGATTTCGCGCCCTTGAAGATACTGATTGTGCCGGCCCTGCCGCAAACCACGGCGGCGCGCGGGCAAAGCATCGCCATCCTGCGCGCCAAGGGAGTGGACGCCGTCATTCCCTTTCGCACCATGCTGGTGGAACTGATCGCGCGCACCGAGGTCAACCGCAACTACGACAAATCCGACCTGTTGCAGGTGATCCGCGTGCTCAAGAACTACCAATTATTCAAAGACCCGCAAATGGAACTGTTCCGCACCGGCCGCCGCTCCAGGCGCCCGCGCCGCGCCTGATCATCACCGCCCCGCCGGCGTCCAGTTGCCTTCGAAGCGGGTGCCCACCATGAGCCTGGTGACCAGGCCGTAGCTGCCGATTCCAGCCTGCACGCGATTGGCCTTGAGAAAACTGTTGTAGATGCGCGCCTGAAGGTTGGCCACAGCCGGCTTGCGCCGCTTCCGCGCCCGCTCCCGTATGGCGTTTATGTCGCTGACGACCCGCGGAGAAAGCTCCGGCCATGCTTCCGGGGAATTGCGGCTTCGCCTGGGCAGATAAAAGGACAGGCTCAGCCAGCCGGAATACCGGACCGCCGGAAGGTCGCTGCGCAAACACGCCAGGATGCCGATGAAGTTGGCCTCCGATTCATCCGCAAACCCCGCCAGGTGCGCCCATTCGTGCGCCAGCAAAAAGGGCCTCTCCAAGGGCAGGACGTTATCGTCAAGTATAACTTCATATCCAAAAGGGTTTATGAAGCCGTCGAAGCCCCCGGCGTCCAGCAGCGGATTGACCAGCGAGGTCCGCGGCGCGACGCCGCTGAAATCCGGGCGGTGTCCCAATTCCCGCGCCACTTGCTGAAAGGACCGCTCGAGGGCCGCGCGCCATTGTTCCGGCGCAGGCATGGGCTGCCCGCGCGCGGCGGCCACTTCCGCGTTCAAATGTTCAATGGTTGACTTGGCCAAAGCCACCGTGGCCTGCGGCGTGACCCGTTTGGCCTCCCAATCCAGCTTGGCGGTCAGCGGCAGCCGCTGATAGTTGAGTCCCCACAGCAATTCGAAAGCGCAGACCCACGCCGCCGCCAACGTGAGCGTGCCGTAGGCCGCGCGCCCGGCGGCCAGCCACTTCCGCCCGGCCCCGGCGGAGCGGATTCTCCAAATCCACCAGGCGGGAAGGCCGAGGGCCGCCGTGATCAGGAGCATGTCAAGCACCGGAACGGGCCACCAGCGCGTCAGAGGTTTGACGCAGGCCGCCAGTTGCGGATAAAGGCCGGTGGAATAGAAATTCTCAACCCAGCGGGCGGGCCACCGAACCGCCGCCAGCGCGATCGCCGCCAGCACGATCAGAATCCGGATGCCGTGATAATTGCTGATTTTCAATCAGTAAACCAAATAGGATGGCGCTTGGCGGATCAGGGATGGGTCCAAAACTGGATGTTTTTGATATAAACCTCCATTTCGGGGCTGGCGCCGGTTTGGGTGTAAACACCGTCTTTCATGTAAAAATCCGGCGCGCCGTTGTCCTTCTTCGTGAAGACCTGCCTGCCGTCTATCCAGGCTTCAATGAGATGGGTGTTGAGATCGTGCCGCACGACCAGGTGAAACCACTTGTCGTAAAGGTTGGTGGCCAGTATTTGCTCTCCGCTGTAAAAATGCAGGGAGCCGCCGTTGTCGCTCTTGATGAACAGCATGAAGGTGGTGGCCCCGTAGCGGGGAGAATCCGCATTGCCGGTGTGAATCTGCATCACGCAGACGTTGCTGGTCCCGGCGGGAACCATCAAGTCAGCGGCGTATTGGATCTGGCGGGAGGTGTAGTCCGGGTCGAAACGCTGTTCGGTGCGGGGTTTGGTGGTGTTGCCGGAGGCGAAGGCAGCGTCGTGATTCAGCACCCGCAGGTGATAGACCCCGTTGGAAACGGTATAACGGTCGCTTTGCGGCAGATTGTAAGGAGACTGGACATGGAACTTCACCGGCGCTTCCGTCCATCCTGCCATGTCCGGTTCAGCCCCGGCAAAGGCGGCGGCGCAGGCCAGGGCGAGCAGGGGCCATGGAAGCATCATGACGCGGAGTTTTCCAGCCATGCCGCCGAATTTGCGCCAGAGCAGGGCGGGTGGTCAATGGAATATCAGGGCAGCGCCATCGGCCCCTTGCGCGTCAAAATCCATCCTCGATCACGAAGTGGTCGTAATTTCAGAGGCTCCGCGCAAGCGGGATCGTTTTTTGTTCCCGGGGAGCACACGCGCCCTCGCGTGTCCCAGTCGGTGCCCTCGCCGACTGATTACCCCGGTTGCGTACGAAACGCAAAAGATGGGACGGCGCACCGTATTGTCACGAGTCCCGGTCGGCGCGGAGTGCGGCGCGGATGGCTTCACGACTGGCTTTCACTGGCAACATCACAAAACCCTCCGCCGTGCGAATTGGTTTTACCAAAGGAACCTCCTTCTCCACCAATTCCACCACGCGCACACTCCCGTCCGGCTGGCGGGAGGCGTCAAACTCGGTGCGCGGCGGAAAAAGCTCAGCCGAGCAAATTCGCCCATTCTTGTCAGCCACCAATTTCATAATGGGATTATCCCAGACGAGCGGGCGATTTCAAGCGCGTTTTTCTTTTTAGCCGGTTTTGGGTCACTATCCATTTGCCACAGGACGCTATTTTGGGCCTCGTTTGGATCCCGCGCAATCGCACACCATGACGCTGGTGCCGGTGACGCCGCGCTGAGAAACCGCGCCCCAACCGCCATCCGGCCCGCGGCCCCACCTCCCCACAAGAGCGGCGCGTTCTCCCGCGCTTTGATTTCCAGGCTTTCCTTTCCGCGGGATTTGGCTATGTTCTTGAGAGACAAGACTGTCATCATGAAAGACACGATTTCAGAAATTGAAGAGAGGATCAGGAACGCGGGCGCGTTGAAAGACGAGAACCGCGCCGAGTTGCTGGATTTACTGGGGCAGTTAAAGTCGCAAATCGGCGCGCTTTCCAAAACCAATCAGGAGCAGGCCCAAAGCATCGCGGGGTTCACGGAAGTCTCGGCCCACGAAGCCACGCGCGAGGAACGAAACCCCAAATCGCTCAAGCATTCCATTCTCGGCCTGCAATCCTCCGTGCATGAATTGGAACAGTCCCATCCCCAATTGGTGGGGGTGGTGGACCGCATCGCCACCATGCTCGCCAGCATGGGGATTTGAGGGAATGGGCGGATTGAGAATGCAGCGTGAGGCAACGCATCCGTCTTGGGTGGCAGGGCGCGCACTCCGTGCGCGCCGCGGCGGGCAAAGGACTGCCCGCCCTGGCATTACTTGCGCGGCGCGGGAGGGGCGTTGGTCTTGGCCGGCTTGAAGGCCGAGCGCAGGAGCCAGTGGCGCTTGAGACCCTGGATGAAATTATCGCTGTTGACAATGATTTGGGAAACCTCGCTCAGCATGTTGGAGTTGACCTGCACCTGATGGTTCAAATTGCTGGTCAGGTCGGCCAGATTGTCCAGCGAACTGCCCACCTCTTGAAACATGGCCGCGAGATTAGTGTTGACATTAGTGATGGCGAGGTTGACGTTGGTCAGGGTGCCGTTGGCGTTGAGCAGGGTCGCGGCCAACTGCAGGTTCAGGTTGGTGGGGATGAGCCATTCGCCCAGCGACCCATGCGGATCGCGCAGGTTGGCGGTTATGACCGCCACGTTGCTGACGGCCGGGCGGATGCCGGCGGCGACGGCGTTGAGGTTGGAGGTCAATTGCACGCTGTTGGAAAGGGTGGCGGCGATCTGGTTGGTCAGCGCCAGAAAATTCGGCAGCGCCGCCTCAATCTGGGCCACTATGCCTTCAGCCCGGTCCATCAGCCCGGGCGATTCATCTGGCGACAGGATGTAGCTGTTGGTTCCGACGAAGGGTTCGTAGTGATTTTCCTCTTCTTTCCAGACGGCGGTGATGTTTTTATTCCGGGAGGTGGTGTCAATCGTCCAGACCTTGGACAAGCCCAGCCCCGCCAGTTTCTCCACGTTGTTGGACAGCGCCACCCAGGCCTTGCTTTCCAGATTGGTCCCTGTAGAGACCTCCTGGCCGAGCCTCAATTTCGGCAGATGCGGGGAGATCTTAATGTCCGCCAGCGCCATTTCCTGCACGGGATAATTTATGTAAGTGTTGTACCCAATGGTTCCCTTGGTGATGTCCAACTCCTTGCCGATCAAGCCGGAGCTGACAAATTTGGCGCGGGAATTGCCGGTCCAGATGTAATTGTAATTGGTCCCCACCACCACAAACGTGATCATCACATTATGATCGGAGCCCTTGCCCCGCGGCGGCATCGCGGCAATCTCTGTGATGTGGCCGATGGGAAAGCCCATCAGCCGCACCGCGTCGCCCACCTTCAGCCCCTGGCCCGTGTCCGCGTAGGTCCGGTATACGGCCTTGACTTCAAACCATCCCCGTTGCTCCGCTGTTCGGTACAGGTAATAGCCCAGGGCCAAAATCATCAGCGCCGTGGCGGCGATGATGAACCAGCCCACAATCCTTTCCATGGGGTTGAGCCGGGTGCGAAGTTGAGGGGTCAAATCTTGAAGTGGCATAGTCGTTTCCTTTATATCAAGCGGGGGCGGGTTGCTCCGCCAGCAATTCCTGGACAAGCGGATCCGTCTGGCCGGCCAGGGACGCCTGGTGGCCGAGCGAAGAAAACCGGCCTTTTTGCAAAATGGCGACGTGGACGGCGCGATTTCGCCACGGCCGCAAATCCTCGGCGGCGACCACCAGCGTCATGGGCCGTCCCTCCGCCAAGCCATGTCCCGCCGACAATTGCCCGAGCGCGTCCAGCCACCACTGAAGATGGCGGGCATCCAGTCCGCCCAGGGGATTATCCAGCAGCAGGACTTCCGGCTGCAACACCAGGGCGCGCGCCAGTCCCGCCCGTTTTTGCCAGCCGCGCCCCAGCGTGCCGGGAAGGCGGCCGGCCCAGGGCGACAGGCCGGTCGCCTCCAGAATAGTCTTGACGCTGTTCTCCAGGTCCCCGCGGACCAGGTCCCGGTGATAACGCAAGGGCAGCGCGACATTTTCCTCGATGGTCAGGTGGTGGAACAATTGTCCGCCGTCAAAAACCAGGCCCAGGCGCAGTCGTTCGGAAAGAAATTCGTCGCCGGTGACCGGCATTTCCCGTCCGAACAACCGGTAGCTCCCCCGCAGCGGAGGCGCCAGGCCGGCCGTCATGGCCAGGAAATCGGTTTTGCCCGCGCCGTGCAGGCCGCCCAGCACCCAATACTCCCCCGCCGCCACCGACCAATTCACATTTTCCAGAATGGGTGTGTCCGGGTCTCCCCGCGATCCCACCGACAGGGCGGTCATTTCCAGGGCGGGAGTTTTGGGTTGGAGGCCGGCGTCGTCCATAATCAGGCGAGGATGTAAATAACGGTGAAGACGGCATCCAGCAGCACGCAGGCCACCACGCTTTGCGCCACGGCGCGAATGGCGGCCTGCGGAACTTCCTCCAAGCGCAAGGGCTGCGCCAGCCCGTGGTAACAGGTAATCACGGCGATGACGACGCCAAAGAGGCAGGACTTCAACGCGAGGATGACGAAATCCAGGCCGCTCATGGCGTCGGTCAATTGTTGCATATATTCATCCGGCCGCAGGGGAATATTGGTGACGAAGACAAAGAAATAGCCGCTGACCAGCGTGCCGAGGATAAAATAAATCGTCAGCGAAAACACCGCCAGCGCCATGCCAATCACCCGCGGCATCACCAGATAATGAATGGGATCAATACGCAAGGCTTCGAGGGCCTCGATTTCTCCCAGCGCCCGGGCCGTCCCCAGTTCGATGACGTTGCGCGTGCCGGACCACGCCAGCGCCACCATCGCCGTCAACAGCGGGCCCAGTTCGCGCACCACCACCGCCACCATGATCGGCCCCAGAAACGAAGTGGCTCCCAGTTGGTTCAACAGCGTAATCGTCTGCCCGACGACCACCAAGCCCAAGGCCGCCGAGATGAACAGAAACATGGGAAGCACCCGCGTCCCCGTGCGCGCCTGTTCCCGGTGAATGGCCGGAAAGGTGACATCGCGGGCCGCGCCGAATTTGGTCGTGATCACCCCGAAGGTAATGAGGGCAAACGCCGCCAACCCCCGCACCGTGGCCCAAAAGCCAAAGAGGGCGCGGCCCATATAAGCCGCGTACGACCATGACGGCGGCGCGGGCAGCAAAGCGCGCCCGGAAGCTGTGGCCGGCGTGACCGGATTCCTCTCGTCCATCCCGCCAGCATAGTTTTGAGAGCGGGCCGGGTCAAAATTATTCACGCATGCACAAACGCGCTGAGGATGGAAATCTTACCACGGATGCGGGGAAAACACGGATGAGGCAAAATCATGACAGGGCAAAGTCATTTTTCACTTTCCGGAATTCACTATTCACAATTCCCTCCCCGTCAGGGCGAGACTCCGTCGAGCCGTGGCTTTGCCTTTCATTTTGCATTTTGTATTTCCAAGAGCCACAGTTAGAAGAATCAGACCCGGCGTCCCAGCCATCGCCCCAGTTGGCCGAGAATTCCGAGCGGTTCCTCCGGCCGCTGGGCTGCCCGAATTCGAAACTGTGTCAATAACTGCTGCCGCGCGGTTGTGGCAAAACCAACATCAATCAGGATCCCCAAAACGAACCAAAATATCAGGGCGGTCGTGCCGGAATCAAGGAAGCGCAGGGACGCCAGCAAAGCGAAAATCAACCACGGGAGAACCAAAATGCGGGAAACGGTTTGCCCGGCGGCGCTGCGCGGTTTCTTTTCCGCCATGGCCCGCCACATCCCCACCCAGCCGATGGCCAGGACATCCGCCACGAGCATCACCATGCCTGCGACGACACAAGCGGTAAAATTGGCTTTGTCATCCGCGCTGTTGTCGGCGGCGGGAAGCATGCTGACCACGATGAAGACAACGTCCAGCACCAGAACGGCAATCAACGGCGCAAGGAATCGCCGGAGCAGGGCCAGCCATTGTCCCCGGATGATGTCCGTTTCCGACAACGGAGTGCAGGAGAGAAGGTATTCCAGCGCGCCGCTGCGCCGTTGTTCGCTCAGATGCCAGCAGGCCTCCGAAGCAATCCAAAACTTCAGCACCCCGTGATTGAGCACAATGATCATGACAAAAACCGGCATGGCATCGGAAAGGCGGGTTTCCGCAAGGAACCAGACGTAAACCCAGCCGCAACCGATCAGCCCCAGGACGCCCCACACCGCAGTCTGTCCCAGCCGGTTCCGGCTGACCAGCCAGAGGAACGGATTGATCCCGATCAACCGCTGGCGCAGCGCCTCGCGCACCGCCGGCGGTCCATAACACCATTGGCGCAGGCGCGCCCTCCAGCCCGTATCCGTTTTCGCCGGTTTGTCCCGCCAGCAGCGGGGCAGCGCCAGGCTGGCCAGCGCCAGAAACAGCCAGGCAATCAGATGCACCACGAGAAGGGATTTCCAATAAGAACCGAAGCGCGTTGCCATCAGGCCGGCTTGGGTAAATGCGCAGGCCGGATTAAACAACTCAAGCAGCGCCGCCATGGCGGGGAAGTGTTCATATCGGAGCAGCTCCACCAGCGCGGGAATTCCGACGAAAAAGGCCAGCAGCAATGCCGTGGCGCCGCCGGTCGCGCGTCGCGCGTCGCGGCTCAGCGTGGAAACGAGCAGGCCCGCCGCGTGCGAAAAAAAGAAAATATTCAGCAAGGCCAGCACCGTCCGCCAGAGTTCCGGCACGCTCACCCCGCCCAGCACCCAGGCGCAACACACCACCGGGACCGTGGCCAGAAGACCATAAAACGATTTGACCGAGTTGGCGCAAAGTTTCCCCAACGCGACATCATAGCCCTTCAAGTCGGTCAGAAAAAGCAACCCCAGCGTCCCTTCGCGTTTTTCCTCGCTGACGCAGTCAACCGTGTTCCGCGCCAGTGCGATGCAGTAAAGCAATCCAAACCAGGCGAGCGAAGTAAAAACCATCCGGCCGGTACCGGCCCCGCCGACGAAGTTCATCGAGGCGTACACCAACATGAGATAACTCCCCCAGGCGACGGAACCCAGCGCGGTCAGAAAGCGCGCGAGGTAAAAGCTCCTGCTCCGCGCCGCAACGCGCAGTTCGCGGGCCACGATGGGCAGGACGGTCATGTCACTTGCTGATGCCGCGTTCGCTGGCGCGGATAAATTCCACCAGATGCCGCACTTCCGGCAGGGCCGGCAGTTCCGCCTCGATGCGCGCCAGCGCGTTGGGAATGGTCAGACCCTCGCGAAACAGAATTTTATAGCTCTGTTTCAGCGCCGCCTGCGCCTCTGCCGCGACCCCGTTGCGTTCCAGGCCCACTTTGTTGACGGTGCGCGTTTTGGCCGGATTCCCGTCGGCCAGCATGTAAGGCGGCACGTCCTGCACCACTTTGGAACAACCGCCGATGATGGACATGGCCCCAATCCGGCAAAACTGATGCACCGCCGCCAGCCCCCCAATCACCGCATAATCCTCCACCCGGATGTGCCCCGCCAGCGTGGCCACGTTGGACATAATGATATGATTGCCCAGCGTGACGTTGTGCGCGATGTGGGCATAGGCCAGAATGTGGTTGTGCGAGCCGACCGTGGTGACTTCCCCCTCGCCCGTGGCGCTGTGGATGGTGACATATTCCCGGAAGGTGTTGTGGTCGCCGATTTGGGTGCGGGTAATGCCGCCCTTCCATTTCAAGTCCTGCGTTTGCAGTCCGATGCAGGCGAAGGGAAAGATCTCGTTGTCTTCGCCCAGCACCGTGTGCCCGTCAATCACCACGTGGGAATGCAGCCGGCAATGGTTCCCCAGCACAACATGTTCGCCGATGACACAATATGGCCCAATGACGCAGCCGGAACCGATTTGGGCTTTGGGATGGATCATGGCATTGCGGATTGCGGATTGCGGATTGCGGATTTGTTTGCGCGGCGTGCGGTGGTGATGGATTGGACAACCATGGCGAGGATTTCGCTGGCCTCCTTCATCAGCAACGACAGTCGTTTGGGTTTGATCGCGCCCGATTCAATCAGTAATTCCATCCAATAAAGAGATTCGTCGCATTCTTCTTCGACAATCCCCAGTTTGGCAATAAAATCCGCGTGCGACCGCGCGCGGCAAGCCGCACGATAATTCGCGCCCACAGACGTTCCGCACCGCAGCAATTGCCGCCCAATTACGGCGCCGACCGCCGTTGCCGGCAATTGCCCCACCAATTTAATGATTCGCAGGGCAAATGTTTTCGTTCGCTTTTTAAAATCTTCCGGACTCATAACCAGCGCTTTGATGTTTCTTCAATCCGCAATCCGCAATCCGCAATCCGCAATTCCCAATGGATCACTGGCGGTCGAACAGCATAAACGTCACCTCCGCCTCGCTCACCGTCTCGCCGTCCACCGAACACACGCCCTTGGCCTTGCCGATTTTGCCCCGCGATTTGGTCAGCTCCACCGCGATCACCAGCATGTCGCCGGGACGCACCGGCTTGCGCCAGCGCACGCTCTCGGCGGAGATGAAATAGGCCAGTTTGCCAAAATTCTCCGCCTGCCGCAGCATCATCACCCCGGCCACCTGGGCGATCGCTTCCAATTGCAGCACTCCCGGCATGATCGGATGGTTGGGAAAATGACCCTGAAAATACGGCTCGTTGACCGTCACATTCTTGACACCGACAATTTTTTCCCCCTCGATTTTCGTGATTTTGTCCACCATCAAAAAGGGATAGCGATGGGGGAGAATCTTCATCAGGCGCGCGGTGTCCAGCGCCTCGCCCTCCTTGAGTTCCACGGGGCCTTCGCCCGGGGCGGCGGGCGGGGGCGGGGGCGGCGCGAAACTGCGGGCCGCTTCCAGCGGTTTGCGTATTTCCAGTCCGATCAGCCGCGCCAATTCGCAGTTGGCCGCGTGCCCCGGCTTGACCGCGATGACGTGGCCGGCCAGGGGCGCGCCCGCCAGCGAAAGATCGCCGATCAGATCCAGGATCTTGTGCCGCACAAATTCCTCCGGATACCGCAGCGGCTCGGTCGTTAAAACGGCGTCCTCCCGGATCACGACCGCGTTTTCCAGGCTCCCGCCCTTGATCAAACCGTTTTTGATCAGCGCCTCGATCTCCTCGAAATAACAGAATGTCCGCGCATGGCCCAGCTCGCGCTCCCAGGTTTCCGGCGTCACCTCCACGGTGTAGAACTGGGTGTAGCGCCCCCGCCCGTCGGCGCTGGTGCAGGTGATCTTGAAGCCGTCGTGCGGAAAAACCGAAAGGGTCGTCTCGCCCCGCTCCAGGCAAATCGGGTTTTGCACCCGGTAAACCTCCCGCGGCTCGTCCTGCGCAACCACCCCCGCCTCCTGGATCATCTTCATGTAGGGCCGCGCGCTGCCGTCGCCGACGGGCGGTTCGTTGGCGTCCAATTCCACGATGGCATTGTCAATGCCCCGTCCGGCGAACGCGGCCAAAACATGTTCCACCGTCTGAATTTTGACATTCCCGCGCGACAGGGTGGTCGAGCGCGTGGTGGTGCTGACGTTCTCGATGCTGGCTTCCACCTCCGGCATCCCCTCCAAATCCACCCGGCGAAAGCGCACGCCGCTGTTCGGCGGGGCCGGAAGAAAAGTCATGTTGACACGATTTCCGCTATGCAGGCCAATCCCGGAAAAACCCGCCGGCTGGCGCAGAGTTTGTTGATGTAACACCCCGAAATTAAACCAAATCCGCCCGCCCCTTGGCAAGCGCCGATCTGTCCCTACCGCATCCTCAGGTAAATGCATTTGAGATACTCCCCCTCCTTAAATGTGACCGGATGATCCGGGGCATGGCCCGTGGTGCGCCATTCCTCGAAGGCACGCCCGCTCTGCCGCGCCGCCTCCCGCGCCAGACCGAAAAAGTCCGCGGCGGAAACGTGGGCGGAACACGACGACGCCACCAGCATTCCCTTCGGGTTCAAGCGCCCCATCGCCCCCGTCAGCAGCCGCCAATAGGCGCGCATCGCCTCTTCGCGCTCGGACTGGCGCCTGGCCAGCGCGGGCGGGTCCAGCACCACCAAATCAAACCGCCGTTCCGCCGCGTCGCGCAACCAGGAAAAAACATCCGCCTGCGCCGTTTCGTGCGGGCAACCCGCCACCGCCGGAAGATTCCGGTTCAACGCAAAATTCCGCTCCGCCGCGGCCAGGGCCTGCCCGCTGATGTCCATGCTGCAAACCGAGGCGGCCCCGCCGCGCGCCGCATAGAGCGAAAAGCCCCCCGAGTAGCTGAACAAATTCAACACCCGCCCTCCGGCGGACAGCGGTTCGACATTCCGGCGATTCTCCCGTTGATCCAGAAAAAAACCGGTTTTCTGGCCGCGCAAAACATCCGCCTCAAACCGCAGTCCGCTTTCCAGAAAAACAACCGGCCCCTCCAGCGCCGCGCCGTGCAGCATCTGGCCGTCTTTATACCCGAATTGCGCCGCCGCCACTGTGGCGATGTTTCTGCTCAAACGCAGCACGATGCGATTGTCCTTCGCCGCCAGAAGTTCCACCACCCCGCCCAGGCGCGGCAGCCAGGCCGCGGTGTACAATTTCAGCGCCAGCGTCGTGGCGTAACGATCCAGCACCAGGCCCGGCCAGCCGTCGCTTTCCCCGTTAATGCAGCGATACCCCGTCGTCTTTTCGTCAAACAGCCCGGCGCGCCGCGACTGCGCCTGCTCCAAATGCCGCCGCCACCAATCCCGATCGAGCGGCTGCGGTTTGCCCACGTGCAGGACGCGAACGCGAATGGGCGAATCGGGATCAAACAACCCGGCGGCCAGGAATTCATTATTACGGTCATAAATGACGGCGAGTTCGCCGGTTTTGCCCGGCCGATTCTGCCGGCGGACGCTCGCGGCAAACACCCAGGGATGCCCTGCGCGCACGACACTTTCCGCCGCCGCGGTCAGCCGCAGCCGCAGCGCCGGTATTTTAGACTTGACACTCATCCCATGACCAATTTTTTGATCAGGCCGCAATGCCAATCCATCGCTGACCGGCGTTTTACGCCGCTTGAACCAATTCTAAAATGCACTAGGCCTTCTTTCGACTCCGCACTTTATATGGGGGTGATTTTTCATGCAGAGCAAAAGCATGTTCAACAACGGAATTTGGTTTTAAATCAATTTGCAATTGAGTTTTTCCAAAAAGCGGTCGGTTTTCATTTAACAAACGAGAAGCAGCCATTTTGCAGTATTCGGCATCCAATTCCACGCCTATGCTGTTTCGCCCAGATTTCAATGCGGCGATCATCGTGGTGGCCGTGCCGCAAAAGGGATCAAGCACCGTATCACAGGCAAACGAAAACATTTGCACAAGACGAGACGCCAGTTCCAAGGGAAAGGGAGCAGGATGTTCCTTTGTAGAAGCGCCCGTGAGATTCCAAAACTGTTGAAACCATTTATCGAATTTGTCCTTTGGGATCATGCTGAGTCTGCGTTGTTCTTCGGTGGGTTTACGGTAACCACCCGGCTTGCGCTGCATGAGAATGAATTCGATGTCATTTTTAATAATGGCATTCGGTTCGTATGGCTTTCCAAGAAATTTCGAGCCGTTGCTCACTTCATAGCTTGCATTGGAAATTTTATGCCAGATGATTGGATTCAGATTGTCAAAGCCGAGCTTGCGGCACTGCACGCAAATGTCGGCGTGCAATGGCACAACCGTATGGCGTCCGTTGTTTTCGCGACGCGATAAACAAACATCGCCAACCACGCAAACCAAGCGACCGCCAGGCACGAGGACACGGAACACTTCTTTCCACACGCGATTGAGCTCTGTGACGAACTGTTCGTAGTCCTCAATGTGTCCCAATTGCCCTTCCGCTTCGTTGTAGCGTTTCAGTGTCCAGTAAGGCGGGGATGTTATGACCAAATGAACCGATTGATCTTCCAGAAATGACAAATCACGTGCATCACCCTGTACCAAGCGATGCACTGTCGGAAGGTCGTCGAGTGCTTGTGGATTTGGGGCTCCGTACCTCATAATTGTTTGATGCGGCCTGAAAACGCCGAAACATGAGCGACCAGTGAATTGGCAAACATCTGAAAAGCCAAATCGCCAGCAGGCTCGGAATAATCACCATTTGCGCCCATTTCGGCATTCGACATTAAAAACGCTGAGGAATCGTAATGCCTTTCAAGAACCAGGCGGCGACAAAAAAGCTCGTAACGTTTGGCGTACGACGAACCACGAAATTCAGGAAAAACTTTGAAGTGTGGCTCTTTGACACCTACGGGCGAAGTTGAACGCTTGGAGTCTTCCAGAAGAAACAAATAGCCAATCCACGGGCGCACAGCCGAACCGAAAGCCTTTTCGCGAAACGCCGTCCAAAGATCCAAAGCGCTCCCCATCGCCTCTTCCGTTCGATTGTTGAAATTGTTGCCAAAAGACGGGCCAACTTGAGACTTTGCCTCGAGCCCGGCGACCAATTGATTTTGAGCAACGATAAGGAAATCCCAACGCTTGTTAGGACGAAAATAGCCTGGAAGCTCGAGGGAATCCCGATAATAAATATGGGAACGATCAATACCCGCTTCAATCGCCAATTTGGTCAGCAATTCAATAAATCCATCCATTTGCGCGCCGCCCGTAACAGCGCTTCTCGATCCTTGATCTGAAACACCTGCGTCACGTTGCTTTTGCAACTGCTTCGACCGCGTTTCCCAATAGAACCGCACCGCTTCCCGTGTGTACTTAGGAAGTTCGGCGAGAATGCTGGCGTTTTTCATTCGGTTAGTATAGGCCAAAACTCTTCCAATTCAATTCATCGTTAGCCGCGTTCCCTGCCGCCTGCATGTCCCGCATAATCGCATCCCGCGAGCCTGGTGCAGGTGACGGCGGCTGCGAAACTGCTCCACCTCTATCCATTTATCATTTTTCATTTGCCCCCGTCACCTGTTTTTTAATCAGGCCGCAAACTTCGGTGGAATCAATTTCCCCGGGCAGCGGCGCGGGCGGGGATTCGCAGACGAAAAGAGGCCGCCCGGCCCGGTCCGGCGCGCGCCGGCCGTGCGAGCCTTTCACCAGGCCCGCATCCAGCGGGATGACATCCAGCAGGGTGCGAAATCCCAGGTTCCGGCGCAGCAGCCGCCAGAGGATGCGCCATTTCATGAGGGGAATTTTTGGGTCCAGGAAAAGCTCCACCGGATCAAATCCCGGTTTGCGGTGAATGTCCACGCACCGCGCAAAGTCCGGCGCGCGCGCGTCCTCCAGCCAGTAATAGTAGGTGAACCACGCTCCCTCCGCCGCCACCGCCACCAAATCTCCCGCCCGGGCGTGCTGGATGCCCCAGGCTGTCTTCTCCGCCGCGCCGAGGATGGTTTCGACGCCGGGTTCGTTCTGCAAAAGGTCGCGCACGGCCCGTTCCAGCGAAAGGTCGTTCAGATAAATATGCGCGACCTGGTGATCGGCCACGGCAAAGACTTGGCTCGCGCCGCAATCCAGCGCTTCCAATCCCAGTTCGTCCTTGACCGTCAGCCAGCCCTTTTGCCGGAAGAGGCGGTTCAAATGAACCGGCCGGTCCACTGCGGTCACGCCGTATTCGGAAAGCAAAACAATCTGCACGCCGCGGGCGCGAAAAAAAGAAATCAAATCGCCGGCCACGGCGTCCAGCCGCGCCAGATCGTCGCACCGGCCCGTGCGGACCGCCTCCGGCCCGTGCCGCTGCAGATTGTAGTCCAGGTGCGGCAGGTAAATGAGGCTGAGGGTGGGCGAGTATTTGTTTTCGATCCATTGGGCCGACGCGGCGATCCACCGCGAGGCCGCATCCGCGCTGCCATGCGGGGAAGCCACGCCCGCCGCCGGCCCCCAAAACGTCGCGAAAGGAAACTCCCCCAAGTCGCGTTTGATCTCCTCCCGGATGCCATAAGGCCAGGTGTAAATGTCGAAAATCTTGCGGCCGTCGGCGGGGTAAATCGGGCGCGGCGTGATGGAGTAATCCACGGTCGAATACATGTTGTGCCACCAGAACAATTGGGCGCAGGTGAAATGGCGGCCGGTCTGGCGCAGTTGCTCCCAAATTTTCGGGCCGGCCACCAGATGGTTGGATTGTTTCCAAAAATGGACTTCGGCCAGATCCCGGTCATACCAGCCGTTGGCCACGATGCCGTGGCGGGCGGGCGTCGCGCCTGTCAAGTAATTGGATTGCGCCGTGCAGGTCACCGCCGGAAAAGCCGGGATGATGGACGCCCTGGCCGCCTGGCCGAGGAATTGCCCCAGGCGCGGCGCGGCCGGACCGAGGAGCGACTCGGTCAGCCCGACTACGTTGATGACCGCCGTGCGTTTCAAGGGAGCTGATTCACTGGCGCCGCGCGCACAGGATTTTCCGCGCCTGCCGGGCCTGGCGCTGTTGCAAATGGTGGATGGCGTCGAGCATTCCGGGCAGGCTGACTTGGTGGATTTCCACCGGCCGGCCGATGTCCTGGAGCATGGTCAGGCTCAATTCCCCGCCCAGGTGTTCGCGGAATTCCTCCAGCCCCTGGAGCAGCACCCGCTGATGATCGGAGTCCAGATAAAGCATCTCGCTGGCGAACAAGGCAAAGCCCAGCGCCTCCAGCAGCGCCAGCGCCCGTTCCGCCGCCGCCGCGCCCAGCAGGCCCGCCTGGCGCGCATAGACCACATCCAGCGCCATCCCCGCCGCCACCGCCTCGCCATGCCGGATGCCATAGCCGGAAAGCTGCTCCAGCTTGTGCGCCGCCCAATGCCCGAAATCTAGCGGCCGCGCCGCGCCGGTCTCGAAAGCATCGCCGCCCGAGGCGATGTGGTCCACATGCAGTTCGGCGCAACGGCGGATCATCTCCCGCAGGGCCGCCGGCGCAAACGCGGCGAGCTGCGCCGCTTCGCGCTCCAGTTGCTCGAAAAAATCGCGGTCCCGAATGAGCGCGACCTTGACCGCCTCCGCGCCGCCCGCGCGCTTGTCGCGATCGGACAGGGAGGAGAGCATTTGAAAATCGTTGATGACCGCAAAGGGCGGGGCAAAGGTGCCGATGAAATTTTTTTTGCCAAAGGCATTGATCCCGTTTTTGATTCCCACCCCCGCGTCACACTGGCTCAGCGTGGTGGTCGGAATGCGGACATGGCGCAGGCCGCGATGAGCCGTGGCGGCGGCCAATCCCGCGACATCCAGCAAGGCCCCGCCGCCGACGCCCAAAAGGCAGGAATGCCGGTCCAGGTGGCAGCGTTCCACCTGGGAGTGAATTTGGGAAACGTGAAAACAGGAATTTTTCGCCCGTTCCCCGCCCTCGATGAGGAGGGGCGGGCCAACCAGATGGAGGCGCCCATCGCTGGCCGCAAAATAATCCGCGATCCGGTTCGTCAACCCGGGCTGCGCCAGGGCTAGGCCTTCGTCCACCACCACCAGCGCCGCCGCCCGCGGCGCCGGGCCGGTGAGGATGTCCTTGAGCAGGGGATTGGAAAGGTCGAACACCCCGTCGGTAAAATGGACTTGATGCTCGAAACTAACGCCGATGGTTCGCTTGATCGCAGTCACGCTCCCTCACTATTCATCTTTGCCCAAAATTGTTCGAGTCCAAATTTTAAGAAGACCGGGCTCCGGGAAGGATGCAAAGAAATGCAGAATGGGAGGAATCCGCGAATTTCCGCGAAGGAGCGCGTCCGCCGTCGCTGAAGCTTCCGCCGTTGCCAGGCCTATGGCGGACGGGATGGCGGATGAGAATTTGACCGTTTTGAGGAGAAATGTGGTTGGGGGCATGGCAGGCCCCCCCGGGGGTCGGGAAGTGAAAATAAGTGAAACCAGGTGAAACCAGGTGAAATTAGGTGAAACCAGGTGAAAATCTCTGGTGGACCAGTCTTCGCTAAAGCTTGCGCCTTCGCCGGGGCTTGGGCGGACGAGTCGGAGGACAGGGGATTTTGAGTGGCGTAAGCTGCGGGAGTCTGTGCGGCGTGGAGGGCCAGACTCTTTGGAGTGCGGAGGCTTGCCGCCGCTTTGCTCTCCGCAAATCGTTCCCAATCCAAAAGCGGGAGCAAGCTCCCGCACTCCATATGGAGCGCCCTCATCACTCAGGAGAGATTAGCATATAAACTCGGATGGTCAACAGAAAAATGCGGCAAAAGAGGGGATTTTCGCAAGGCCCTAAGCATTAGCCACTTATGTCGGGGAATTATAAATTATGAAGGATAGATTATAAATGGACAGAGGGGACAGGCAGGCGGGTGAGTTGGGGCGGCAATCCGGCCTTGCCAAAATTACCGCTCGACCTGCCGCAAGAGTCTGAGCGGCGCACTGCGCCGGAGGAGTCGTTTTCGGGCGTCCCGGCGCGTCGTAAAAGTGAAAAGTTATGGTTTGACCCCTGCCTCTGCCACGTTGGTAAAAACGGCTTTGACCGCGTCGAGATACGCCAGGCCGTGAACCGTGTCCGGCTCCAGATAGCTGCCTTCCGTCCATTCGTTCCAGCAATTCAAGTTGAGGATGCGCAGGCTGTTGGTCTCGGCGAGCAGGCGTTGCCTGGCCAGTTCCAGGGCGGCGCGGAAATTTTCCGGCGTGTTGTCCTTGATGGTGTTCATGAACGGGTAGCCAAAATTGCCAAATTCCTGCGTCTGGTCGGCACGCGGGCTGGGATCCCAGCCCATCGTCACGTTCGGGAGGTAAGGCACGCCAAAATACGTCATCGCCTTTGACCAGTAGTTGAAATAGGCGTCGCGGACAAAATTATATGCCGTCTGCTGCTCCGGCAGTGCGGCGTGATGAATCCAGACGTAGGAGGTGACGGAATCAAAGCCGAGGTCGTGAACCAGTTTGACCGGGTCGGCCACGGTTTTTTCCGCGGGCAAAATGGTCTGCCCCCACATGACCGCATTGAGGTGCAGGCCCGGCAGGCCGGCGGCAACGGCCTTGGCGCGAAACTCGCCCAACGCGCTGCGCGTGGCTCCCACCGAGCCAAAGCCGGCCAGCAGATTGCCCAGGTCGTAAAACGAGAAATAGGGTTTGCCGTCAATGCGCCAGTAGTTCGTGCGGGTGAAATAATCCCGGATGAGGTGATCGCAGATTTTGGAAAAGGTTTCCGGCGTGACGCGGCCGGGATAAAGAACCTTTCGTTCGTCACCGCGATGAAAAGGCTGGATGTCCAACCAGTCATGGTTCGCCCACATAAAGGCGAACTTGAGCCGCGCCTGGTTGGTCGCCTGCAAAAATCCACGGTCAATCGGACGATCCAAAAATGGACCGTCGTTGTAATAATACCAGTCGAAGATGAAGGCGCTGATGCCGTGGTCGGCGGCGGCGTTGATTTTGTTGGCCATGACCGCGGGATCGGATTCGTCCTGGTAGCCCCACAAGGGCACGTGCGGCTGCGGGTGTCCGGGAAATCGCGGCTTCGCATTCCTGACCAGTTCCCATTCCGACCAGTCCGCGCCCTTGGTCTTCACGTTGCGCGGGTCGCCGGGATGGTAATTGCCAAAATAATAACTGACCACGGTGACGGGACGGGTGGCGGAGTAGGCATTGGTGGCGTCGGCTCCCGCAAGCCGGGTGGCGGCAGTCGCGGCAGCCAGCAACATCATTGTCAGCAAAGGATGTCCGCCGGAGTGTTTGATGGGTTTCATTGTGCTGCTTCATTTTACCAAGACCAGCCACTGTTGACAGCGGAAAGAGCCCAGCGGCGAATGTGCTTTTCGCCAGACGTGCTCCCCCAGCCGGATACGTTCCAGTTTCGCCCGGCTCGAGGGTCACTACTTTGGCTTGAGGCTGCGCAAATGCTGGTCGAACCAATCGGCGAAGACGGCCATGTCCTTTTCCATGCCGGGCCAGCCGTGGTTGGCGCCGGGCTTGATGATGGGCTTGAAGGGAGCGCCCATTTCCTGGCATTTCTTCTCGAACATCTGCGACTGGTAGATGGGCACCAGGGTGTCGGCGTCGCCGTGCATGACGAGGGTGGGCGGCATGTTGGAGGTGACGAAATAGATGGGGGAAATTTCCCTGTCCAACACCTGCCGGGTTTCGCGGGTCTGCCCTCGCGGCCCCAAGGCCGGGGCAAACTGGCGCGTGGGCGCGAATTCCATCCAGTCTTCATCGGGCTTGCTCCAGTTCAGAAAATCGGTCGGCGGGAAGAAACAGGCCACCGCCTGCACGGCGCTGCTCTCGCGGTCCACGGCATCCGGGGCGTCGGCTTTGCCCGGCCTGCCCTGCGTGCCGATGGTGAGGGAGAGATGCCCGCCCGCGCTGGCGCCGGTGATGCCAAACTCGTTGGTGTCCACGCCCCACCTGGCGGCGTTGTGCCGCACGAAACGGATGGCGCGATGAATGTCCTCCTCGATCTCCGGAATGATGAAGCGCGGCTGCGAGCCATGCACGACGGCGAAGACGGTGTAGCCGCGATCGAGCAGCGGCGCGTAGGAACCGGGGTTGATGTTATTGTGATCGGAAAAAAAGCCGCCGCTCACGATGAAGAAAATCGCGGCGCCATTTTTCTGCGCCGGCTCGAACACGTCGAGGGTGAGGGCGGTGCCGAATTTGCGACCGTAGATGACGTCCCCGGTGCGGGTGTATTTTGGCGCTGGCTGCGCGCGGAGGGACGGATGGGAAAACAGGGCGAGGCCGAGGAAGGCGGCGAGAAGAAGTCGTTTCATGGGCGGTTTGGCGCTGGCGTTGGCAGCACGGAAGCACCGCTTTCGGAAAACCGCGCGGCAACCCGGCAGTTGGGCTTCGGCTGCTTCATGCTGCCTGGCCCGAGAGTAGTATTCGGCCGGAGGCCGGGTCAAGTCCTGGTTTAATTTTGCCTCCGTTTATCTGGAAGGCGAACGGTCGTGATAAGCGGCGCGCGCGAGGGGAATGAGGCAAAATTGGCGACAAGGGATATGTCCAGGCCAAAGCGGAACTGGCGTTCCGCACTCCAAGACGCTTCGCGTTGAGGGTGCGCGTCCGGGGTGCCGGCAGGTCATGGCCGGCAATATCCGCGCAAAAATAAGCAAAAAAGGGCGAGCGCAACGGCGGCCATTTGCCCACAGTATTTCCCGCATTGCAGATGCAGAGCTTGACGACCATGGTTGCAGATTACGCTGACGCGGGATTGGACACGACGCGGCAAGCGCCTGAAGCGGATGTGCTTGAAAGCGGATGTTTCCATTGCGGCACGCCTTTGCGGGGCGCGGTCTTCACGAGTCAGCGCAAATCCTTCTGTTGCCAGGGCTGTTTGACCGTGTTCGAACTGCTCACGGAAAACGGGCTGGACGATTTTTACCGGCTGGGCAAGGCGGCGGGCGTGCGAGTCAAGGCCGCGCCGAAGCAGGAGGAGTTCAGTTACCTGGATGAGCCGGCGCTGCGACGGCAGTTGGTGGATTTTGCGGACGAACGGGTGACCCGCGCCACCTTCCGGGTGCCCTCGATGCACTGCATTGCCTGCGTCTGGCTGCTGGAGAATTTGTTCCGGCTCAAGCCGGGCATCGGCTATTCGCGGGTGAATTTTCCGCGCAAGGAAGTTTTCATTGCGTTTGAGCATGGCAAGGTCAAGTTGAGCGAAGTGGCGGGGTTGCTCACCGCGCTGGGTTACGCGCCTGACTTCAACTTGTCCGACTTGGAGGAGCGTCCGCGGCGGGCGGTGTCGCGGCGGCTTTGGCTGCAACTGGGGGTGGCCGGGTTCGCGTTTGGCAACATCATGCTGTTGAGCATTTCCTCCTATCTTGGGCTGGACGCCTTCAGCGGGCCTGGATTGAGGAAGTTATTCGGCTGGAGCAGCCTGGTGCTGGCGTTGCCGGTGCTGGCCTACAGCGCGGCGGACTACTGGCGGGCGGCCTGGGTGGCGGCGCGGCAGCGGATCTTGACGATTGATGTGCCGATCGCGGTGGGGATTGGGGCGCTGGCGGCCTGGAGCGCCGGAGAAGTGCTGACGGGCCGCGGCCCGGGCTATTTTGATTCGCTGGCCGGACTGCTGTTTTTCTTGCTGTGCGGAAAGATGTTTCAACAAAAGACCTACGACCGGCTGGCGTTCGACCGGGACTACAAGTCATTCTTCCCGTTGTCCATTTTGCGCAAGAGCGGGGGCAAGGAGGAGCGCATCGCGCTTTCCCAGTTGCAAGCAGGCGACCAATTGGTCATTCGCAACGGGGAACTGATCCCGTCGGACTCGCGCCTGCTTTGCGGCGCGGCGATGATTGATTACAGCTTCGTCACGGGGGAATCGGAGCCGGTGGAGAAAGCGGCGGGCGCCCATATCTACGCGGGGGGAAGACAGATTGGGGGCGCCATTGAAATCGAGACGGTCAAAGAAGTGTCGCAGAGCTATCTGACCTCGCTCTGGAACCAGAAGACATTTTGCAAAGACCAGGCGGGGCCTTCGCTGGATACAGTGACCAATCGCTACAGCCGGCGCTTCACGAAAATGGTTCTGGCGGTGGCGGCGGGGTCGGCGCTTTTCTGGTTGTTGACGGATTCCAGCCGGGCGCTGGCCGCGTTCGTGTCGGTGTTGATCGTGGCTTGCCCGTGCGCGCTGGCCCTGGCGGCGCCGTTCACCCTCGGGGCGGCGCAACGCCTCCTGGCGCGCCGGAAAGTTTTCCTCAAGAATTCCTCCGTCATTGAGGCGCTGGCGCGGGTGGACACGGTGGTCTTCGACAAGACCGGGACGCTGACGGCTTGCGGCGCGGGCGCGGTTGTTTTTTTGGGCGAGCCGCTTGGAGACGAAGAAGAAGGCCGCATTTTCTCAGTGGCGCAACATTCGACCCATCCCCATGCCGTGCGCCTTGCCGAATCCATCAAGGCAGAACATCCCTCCCAGCCGGTGCGGTCGTTCTGCGAAACCGCCGGTTGCGGCATCGAAGGCCTCGTCGGCGGCCAGGAGATTTGGCTGGGCTCGGCCGCGTGGCTGAAGTCGCGGAAGGTGGCGGTGGAATCGCCGGCGAGGCCGTGCGGGAGCCTGGTTCACGTCGCCATCAACGGGAAATACCGGGGCTGCTACACGCTGTGGAATGGGTTGCGGCCCCGGGCGGGGGAAGCCATCCGGCAGATGTCGGCGCATTACGAGCTGGCCCTGCTCAGCGGCGACAACGAGAAGGAGCGGGAGCGGTTTGGCGGGTTGTTCGGCAACTCCGGGCAGGTGCATTTCAACCAAAGCCCGTTGCACAAGCTGCAATTCATCCGGCAACTGCAAGCGCCGGGCCGGACGGTGATGATGGTGGGGGACGGACTGAACGACGCGGGGGCGCTGCGGCAAAGCGACGTGGGAGTGGCGGTGGTGGAGAGGATTGGGGCCTTCTCGCCGGCCAGCGATGTAATTATGGCGGCGCAGATGGTGCCGCGCCTGCCCGAGGTGTTGCGTTTTGCCAAGTCCTCGGTGCGGGTGGTGCGGCTGAGTTTGGTGATTTCCGCCATCTACAACATCGTCGGCATCAGCTTCGCGGCGCGCGGACTGTTGTCCCCGGTCCTCTGCGCCATCCTGATGCCGCTGAGTTCGGTGACGGTGGTGGCGTTTGCCTGCGGGCTGACGACGCGGCTGGGACGCCGCCTGGACTTGGAAACGGTCCCGAAAGGAGAAGCCCGGGCATGATCGTGATCTTTCTTTTAATTCCATTGAGCATTGTGACCGCCGCGGTTTTTCTCATGGGGTTTATCTGGGCCGTGCGGTCGGGACAGTACGAAGACACCTGCACGCCTTCGCTGCGCCCGCTGATGGATGACAACGGCAGCAAGCAAAACGAGAAAGCCAACGAATGATGAATGCCGCCGTGATCAACCCCGAGCCGCAAGCGCAAGCGGCGCGCGCGAGCGCCGTGGAAACCTTCCGCTACGACAACCGCATCGTGCGCGCGTTTGCCATCGCCACCGTGGTCTGGGGCCTGGTCGGCATGAGCGCCGGATTGCTGCTGGCGGTGGAGCTGTTTTTCCCGGGGGCGAACTTGGACTGGCAATTTGTCACGTTCGGACGATTGCGGCCGGTCCACACCAATGCGGTGGTCTTCGCCTTCGTGGGCAACGGCATGTTCACGGGCATCTACTACTCGCTGCAACGGCTGTGCAAGGCGCGGATGTTCAGCGACAAGTTAAGCTGGCTCAACTTCTGGGGATGGAACGCGATCATTGTCGCCGCGGCCATCACGCTGCCGATGGGACTGACGACGAGCAAGGAATACGCGGAGCTGGAATGGCCGATCAAAATAGCCATCGGGGTGGTCTGGGTGGCGTTCACCATCAATCTGCTGGGCACGATCGTCCAGCGGCGGGAAAAGCACATTTATGTGGCCATCTGGTTTTACATCGCCACGGCGCTGACGGTGGCGATCCTGCACATCGTCAACGGTCTGGAAGTGCCGGTGAGCCTGTGGAAAGGCTACTCGATTTACGCGGGGGTGCAGGATGCGCTGGTGCAATGGTGGTATGGGCACAATGCGGTCGCTTTTTTCCTGACCACCCCCTACCTCGGGCTGATGTATTACTACCTGCCCAAGGCGGCCAACCGGCCGATTTTTTCCTACCGGCTGTCCATCATCCACTTTTGGGCCTTGATCTTCATCTATATATGGGCCGGGCCGCACCATCTGCTTTACACCGCGCTGCCGGACTGGGCGCAATCCCTGGGCATGGTCTTCTCCATCATGCTGGTGGCGCCGTCGTGGGGTGGCATGCTCAACGGCCTGCTCACCTTGCGCGGGGCCTGGGACAAAGTGCGCCAGGACCCCGTGCTCAAATTCATGGTCGGGGCCGTCACCGCCTACGGCATGGCCACTTTGGAAGGGCCGACGCTGGCCATTAAAACCGTCAATTCGCTCTCGCACTACACGGACTGGACCATCGCGCACGTTCACACCGCCGCGCTGGGTTGGAACGGATTGTTGACATTCAGCGTGCTCTACTGGCTTTTTCCGCGCCTTTACCGGACCCAACTGTGGTCCACCAGGCTGGCCAACTACCATTTCTGGATCGCGTTGCTGGGCATGACGTTTTACGTCATCCCGATGTACATCAGCGGCATCACCGAGGGGATGATGTGGAAACAATTCAGCGAGGACGGCTTTCTGCAATATCCCAATTTCCTGCAAACGGTGCAGCAAATCATTCCCTTCTACCAGTTGCGCGCCATCGGCGGCTCGCTCTATATTCTGGGGGTCTGGCTCATGGCCTATAATCTGTGGCGGACGGCGCGGGCCGGGCAGTTTGCGCCCGAGGAGGAGGTGCGGGCGGCCTCGTATCGCTCGCAAGCAGGCGCGCCGCAGGACGCGGCGTTCACGCATCGCTGGCTGGAATCCAAGCCGATACTCCTGACCGGGCTGGCGCTGATCGCCGTTCTCATCGGGGGCCTGATCGAGATTATCCCCATGATCGTCATCAAAGAGAACGTTCCCACCATTTCCAGCGTCAGACCTTACACGGGCTTGGAACTGCTGGGCCGGGACATTTACATACGGGAAGGGTGCGTGGGCTGCCACTCGCAGATGATCCGTCCGTTCCGCTCCGAGACCGAGCGCTACGGGGAATACTCGAAGGCGGGCGAATTTGTCTATGACCATCCGTTTCTCTGGGGTTCCAAACGCACCGGGCCGGATTTGCAGCGGATTGGGGGCAAGTATCCGGACGCCTGGCATTACAATCATCTGGACGATCCGCGCGCCACCTCGCCCGTCTCGATCATGCCGCGCTACCCGTGGCTGTTCACGCAGAAGCTGGACACCACTTCGCTGCCGGCGCGCATCAGCGCCTTGCGCCGCGTCGGCGTTCCCTATCCGGCGGGATATGAAAGCAAGGCCCCGAAGGAATTAGAGCAACAGGCGGCAAAAGTCGTGGGCAATCTGGCCGCCGGACTGATCAAAGCGCCACCGGATCGGGAGATCATCGCGGTGATCGCCTATTTGCAGCGGCTGGGCACGGACATCAAAGCAGCCCCGCCCGCCGCGGCCAGCCCCGCGACCGGGCCGCGCGCAATCAAGTAAACCAAAGGCTATGATGCAATTGATTGACAAACTCGGCGGCCTGGAGGCCTTCGGCATCTTTTCCCTTTGCCTCTTTGTGGTGGTTTTTACAGCCTCCATGGCCCTGGCGTTCTGCCTGAAAAAGCCCTTTCTTAAAAACATGGGCGAACTGCCGCTGGAAGACGAACCCGCCAAAACCAAAAACTCCGATCCGTTATGAGCCAACCCTGCGATCCCTTTAAAGACCCCTTGCTGCTGGACCACGAAGCCGATGGCATTCGGGAGCTGGACAACAATCTGCCGCGCTGGTGGGTCTGGCTTTTCAATCTCAGCATCGTGTTCGCGGCGGGCTACCTTGGGTATTACCACGTTTTTCACCTGGGCGATTTGCAGGCGGCCCAATACGTCCGGGAAAGCAAGCTGGGCGATGCCTCCAAAGCCGAGGCATTGAAGAAATTTGAAGACTCGCTGCCGATGCTGACGCCGTCCAAGGACCAGGCCGTCCTCAGCCACGGCAAGGAGATATTCCTGGGCAACTGCGCGCCCTGCCATCGTGAGGACGGCGGGGGCAAGGTCGGCCCCAATCTGTGCGACGAGTACTGGATTCACGGTTCCAATTTTGTGGACAACCTGCATGTCATCGTCAATGGCGTGCCGGCCAAGGGCATGGTGACCTGGCGCGGCATTCTCAAGCCGGCGGAAATCCACGCCGTGGCCAGTTACATCTACACCCTGCGCGGCACCCATCCGCCCAATCCCAAGCCGCCGGAGAACCTGGCCCAGCCCGCCGCGCCCAATCCTTACGAATAAAACCGGATGAACCCCTCTCCGCCAGCCGCCTCCGCACCCGGTGAAAAGCCGGCCGTGGTCAAGCCGGACTGGAAGGATTTTCGCGATCATCTGGCCACGGCGGATGAGCAGGGGCGGCGGCAGTGGATTTATCCGCGCCAACCGCAGGGCCGGTTCTATCAATGGCGCAAGTATCTGAGCTGGCTGCTGCTGGGCATTCTCTTTGCCGGGCCGTTCCTCCACATCAACGGCAATCCGCTGCTCATGGTGAACGTGGTGGCGCGGCGTTTCTCCATTCTGGGCCGGATTTTCTGGCCGCAGGACATGGCCCTCCTGGCCATCGCACTGCTCCTCTATTTCACCGGCATCATGATTTTCACCGCCGCTTATGGCCGGCTCTGGTGCGGCTGGGTCTGCCCCCAAACCCTTTTCATGGAAATGGTTTTCCGCCCCATCGAATACAAAATCGAAGGCGACGCCCGCGCGCAACGCACCCTGGCCGCCGCGCCGTGGACGGCCCGCAAGATCCGCCTCAAGCTGGCCAAGCACGGCATTTTCTTCGGTCTGTCCTTTGTCATCAGCAATCTGCTTCTCAGCTATATCATCGGCGTTGACCAGCTCCTCGGAATCATTACGGACAATCCGCTCCGCCATCTTTCGGGGCTGGCCTACCTGCTGGCGTTCACCGGTTTGTTTTACGCGATCTTCGCCCGCTTCCGCGAACAGGCCTGCACCTTTATTTGTCCTTATGGGCGTCTGCAATCCACCGTGCTGGACGAAAACACGGTGGTGGTGGCCTACGACTACAAACGGGGCGAGCAACGGGGCGGGTTGGACCGCCGGCAAACCCCCGCCCAGCGCCGCCAGGCCGGCCGCGGCGATTGCGTGGATTGCAAACTGTGCGTGGCGGTCTGCCCCACCGGCATAGACATCCGCAACGGCAACCAAATGGAGTGCGTCGCCTGCACCGCCTGCATTGACGCCTGCGACGGGGTGATGGCCAAGACGGGCCGGCCCCGCGGGCTGATTCGTTACGCGTCGCTCAACAGCATCGAGCGCGGGGCGCCGTTCCGCGTCACGCCGCGCATGGCCGGCTACGGCGCGGTCCTGTCCGTCCTGGTGGGCCTTTTCCTTTTTCTCGTCCTGACCCGCTCCAACGTCGAGGCCACGCTGCTGCGCGCGCCCGGGGCCTTGTTTGAGCAACTGCCCGGCGGCAACCTGGTCAACCTCTACACCGTTCAGATTGTCAACAAGACTTCTCAGCCGCTTCCCGTCCAGCTCCGGCTGGAAGGCGTCCCCGGCAAACTCTCCATCATGGGCGATCCCAAACTGGTCGTGCCCGGCGAGCAACTGGCCCAGACCTCCGTCTTGATCGAACTGGCGCCGGCCGTGCTGCGGGACGGCCGGAAACGGCTGGAGGTGGGCGTCTATTCGCAGGGGCGCCGTCTTCAGACCGTTCACACCACCTTTATCGGGCCGCGCGACTGAAGCAAGGCCGATGCCTTTATGAAATTATTTCGCAAAATTCAAAATCCCTGGCCGGCGGGCCTGGTTGTTTTCTTTATCGTGTTCATCGCCTACATCGCGGGTTTCATCATCTTTGCCTGCCGCCAGAAAATGGACCTCGTGCGCGAAGACTACTATGACCAGGAAATTCGATTCCAGCAGCAGATAGATCGCGTGCAGCGCAGCGCGCCCGTCCTGGCCGACGCCGACATCGCCTATGACCGCGCCGGCGGCCTCGTCACTGTCCGACTTCCCTCCGTCGGGCACGACGAAATTTCCGGCACGGTTTCATTCTACCGCCCCTCCGACGCCAGCCTGGACCGCGAAGTGGAATTGGGAGTGGACGGGGCGGGAAACCAAAGCCTCAGCGTGCGCACCCTGCGGGCCGGATTGTGGAAAGTGCGGGTGCAATGGAAGGCGGCGGGCGGGGAGTATTTTTTTGAAAAGCAGATTGTCATCGAAAGGACGGAGCGGTCGTGAATTTGCTGGCGGCATTTCTCCTGGGCCTGGCCGGCAGCCTGCACTGCGCCGCGATGTGCGGCCCGCTGGTTCTGGCCATCCACATGGCGCGCCGGCAAACCCCGGCCGGACCGGCGGCCCGGTTTGGCCGGGGAGACCTGATCCACGCCCTGGCCTACCACGGCGGACGCCTTGTCACGTATAGTTTTCTGGGGGCCATTTCCGGTTTGATCGGCGCGGCGGTTGTTTTGGCCGGTTTGCAACGCTGGATTTCCATCGCCGCGGGATGCCTGATCCTGCTGGGAACGCTCGCCTCATTCCGTATGGGATGGGGCGGCCTGCCCGGAAAGGTTGTGTCGGCGGCGAAAACAAGATTTGGCCCGTTATTGCGCAACCGCGCTCTCGGCGCGACCGCCCTGCTGGGCGGCTTGAACGGGTTGCTGCCTTGCGGGCTGGTTTATATCGCGTGCGCGGCCGCCGCCGCCGGCGGGAGCGTCCGCGGCGGTGTGGCCGCCATGCTGGCGTTTGGCCTGGGAACGGCGCCGATGCTGCTGGCGGTTGGCCTGGCCGGAAAGGCCTTTCGCTGGGGCCATCCGCTGCTGCTGCGCAGAGTGGTTTTGGGTTGCGTGACCGCCGCCGGAGTCCTGCTGATTGTGCGGGGACTGGCGCTGGGCATCCCTTATTTGAGTCCTCATTTCTCCGACGGCCAGGGACCGGCGTGCGAGTGCCATCAGCCGATGTGAGCGCCCGCTGCACCACGGGGTCTTGGACCAATAATGAAAACACTGAATTACCAATAACAAATGCTCAATGGAAAATTCCCGATTTCTGGCCGCGAGTATTACCCCGTGGGTTCTCAGAATTGAAAATTGGCGATTGAGGATTGGTCATTGGTAATTAAGACGCCCTCTCGACCATGGTGAGATGCGCCCCCGTTTTGGGAATAATCGCATCAAAGGCTTGATTTTGGGTGCTGACGGCGAGATCCTTTTGGGCCAGGGCGGTCAGAAACCGTTCCAGTTTTTGTTCGCTTGGCAAATGCAACGGCAGCCCTTTGAGGAAGTCGCAATATCGCCTGAGCCAGGCGCAGTAGGTCTGCTCTGTCGCGACCGCAAGATGATGGTGTTGAACAACTTCCGTAAGTCGCCGCACTGCGTCGGCAGTATTCATTTAACTATTGTAATACACGAACAAGCTGTCGTATAATAATTGTTAGGCGTCATTCACATTTATGAAACATTGCACATCATTATTCATCGCGGCATTGGTCGGCTTGTTATTTTCCGGCTGCTCCAAGCATTCAAGCGTTGTGGTCACGCCAAGTGTGACATACACAAATCTAGGCGTGGTTGAGGTTTCAGACGGGATACCGATTCGTCATGCTTTGGGCGATGGCAGAGCATATATCTTGACGCCCACCATTTTGAAGGATGGCAGAATAGATATGCGGCTTGACCTGCAAGTGACGAATTCGTCAGGAGCAGTGGAGATATTGCAAGGACCGACAGACTGCGTATTCCCCGGCAATCCAGTGAGTTTTTCAGTCGTGGATGTCGGCATTAACATGACCCCAAGAGCCAAGCCATGACGCCTAACAAGTCGCCGGAGCCAACCGCCGTTGGCGCTGTCAGTTCCGCTATCGCGGTTCACGTCGCGAATCGGCGGTGGCTCAGCTTTTTACGTTAGGCGGCATCAATACCAGAGCCGGTATGCTACCTTCAAACAAGACGAATACAATTATAGACCTTGCATGCGGCATAGTGCTTCAGATTGCCGGCGGCGTTTTGGTTGAGTTGAGTGGCATTGCCACCATTCCCGGGCTGGTATTCGTTGCGCTTGGCGCAGGGTTCTTTATTTTGGGCTGCACAGGCTACGCAGCGGCTAAAGGATATTCAAAATGGATTGGCTTACTCGGCTCCGGTAGTTTGCTCGGCCTCATCATCCTGGTTCTTCTGCCTGAACACGTCAACAAACCAGATGATTATGCCGCCTAACAAATCGCTGCAGGCAACGCGGGATGGCCGGTCCAGTTCCGCTTCGCGGTTCACGCTGGTTGGGCCCGCGTCATAGGGGTCAACCCATAGTTTGGTTCGTTTTTGCTAAGAAATGTCAGACAAAACGCGCCAAACTATGGGTTGACCCCTGATTCAGACATCGCCCGCCTCGGCTTGGCCGCATGCGCGTCCGGCAAATCCCAGCGCTGGCATTTCGCGAGCGCGGCGGATGTTTCACCCTCTCCTGGAGGAGAGGGCCGGGGTGAGGTCGAGCTTTTCCACTCACTTGGCTTTTGGGTTCGCCGGCCAATGCCCGACGGCGGGCAGGGGACTGCCCGCCCTACCAACCATGACGGAGGCATGACGCCCTTTTTGGTTTGGCGGCTGCAAAGCAAGGTGAGTAATTGCCAAAAGGTGTGGAGTCGCCGGGCCGCTTCACGGCCAGCCTGTTCACTGAGAGAATCAGGTGCCGAAGGCTGGCGCCATACCGGGGCAAAGGCCCCGGATTTTGCGCCAGGCCGACGCCGATGAACACATTGAACAAGCTGGATTTTTAACCACATCTTTTCACATAATCCCATGAACACTACCCCATCCCCTGCGGGTGCCGAGCGCGTTGAACCCGTCCACGACATTCTGAAGGAGACCCTCTCGCGGCCTCTGGACTGCATTTTTTCGCCCAAAGCCGTGGCCCTGATTGGCGCCACGGAATCGCCCAACAGCGTCGGCCGAACCGTGCTGGAGAACCTCCAGAAGGGCGGATTTCCCGGCGCGATTTACCCGGTCAACCCCAAGCGCGACCAAGTCCTCGGCGTGAAGGCTTACCCCGGCATCCTGGCCGTGCCGGACAAGGTTGACCTGGCGGTCATTGTCACGCCACCCGCGACCATTCCCGGAATCATCCACGACTGCGCCCAGGCCGGCGTGCGCGGCGCCGTCATTATTTCGGCCGGGTTCAAGGAAACCGGCGAAGCGGGCGCGGAGCTGGAACGCCAGATTCTGGCGGAAGCCCGGCGCGGTCAGATGCGGGTGGTTGGTCCCAATTGCCTGGGCGTGATGGTGCCCGGCGGCAAACTCAATGCCACTTTTGCCGCGGGCATGGCCCGGGTCGGGACGGTGGGATTCATCAGCCAGAGCGGCGCGCTCTGCACGGCGGTGCTGGATTGGAGCCTGCACGAAAACGTCGGTTTCAGCGCCTTTGTCTCCATCGGTTCGATGGTGGATGTCGGCTGGGGCGACTTGATCTTTCATCTGGGTGACGATCCCGGCACCCGCAGCATCGTCATTTACATGGAAACCATCGGGGATGCCCGCGCGTTTTTGTCCGCGGCCCGGGAAGTGGCCCTGACCAAGCCGATCATCGTCATCAAGCCCGGCCGCAGTTCCGCCGCGGCCAAGGCGGCCGCCTCGCACACCGGCTCATTGACCGGGAGCGACGAAGTGTTGCAGGCGGCCTTCCAGCGCGCCGGGGTGTTGCGGGTGGAGACCATCTCCGAACTGTTCGACATGGCGGAAGTCCTTTCCAAGCAGCCGCGCCCCCGGGGTCCGCACCTGGGCATTATAACCAATGCGGGCGGTCCGGCGGTGCTGGCCACGGACATGCTGATTACCGCCGGCGGCCAGCTTGCCGAACTGAAGCCCGAAACCATGGCCGCCTTCAACCGGATTCTGCCCCCCACCTGGAGCCATAACAATCCGGTGGACATCATTGGCGACGCCGGCCCGGAATTGTACGCCAAAGCTGTGGACATTGCGGCCAAAGACCCGAACACGGATGGCTTGCTGGTGATTTTGACGCCCCAAGCCATGACCGATGCCACCGCCACGGCCGAGCAACTCAAGCCCTACGCGCACCTGGAAGACAAACCGATCCTGGCCAGTTGGATGGGAGCGGACGAAGTGGCGGCGGGGGAGGACATTCTCAATGCCGCCAATGTGCCCACCTTCAAATATCCGGACCGCGCGGCCCGGGCCTTCTGCTACATGTGGCGCTACTCGGAAAACCTCCGCGTCCTCTATGAAACTCCCGTGCTGGCGGCCGAAACGGAGGATGTGGCCAGCGCGCGCCACGACGCCGACGCCATGCTCGTGGCCATTCGCCATCAGGGACGCAGCCTGCTGACCGAATTTGAATCCAAGCAGCTTCTGGCCGCGTATGGCATCCCGACCGTGGAAACCCATGTCGCCGCCACCGAGGCGGAAGCGGTGCGCCACGCCACCCGCCTGGGTTTTCCCGTCGTGCTCAAGCTCTACTCCGAAACCATCAGCCACAAGACCGACGTGGGAGGCGTGCAGTTGAACCTGCGGAATGCGACCTCGGTGCGCCGCGCCTATCGCGCCATTCAAAATTCCGTCGTGGCCAAAGCCGGCGAGGAACATTTCCTCGGCGTGACGGTGCAGCCGATGATTAAACTGGACGGCTACGAGTTGATCATCGGCAGCAGCATTGATCCGCAGTTTGGCCCGGTCTTGTTGTTTGGCGCCGGCGGCCAGTTGGTGGAAGTGTCCAAGGACCGCGCCCTGGCTTTGCCGCCGCTCAATGCCACCCTGGCCCGGCGCATGATGGAGGGCACCCGCATCCTCACCGCCTTAAAGGGGGTGCGCGGACGCGCCGCGGTGGATATTCCCGCTCTGGAACAATTGCTGGTGCGCTTCAGCGAGTTGGTGGTGGCCCACCCCTGGATCAAGGAAATTGACATCAATCCGCTCATCGCCGCGCCCGGACGCCTGCTGGCCCTGGACGCGCGCGTCGTGCTGCACCCGCCCACCACCCCGGAAAGCGCGCTCCCCACGCCCGCCATCCGGCCCTATCCGGTGCAATACGTCGGGGTGTGGAAATCGAAGAACAAAAAGCGCATTGTCATCCGGCCCATCCGTCCGGAAGACGAACCCTTGATGGTGAAGTTCCACCAAACCCTGTCGGAACAAAGCGTCTATCAACGCTATTTCAGCGTCCTGCAATTGTCGCAACGCACCGCGCACGAGCGGCTGACGCGCATTTGCTTCAATGACTACGACCGCGAGATCGCGCTGGTGGCCGAACACCGGGAAACCCCGGGAGCGGAAGCGCGCATTGTGGGCGTCGGCCGCCTGAGCAAGCTGCACGGCGTCAACGAGGGCGAATTCGCCCTCCTGGTCAGCGACGCCTGGCAGGGGATCGGGCTGGGCACCGAACTGCTCCGGCGCGTCGTGCAGGTCGGGCGCGAGGAAAAACTGCAACGGCTGATCGGCCACATTCTGCCGGAGAACCACGCCATGAAACTGGTTTGCCAGCAGGTCGGGTTCAAAGCCGCGCACGAGGCGGACCACCACGATCTCCTGGCCGAATACAAGTATTGACTCATGGGCGCCACCAAGATCGCCGCATGATGCCCAAACTCACAACTTGCACATTTTGTGGCACCGGCTGCGGCATTTATTTGGAAACCGCCGGCAACCGCATCGTGGGGGCCTATCCCAGCATGTCGCATCCGGCCAACAGGGGGAAGATTTGCCTGCGGGGCTGGCATGTGCATGAAGTGGCCAGTTCCCCGGACCGCGTGTTCAGCCCGCTGCTCCGCCAGAACGGCCGGTTTGAGAAAGTCTCCTGGGACCAGGCCCTGGGCTTCATCGCCTCGCGGCTCAAGAACATCCGCGGCCAATACGGCCCCGAGTCGGTGGCCTTCCTCGACTCGCCCCGCTGTTCGAACGAGGAGGCCTACCTGACGCAAAAGCTGGCCCGCGCCATCATCGGCACCAACAACGTGGATCACGGCGCCGGGGTTTATTGCAACAATTCCATCAACGTCCTGCTCGACATGCTCGGCATTGCCGCGGGCACCAATTCCATCGGCGAACTGGCCCGCAGCGGCGTCATCATCGTGGACGGGGTTGACCTGGGCCGGCAACTGCCCACGATCGGCGGCTGGGTCATTCGCGCCAAACTTAACGGCACCCGGCTCATCGTGGTGGATTCCCGCCGTCACCGGGTGGCGGAAAATGCCGACATTTTTTTGCAGATCAAACCCGGCACCGAAGCCCTCCTCTACGGCGCGCTGGCCAAGGTCATCGTGGACCGCGGCCTGATGGATCTGCCCTTTGTCAAGGCCCGCTGCGACGGGTGCGACGCTTTTCTGGCGCGGGTGCGGGACTACGATCTGCTCCAGGCCGCCGAAGGTTGCGGCGTGCCGGCGGAGTTGATCGAGGCGGCGGCCCTGGCCTACGGCCGGGCGCGCAGCGCCGCCATCCTTTATTCGACCGGAGTTGAAGCCCGCGACGAGGACAGCATCCGCGGCTTGATCAACCTGGCCCTGCTCACCGGCAACCTGGGCAAGGAAGGGGCGGGCGTGTTCCCCCTGACCGAGCACAATAATTTGCAGGGCGTGTGCGACATGGGGATGCTGCCGGACTGGCTGCCAGGTTATCAGGCTGTCAAGAATTCCAAGGCGCGCGCCGCGCTGGAAGGCCTCTGGCGGGCGCAGGTGCCCGCCGCGCCGGGGGTGGGAGCCGGCACGCTCTTTGCCGGCGGCGGGCGCACCCCGCTCAAGGCGCTCTGGCTGGGGCGTTATGACCCGGTGAGCACGGCGTTTTTCGGCGACGCCGTCGAGGCGCTCGACCGCTGCGAACTGGTGGTGGTGCAGCATTTGTTCATGACCGAGGCCACGCGCTTCGCCCATGTGGTGCTGCCGACCACGGCCTTCGGCGAAGAACGCGTTTCCTACACCAGCACCGAGAGACGCATTCAAATCGCCGAGCGGGTGATTGACCCGCCCGAGGGACCGATGCCCGCCTGGGAACAACTGACCCGCCTGGCCCGTGCCCTGGGGGCCAACTGGTGTTATGAATCCGCCGCCGATGTCATGCGGGAGATCGGCCAGGCCATCCCCTTCTACAGCGGGGCCAGCCATGACAACCTGACGCGCGATTATGGCCGGCAATGGCCCTGCACCACCGACCGCCCGCTCGGCACCCCGCTTCTCTTTGCCGGGGATGAAATGGAGCGGCCTTTCAAGTTTGCGCCCGTCGCCCGGCCGCCGAAACTGGCCGGAAACCCGGAGGAGTTCCCTTTCACGCTGGTCTTCGGACATTCGCTTTACTATTGGCATCAAAATGTCCTCATCCGGCACAGTGAAACCCTCAAGCGCGAATACCGTCTCCTCTTGCTGGATTATCCGGACGGCTTCGTCGAGATCAACCTCGAGGACGCCAAGGGCCTGGGCATCCGCGACGGCGACCGCATCCGGCTGAGCACGGCCGGCGGCTCGCTGACCTCCACGGCGCGGGTGACGTCGGAAGTGCGCAGCGGCACGGCCTTTGTTCCCTACTTTGTGCGGCAAATGAAACGGGAAATGCTCGGCGCGGCTGGCGACGGCGCCTCGCTGGTTCCGGTGCGCGTGGAAAAGGAGGGGGCATGAAGGCGCGCCTGGTGGCTCTGGCGGACGTGCTGAAGATCACCGACCTGCTGCGCGGGCGGGGGTACGAGGTCATCGCGCCGTTTTACGGCCACGGGCGGGACAGTTATTTCGACACGGTGACAGACGCGAATCGGGCGCAGGTACAGATTCATCTGCCCAATCCTTATTACCCTCCCAAGCGTTTCGTCTTTCCGCACATCGAACGGCTGCTCAAGGTGCGCGGGCCGAACGGGGACATGAAGATCGAGCCGACTTATGAGGAGCCCCGCCGCGCCATTTTCGGCATCCGCTCCTGCGATGTCGCCGGCCTGTGGCACCTGGACCGTTTCTATCTTGGCCGCGACTTCCGCGATGTCTATTACGAGAAGCGCCGGAAAAATCTCTTCCTGGTCAACGTCGTCTGCACCGACCCGGCCCGCGACATTGGCGAGGACTGCTTTTGCCTGTGCGCCGATACCGGACCGGCCGCGCGCGATCATTTTGACCTGCAGCTCATGGACCTTGGCGAGGGTGAGTTCATGGCGGTGGCCGGAACGCCGGCCGGCGAAGAACTTTTCTGCGAGCCGATTTTCCGCAAATGCGCCGCCGCGCAGGTGGAACGCCGCCACGCTCTGCTGGCCGGGGTGCGCCAGCGGTTCCGAACCACCACAAGCTGGTTTCCCGCCACCGTGCGCTACGTTTCGCAGGGCGCGATCCTGGACAAGACCTGGGAGGAAATCGGCAACCGCTGCCTGGAATGCGGCGGCTGCACCTACGTCTGTCCCGCCTGCACCTGTTTCACCGTTTCCGACCGCCAGGTGGGGCCGGATGAAATTGAGCGGGTGCGGATTTGGGATTCCTGCGCCCTGCGGGGCTTCACGCGCATGGCGGGCGGTTTCAACCCCCGCCGCGCGGTGCATGACCGGCGCAACCGCCGCTTTTTCCGCAAGCTGGCTTATTACTTCATCCAGCGCGAACTGTCCATGGCCTGTGTCGGCTGCGGGCGTTGCGCCGCCGTTTGCCACGGCGACATTGGCATGCCCAGCGTCGTGGAAATGATCCGCCGGGCCGCGCCGGAAAATGCCAAATCTTAGCGGAGATTATGATTATGATTATGATTAAGATTAGCCCCCTTTCTCCTGAAAGCATGCATCGGGACCATGAACCTGCCGCTGCTCGACAGACCTTCGTGGAACAATTCGTGTCCGTCTGCTGTTCCCTCTCCGCTCCCATCCGATGGGAGGGGAGAGGGTTAGGGTGAGGTGAGGGTTCATGGAAAGAAGTTGATACCCAAAAAAGGTGAAATGCGCTCCACTGAAAACATATATCTGCCCAAGCTGGCGGTGCTCGACCGGGTGGCGGAGGACATCCCGGAGGTGAAGACCTTTTACTGGCGCTTCGAGGATGCGGCGGCGCAGGCCGAGTTCAAACGCTTCCGCCCGGGACAATTCGCCCAGATTTCCGTGTTCGGCGTTGGCGAATTCCCGGCTTCGCTTCCGCCCAGCCCAACCGAGGCGGAAACCTTTTTCACCATCCGCCAGGTGGGCAGTTGCACCGCCGCCCTCCATCAACTCAAGCCCCGCGACAAGTTCGCCGTGCGCGGCCCGTACGGCAACGGCTTTCCCATGAAGGATTACGAAGGCATGAATCTGACCTTCGTGGCCGGCGGCATCGGGTTGATCCCCTTGCGCTCCTGCATCGTCTATGCGCTGCAACACCGGGCAAAATACGGGCGGCTCCAGGTGTTTTACGGGGCAAAAACTCCCGGCGAACTGCTCTACCTGGCGGATTTGCGCGCGTGGGAGAAGACCGGCGGCATGGAGTGCCATCTCACCGTGGACCGCGGCGGGGACGGCTGGAACGGGCCTGTCGGCGTGGTGGGCAGTCTCTTCAAAAAAGCCGGGGTGGACGTGCCGGTGGACAACACCACCGCCTTCGTCTGCGGCCCGCCGGTCATGTTCCGCTTCGTCATCAAGGACCTGCTCGCGCTCGGTTTCAAGGAGCGCAACATCGTTTCCACGCTGGAGCGCTACATGAAATGCGGGGTGGGCAAGTGCGGCCATTGCTGCATCGGCGTCGCCTATATCTGTGTGGACGGCCCGGTCTTCACCTACGAACAAATCAAGAAACTCGGGGAGGACATTTGATGCAGAAATTCGCAAAGGTGTCAGTCCTCACTTTTTAAACTGATTGACATCAGCCGCTATCTTGGCAGGATAGGCCCATGCCTCGCCAACTGCGCCGTGAATTTGCCGGAGCCATCTACCATCTGATGAACCGGGG
>JBEKVM010000016.1:0-59775 GCA_049513975.1 Verrucomicrobiota bacterium | reverse complement strand
GGTGTCGTAATCGATGTTGACGAAGCGTGCAGCCATATATTTGCATTGACTGACCGCTTGGCCCCTCGCCCTGTTCAAATCATTTCAAAAAATCTTCGCCCAAAGTCCGACAGGCTGCTAGTATCCCGCTCGTGAAAATGTCGCTTGTCACGCTGGTCTTGGCCGCCCTGCTCTTCCCCACGGTCGCCCGCGCCAGTTCGCAGTTCGAGGTCAAATTCCGCGACGGCGCCATCGTCAGCCTGCAACGCGACCACGACCCCGATCCCGCCCAGACCGACTATGTCGGGCGCAGGCTGGGCGATCTGGTCATCAAATACCGCCTGCCCGGGGGAGACTGGCAGTCGGTCCAAACCGCCAATCTCGCCGCCGCTGGCGCTGGAACTTTTTCCACCAACGCGGAGGGCAGTCTTTCCAAGGCCGTTTATCCAATCACCAACGACTCCGCCACCGTCCTCCTCCTCGAAGTTGATTTTTCCGTTCACGACCAGGACATCGTGTGGACGTTGAAGTTACAAAACAAAACCGGGATCCCCTTGGAAGTCGGCGACCTGGCGATCCCAATGACCGTGGGGGCGCGCGGCGGGAGGGGTGGCTTCGGCGGAGGCTCTGGCACCAACGCTGCCGCCGGCGGCGCGCGCCGCGAAGCGGCCGGCCCGGTAGTGCTCAAGCACAGCTTCATCTCCGGTTCCGATTCCTACATGTTCTGGATGCGCTCGGATTTGATCGGTCCTTGCCTCATGCTGACAACCGACGACCACACCCAGCTTGAATACTGGGAGCCGGGGGGCCGCGGCGGCGGCGCGGGCGGCGGCGGTTTGGGCGGAGGGTATGAGGTCTTCATTCATTCGGCGGTGGCGGGGGCCAGCGCCAGGGAAGGCGGCACCAAATGGCGCCAGCCCAACACCTCTCTCACCCTTTCCCCCGCGGGCCGGCCGGGGGACTCCGCCACCTACGGCTTCAAACTGCAATGGGCGGGTGATTACGAGGCCGTGCGCAAGAACCTCGTGGACGACGGCAAGGTGGATGTCCATGTCGTCCCCGGCATGACCGTGCCGGCGGACCTCTTTGCCGAGTTCGCCTTGAACACCAAACATAAGATCACCGGCGTGGAGGCCGAATTTCCGCAAGATACCACCATCCAGTCCCTCGGCACAAAGGGTCCGAACCGCCTTTACCAGGTCAAGTTTGCCAAACTGGGGGAGAACCGCCTGGCCATCCACTACGGCGGCGGCCAGGTCATGTATCTGGAGTTTTTCTCGACCGAGCCGCTGGAAACACTGATTGACAAACGGGCCAATTTCATTGCCCACAGCCAGCACCGCGACCCCGCCAAATGGTACAACGGCCTCATCTCCGACCGCAACATGCTGACCATGTCGCTGCTGGGGCCGGATAATTACGATCTGCTCCGCGGCTTCCGCATCTACGAGGTTTCCTGCGACGATCCCGGCCTGTGCAAACCGGCCTTTCTCGCCGCCAAAAACGCCGACTTCCCCGTGCAAAGCGAAGTGGAGGCCATGGATTATTACCTGCAACACTTCGTCTGGGGCGGCCTGCAGCGCACCACCAACGAAACGTACTCCTACGGCATTTACGGCATTCCGGATTGGAAGCAAAACCGCGACAGCACCAACACCGGTCCGCGCGGCCAGCTCCATATTTGGCGCGAGTACGATTACCCGCACGTCCTGGTCATGTACGAGGCCATGTATCGTGTGGCCCGATACCATCCGGAAATCAAGACCGCCCTGACCGCGCGCGAGTATCTGGAGCGCGCCTATGGCACGGCCGACGCCATGGTCGTCGTTCCCCACGAGTTGGACCGAGGGTGGGAATTCAACGGCACCGGCTTTTACAACGAACTGGTTATACTTGACATTATCCGCGAACTGGAGGACAACGGAATGCAAGCCCAGGCGGACAAGTTGCGCGGCTATTGGGAGCAGAAAGTCAGATACTTTGTCAATGAAAGGGCCAACCTGTTCCAATCCGAGTACGCCTTCGACACCACCGGCTTCGAATCCACCGAGGCCCTGGCCAAGTACGCCGTCCTCCACAGCGATCCCCGGGCCGCGCAAGCGCTGGCCAACGTCACCCCGGAAAAGGCCCGCGCCTTCCTGGACAAACAGATGGCGGCCAACCTCTTCTGTCGCGGCTGGCTGACCCCGGCCTATTATCTGCTGGGCAGCGACATTCGCGGCGGCGGCGGCAATTCCTATACCCTGACCTATATGTCGCAGATGGGCGGCTGGAGCGTGCTGGATTACGGACTTAATTTCGCCGCCAACCCGGTGGATTACCTTCGCCTCGGCTACGCCTCCTGTCTCAGCTCCTGGGCTTTGATGAACAGCGGCACACCCCAATCCAACTACGGCTACTGGTTCCCCGGGCAGGACAAGGATGGCGGCGCGGGTGGCGGCTTCGAGCCGGCCCCCTTCGGCCAAACCTGGCTCGGCCAGGCCCACCATCGGGGTTCCTGGATGTACGCCTCCGAAATTGACCTCGGTTATTGCGGCGCCCTGCGCGCCGCCGCCACCATCCTGGCCGATGACCCCATTTTCGGCCGCTTCTGCTACGGCGGCGAGTGGCGGAAAACCGGCAAAGGCCTGGAAGTGGTTCCGAGGGACGGCGTGCGCCGCCGCTTTAACGCTATGCTTGACAATGGCAAACTCAGCCTGATTCTTGACAACGATCATTTCGCCGCCGCCCGGCCCATCACCGTGAAAAGCGACCTCTCCGCCGCCGATTTCACCTTGGAAAGCACCTATTGGCTTGAGCACACCGTCACCTTGCGCCTCTCCGCCTCCACTTCCGGCCAATACATCGTCCGCGCCGGTTCCTCCGTCGTCGCCACCGTAAATTTGACAAGCGGCCGGGAAGCAGTTGTGCCACTCCACATGACCAAACACTTCGCCTTCTTCACCATTGCCCGGAAATGACCGCTCCCTTTTGGGCAATCTCCTCCTTTCCATGAACCCTCACCTCACCCTAACCCTCTCCCCTCCCACCGGATGGGAGCGGAGAGGGAAGAGCAGACGGACCCGAATTGTTCCAAGGAGGTCTGTCCTCCCATCGGATGGGAGCGGAGAGGGAAGAGCAGACGGACCCGAATTGTTCCAAGGAGGTCTGTCGAGCAGCGGCAGGTTCATGGTGCCGAGGCATGCTTTAAGGAGAGAGAAGGCTAATCGCTTCTCCATGCTCCGCCTTCGCTTTGACTCTCTCACTGCGCCAGCGGCTTTTTCCAGATGGGAACCGCCCGCTTCATTTCGTCAATCAGGAATTGACACGCGGCAAAGGCCTCCTGGCGGTGCGGCGCGATGACTTCCACCCACACCGATGTCTCCCCCGCCCCCACGCGTCCCAGCCGGTGGGCCACGCGGACGGATTGGACGGGCCACCGCTGCTCCACCGCCTTGAAGAGCAGCTCAAATTGATGGCGCGCCATCCGCTCGAACGCCTCGTAATCTATCGCGGCGATCTCCCTGCCTGCTTCCGTGGCGCGCACCATGCCGGAAAAATAAACGGCCGCGCCCATCTCCCGCGTGCCGGCCCGTCGCGCCAGCCAGGCGGCCTCATCAATCGGCTCCATCGTCATGGTCAGTTCGCGTTGCATGGCCAAACCGGATTAGCCGCCTTGCATGGGAGGAAGGATGGAAACCTCGTCGCCCTCCTGCAGGAGGTAGTCGCCGTTCTGGTAGTCCAGACCCACGGCGACGCGCGTGGATTTTCCCAGTTCCGCCAGTTTGGGAAAGCGGCGGAAGAGTTTTTCCAGCAATTCCTTCACACAACTTCCCGGCGGCATGGATTCCACCGCCTCCGCGCAACCGGCCAGGTCGCGGCCCCGCGAAAAAAAATAGACGCGAATCTGCACAGCGCCCAGCCTATACCAACCGCCGCGCCGCGCGAATAAAAATCTTGCCGATACCGCAGTGGGGGAGGGCAGGGCGGGCGGCGCCCTGGCCGCCACGGTGGCCCGCACGCTGCCCGCGCCGCCAGTTTGCCCGTCGCGAACTCCATCCGCCGCGTCCACCATGTCCACTCCGTCCACCCTGATGACGGCTTCCGTGGCCCCGGCCCCAATCACTTGTGCGCCAGCATCCAGTCATGGGGCCGTTTACAAACGCCGTTGCAAAAGGCCAGAAAAACCTTGGCCGCGTTCATCACGTTGTCGGGGATTCGGTCCTCCGGAATCTGGCCGGCCATGTGCATGATCAGAGGGCAATCATGGCTTTTGATGCTGATGTCCTGGGCCATCGCCCCCACTAACACAAAGGCCAGGAACTGTTCTTTCTTCGACATATAAACCCTTTCCATCATTTTCTGCCCATAGTTTCACCCACCCGGCTGGACATTCCCTGTCCATGTGAATAAGTTTTCGGGAGTATATACTTAACGCAAATTGGATTGATATGTACGCGCATGGTGGCCGCAGTCCATCGTTTCACTCATTCTGTTTTTAAGGCTTGCCCCTCTGACAGGTGACCCTTTCCACTTTGCTCATTTGCGCATTTGAGCATTTGCACAAAGTCATTCCAACCATGCTGAAATTAGATGTTGACATAACGTGCGGCAGGTGGTAGTGGTAAGGCACGATGAACCTAATGGAAATCGCTGAGTTGCGGGACAAGCTCAAAGCCGAGCTTGCCGTGGTTGAGAAGTTTTTTGAGATCGCCAAAGCCCGTGGCGCTAACGGGAGCGTCACGAAGAGCGCCACAGGTGTGGACATTCCTCGCCCCGCCGCGCAGCCAAACCTCAGAATGCCTGGTCTTGAGCGGAAGTACGGCGCGCTCGCGGAAACCGTACAGGAGGCGATCAAACTCGCCCCGGACAAATACACCATTGCGGATTTGTTTGAAATTCTCGGAAAAATCGGCAAGCCGCTTGAGAAAGGGCAGATTGGGACAGTTTTAAACCGGCTATCCAACCGGGAAAACAGTCCGATTCAGGTCCATCGGCGGGGCAAGGGCAGCAGGGCGACCATTTTTAAGAAAGTGAGCGAAACGAAGGTGTGATTTTAAAAATTTGCAGGGGGCGGAAGCAATAAAGAAGTGCTCATTTGCACAACTTTGCTTGCAGGCATAGCTTCCGCTCCCCTGCCACTATGTGGCCGCAGCATGACGGATCATGCGGCTGCCGTTCCAGCACCTCTCACAAGATTTGCGCGGCGGCAGATGGTGGTTCAAATCCATCCGGCCACGCCATTTAACTGTCAATAAATTAAACCAAATCAAGGGAATGTCAAGCGCGGAATTGGGGTGAGAAAAAAAGTGGAAAAATCGCATTTTCCCTGTTGACATTTGATTTGCGTTATGTATAATAATTACATGATTAAGAAATTACATCCCGAATTGGCGAAGTCGGAACTCGTTGAATCGCTGCCCGCAATATGCGGCGATGAGACGAAAGCCGTTGAATTTTTCGAGGCGCAACGGTGGGGCGATTCCCCTGCCTGTCCGCATTGCCAGGGCAAGGACGTGTACAAAATGACTGACCGGGACGGCACAAGAAATAAACGGTTTCTGTGGCGTTGCCGGGGCTGCGGTGAGCAATTCACCGTGCGAATCAATACGGTTTACGAGGAAAGCAGGTTGCCGCTGAAACATTGGGCATACGCCTTTTGGCGCGTGTGTTCGTCTAAAAAAGGCGCATCCGCCCTTGAGATCAAACGCCACTGCAATATCTCTTACAAGTCGGCCCTTTTTCTCATGCACCGAGTTCGTTTCGCCATCACGGATGACCCCAAAAATCCGCCGCCTAAACTTGGCGGGACTTTGGAGGTGGACGAGACGTATTGCGGCGGCAAGCCGCGCCCGCTGGACGGCATAATCTCAAAGCGCGGGCGCGGCACGAAAAAGACGCCAGTGGTTGCTATGGTTCAACGCAACGGCGACGTACGCACGAAAGTCGTTACAGCGGTCAGCCATAAAAACTTGCGCGAGTTCATTGATTTAAATATCGAAAAGGGCAGTATCGTGAACACAGATTCGTTTTCGATGTATCACACACTTCTTTGGCCGATTTACGGGGTCGGCGATGGACGCCATGATGTTGTCAACCACAAGGCAAAAGAATATGTTCGCCGCAATGTGGACGGCTCACTGGCCCATGTGAATAGTTGTGAGTCGTTTTTCAGCCTGATTAAACGCGGGCTAATTGGGACTTTCCACGCGGTCAGCAAGGAACACTTGCCCCGTTATTGCAATGAGTTTGCTTTTCGCTGGAATACGCGCACATTAAACGATGGCGAGCGCATCACGAAGGCTGTTCAGAGTGCTGAAGGAAAACGCCTCGTTTATCGTGAAAAATAAGAGCATCAAACCGAACATGCCGAAGCCCCCAACCGGAAACCGGAGGGGGCCAAAAGCAGAACGCCTTTCCATCCCTTGCGACTGGAGGGAGGCGATTAAGCGGTCATTTTTAAAAAAGAAACCTGTCGCAGGATGGCCGTCAGATTAACCTATTTTCGGTTAGGCATCGGCACTGAAAAACCAGACGTATAAAGTCTGTCCAAAACATCTCGAAACGAAAACTCATAATACGTCCCAGGAACCGACAGATACTCTTTAGACGCATCTGGAATAATAAACATCGCGATGCCATTCGTCATCCCCCCAGATTGAATCGGCACATTTTTAGTGCGCTCCGTTATTAAGTCCACAAGAGATATTATTCTATTTATCGTTCCGTCCGAGTTAATGTTGGTGAAGGATGTGAGAGGAGTAAACGGAAGGCCCCACGGCACGGCATCAATGGATTGATGATCAACAGCGTGGATTTTAAGACGCCAATCTCTGGTTATGCTCGGTTGCCCTGAGTTGAAAAGTTCAACCTCAAACCACATAATGTGGAAGCTGCCACTTTCTGACAATCCGTGGGAAGGAACCTGAAGCCTGAATTTAGGACCAACATTAGCTAAAGCATCATTTACAACTATCAGCTTAGAATGCTCATCTCGCCAGGTCAGAAAACCTGCACATAAAATACACCCTGCCGCGATTAACCCAAACGCATATTTACGCACCGGCTTTCCTTTGTAACGCTCGAACAAAGCAATAAGCACAGAGGCGATTCCGCTCATTATCAATATCCAGTAATGCCAAAGTGCGGCACCGTACTCTCTAAGGTCGTGGAACATCGGTTTCTTGAGGGTGTTCATATCAGTTTTGGAATTCGGGGTCAATGGAAATTTGCGTTAAGTACATACTCCCGTAAGTTTTTCCAACCTTATTTCCTGCGCCCATTTCCCTGGCGCTCCTTCTCCATCCTAATCCTAATCCTAATCCTAATTAATCCTGCTCCCCCTCTCCGCTCGGCCTACCGCGCCTGCCGGCTCCCCCGCGCGTTCCTCCTGACCGCCTCGATCAGGCGTTTGAGCTGGCGGAGGATGGTTTGCCGGGCTTTGGGGGGAACTCCCCGCAAATCCCGGATCACCTCCTGTTCCCACGGCTCGGCGGCGGACAGCGCCTTGCGCGACGCCATCTCCCGCAACGCCTCGGGCTTTTCCCGCCACAAGAGCAACTGGAACAGCCGCAGCGTGACCGGGCTGGGCCGCACCGGGGAGTTCTGCCGCACGATCTGGCTGAGCGCGCTGGGCGTCATGGCCAGTTGCCGCGCCGCCTCCGCCTGCGACCAGCCGGAAGCCCGCAGCAAATCGCGAAATTCCTGCTTCAAATCCGCCCCCTCCATCCCGTTGGCAAGGCTGGTTTTCATGTCTTTCATGTAGTTACTACAGCCCCTGGAAAAATAGTCAATCTTTTTTCATTGACAAAATGAAGCAACTTCACGTAAAGTAGCTTCACCATATGAAAAACTCAATCCAAAATCAACCGGAAAAACACGGCGCTTCCCGCCGGCCCGGCACGCCGCCCCCGCGCGGCGGCGGGCTGTGCCCGGTCCTGCCCGTGTTGGTCGCCCATGTTCTCAACACCCTGCCCGACTCCCTGGCCCGGCGCGAGGAGCTTTTGCAGGCCCTGGCCGCGGGCATCCCGCCCGGCGAGGAGAGCGGAGTCTGGGTGCGCGCCCTGCAATTTCATTTGCAGGAGCACCAAAGGCTTCGTTTCGACTGGCCTGGGGCGGCGGAGCAGCCTTGAGGCGCCGCGGGCTGGTTGAGGCAGGGCGGGCAGTCCTCTGCCCACCGCCGGGCGATCATTTCGGAACGGACATACCACCAAATCCCTTCGGCGGGCAGGGGACTGCCCGCCCTACCGGGGGGATTTGTTTTCACGGCGGGGTTTGCTACCGTCTTGCCATGGATTTGCCCGTCCGCAAAATGCTGCCCCACGCCATCCCACAATGGGTGGCCGAGTGAAGCTGGTTTTTTATCACGATCAAATGTCTGCCGCAGGAAAAAAATCAACTTTGCCGGGTGGGCACTGGTGACAGCGTTCTTGCGGCCCTCGCACATAATCACAACAACCTTCTTTGGCATTGCCGGCTCGGTCTGCTCATGCCTGACCATTTGCACGCCATCATTGCTTTCCCGCGCGAGCCGGGCATGAAACCAGTCATTTCCAACTGGAAGAAGTTCGTCGCCCTTAATTCCGGTGTGCAATGGCAGCGCGACTTTTTTGATCATCGCTTGCGCGACCAAGACGAACTGCAGGAAAAAACAAGTTACATCCTGATGAATCCAGTTCGCAAAGGACTATGCCAGCGTGCCGAAGATTGGGTTTGGGTCTATCGGCCGGAAGACCGCCCGCCGCCACAACTCGGTTGAGGTAGGGCGGGCAGTCCGCTGCCCGCCGCCGGGCGATGATCGAGGAACGGAGGTCTCACCACGTTTCCCCGGCGGGCAGGGGACTGCCCGCGCTGCCATCCAGGATGTCCGCGTTACGATCCAAGTTGATGCGGAACCCGCCGGATATACCCAGCGTGACGGCAAGTCAGATTCAGAAGTTCGGCTCCAGGCGTCCGTCCAGAATCCGGCAGCGCCGTTTCATCCGCTGCGCCAGCTCGGGCGCGTGGGTCACGAGGATCAAGGTGACTTTTTCCTCGGTGTTCAGCTCCAGCAGCAGGCGCGACAAGCCCTCCGAGGCCGCGCGGTCCAGCGCCCCGGTCGGTTCATCGGCCAGCAGCAGTTGCGGTTGATTGATCAAAGCCCGCACCACCGCGGCGCGCTGGCGTTCGCCGCCGGAAAGCTGGCCGGGGCGATGATCGCGGCGCGCCCCCAGCCCGACCCGTTCCAGCAGCCGGCCGCCCCGGTCCAGCGCGTTTTGCCGCCCGGCCGGAGTTTGCGGCGCCGCCAGCGCCGGCACCAGCACGTTCTCCAACACGGTGCATTGCGGGAGCAAATGATGGGCCTGAAAGACAAAGCCCAGCCGGCGCTGGCGGAAAGCGGCCAACGCCCGTTCATTCCATTTCCCCAAATCCTCGCCCTGGAAAAAAACCTGCCCGCTGCTGGGACGGTCCAGGGCGCCGATGATGTTGAGCAGGGTGCTTTTGCCGGAGCCGGACGGCCCGACGATGGCCAGCGATTCGCCGGCCTCGACTTCCAGGCTGACGGCGTCGAGCACGCGGACCGGGGGAGCGTTTAAAACTGAGTCATACGATTTGGAGACATCCTGCAATTTCAAGAAAGACGCCATGGGGGTTTATTTTCGCCGAAATTGCGGCCGGGTCAATGGCAGAGAGAAAAGATGTTCCGTTTTGGCTTCGGCGGACATTAATAAATGGATGCGGTCCCGGAATTATCTGTTTCCCAAACCGCCGTGGCCGTGTATAATCGAAGAGGTTCAAAAACATACAATTACGGCTGTTTGGCAACCAGATTGAACAGACAGCCCGAAAAATCAGTCAGAGGTACTTATGAAGAAACTCAATCAATTATTGGCCGTCACCGGCGTCGCTCTCACTCTGGCTTTTTCCGCGGCCAACGTCATGGGGCAAGGCGGCTTTGGCGGTGGCGCTGGAGGTGGCGGCGGCGGCGGCCGCGGGGGCTTTGACATGTCACAACTGGTGCCCATGATGGTGGAAGGCATGAGGCAGAGTCTTGCCGTGACGAACGATGACGAATGGAATGTCATTGAGCCGAAGCTGGAGAAAGTGGTAAAATTAAAAATGGAAGAGCGCACGACCGGGATCACCAGCATGGGCGGCATGTTCGGCGGTCGCGGTGGCGGCGCTGGCGGCGCTGGCGGCATGGCGCGTCTTAACCCCCTCACCGGCGCGCCGGATCCTTCCGTGGACGTTTTGCAGAAGGCCATTGACAATAACGCTCCGATCGCCGAGGTCAAAGCCGCCATGGCAAAGGTTCGCGACGCCCGCCTCCAGAAACGAGCCGCCTTGTTAAAGGCGCAGCAGGACCTTAAAGATGTCCTCTCCATTCGTCAAGAAGCCACCCTCCTCCTGATGGGCCAGTTGGATTAATCCCAGCCCCCGCGCCAACTGCACGGTGCGGCCTGTGGCGGTCGGCGACTCGCCTTGGGGTTTTCAGGATTCCTTTGCCTTTTCAGGACGCGGACGACGACCCGCCGCCCAGCGCAAGCTCATCAGGTAAAGAATCGGACTGCGCGACACCGCCGGTGGAGCGAGCGGCCGCCTGCCTCTATGGCCTTGCACCTCTGCAAACTTGCATTCCACTCCGGGCCGGCCCAATGGCGGCGGGACCCCGTCGGGCGGGGGCGGACTGTCCTGGATGTGGGCGGATGTGTCCATCGTTAATTAACTTATCGGCGGCAACAGCGATTCCTTGACCCGTGGGGAAAGAGGGCAGGCTCCTGGGCGGCGTCCCCCGCGCAAAAGCCCTAAATGATGGCGGGATTCTGCCGATACTGTAATAAGCGCTCGCCCGTGGTGCGGCGGGCGGCTTTGCCATAGCGGGCGTTTCCGGACGGACCGGGGCGAACGTCACAAAGAAATCAATGAATGCCATCGAAGAGGCGCCGAGCCAGGAAGCGACGGAGTTTTCCAAGCTGAACCAGCTTCAGAAACTGGCCGGCTTTCTTTTGATGTTGGAGCCGGACAATGCGGCCCACATCATGGAACAGTTGGAAGCGACGGAATTGGAGGCCGTTTCCGCGGAAATGGCCAAGTTTTCCGCCATCTCCAACCAACTGCAGAACGAGATCCTGGAAGAATTCCTGCCCGTGGCGCTGCAGGCCACCACCGCCGTCCCAGGCGGGGTGGACCGGGTCAAAACCATCCTGGAAAAAGCCGTCGGTCTGTTCCGCGCTTCCGATATTATCGGCCGGGTATCCGTGCAGCGACCGTCGGTGGCCGCCATGCAGCAAATCATCGAGATGGATCCGCGCGCCCTTTACAACGTGCTGCGCCACGAGCAACTGCAAACCATGGCCCTGGTCGTCAGCTACCTGCCGCCGGAAAAGGCCTCCCAATTCCTGGGACTGGTCCGCCCCGAACAGCGCGAGCAAGTGGTGGAACGCCTCGCCACCCTGTCGCCCACTTCCCTGGAAGTGGTCGAAAGCGTCGCGGAGTCGCTCCACGCCAGGCTGGCCGGCAACCCCACCCGCGCCCTCAGCCACACCGGCGGACTGAAGGTGGCCGCCGATCTGCTCAACGCCCTGCCCAAAAACGTCAGCGATTCCATTCTCACGGCCCTGCGCGAGCACAATGCCGAACTGGGCGACGCCGTTCTGAAGAAAATGCTCGTCTTCGAGGAACTGCAGCGCCTGGAAACCAAGACCCTGCAGAAGATACTGCAGGAAGTGGATTTCCGCACCCTGGCCATTGCCTTGAAGGAGGCCCCGGCCGGCGTCAAAAACAAGATGCTCTCCAGCATCTCCCGACGCGCCGCCGACAACGTGCGCGAGGAAATCAGCTTCCTCGGCTCGACCAAACGCAGCCAGATCGAGGCCGCGCAAATGGAGATCATCGAAACCGTCCGGCGGCTGGAAAGCGACGGCACCATAGATTTGGAGGAAATCCGCAAGAAGGCCTGAGCCTGAGCTTGCAACCCCCGCTTATGTTCGCCTCACCTGCTCAAACACCCCCCGCCAACCCGGTCGCGCCGGCCATGTCCCAATCCGAGGTGGAACAGCTTTTGGCCTCGGTGAGCGAAAGCGATGCGCTGGCGGGCGGGCCGGGGGGCGATCCCGGGGCGGGGCAGGATGCAATTTCACGCCACGATTTTCCGCAGGTATCCTCCTTTACCACCGGCGAAATGCGCAAACTGCGCCTGCGTTGCGAATCGTTTGTCAATTCCCTGGCCGCCCGGCTCTCCATTCGCCTGCGTTTGGAATGCTCCCTGCAAATGACCCGGCTGGACACCCTCCGCTTTCAGCCCTTCGTGGATGGCCTCTCCAATCCGACTTATCTGACTTTATTCAAAATCGAACCGCTGGAAGGCGTCTGCCTCCTGGACATGCCGGCCAAGCTGGGCCTGACACTCGTGGACCGCGAACTGGGCGGCCCGGCGGTTTGCCCGGACGAAGTCCGCGACCTGACCGAAATGGAGGCCAAGCTGGCGGCCAAGGTCGTCAACCTCATGGTGGGCGAATGGTGCAGCGCTTGGGCCGACGCCCTCCCCAGCCGCCCCGTCCTGCTTCGCCATGAAACTTCCGGCCGCTTCCTTAATCTCGCCTCCCCGGAAACCCTGTTCCTGACCCTGGGCTTGGAAGTGCGGATTGCCGAGACGGTTGAAACCATCCACATCGCCTTCCCCCTGGCCATCTTGCAGTCGCTCCTGGCCAAACTGAATTCCGACTTCCAACCCGGTCAAAAACCACCCGCGGCTCAAACCGCCGCGGGACCCCGCTGGAATCCGGCGCTCGACGACGTCCGCATCCAGGTCAGCGCCCGTTGGCGCGGATTGGCCATCAGCGCCCGCCAGCTCGCCGCCTTGAAGCCGGGCGACCTGCTGCCCTTGTGCCCGGCCGCGACAAGTCAAGTCGAAATATCCCTGGAGGCCCTGCCCAAATTCACCGGCCAGCTCGGAACCTCCGGCCGGCAGTTGGCCGTAAGAATTGTGGAAACGCTCAAAACCTAGCCCCCGCCCCCGCGGTTGCTGATCCCCATCTTGATCCTGATTTTAATCTCCTTTGCGCTAGGCCGGCCGGCACCGCTTTGACACATATTTTAACTTGCAAAAATGCCGGGCCTGGGTTTTATTTAATACACGATGAGTTAAAGCGGTGCTGCCGCCCCGCGGCCGCGCTCAAGTCAATTGAAGCATACATGAACATCCTAGCACTGGTGAGGGCCTCTTGAGCCGCCCTTATTCTCCTCGTACTCCCCCTTCCGCCGCCTCGTTTACGCGCGTCAACGGGAAAATCCGTGCCCGCGAGGTCCGGGTCATTGACGGGGAAAAGAAAATGCTGGGGGTGATGCCGCTGGGCGAGGCCATCAATCTGGCCCGCTCCAAGGCGGTGGATTTGGTGGAAATCGCCCCCAACGCCACCCCGCCCGTCTGCCGCTTGATCGCCTTCGGCAAGTACCGTTACGAACTGGCCAAGCAGGAAAAAGAAGCGCGCAAACATCAGCACGCCAACAAGGTCAAGGAAGTCCAGCTCAGCCCCAATATTGACCCGCATGATTTCGGCGTCAAATTGCAGCACGCGGTGGATTTTCTCTGCGAAGACATGAAGGTGAAGATCACCCTGCGCTTTCGCGGCCGTGAGATGGCCCACAAAGAACTGGGTTTTCAGCAGGTGGAAAAGTTTGCCCAGAACCTGATCCCTTACGGCCACCCGGACGCCCCGCCCAAACTGATCGGCAAAGGCATTAACGTCATGCTCAGCCCATTGCCCAGGGCCAAACGCGCCAAAAATCCGCACCAGGCCGAACGCGACCTCGAACTGGCCGCCGAGCGGGCCGCCGCTGCCGCCAGTGGCGAGCTGCCGGAAAACGACTCCCCCACGGAAAACGGCCCGCTCCCGGAAGAAAACTCTGCAGAGGCCGGGCCGCCGGAGCAGGAGGGCGACAGCAACGAGTCTGGCAACGGGGAAGCGACCGGGTGAAGAAAGCGCGGCGCCACTTTTAAACCGGCAGGCTCCCGCTCATGACTTCTGAATAACAACGGCCGTGCCATAGCACAACACCTCGGTCGCCGACCCCTTGCTCACGACCTCGGAAGCGTCATATCGGACGCCGACAATCGCGTTGGCTCCAAGCGCCTCGGCGTGCGTCAACATGGCATCGAAGGCCTGTTTGCGCGCCTGTTCGCACATCTCGGTGTAGGCCCCGATCCTGCCGCCGATGATGTTCTTGAGTCCGCCCACAATGCCTTGGGCGATGGTGGGCGCGCGCACAATGATGCCGCGAACCAGGCCTTTATAGTCGGTGATGCGGTATCCTTCGATATTAAATGTGGTGGTGATGAACATAATGGTGATGGTGTCAGTGCGCCTGGCTTTTGTCATCAACAAATCCGCGCACCAGGCTGGGGAACTGGCAATCCGCGCAGATGGCGTTGGAGTGGCCGCAAAAATCACGGATGATTTGCAGCAGGCCCTGCTGCCCGGCCGCCGAACTGATCCCGGCCGAACCGCCCCGGCCCAGCAAGCGCCGCCGGGCCAGACGCAGCAGCGCGTTGTCCTGCGCCGCCGGCCAGGCCCGGTAGAGTTCCCCGGCCATCTGGCGCAGCGGCTCGTTCCGGCCCGTCTGCGCCCGCATCCAAAACCAGGGTAAAATCACATTGACAGCCAGGTCGGTGACCCGGGTCGCGCCCAGCAGCGGCTGGGGCCGGTCCAGGCGCGGGGTGCGCAGTCCCCAGTGCCACGACCAGAAATCATCCTCCGGCGCCTGCAGGCAGGCCAGCAGCGAAACGGCCGGGGAGGCCTCCGCTTTTTCGGCGGTGAACCAGCGTTCCAGGCGGGGGAGGAAATCTTTTGTTGACAGCCAGTGGGCCGCCAGCGCCAGGCGGCGCTGGGGTTGATTGGCCGGGCGCAGGCCGTTGAACCGCCAGAGGGTGCGGGGCAAAACCACGTCGCTCAGGCTCTCGCGCTCCCGCCACCAGTGGTCCCAGAGCTTGCGCAGATATTCCTCCGGGCCGGCCCCGGAAATATCCGGCGGGAGCAAGCCGGCCACGCCTAATAACCGCGCCTGCCAGGCCGCGACGGAGCCGGAGGGACTTTGCAGGCGCGGGAGCAATTCCGCCAGGCGCTGCATGGGCCAGATGTTCTGTTTGTAACCCAGCGCCCGAAAAAGCCCCTCCCACAGCGCCTGTTCCCAGCCGCTCGCCCGCGCCCGCGCCTCCAACTCGCGCGCCTTGCGCTCGAAACGGACGCGCGCGGCCTGATGCAGCAGTTCGGTGGTCTGTTCGGGCGCCAGTTCGGCCAGCGGCGCACAGCACGCGCCCTGCAAGGCGGCGGGCCAGTCCTGCGCCGCGCCGGTCCCGGCCCACTGTTGGATCTCGGCCAGCGGCGTGTCCACGAACTTTTCCAGCGCCAGGGCGGGCACGGGATGAGTTGCGGGCGGGGAGCCATCCCAAACGACATGCAAAATCACGCCGGCAAACGCCGGATTGCCCTGGTGCCCGTGCGCCTGCCAGTTGCCCGGAACCCAGTCAATTTCCACATCGCCGGAACGCGCCGGTTCCTGACCGAATTGCAGGACGGCCCCGTGGAAATCGGGGCCGGCGGCCCGGTTCCAAAAGCCGGGATGGAGCACGCGCAAGGGCTGGCCGTCGAGGGTTTGCAACTGCTCGCGCCGCAAGCGCTGATGCAGCCAGATGCTTTGCAGCAGACGTTCCGGGGGATGGGCGGCGTCGCGCTCCCCCAGGAAAAGGCGCGCCTCATTTTGCGCCCGCCAGCGGGCATAGAAATTGGAGTCGGTTCCGGCCACGCCCATGGGTTGTCTGGCCGCCGCCCGCCAAAGTCAAGGCCGGACTTTGCAACTTTGTGGCGTTCCCAGGGTTCCATGGGCTGCGGCGACCATCCGGGAAAAACCAAAGTTTATGCTACCAACTGGCGGCAGCGGCGTCTAAGATGGAACCGGTTGTTCCGGGACCGGCCCGATGGGCGGACCGGACACCACACGAGGACCGAAAGCGCCCATGACCGACGACATCATGATTGAGGTGGCCAATTTGACCAAACGCTACGCCGGAAAAACCGCGGTGGAGGATGTTTCCTTCACCGTGAGCCGCGGAGAAATTGTCGCGCTGCTCGGCCCAAACGGCGCCGGCAAAAGCACCACCATGCGCATTCTCTCCTGTTTCATGCCCGCCACCTCCGGCCTGGCGCGCGTGGCCGGCCTGGATGTCGCCACCCACGCCGACGAAGTGCGGCGCCGCATCGGTTACATGCCGGAAAACAATCCCCTTCACCAGGACATGCGGGTGCGGGAATATCTCAGGTTCCGCGCCCGGCTCAAGGGCCTGGGCCGCAGCCGCGCCCGCGACCGGGTGGACAGCGTGATCGTGCAATGCGGCCTGGCGGACGCGAGCCGCCGCATTATCGGCCAGCTTTCCAAGGGGTTCCGGCAGCGGGTCGGGCTGGCCGACGCCCTGGTGCATGAGCCGGATTTGATTATACTTGACGAGCCGACCCTCGGGCTGGACCCGAGCCAGATCCGGGCGGTGCGGCAGATGATCAAGGACCTGGGGCGGCGCCACACCGTGCTGCTTTCCAGCCACATTTTGCCCGAGGTGGAGCTGACCTGCAACCGGGTCTTGATTATGCGGGAGGGCCGGATCCTGGCCGCCGACACGCCGGAGAATTTGCAGAAAGGCATGAGCAGCCACGGGCAAATCATCGCCGAGATCGCGGCTCCGCTGGCCGAGCTGCGCGACTGCTGGGAGCAGATGGCCGAGGTGGCCGATTACGATATTGTGGCGGCGGAGGGGGAATATCACCGCTGCTCCCTGACGGCGGCCAACGGCGGGGATTTGCCGGCGCGGATTTTCGACCTGGCCGTCCAGCGCGGCTGGAAAGTGCGCGAACTGTCCCGCCGGCGCTATTCGCTGGAAGACATTTACATCCGGCTGACCCGGCCGCAAAGCGAGGAGGAGGGTTCCTGATGCGGGCCTACCTGACTTTGACGCGGCGCGAACTGGCCGCCTTCTTTTTTTCCTGGATCGGCTATGTCGTCATCGCCGGGGCGGTCTTCCTCATGGGCATGAGTTTCGTCATCCTGGTGGTCAGACTCAATCTCGACCCCACCCCCGCGCCGGTCACCGAGTTGTTCCTGCGATCGGATTACTTCTGGCTGATCCTGCTTTTTTCCGCGCCGGTCATCACCATGCGGCTCTTCGCCCTGGAAAAGTCTTCCGGCACGTTTGAAACCCTCATGACCACTCCGGTGAGCGATCTGGCGGTGGTGCTGGCCAAATTCAGCGCCGCCCTCATTTTGTACTGCATCACCTGGCTGCCGCTGCTGGGGTTGATTTGGATTCTGAGCTATGCGGCCCACGACCCGACCTTTCTGGATGCGGGCACGCTGGCCGCCACGTTTTTGGGAATCTTCCTCCTGGGGACCCTTTACATGAGTTTGGGCTGCTTCGCCTCGTCTCTGACCGGCAACCAAATCGTCGCCGCGGTGATCGCCTTTGCGCTCGGTCTGGGCCTGTTCATCCTCAGTTTTGCGGCCGACCGCCTGGCGGTGGACAAGACCTGGGCCGCCGCCGTACTCAACTACATCTGCCTGCGGGCGCACATGGAGGACTTCGCCCAGGGGGTGGTGGACACCCGCTGCCTGGTCTTCTACTTGACTTCGAGCGCCTTTTTTTTGTTCCTCACCCACCGCGTGGTGCAAAGCCGCCGCTGGAGATAACATGCCCCCCCCCGAACCCCATCCTTCCGGTTTCTCCCAGGGCCGCCGCTGGCTGACGACCTTCAATCTGTTCCTGGCGACCGCCGCCACCCTGGCCCTGGTGGTCATGTTCAACTACCTGGCCGGGGGCCATTTCAAACGCTTCTTTTGGGCCGATGCCACTAATTCCAAACTCTCCCCCTCCACCCTGGCGGTCTTGAAATCGCTGACCAATGACGTCACCAACACCATTTTCTACGAGCACAGGGCCGATGTTTACACCATGGTCGCCGCCCTGCTGGCCGAGTATCAGCAGGCCAACCCTTCCCATATTCACGTGGTGGACCTGGACTACATCCGGTCCCCGGAGGAAGCGCGGAATTTGCTGAGCCGGCTCCATCTCGGGCAGGATCGGAAAGACTTCGTCGCCTTCGAGAGCAACGGCCACCACCAGATTTGCCCGGACAGCAAACTGTCCGATCTCAATTTGAACGACCTCCTGGAACACAGGCCCATCCGCCGCACCGCCTTCCGGGGTGAGATGTACTTCACCTCCGCCATCCATTTTCTGAGCCACCCGGTGGACCAGAAAGCCTATTTTCTGACCGGCCATGGGGAGCGCGATCCGACCGATCCGCCCCAGCCGGACGGCTCGGGCTATGCCAAGCTCGCCGGCATCCTCACCAATGAATTAGTCTGCGGCTGGACAAACCTGGCTTTGACCCAAACGGATTCCATTCCGGCGGATTGCAACTTGCTCATCATTGCCAGCGGCAGCCAGCCCAAGGCGTCCCTTTCCCCCCATGAACTGTCCCAGATCCAGGCCTATTTGAACCACGGCAACGGCCGGTTGCTGGCGCTGCTGGACAACACCGAGGGGCTGGATCCCCTCCTGAGGGAGTGGGACGTGCTCCTGGCCAACTGCCATGTCATTGATCCCAACCCGGAAGTCTGGAGCAGCGGCGGCGATTTTTTGGCCAGCCCGGCGGTGGACAAAGGCGCCATGCACCCGATTATGAGTGCCTTGTTCTGGGAACATCTGAACATACACATGCTTGCCCCTCATCCGATCTTCCGGCCTGACAAACCCGTCTCCCACGATCCGGGCGCGCCCACGCTCACGGCCGTGGCCGCCACCGGCCCCTCGGGAATTCAACTGCCGGGCGAGCAGCCCGTCCTCACCGGCAGCAACGGAAGCCCGCGTCCGCCTCAGCAGTACGTCCTCATCGCCGCCATCGAACACAACGTCATCAACGGGCTCGGTGGCACCCGCATCGTGGTCGCCGGCGACTCTGATTTTTTGGACGACCAAATGATTGACATCGCCGCCAATCATTACTTCGCCAGCCAGACCCTGAACTGGCTGCTGCAACGGCCGGGGGCGCTGGTTCCGGGCATTGGGCCGCGTCCCATCAAGGAATACCAGCTCTTCATGCCTCAGTCGCAAAGGACGCAGCTTTGCTGGCTGTTCCTGGCCGCCATGCCCGGCTCGGTCCTTTTTCTGGGCGGCCTGGTCTGGCTGCGCCGGCGCAGTTGAAGGCTTCATGTTTGGAGACCCACGTGAACACCAAATCCACCGGCCTTCTGCTCGCCGCCGCCGTTCTCCTTTTCGCTTTTGTTTATTTTGTGGAACGGCCCATCCGCCAGGCCGCCCTCCTTCCGCCCAACCGCCGGGTCCTCCCGGGATTGGACCCCGCCAAAATCACCTCCGTGCAAGTTCAGGTCGGGGGCGGCGCGCGCCGCATCCGGGCCGAAAAAACCAATCAACTCTGGGAGTTGACCCAGCCCGACTCCTATCCCGCCTCCGGGGCCTTGATCGAGAACCTCCTGCAAGCCCTGGCGCAATGGGAGTGGCAATCGTCCATTGACCATCCCAATGCCTGGGACCAATACGGACTGGTGCAGGACCAATTCACCCTCCTCCTCGAGGAAAACGGCCAGGAACGCACCTTGAAGATCGGCCGGCTTTCCCCCGGGGGCGATCAGGTTTATTTAAACGCGCGGGGCAGCGATCAGATTCTGGTCGCCAACCCCGGGGTGCTCCAACTCATTCCCACCAACCAGCTCCAGTGGCGCGATCCGGTGGTGCTGCATCTGGCCGGCACTCCATTCCAGCGGCTCCAAGTCCACTCGACCAACGTGGAATTGATGTCCCTGGAAGTGGACCCGGCCAGCCTCCTCTGGAAAATGACCCGGCCCATTGAGGCCCGGGCCGACTCGCCCAGGATCAACGCATGGCTGGCACAACTCCAGGCGTTGCGCGTGCAGGGGTTCCCCCCGGACAACACGCAGGAAATGGACCCCGCCGGCGTGCCCGGTCCTCCGCCCACGCAGCAATTAGTATTGACTTTTCTGCGCGACGCCAGCGAAACCAACAAGGCCTTGGAATTGCAGGTGGGCACCAGCCCCGCCGGCCGGACCAACCTGGCCTACGCCCGCCGCCTGCAACCCCCCGGCCTCATCGAAATTGACAAGGCGCCCCTCCTGCCTTGGGAAGGCGACTGGATCAATTTTCTGGACCGGCATCTCCTGAGCCTTTCGCCCGGTTTGATTGGTTCCATCGAGGTTTCCGGCGGGGGCCTTGAGACATTTACCGTGCAAAAAACCGCCGACGGCCCCTGGCGCGTCACCTCGGCCGGCGGCGAAACCTACCTGGCCGATGACTTGCTGATGCAGGAATGGCTCTCCGCCTTGACCAACATCCAGGTTGTCCCCGGACTCTCCCCGGTGGCCGACAAATCCCCTTACGGACTGGACAAGCCCGCCAGCGCGCTCCTGCACTATCAGCTTTTTTACGCCCGCTCCGCCGGCCAGGCCAACCCGCTCATGGCGGACCTGCTCTTTGGCCGCGGCACCAACCAACCCCCCAAGATTTTCGAGCTGGGCAACGACGAGAAATATGTCAATTCCATTGACCTTGAACAATTCGACCGCCTGCCCAACGCCTGGTGGGAGTTGCGCGACTGCGCCATCTGGCATTTCCAATCCAACGACGTCGTCGCCATTGACCTTCATCAACTGGGCCGCGACCTCCGATTCACCCGCGACACGAATAACCAGTGGACCCTGCCGCGCGGGTCCCTCCTCATTCCGGTGCAGCGTGCCATCGAGGAAACCCTCTATCGCCTGGGGCAGTTGCGCGCCATCTATTGGAGCGGTTACGGCGAGGATCATCTGGAGCGCTTTGGTTTTGACCAGACCGATTACCGGCTCGCCTTCGAAATCAACAAAAACGGGCAAATGGAAACCAACACCATCCAATTCGGCCAACCCTCCCCTTACCTCCATCCCTACGCCTCGGTGATGCGCGACGGGCGGCGGCTGGTTTTTGAATTTCCGGTGGACTTGTTCTCCAACCTGGTGACCCGGCACCTCGGCTTGCCTTCGGTTTACCGCCCGCGCCAGTAGCTTTATGTCCCTTGCCGCCATCTTCCAAAGCCGTCCCGTCCGCCGTTGGCGCACGGTCTTTCGCTGGGTGCGCATTACGCTCTTGTTCGCCATTTTTCTGCTGGTGGCGGGCGGGGCTTATCTCCACCTCATCGGCCTGCCCGATTTCCTGAAACAGGACCTGCTGGATCACCTCAGCGAGCGCGGATTTGAGGTGCAATTCACCAGCGCCCGGCTCGGCTGGGGGCCGTCCGTGCTGGTTGAAAACGCCGCCTTTCACCGCTCCGACCGGCCTCTGGGTCCCCGCCTGGCCGCCGGACGAACCCAAATCCAGCTCAACCTTGCCAAACTCCTCCACCGCCGCGTCAGCCTGGATGCCTTGCTCATCTCCCAAGGCAGCCTCCAGCTTCCCTTCTCTGAAGCCAGCGGCGATTGCCTCGCGGTCAACGATGTTTCCCTCGACCTGGCTTTGCTCCCCAACGATACGATCCAGCTCCGCGACGGCCATGCCTCCTTCCACGGCATTCAAATGGCCCTGCGCGGCACGGTCACTAACTTTTTGGCCGCGCGCAAGGTGAATCTCTGGCCGGCCGCGTCCGCCACCGCGGGCGGCGCCAAACCCATCCCCGCCGCCACCGCGGCGCCGCAGGATTCCCTGCGCCAGTTCGCCGCCACCCTCGATAAAATCCATTTCCCGGCCCCGCCCCGTCTGGACCTCAACCTGACCGCCGACGGGCGCGATCCCGACACGCTGCGCATGAATGTGACGCTGGTTTCCGATGGCGTCCAAACTCCCTGGGGCGAAGCCACTGGAATAACGCTGGAGGCCGACTGCGCCAGGCCGGTCCACCCCGGCTCCAGCCCGTTCGTCAAGGCCCGGCTCTCCGCCAGCGCCTTCACCACGCCCGAAGCGCGGGGCAGACAACTCTACTTGACTGCCGATATTTCGCGCGCCGCAGGGTCCAATTTGCAGGCCGCCGTGGACTTTGCCGTCAGCTCTGCCGTCGCCATCTTCAACCGCGGCCAGCCCGGCTCCGCCCAAACCAACCGGCTGGAGGCCGCCAGCCTCAGTTGGAATGGAAGCGTGACGCTGCAACCCTCTCCTTTGGACCTGACGGCCGCGTCCGGCCATTGGCATGCCCTCCGGGTTGCGTCCCCCTGGGGTTCGGCGGACTCTGCCGCCTTGACTTGGAACGCCACCGCGGTCCAAGGCTCCCCGGGGGCCGATGCTTCCTGGGGCTTCTGGGCCAAAATCAACCGTTGGGCCTTGGACTGGCAGGCCGACCTGGGCAAGGTCGTCACTCCCGACCTGCAATTGGACCGGTTCCTCTGCGCCGGCTCCTGGCGCGCCCCGGAACTCGTCTTGACAAACCTGGACGCCGCGCTTTACAGCGGCGGCTTGTCGGGCCGCGCCCGTCTCGATGTCGCCTCGCGCGAACTCCAGGCCGGCGCCAGCTTTGATTTTGAGGCGCACCGGCTTTCCCGTCTCCTCCCTCCCGTCCTGCAAAGCCGGCTCCAGGAAATCCAATGGCAACGCCCGCCCAGAGCCGCCTTCCAGGCCCGGGTCGTGCTGCCGTCATGGACCCGCCCCCCGCCCGATTGGGCCGCCCAATTGCTGTCCTCCCTGCAATTGGCCGGCGATTTTTCTCTCGGCCCCTCCTCCTTTCGCGGGTTTTCCCTCGACTCCGCCCAATGCCGCTTCGCCTATTCCAACCAGCTCTGGGACATCCCCCGCTTCCATCTGGTCCGGCCCGGCGGCGAGGGCGATGTGGCTTTCACGGCCAGCGATGAAACCGGCGGCTTTTCATTTATTGTTGACTCACATCTTGATCCCGCCGGCCTCCGCCCGCTCCTGCCGGAGAAGCAGCAACCGCTCCTGGACGAGGCGGTCTTTTCCAAAACCGATCCGCCCGTCATCCACGCCGAAATCCGCGGCCGCTGGGGCCACCCCGAAGAACTGGCCGTCAACGCCCGGCTGGCCGCCACCAATTTCACCGCCCACGGCGAGAAGGTGGACGGCCTGGAGACCGCGGTGGAATACACCAATCTTTTCCTCCGGCTCAGGGACGCCCGCCTTTTCAAGGAGGGGGGAGAACTGGCCGTGCCGTTCGCCGAGATGGATTGGACCGCCAAAAAAATCTCCCTGAGCAACGCCGTCAGCACCCTCGACAAGAGCATCGCCATTCGCTTGCTCGGCGCGCAAGCCCCGGAATGGCTCCGGGTCATTGGATTTGACACCCCGCCGGCCATCCAGGCCGGGGGATCCTTTGTCCTCAACGATCCGATGGCGGCCGACCTGCATTTTGCCGTGTCCGGCCGCAATTTCCGATACTCCAAGCTGCTGGCCGGCACGGCCTCCGGCGAAGTGCGTTGGACGGGCCAAAGCGTCGCGCTGACCAATATCCAGGCGGATTTGTACGACGGAACCTTGCAGGGATGGGGCGTTTTTGACCACGCGCCTGAAATGGGAACGACCTTTCGCGGGCGGGTCTTTTTGGCCGGCATCCAACTTCCTCTGCTGATGCAGGGATGGAGCGCAAAATCCAACCGGGTGGAAGGCGTGCTGGAAGGCCACGTTTTTATCACGGGCGGCGGTTTTGCCAATAAGAAGAGCTGGACCGGTTCCGGCCACCTTTCCGTCAACCACGCCCTGCTCTGGGACATCAAGCTCTTCGGCATTTTCTCGCCCATGCTCAACGCCATCATCCCCGGCTCCGGCAACAACCGGGCCTACCAGGCCAGCGCCGATTTTGTCCTCACCAACGGCCTGCTCGCCAGCGACAACCTGCAAATCCGCTCCACCGAATTTCGCCTCCTGTATCACGGCACCTTGAACACGGAAAAGCGGCTGGACGCGCGCGTCGAGGCCCAGGTTCTGCGCGACTTCCCGATTCTTGGCCATCTCTTCAGTTGGGCCGTGGCCCCGCTGAGCAAGCTCTTCGAATACAAGATCGGCGGCACCCTGGAGGCGCCCACCTACCGTCCCCTTTACATCCCCAAAGCGCTCACCCGCATCCTCGAACCCTTCCACAAGAAAACCCACGCCCCCGCCGGCCAATCCCCCGACCCCGCCAAACCGCCGTCTTAGCCAAACAAAATGCAACCCGAAGTGGCAAAAGCCCGGAAAAGTTTGAAATCGCGATACACCCTGTTCTTACTCCTCGCGTTGGGAGTTGTTGTGGCTGTGGTCGTCTGGGTGCGCGCGGCAACCCATTATTCGCTGTCGCGGAAGTTGGCGGATGGAACGACCCTCCGGGTTGTTCAGGCCTCGTTTGGAACCGTTCTTTCCTACCACGAGCCGAAACCCCGGCCGTGGCTCCTGGCCATCGGCAGGCGGCTGCCCTTTACCACGGCGTCACGGCTGGGTTGGTGGTTCAACGGAGGCGATTGGTGTTCCGTAACGTGTCCCCCCGGGGAAACCAATTTTGCTGTCTTTTATACTCGTGACGGCCCAACGACGCCGGCGGCCGCGTCCGGGAACCACTATCGAATCGTGGTGTTCGATGAGCAGGGCAATTCTTATGAGGGAGCCGGCGGCCGCACTTCTGGTGGATTCAATCCGGCGAATAAATATTTCCATACACTGGAAATGCAGACCTTCCCCTTGGTTCCGCGGCACGGCAAAACCATCGGTTTGCGGTTTCTGTCGGAGCAAAAGGATGGAAAGGGCGGGAGGGCCATCGCCGAATTTCACATACCCAATCCCAATCCCGGTCCGTTTCCCACATGGGCGCCGCAGCCATTGCCGGACGTTAAACGCGCTGGAAGCGTTGTCGCGACGTTGACCGAGTTTACGACCGGCTTGAGCCGCGCTCATCCGGAGCAGGCGGCGGGTGCGAACGAGGCCACGGTCACCCGTTTGGGATTGCAGCTTGAAGAACCAGGCCAAACGGATTGTTTCTGGAAACCGCACGGGATCGAAGTTTCCGACGCGACGGGCAATCTTTGGATGCCCTACTCTCCTGCCTCAAGCGCCGCAGGACACGGGAGCGATGCTTGCGTCATGACGTTCCCACAAACGCTCTGGCCGGGCGAAGCCGCCTGGAAATTGCGGATTGAGCTCTCGCGCACCAACGGCTTTGAGCCGGAGGAACTATGGACCGCGACCGGATTGCCGGTGCCGGCGGAAGACTCCAATTTGGCCGCTGCTGCTTCTTCCGTGGTTCGTTCCTCGTTGCAGGCGAACACGCCGCCGGTCGGACTCACCAATTCGCTTTCAATTTTTTCCACCAATATCAATGGCTGTTCCATTCGCCTGGAGCTTGGCAGAACCAAGGCGTCCGGGGGCAAATCGGAGCAATCGTCCTCCGACATCACTCTGTCCGTGTCCATCGAACAGATTCCAAATGATGTTCGTCTGAATTTGGTGAGCGTTTCCGATGAGAATGGACGGACCGTAAAAATTAAATCTTCAAACGAATGGCTGCGGTGGGGAAGTTCATTTCATTTGACCGTCCCGCCCGATGCAACGCGGCTGGATTGCACGTTTGCGTATCACAAGAGCCGGTTCGTCGAATTCGTAGCGGCACCCAAGAGATGATGTTTGCAATCCGGCGGAATCCATTCAACATGCGGGCTTGGTTGATTCAAGTGCGTGGCTTTTAAATGTGCAACCGCCAACGTAAATTCCAGGTTCCCTTGCCGGCTTTCAATTTTCTCATTGCGCAAGACAAACCGCGCGTTAACAATCCGCATTATCCTGATGAAAACTTCTCCGTTTCATGTGCGTTCACGCATGCCATCCTTCTGCCTGCTTGCCGGGCTGGCTTGCGTGTCGCAACTCTCCGCCCGCGCCGGCACCAATGCCGCCATCCTCTGGGCCGGCTCCAACTGCGAAATTTCCGTCGCCCAAGTCAGCGACAACACCGCGCAACTGGTCATTGCCCCGCTGGATGAGCAGGGACAGCCCCGCCCTGTTCCAACCACCGCCGCGTTTGTTTCTTTTCCCGTCACCGAGAAATTTCGCGCCCGCGACCTCGCCGCGGCCAAGGACGTCCAGGCGGGCAAAATGCGCTTCACCATCAAGGCGGAGCCGCTGACCATCTCCGTCCATCGCGCCGACGGCAGCCTGCTGCAGGAACTGGCTTTCGCAGATGTCACCAATGGCGCGATGAGTTTTCATACGGACGCGCCGGTGTTCGGCCTGGGGGAAGGCCAGCATCAATTTGACCGTCGCGGCACCAATTACGAGATGATCAACGGCCAGCTCGGCCTTCTCGCCACCCACGGCGCCACCATTCCCGTGCCGTTTTTGATCGGCGCGGACGGCTGGTCCATGTTCGTCCGCGGCCCGTGGGGACAATTCGATCTGCGCGGCCAGCAGGGTCTTTTCGTCCCGCGCCGGCCGGCTCTCGGCCGCGAGCCGCTCACCCTTTACATCTCGGAACTCGACGAACCGGCGGACGCCCTCGCCGAATACGTCCGCCTGACCGGCCATCCCGTCCTGCCCCCCAAGTGGGTCCTGGGCTACATGCAATCCCACCGCACTCTGCTTGGCCCGGAGGACGCGCTGCAAATCGCCCAAAAACTCCGCGACGAAAAGCTGCCCTGCGACGCGGTTATTTATCTGGGCACCGGTTATTGCAGCAACGGCTGGAACCTGGGCCACGGCTCCCTGGAGTTTAAATCCAACTCTTTCCCCCATCCGGCCCAACAACTCAAGGCCCTGCACGATTTGAATCTGAAAGTTGTCCTGCACATTAACGCCGCGCCCCGCAATCTTTTCGGCGCCACCATGACGGAGGACTCCGCCAGCCCGCTCTACATCGGCAATTATTGGAAGCGGCATCTTCCCGACATGGCCCTGGGGGTGGACGCCTGGTGGCCCGACGACGGCGACGAACTGCCCATCGAAGCCCGCCTGGCCCGCCATCTTTGCTACTACGAAGGCCCCCTCCAAGCCCGCCCCAACGTGCGCCCCTGGAGCCTCAATCGCAACGGTTATGCCGGCGCCTCCCGCTTTGGCGGCTGGATTTGGTCCGGCGACACCCAGTCCCGCTGGGCCACCCTTGCGGCCCATGTGCCGGTCGGCCTCAACAGTTCCTTGAGTTTGACCCCGTTCTGGGGATCCGACATCGGCGGATTTGTCCCCACCCGCGAATTGACGGGCGAACTTTACGCCCGCTGGTTTGAGTTCGCCGCCTTCAATCCCCTCTTCCGTTCCCATGGCCGCACTTGGCACCTCCGTCTGCCCTGGGGATGGAACACCGGCGAAATGGGGCCAATCGAAGAGCGCGACGTGGTGGACCGCGCCGAATTGCACAACGACAAAATCGAACCCATCTGCCGCCAATACCTGGAACTGCGCTACCGCCTTCTCCCTTACAATTATACCTTGATGCGCCAGTCCGTGGACCTCGGCCTTCCCGCCATGCGCGCCCTCTGGCTCCATTACCCCAAAGATGCCCGGGCCGCCACGCTCGGTGATGAATATCTTTGGGGCCGCGACCTCCTCGTCGCTCCCGTCGTCGAAAAAGCCGCCACCAACCGCCACCTCTATCTCCCCGCTGGAACCTGGCACGATTGGTGGACCGGCGAAAAAATAGCAGGCGGAAAATGGGTGGATCGTCCGGTGGATCTGGCCACCATGCCCATTTACGCCCGTGCCGGCGCCATCATCCCGCTCGATCCCGTTCGCCAATTCACCGCTGAGTCCGTCACCACGCCAACCACTCTCCGCGTCTTTCCCGGCGCCGACGGAGACTTCACCCTTTACGATGACGACGGCCAGAGTCCCGGCTATCGCGACGGCTCGGACCTCAGCACCGTCTGGATTCATTTCCACTGGAACGACCCAGCGCGGCAATTGACCCTGGAACCGGACGCGCGCATGAAAAAATGGCCCGGCCCCGCCAGAAATTACGCGGTCGAACTGGCCGGCGCCTCCGCCCCGCCCAAAACCGTTTCCTTTGTGGGAGCAAAAACAGATGTGAAACTGTAACCTGCGGTCGGGACCTGTTCAGAATCCGCAATTTGCAATTTGTCATCCGTGCCTACTGGTTCTGCTGCAACCAGGCATCCACCGCGTTGGCCCACTGGTCCCAGTTGGTGGCATAATCTGCCTGGAGAAACAGTTCCAGCATATCTCTGGCCTGGTCCTTGAGAGGATGATCATCATTGCGGGCGATGGCCAGGAGCATCGGCAGCTTGAGCGTGTTCCGCCGGTTGAGCAAATCATTCATCAGCACCGTGGCCACCTCCGGCTGCGTGCTGGCGTTGGTCAGCAATTCCGCCGCCCCGTCGTAGTGATCGTCCTGCACCATGTTGATCAAATGATGGGCCAGCTCCACCTGCGCCTCCGCCGGCGCGTCCTTCATCAGTTTCCTGATCAGGTCCGCCTTGTCGTTGACTTCGCCGGCGCCCAGCAGGATGCCATCCAGCCTCTGTTCCCACGGACGGCTGTCCGCCGCCTCCGTCGGGTTTGTCCAGCCCTGCCCGGCCGGCCGCTGGGTTGAACCCGTGGCCGGAGTTTTCACCGGTCCCGCCAATGCAGGCTCCGGAATGGTTGGTTCCGGAAGCTGGATCGCCCCTGCCGACCCCACCGGCGTCGCCATTTCGTGGCGGCCTGTCCACAAGGCATACAAAAGCCCCGCGCCAATGGCCACCATCGCCAAAACCATGACGAAGGCCAGCCTTTTTCCCGCTTTTGCGATACTACTCACGTCCTTATTTGTATCATTTAACCCCGCCGGGTCAATTTAGATGCGCCACAAAACCCATCCCTTCACTTGGCGTTTCGGCTCAGGGGAAACAGAGGCGAACATCCGCAGGAACCGCCTTTGCGTACTTTTGTTGCGACGGGCTCCAATTACCCTGATCCGCTGCGTTTCTCAGCCAATTCAACTCGAAAGAGGCCGAGGACGCCTGCTGCACGCTGCCGTCACCCAGCGAGATATTGCCCGCCCCCGCAAGGTCGCCGGAAGAATGCATTTTCAAGGACCATCCCACTTTGTTTCCCGTCGTGTTGGGGAACGCCGTGTTGCCGCCGCTCACCATCACAATCGTCGCATCTCTCGTATTCAGCACCACATCCGATCCGGTGGCATCGCCCGGGGTTTCTCCAGAGAAACCGTAACCGGCGTCTGGCGCAGCCGGGGCTCCAGCCACGCCGCCCAGATTGCGGTCGCCGCTGGGGATGGACAGCGGATAGGTGTCACTGGCGCCGGGGTTGACAAAATAAGAAATATTTCGCGCGCTGAAACCATTGTTGAAATTCTGCGCCGCCATGCGCTCGTCTGCCGGGCAGACCACGATTTTGGGAGCCTGGCCCAGTTCGTTCTGCAGCAACCGGTAATTGCAGGCCACCCCGGCCCCCTCCACTTGTCCGATGCCGGGGCCGATCACGCCTCCGGCGACAACCGCCCCTGGCCCGCCAGCGTCCTTCCACCCGCTTTTGGCGACGGTCTGCTGGGCCGGAAACAGGTCCTGGTTATCGGCCGCCCAAAGGCGATAGCCCACGCCGAGTTGCTTTAAGTTGTTGATGCAGGAAATTCGTTGCGCCCTTTGTTTGGCTTTCGCCAGGGCGGGCAACAGCATCGCGGCCAGAATGGCGAGAATGGCGATGACGATGAGCAGATCAATCAAACCGAATCCACCCAGCCTCTTTGGTCTAATTTGTTTCATAAATTTTGTTTGGCCTGTGTGCTCCAGCGCCTTCACGGTAACGTCTTTTTTTCGCATTGGCAAGCGCAGTTCCCATCCGCAACCTATTGCCATTTGCGCGGGGTGGTTTAAGTTTCCTTATAAATGATGCCGAAAAAAGCCCTCAACGGTCCGCCCTCCCCGGAGGAATTCCAGCGCCAATTGCAGGATTTCATGCGCCAGCACCTGGCCGGCGGCTCCATGCCCAAACCCGAACCGACCGGCACTCCGGAATCCCCGCCCCCGGCTGAGCCTGAACAGGAGTTCCACTTCGATAAAACTCCCCGCCAGGTCAAAGCCTTCCTCGACCGCTTTGTCATCAAACAGGAGGAGGCCAAAAAAGTCCTGAGCGTCGCCCTGTGCGACCACTATCATCACGTCCGCCTGGCCCGGGCCGGCAAAGACACCCCCAATTACGCCAAGCAAAACATTATTCTCATCGGCCCGACCGGCGTCGGCAAAACCTACCTCATCCGCAACGCCGCCGACCTCATCGGCGTCCCCTTCATCAAGGGCGACGCCACCAAGTTCTCTGAAACCGGCTACGTCGGCGGCGACGTCGAAGACCTCGTGCGCGAACTCCTCCGGCGGGCCGACGGCGATTTCGAAAAGGCCCAATACGGCATCATCTACATTGACGAGATTGATAAAATAGCCGGCGCCCCCAACATGAACGGCCGCGACGTCAGCGGCCGCGGCGTCCAAACCAACCTTCTCAAACTCCTGGAGGAAACGGAGGTCCCCGCCCGCTCCCCCAACGACATCAGCGGCCAGATCCAGGCCATGATGGACCTCTCCCAGCGCGGCAAAAGCCACCCCTCCACCATCAGCACCCGCCACATCCTCTTCATCGTCAGCGGCGCGTTTGACGGTTTGGATAAACTGGTGCAGAAACGCCTCCGCTCCACCACCATCGGCTTCAGCGCCGCCAGCCAGCCCATTGCCGGCGACCAAACCTCCTGGCTCGATCACGCCCAGACCCGCGATTTCATCGAGTTCGGATTCGAGCCTGAGTTCATCGGACGCCTCCCCGTCCGCGTCGTCTGCCAGCAACTCTCCGCCGAAGACCTGTTCACCATCCTCAAAACTTCCGAAGGCAGCATCATCCGCCAATACGAACAGACCTTTGCCGCCTACGGCATCGAAGTCCTCTTTCGCGACGACGGGCTGCGCCGCATCGCCGAACTGGCCTCCGCCGAAACCACCGGCGCGCGCGGCCTCATGACCGTCTGCGAACGCATCTTCCGCGACTTCAAATTCGAGTTGCCCTCCACCAAAGTCCGCCGCTTCGTCGTCACCCGCGAACTGGTGGACAATCCCGTCGCCGATTTGCAAATACTCCTGGCCGAGCAGGAAAAAGAAGAGCGCGTCGTCGCCCGCCAACTGGTCCATGATTTTGCCCGGCGCTTCGGCGAAGACCACCAGCTCGCCCTCCGTTTCACCGACGCCGCCGCCGACCGCCTGGTTTCCCTCGCCCTGGAGCAGCGCCTGCCCGTGCGCGAACTCTGCGCCCAGCGTTTCAAGGATTTTCAATTCGGCCTCAAACTCATCTCCAAAAACACCGGCCAGGACGTCTTTACAATTGACGTGGATGCCGTCAACGCCCCCGACAAAATCCTCAGCGAGTGGGTCGTCAAAAGCTACCGCTCCGCCCCCGCTTCCAACCCGCCAGGGGCAGACTCCCAGTCCTCCGTCCCGTCCGCCACAGTTTTAACGTCGGCGGAAGCCGCGGCGAAGGAGGGCGTCGAGCCGTGACTCCATCCCAAATCGGCCGGGCAGGGCTGGCTGGTGAAGGGAAACCTCCCGCGTGTTCTGGCTCTCCTCCCCATGAGGAATCCTGACGGGTTGACGGCTCCAAATGCCCGCTTGATTTAGCGGCGGTTCTCAGTTGGAAACCAGGTCCACAATGATGGCCTGGTAGCGCAGGCCCCGGGGCGCCGGCGCCGTGGTGACGTAGAATTGCGCGCCATTGGAGCGCGCGGTGGCGGTTTGCGCTTCCTGCCAGTGGACGCCATCGCTGGAACGCAGCAGGAGCAGCACTTGCCCGTGTGAGGCAGAATAGCAAAGCAGCGCGGAGTTGGAAGAGGTTCCACGGATGACCGCGAGCAAAGGAGCCTGGACCACCGGGGCCTGCAAGGTCATGGCGATGGCGCCGGTTTGGCCGGAGGCGTCGCCTACCGCTATCTGGTAGGTTTGACGCGCCACGGCGTTGAAGGAGACGCCGCCCGCGCCCGCGGCCACCAGGCTTAAGCGGTTGAGCGCGCTGCCGGTGAAGACGGCGGCGGGGAAGGCAAAGTCGCTGTTGGTCAAGCCAATGCTAACCGGCCCGCTGACGGGAGCGGTCCACGACCACCACACTGTCTTTCCAGTCGAGCCATTGCCGATGCCGGGTGCGCCGGCTTGCGCAACCGCGCCGGCGTTGTAGCCTTTGGCCACAATATCAATGCCGTGCAGTTGGATGCGGTTGGCGAAGAGGTCGTTGGCGGCGGGAGTCGTGAGGGCCAGATAGAGAGTGATGTCTCCGGTCGTGCCCATGTTGCCATCCACGGCAATCTGGTAGGCTTGGCCCTTGCGGGCATCAAACTCGATGGCGTATGGATAGGTGGCCAGCTCCACGGGCAAACAGTCCGCGAGAGTGAGCGCGCTGACGTTTGTCCCAGTGTAAGCCGCGAGCACGGGAAAATAGGCAGACGGCGGATTTTGGTCAACGGCGTCTCCACAGGAGGGCGCCGTCGTCTGGAGACTAAAGGAATCCACTCCGTAATATTCTTCGGAATTGGACGGAGGCAGATAAGGGGGAATGTTGTTGGTCGAGAGTGTCACCCGGCCCGAAGCGGGGGCGGTCCAGGTGTACCAAATCGAACTGCCGCCCGGATTGCCCATTTTATCCGGTTCGCCCGGCTCGAGGGTCGCTCCGGCGTTGTTGGCATTGACATGGGTGCGCGAACCGGTGAGCCGCGCCCGATGGGCAAAATTGTCATTGGCCGGCGCGGCCGTCAATTGCAGTTGCAGGCTCACATCCCCGCCCGGAAGTATGTTGGTTGTCATGATCACCCCAAAGAAGTTAATGGTTCCGGAGCCGCTTGGCGCGGGTTCTTGTTGCCACCCATAGGAGGCGTCCGTGACAATGGGCGAATCCACCTGAATTTGATACTGCTGCCCGGCGGCGACATGAAAGGTGATTTGATCCCTCATCCGCCAATGGCAGCCGCAGGCGCCATCGCTGTAGCATATCAGGTAATTATTGCTGGCCACCAAGGCCAGGGCCGGCAGGCTGCCGCCAACATAGACGGTCACCAGGGGATTGAAACTGGCCGAGCTGGCGGCGAGGGCAACAATCCCGTTGGTTGGGGCCGTCCAGCTCCACCAGGCGGTTTGTCCGCTGGAAATGCCCGCCAGCAACGGTTCCCCGCTTTCCGCGGTGGCTCCGGCCAGGGAGCCGGCGACGCTGGCGTTGGTCCCGCGAATGGCGGTGCGGTTGGTAAAATTATCGTTGACGGGCTGCGCCGCGGCGGACGACGCCAGCAGGCCGGCCGCCAGCGCAAGACAAATCACACCAGGGCAATTCATGATTAACAAAACTACTCTCTTTTCCCCGGAAACGTCAAATCATTTAACGCGGTCACGGCGCCGCTGGGCGCATCTCGCCACTGCCAACACGCGCTTCTTCCCCCTCTCCTCCACACACTTGTGGAGGAGAGGGCCGGGGTGAGGAGGATTCAATCAGATGCAAGATCATCGGTTCCCTCCATTCATGGTGGTGGCGTCAAGGTGCGCCCCTCGCGTCAGTCTTACGCTGAATTCTTATGCCAGAAACCCCAAATCAACCCGGGCCGCCGCCTGCTCTCCGCTGGCCGCCACCAGGGTGATTGATTTGTGGTCCGCCCCCGGCTCAATGGCCCGCACCCGGTCAAACCCGGCCGGAATCATCGCAATCCCCATGATGTAATTCACCGCCAATGGTTTCTCCGCCTCCAGCATCAGGCAGGTCGGCCAGCGGACGGAAATGGCATTTGACCCGGCGGATTCGGCCAGGCCGAAATGAAAGCAGGCCGTGACATCCTCCACGCCCAGCACATTGAGATGCCGGCTGTTCCAGGGCGCATAATGGCGGCCGCGGTTGGAAAACCAAAACACCGTCTCGCGCAGCACTTTCGGATCCTTCAAGGCGAACCAGACAAACCCCTCGCGCGGGAACGCCACCGCCGTCCACGCCAATGGCAACCCGGCGTCGCTGACTACCATGACCAAATCCTCAAAGCCCCGCCGCGCCGGGAAGCGGCTCAAGTCCGCCACGCCTCCGGCTGCCGTCGGCACAGCGTGCAAGGATTGAAACTCCGCGCCCATCTTCAGCGCCGAGTAACCGCCCAGTTCGGCCTGCTCGAGCACCGCCGGGAACACCTGCCCATAGACAAACGGGCTGGTCGAAATCGCTCCGCTGCCCTCCGCCTCCGGGAACTTGAGCATGGCGTGATGCCCCAGGCTCATCGGACCGCTCATGCCGCTGATGGTGTGCCGGATATAGACCGCGTCCTCCCCGTCCACCAGGCCGATCTCCTTGTCCACCCGCCCGGCGCGCACCTTGGTCTTGAGGCTCAAATGCAGCCCATGCCTGTCTCCGGCGCGCTTTTCCGCCTCCAGGCGCCATTTCGCGTTGGCGGTTTCACCGTGCATGGGATGTTTCTCGCCGCCGAACACCGTGGCGTTCCCCCCAAAGGGCAGGCAGAAAAAATCCCCGCGCAAGGCCCGCAAAATCGCCGGCATTTTCGGAGGCAATTTTTCCTCCGCCCACGGCGCGACGGAGTATGGGGCGATCTTCCGTCCCTTTCTGTCAAATATAATTGGCCCGAGCTGCCCGCCCAACTCCGTCACGAACGCCTCCACCCGGTCGGACGCGATGCGCCAGGACGGTTGCCCTTTGATGGTTCTCATGCCGCCCATTTTGAATCCCGCCTTCCTCTCCCGGCAAGTTCCAAGTGTCCGGCGCCAAATACCTTTTATTGGGCGTGGAACCGATTCTCGAATTGGCGCGAATCTTGAGTGAAATAATAAAGTGTCGGAACGATGAAGCGCTGGACAACCCTCTTCTGCATTCCGCATTTCCCTTTCACTTTTCCTTTGACAACACTTGGGTTAAATGCTAATTTGCCATAGTGAGGACGGGAAAAGGCAAAAAGAGTCCGTTGGCGGCGGCTGGCCCGGCGGCTGCGGGCGTCCGCGTCAGCCTGTTCCATCACTCCACCACTCCACCACTCCACTACTCCAAGAGCATAAGAACATCTGCGGCAATCTACATCAATCTGCGTCTCATCCCGGATTCCGTTGCGGCCGTCCAGGAGTCTTCACCATTAACGTTAAAGCCAACCCCCTCAATTCAACCAAATTCAAGTGGATTCAAGCAAATTCAAGCAAATCCAGCCGGGGGGTATCCCCTCTCAGTACTTGTCGCGCTGGCTTGTCGCGCGACAGCTTTGGCGGCGGCGGTAGGTCCGCAGGCGGAACCAAGGCGAACCCGCCGGTCAAGCCAGGTCAAAGCCGGTCAAACCATTTCTTCAACCTTGACCATCTTTATGGTCAATTCATCTTTGCTTGCGGCTTGCCGCGCTGCGCATTCCGAGTCTTTTCGCGGCAAATCAACTCAAATTCCTTTGGATGAATATGTTACAACTAAAATCGGGCCTTTCCTGTCAGGGTCAATCAAGGCTAATCAAGGGAATTATATACATAGTTACCCTAAATTGGATGCTGGATCGGCGTTCCCCGTCCACCATATTTCATCCAGCATTGACAGTCGCTCGGATTTGGTCAAGGGTTTTCCGAATCGTCCAAAGCTTAAACCCAAACCTAAAGTGCGTATGACAATAATCGCTGGATTGATCGGAGTGAATTCAATTGTTTTGGCCAGCGACAGCCAGACGACGTATGGAAGTGCAAAACTGCTCAACGCTAAAAAAATAAGCATCGTCGAATTTGCAAACTCAAAAGCATTGGTGGCTGAATCTGGAATGGCGGATTTGTCAGGCAGAGTGGTCGAATTATTTCAGCGTAAAGCCAAAGGCGTCTCGGTGACGGATTCCGAAACGATTATTCAAATTGCCCGTGACGCTGTTCGGGAAGTGAGAAATTCTCTTATCGAGGTGAATAGCGAATGCAATTTTTCCGACGATACATGGCAGCGATTTTTCAGAGATGACAACTCGTTGAAATTGATGATTGCCTTCTATTTCGGGGGAATTCCTTACATTTATACAATTGACATCTATTGGTGCGTGCCAAGCCGGGTAACGTCACATTACACGGCAATCGGCATCGGCGATACATTAGCTTATTATCTATTAAACGAGATTGCAGAACCTAAGATGCCATTTAAAAATACCCTGATAACCGCAATCTATACAATCGAAAAAGTGAAGTCCAACGTGGAAGGTTGCGGTGGAGTTACACAGGCGGGGATTGTATACAATATACCCGACTCTAAAACTGACCCCAGGGCGGTAATACGCCGCAGGAAAGGGCTTCCGTTGCCCGCCAGCGAAGCAGCCATTTTACCCCAAGATGATGTCGCTCGGTATGTAAAAAGAATGGGAGAACTTGATCTGCGATCCAGTCAAACTAGAAATAGCGGCATACGAAATATGATCCGAGCCGTTGACAGGGAATTTCTTCTCGAATAATTTGTGTAAAATGGAAACGCAACAAATAATTACATTTTGTCCCTTGACAACCCTAAACTGTTAGGGTAAATTGCTACCAGAATGAAGAACATATTGGATTTTAAAACGCTGGCGGAGTTCATCGAGCACTTCAAGGACGAGGAAACCTGCCGGGCGTATTTTACGGCCATCCGGTTCCGCAACGGGGAATACTGCCCGCACTGCGGACACCGCGAGATTTACAAGTTTGCGGATGGCAAGCGGTATCGCTGCGCCGGATGCAAAGAGGACTTCACGATCAAAACGGGGTCGGTCTTTGGCGAGAGCAAGTTGCCGCTCAAGAAGTGGTTCATTGCCATTTACCTGCTGTTCACCACCAGCAAGGGCATATCCAGCGTTCAACTGGCAAAGCATGTCGGGGTGACGCAAAAGACGGGCTGGTTCATGGACCACCGTTTGCGCTCCGCGATGAAACAGAACAAGGGCCAGCTTTTCGGGACGATTGAGGTTGACGAAACGTATGTGGGCGGGTTGGTTCGCAATATGCACCGCAAGAAAGTGGACAAGTCCAAAGTTGGCACTGGCGGCAAGGGCAAGTCAATTGTGTTTGGAATGCGGCAACGGCGCGGCCAGGTGCGGGCCAGGGTGATCGAAAACAACGATGCGGCGCAGTTGCATCCGGCCATTCAGGCGACGGTTGCGCCGGGTTCAACGATTTACACGGACGAGCACCGTGGATACAACGGGCTGATGGGATACATCCGAACGCCCGTCAACCACAGTGCCAAGATTTACGTTGACGGGGATGCCCACACGAACGGCATTGAATCGTTTTGGGCGTTGTTCAAGCGGGGTTATCACGGCGTGTACCACCAGATGAGCAAGAAGCACTTGCAAAAATACGTTGACGAGTGCGCCTATCGGTTGAACCAAAAAGGGCAACCAACGAAAGCCGTCTTTGCGGACGTGGTGCAAGGGACAACGGATGGGAAGCAATTGCCGTACAAGCAGCTAATCGCGTAACCTCTGAAATATGGCCGATGAATCCCAAACCGTGAGCCAGCCGGTGAAACCGGCGGCAGAACCGAAACCGGCCCAAACCCCGGCCCGGCCTTCCGCCCTGGTGGACACGCGCATCATTTATTGCGGGGACAATCTGGCCCAACTCAAGCAACTGCCGGACGCTTGCGTTGACCTGATTTACATTGACCCGCCATTCAACTCCAACCGAAATTACGAGGTGTTTTGGGGAGAGACGAAGGAGAAGCGGTCATTTGAGGACCGGCACGAATCCACGCACGCGTACATTGACTACATGCGCCCGCGTTGCGTTGAACTGGCCCGCGTGCTGAAAAAGACGGGCAGTTTTTATTACCACTGCGACTGGCACGCCAGCCATTACGTGAAGATCATGCTGGACGAGATTTTGGGAGAAAACAATTTCCAAACCGAGATTATTTGGCAGCGAACAGTATCCAAAGGACTTGCCTTCACTGGTTTGCCGAATAATCACGACACAGTTTTCTATTACGGAGGAGGGGGCGAGTTGAAATTTAACCGTCCATACAATCCTTACGACCCGGACAACTTGGACGAAAAAACCGCCACGAAGTATTGTCACCGTGACGCAGACGGACGCATTTATCGGTTGGATAATTTGATTAACCCAAATCCAGACCGGCCAAACTTGACGTATGAATTCCTTGGCGTGACGAAAGTTTGGCGATGGACTAAAGAGCGGATGCAGGAGGCTTATGCGAATGGGCTGGTTGTCCAGACAAAGCCCGGTGCTGTCCCGCAATTGAAGCGATACTTGGATGAGCAAGAGGGGCGGCCTTTGGACAGCGTTTGGACGGACATTCCGCCCATAAACTCGCAAGCCAAAGAACGGCTCGGTTATCCGACTCAAAAGCCACTGGCGTTGCTCGAACGCATTATCAGGATGAGCACCAATGAAAACGACATCGTGCTGGACGCATTTTGCGGTTGCGGCACGGCCTTGGTTGCGGCGCAGAAGTTGAAACGGCAATGGATTGGGATTGATATTTCCCCGACCGCCTGCCGGGTGATGGCAAAACGGTTGCACAAGGATTGCGGCTTACCCCATGAAGAACAGCTTTGGAAGATCGGGCGAGGTTTCGTCATGCGGAATCTGCCCTGGACGGAAAAGCGGTTGCGTGAATTGCCGCCGTTTGAGTTTGAGAACTGGGCGGTTGTGGCTCTGGGCGGGGTGAAGAACAAGGCGCAAGTGGGTGACAAGGGGATTGACGGCCGAATTTTCCCCGTGTCCGCCCTGGACGGCCCGCGCCAGTCATCGGTTGACGAACTGCCCTTGGACGAGCGATTTTACGCGATGCAGGTGAAGCAGAAGGACAAGGCGGGGCGACCGGACATAGATGCCTTTGAGACGGCCATGCGGCGGGCGAAATGCGAGAAAGGTTTCTTCGTTTCATTTGACTACAGCAGCGATGCGATGCAGGAAATTAGCCGGTTCTTCCGTGAGGAACACCGCATCATCGTGCCGTTCACAGTGAAGGAAATTCTGGACGATGACATTGCGCAAAAACTGGCATGAAAAAGGAATCCAAACAGCAGAACTGGGATGAATATGCCTTATACGCTCTTGGCAGCCGATTGCACTGGGTGCAGAGGGCCAATCCGCGCATTTACATTTCATACGACAAGAAGGGTGATGAGTGCCTGGAATTTTCCGATGAAAACGAGGTTCCATTGGAAAAGAGGAAAGGCCACACCGTGAAAGTCGCCCGCAACAAAACGGTCATCGCGCAGTTGAAAAAGAGCATCCTGTATTACGAACGGAAATTAGGCCGCGACAAATCAATAAGGCCATGAAACGTAAGAGAAAAGAGACTGGCAACCCGACGATCATTTTTGACCGTTCGTGCTCGGTTGACGAAATGTTCAACGTAATGCGGGCGCAGATTGTGCAAGCCTGCAAAGAGCAAGGTCGTCCAGTCCCGCCGCTGCATCCGTGCGATTTAATTTCCCACCCTGGTCCCATTGCCCCGCCCTTTATGGGGGAGCCGGAACCGGAACCAAAAAAGAAGCGAAAGAAGAAGATATGAGCCGACCGAGAAAGATGCACAAGCCCCTCAAGGGCGGATTTAACGAGATTCTTGCCGCCGTGGCAATGGGAAGTGGGGCAGGAAAACGGGCTGCGCTTAAATTGCAGCGCAACCCCGTCAAACCGCCATTGCTGACTGAGAAAGTGGGGGCGGTCAAGCCGCCCAACGAAAAACGGTGAACAAGCCGCCGATGGGCGGCATGAAGAATCTTGAGATTAAGGGTAACAATGTATATAATTCCCCTAATCAAGGCTAATCAAGGTGCTTTCCATTCTCTCTCGATGTTTCCTTTCCTGCTTGTCAGCGGGCGGGGGAATGGATATGGTGCGGCGCGTGCAATTGATTTTGTTCAGACATGACGCCCAGGCCGCCGCCCGGCTGTGTCCACGCAACCAAAAGCAACAACACGCCAAAAGTTTATGAATCTCACCAACGCTGTTTCGCGCCGCAAATTCATGGGCGGCCTCGCTTTCGCCTCCGCTTACCTCGGCCTCCGGCCTGAATCCGATCTCCTCGCGCAGATGCCCCCGGCGGAAACCGGCCCCGGCGGACGCCCGCTCTCGGGCGACGATTTCGACAAACTGGCCAAATTGAGCTTCAACGAAAATCCCTATGGCCCGCCGGAATCCGTCCTCAACGCCATGACCGGCGCGCTCAAATACGCCAACCGCTACGGCTATCCCGACGGCGGCATCGTCGAGGCCATCGCCGCCCTCCACGGCGTCACGCGCGACAACGTGCTGCTCGGCGCGGGGTCCACCGAAATCCTGGACGTGGTGGACGAAACGTTTTTGGCCGGCGGCAAGAAGGTCATCGGCGTCAGGCCCACTTTCGGCACCGTCTATGAATTTGCCCGCGGCGTGCCGTCGGACTCCATTCAACTCGACCTCCTGCCCGACCACCGCCAGGACATTCCGGCCATGATCAAGGCCACGCAGGATAACCGCCGGGACATCGGTTTCGTCTATTTGTGCAACCCGAACAATCCCACCGGCGTCATTGTCACCAAAACGGAAGTCAAACAGTTGCTGGACGGCATTCCCGAAAACATCCCGGTTTTGATTGACGAGGCGTATCATCATTTTGTGGAAAGCCCCGATTACGCCACCTCCGTTCCCTACGTCCTGGAAGGCCGGCCGGTCATTGTGGCGCGGACCTTCTCAAAAATTGTCGGGCTGGCGGGCATGCGCCTGGGTTACGCCGTGGCGCCGCAAGCGTTGATCGAGCGCATGAGGCCCCATTCCATCGGCAGCATCAACGCCATCGTCAAGTGGGGCGGGGCGGCGGCGCTCAAGGACACGGCGGCCCAGGCCAAAGTCAAAGCCATGACGCTCGAACTCCGCAAAAAGACGACCACCGAACTCGCCAGCCTGGGCTACAACGTCATCCCTTCGGAAGCCAATTTCTTCATGGTCAACATCCGCCGTCCGGTCAACACCGTCACCGGCGAATTCCGCAAGCGGGGCGTGCTGGTGGGCCGGCCCTTCCCGCCCATGAACGACTACCTGCGAGTCTCGGTGGGCGACGCCGGCGAAATGGGCCGCTTCCTGGCCGCCTTCAAGGAAATTCTTCCGGCAGGCAACGGCCCGGTGGCGGGCAAACCCGGTTAATCAGCCGATGACGCCGATCCTGGCATTGGCGGGGTTGATCGCATTTTCCGGCGCCAGCTTCTTTTTTGCGCTGGCCGAAACGTCGCTCTTTTCGCTGGGCAAATGGCAGGTGCGCCAGTTGGAGGAACGCTCGCCCGGGGCGGGCAAAATCATCAGCCGCCTGCTCTCCACCCCGCAGGACCTCCTGGCCACTTTGGTGTTGGGCAACAGCTTTGCCAACGCCGGGATCGTCGCCCTCATGCTTTGGGTGGTGTGGCGGCGCGATTGGCCGGCCGGCTGGGTCATGTTCGGGGTGCTCTGGGCGGTGTTGTTCGGAGGCGAAGCGGCCCCCAAAACGCTGGCGGTGCGCGCCCCGGAACTTTGGTCGCGCCGGGTGGCCCGCCCGATGTTGTTCCTGCAAAATGCCAGCCGCCCGCTGCGCCGGATCGCCCAATACTTGACAAATGCCGTCCTCGGCGCCGTCGGCCCCGCCGCCCTGGCCGCGCCCGCGAGCCTATCCGACGCCGAGTACCAGGAGTTGCTGGAAATGGCCTTCCAGCAGGGCGCCCTGGCCGCGGGGGAGAAGGAGATCATTCTGCAAATCATCCGCCTGGACCGCCGCCAGGCCCGCGACGTGATGAAAGGCCGCACCCAGATGGTCTGCATTTCCGATGATCTTTCCGTGGAGGAAATGGCGGCCGCGGCCCGCCGCGCCCAGCACCGCCGCCTGCCCGTGTATGATGAAACGCCCGACAATATTGTGGGCGTGCTCAACACCCACGCCTTCCTCCTCGCCCCGGAGCAGGATTTGGCCGACGTCATCGAGTTTCCCTCCTTCGTGCCGGAGAGCATGAATCTGCTGCAACTGCTGAAAAGTTTGCAGCGCCAGCGCCGCGGCCTGGCCATCGTGCGGGATGAATTCGGCGGCACGGCCGGCATCGTCACCATCGAGGACATCCTGGCGGAAGTGGTGGGCCGGATTCACCACGAGCACGAACCGCAGCAGGCGGTGCTGGAAAATCTGGGGCCGGGCCGCTGGCGGGCGGGCGGTGCGGTGCGGCTGGATAATTTCCGGCGCGAGTATCCGCCGCTGGGGGAAACGCCCGGCGTGGAAACCATGTCCGGCCTGGCCCTGCACGCCTTTCAAGTTGTGCCCGCGCCGGGGGAGTCGGTCCTCCTCGGCGGGCTGCGCCTGACGGTGCAGGCGGCCGACGAGCGGCGCATCCGCGAACTGCTCGTCGAAGTAGTCAAGAAAAAATAATATGAAAGACCGGGATTTGTTGATCGGCCTGGCGCTGTTGTTCTGCATCGCCCTTTCCTTCCTCTTTTCCGGGATGGAATCCGGCGTGCTGGCGCTGAATCATTTTCGCATCCGGCAACTGGCGCGGGCCGGGGACCGCCGGGCCAGGGTGCTGCACGGCTGCCTGGAAAACCCGGAGGATTTTCTCTGGACCATCCTGGTCGGCAACACCGTGGTCAATTTTCTCATCTTCAGCGTCGCCCTGGTCAAACTGCGCGACTGGCTGCATGTCCGGCCCGTCCTCTGGCTGTTGGTGGTGGCCGCCGCCGTGTTTGTCTTTTACATCGTCTGCGAATTGGTGCCCAAGACCCTGTTCCTGCGGCATCCCACCCGCCTGACCCTGGCGTTGGCCCGGCCCTTCCGGGCCATTCATGGCCTGCTCGCCCCGCTGGTGGCGCTGGTCGCCTGGTTCTCCCGCGGCCTGCTCCGCTACACCGGCGGCAAGACCTTCACCGGCCGGCTCTTCGGCAGCCGGGAGGAACTGCGTTTTGTCATGCAGGAATCCGCCCCCAACCTGACCACCGAGGAAAAAGCGATGATCAACCGCGTGCTCGACCTGCAAAACCTCCGCGTCCGCCACGTCACCATTCCCATGGCCGCCGCCGCCACCGTGACCGCCTCGGCGCCGATGTCCCAGGCGCTGGCCTTGTGCCGGGAACGCAATTTCAACCGCATCCCTGTGCTTGACACAAAAACCGGCCAGGCCGCCGGCGTCATTAATCTGGAGTGGCTGCTTTACTCCGGGAAGGTGGACCCGTCCAAGCCGGCGCGGGAATACATGGAACCGGCCTTCTTTCTGCCCGAGGAACTGCGCCTGGAAGAGGCCCTGCGCCGCATGCAGGCCACCGGCTGCCGCCTGGGCATTGTTTTCAGCGCCGACCACGGGGAGACCGGATTGATCAGCCTGCAGGACATCCTCCGCGTCATCTTTGGGGAGGTGAATTTGTAAATGGACAGCCACGCTTTTTTTGCGCTGGGGTTGAGGTTTCTGGGCATCCTGGCCATCGTCCTGCTCAACGGCTTCTTTGTCGCCGCCGAATTCGCCTTCGTCAAATTGCGCGACACCCAGTTGGATGCCTTGATCGTGCAAGACCACCGCCGCGCGCGCCTGGCCCGGCACATCCTGCAAAACCTCACCTCCTATCTCAGCGCCACCCAACTGGGCATCACCATGGCCAGCCTCGGCCTGGGCTGGCTCTCCGGGCCGCTTTTCACCGCCTTGCTCCGGCCGGTGCTGGATTGGGGCGGCGTGACTTCCCCCCAGGCCCAGGCGGACATCGCCTTCGCCGTCGGTTTTTCCCTGGTGACTTTTCTGCAGATCGTGCTGGGCGAACTGGGGCCAAAATGGTTTGCCATCCAGCGCGCCCTGCCGGTTTCCTTGTGGACCGCCGCGCCCTTGCACTGGTTTTATCGCGTCTCCTATCCGGCCAATTGGCTGCTCAACCATTGCGCGCAATGGCTCCTGCGCCGCGTCGGCATCCAAGCCGGCCCCGCGCCCCGCCTCGCCCATTCCGAGGACGAACTGCGCCTCATGCTGACCCAGCGCCGTCCCGGCGGCAGCCGGCTGGGCCACGACATCATCCTCAACGCCCTGGATCTGAGCCGGCGCACCGTGCGCGACGTGATGCGCCCGCGCATGGAAATCGTCAGCCTCAACACCCAGGCCAGCCTGGCCGAATGCCTGGAGCTGGCGGAAAAATCGCATTACTCCCGCTTCCCGCTCTGCGAAGGCGGCAATTTGGACAAAACCCTCGGCGTGGTTCATTGCAAGGATTTATTCGCCTTGCGCGCCACAGCGCAGAGCGGGGCGGATTTGCGCGGCGCCGCCCGCAAATTGATTTACGTCCCCGAAACCACCCGCCTGGAAAAACTGCTCCAACTTTTTCTGGAGCGAAAACTCCATCTCGCCATCGTCGTGGACGAGTGGGGCGGCACCGTCGGCCTGGCCACGCTGGAAAACATCCTGGAAGAACTGGTCGGCCAGATTCAGGATGAATTCGACCAGGAAAAACCGCTCCTCCTCCGCCGCGACCCGAGCACCTGGCAGATTGAGGGCGCGCTGCCCCTGCATGAATTGGGCGAATTAGTCGGCCAAAATTTGTCCAGCGAAGGCATCGCCACCACCAGCGGCTGGGTCACCCAGCGCCTGGGCGGCTTCCCCAAACCGGGCGACACTCTCCCGCTGGGAAATTTCGAATTGCGCGTGGAGGAAATGGACTCCACTCGCGTCGCCCGCCTGAAGCTGACGCGCCACCCGGATGCGCCGTTGTCCCCCGACTTATAACCGTTCCGTCCTGGACCCACAAAAAGCACGGCCGCAACCCCCTTCTGTCACGGTCAAATAGCAGCGGAACTTGCCATGCCGGGCTGGACGGGGTTAGTGTGGCTGCAATGACGCAGCCTTGGATTATGCGAAGATTGGTCCGGGCATGGTTTTGGATGCTTGTGCTGCTCCAGGTGGTGGAGGGGAAGGGGGCGCAGGTTTTGAGTTCCAATGACGTGGCCGTGGTGATTTCCCAGGCGTTGACGCGGGGCAATTTTTTTGTGACCAACCGTACGACGACCAACGGGGTGGTGGCGGTGGTGGATCGGGAAGGCTTCGTGCTGGGGGTGTGGAGCTTGCGGCCCAATCCCGCCGCGCTGGATGTGGTGGATGCCATCACCAAGGCGGGAACGGCGGCATTCTTGAGCAGCGACCAAAATGCCTTCAGTTCGCGCACGGCGGGATACATCGTGCAACAACACTTTCCGCCGACGATTGAAAATACGCCGCCCGGCCCGCTGGTGGGGGTGAATTTTGCCAACCTGTCTTTTTCGGACGTGAATCGTTTCAAAGATCCGCACACCTTCAACGCGGGCGCGTTTGGCGGCGGGGGCACCAACGGGGAGCCGATCACCGGGCTGAATTTGGCGGCGCTTTCGGGCCTGGCCGGCTCGCCCGGCGGGTTGCCGCTTTACAAGAGCGGCGAACTGGTGGGGGGCGTGGGCGCGGCCATTACGGGGAAAGCTCCCATTCCAGAATTGGACGACATTCAACAGACCGCCGGCGGCCGGTACGATGTGGATGAAGATGTGGCGCTGGCGGGGGAAAGCGGCTCCGCGGCGAACCCAAGATTCTACGCCTCTTTGGTTCTGATCAACGGCATCAGCCTCCCCTACGTCAACAGCACGACGAGAACGTCCAAACTCATCCCGCTGGACTCGCTGGGGTTCGGAGAGGTGGTGCCGCCTTACGAGATCACCAATTCGCCGCCGGTGAGCTATCCGGCGCTCCATCTCGGCGGCGTGGCCGGGGAAATGCGCCAGACGATCATGGCGGACCCGATGGGGGGCGCCATTGAAGGAGAAGCGCGGCTGACGGCCCGGGAAGTGACGAACATACTGACGCTGGCGGCGCAGCGCGCCATTATGACGCGGGCCGGCATCCGCCTGCCGCCGGGGCAATCGGCGCGAGTTTTCATTTCGGTGGTCAACAATCCCAACACGCCCGGGGTGGCGCCGGTGGTCTTGGGGACTTTCCGGATGGCCGAGGCGACGATGTTCAGTTGGGATGTGGCGGTGCAGAAGGCGAGGACGGCGTTGTATTTTTCATCCGACCAGCACGCTTACTCGGTGCGCGCGATTGGATTCCTGGCGCAAAGCATGTATCCGCCCGGCATCCAAAACACGGCGCCCGGCCCGTATTATGGCTATCAGGAAATATACTCACTGTTGCCGGCGGGCGTGACCAACGTGTTGAACGGAGTCTGTTTGACCGCGGTCCAGGCCCGGCTCGCGCCCGACCGCGCGCTGCCCAACGGCATGACGATTTTTCCGGGCGGATTCCCGCTGTATCGGCAGGGGGTACTGATCGGCGCCATCGGGGTGAGCGGCGACGGGGTGGATCAGGACGACCTGATTGCCGCCTCGGGCACGGCGAATTTTCTGGCGCCGGACGCGATTCGTTCCGACCAGATCCTGTTCCGCGGGACCCGGCTGCCTTACGCGAAGTTTCCGCGCAACCCATCGCTCTGACCCTCCACTCCGGGGCGGTCACCGCGCGGCCGTGGCATCCTTCCGGGAAGAATGATAGCTGTGGCAGGTGGAACAACTCTCGGAGACGCCGCCCTTGGGACTGTGGCATTGCACGCAGGTTTCTTTGGAGGGAAGCAGCACATCGGAGGTCAGGCGGCTGTGCTCAACATCGTGGCACTCGGAGCAGAGGATTTTGCCTCCCACACCGGTGGCGCTGACCAGATGTTTGCTGTGATCGAAATTGCCGTGGATCATCCAACGGTCCGGCAGGATCGGATCGGTGACCAGCGGTGCGCCGCTGGCGGAAGGAGTGACTTCGTGACAATAGGCGCAACCGGGAAAAATGGCGGCGCCCAGTGCGTTGGTTCCGCCGGGGGCGCCAACCGGGCCCAGCCGGGCATTGTTGAAGAAGACGCGGCGCTCCAATTCCTCGCCCGAATGAAAATCAAGGCGGAGCCGGGCGATTTGTTCCTGGGCGAAGGCCTCAATGTGGGCCTGGTCCCCAATCCCCTGCCGGCTGGCGGCGTAATCGGCGTATTGCTGGGGCAGGCTGCGCAGAAAGGCCCGGACGTGCTCGGCGTCGCCGTGCGGAATGAGCAGGCCGGGATTGCGGACATCAAATTGCAGGGCGTGGCATTGCCGGCAGTTCTGCTGGTAGGTGATTTTGATGAAATGAACGCCGGCGGCATCGGGTTGGTGACAGTCGGCGCAGGTCAGCTTGCGGCCATGCAAAAGCGCGGAAACATTGTGGGAGCCGAGGTGCAGTTCGTGGTTGAAACGCAACGTGTCGGGGTCTTTGAGGCGGTTGAAGATGATTTCAAATTCGGGATGATCGGTGGAGAAGCTGTGGATGATGCGGGTGTAGCCGCGGGGCGGACGGGGCGTATGAAAGATGACGCGGCCCTGGGCGGGACGAAAATCGAAGGCGGCGGCGGGAAGGCTGGCGGCCTTGGTAATGGAGATCTGGAGGGCGTCGGCGTTGGCGTGGCAGGAGAGACAGGCGGCATCGGCGGGGGCGTGCATCGGTCCCGGCCCCTGATGCTCCACGTGGCAATCCGAACAGGAATGTTCGCTGTCAACATTGGGTTCATGGAAGGAATGTCCCTCGTGGCACCCCAGACAATTGCGATCAATGGCGGTCATGCCGGAAGGTTCCGCGGCGGCCAGGGCGCGGATTTCCCAGGGGCCGGGCCGGGCCTGCAAGGCCGACTGGAACCAGGTGGAAATGCCGCCGCGCGCGGCCTTGTGGCAGACCGCGCAATTGCCGGCGGCTTCCTGTTTGGCCCGGTGGGCGAAGAGGAAGGTGGCATGTTGCCTGGACAACGGGCCGGGGCTGATGAACCCCCAGCGCAAAGGGCCGCACAGCGCCACCAGGAGGAAGCCGATCGTCAGGATGACGGTGCAAATGGTGAACACAATTCGTTTGGAGCGCAGGCTGCGCACCGGAACGCACCGGGCCAGGGGCCGGCAGCAGGTCCCGTCGGGCAGCGGTCCCCCGGCGCACGGCCCGCCAGATTCGGCCGGCCGGGTGCAGCGGTAGCGGCCTTTGCTTTCCCCGGGTTTGGTTTCAAAGGCGGGCCGGCATTCGAAGGTGACGCGGCAACGGCCGCGGGAGTCGGGGCCGAGGCGGCAGGGCTGGCCGTCCGCCGCCTTGCCGCAAACCCATTTGAGATTGGGGCGTTCGTACTGGAGCGGATTGAAACCGGGCGGGGGCAGTTGCTGGCTCATGGGGCGCCTCCCGAATAGGCAAAGACCAGGATGATGTGGACGACGGCGAACAGGAGCAGGCTGTAGGTCAGGGGAATATGGACAAAGAGCCAGGCCTTGAGCAGAAACTGCTGGGCGTAATGGTAATCCAGGGCGTCCTTTTGGCGGACGAGGACGGCGATTTTTTCCAGGGTGGCGCGTTCCTGCTCATTGAGGTAACGCTGGACATCGCTGATTTTGGTCAGGATGTGGTTGAGCGGGCTGCCGTCCTCGCTCCAATGGGAGAGGCGGTTTTTGGAGCCGTTAAAAAAGTCTTTCAACTCGCGCAGGTAAAAGCCGGCAATGGTGTCGGACTTTGATTCCCCCGCCGATTGCAGCGCCAGTTGTTCGGCCTGCTCCTGGATTTGGCGGCGGATGGACGGGATGCGCTCAAACAAAACCTCGCCGCCCCGGGTGGTCAGGCGCCTGGGGATGGTGCGGGAGAGAAACAGTCCGAAGAAACCGCTGGCCATGACCAGCAGATAAAGCCAGGCCAGAACCCCCTGGAACCAGCCGGCCGGGATTTTATAGCTGACATGGACGGCGAACAGGACGCCGGTGAGAAGGCCGGCGTAGATGTGAAACTGCAGCCACGCTTCCGAGGACAAGAGCGGGAGGAAGGGCAGTTTTTTGCGCGCATTGTAAATGGCCAGGAGCAAAATCACGGCCAACAAAGCCCAGCCGGTGAGGTAGCTCAAGTGCGGCATCTGGCCGGCGTAAGCCAGATGGAGACAGACAATCTCCGCGGCCAGGATGAGAAAGACCGTGAACCCAAACCCGCGTTGTTGGGAGAATCGCATTATCGCTTGAGCCAGTCGGCAAAGGCATCCAGATTGTGCATGTTGACACGGGCCAGGGCGCCATGGGGACAGGCCTGCTGGCAGGCCGGCCCGGTGATTTGTTCCACGCAAAGATCGCATTTGGTGGCCTTGAGGATCGGCAGCGATTCCTTGTCCAACTGGATTTCCCCCTCTTCATCCCGGATTTCCACCATGCGGATGGCTTCGTAGGGGCAATTGTTGAAACAGGCCTTGCAGCCAATGCAGGTGGAGGGATTGATGACCACCTGGCCGCCGATGGCGTCACGATGAATGGCGCCGGTGGGGCAGCCGATCATGCAAACCGGATCCACGCAGTGCATGCAGGCGTTGGCCACCATCAGCTTGCCGCTGATCGGGCCGCGGCGCAGAAACCGGGGGTTCCCGTCGTGCGCCGCCGCGCAAGCCCGCACACAGTCGTCGCAGCGCGTGCAGCGGTCCAGGTCCAGCACCATGGTGGCGGTGCCGTTGAAAAAGCGGTTCTCCGTCAGGAATTCCAGCATGTCCGCGCCGATTTTTCCGGCGGCGTCCATCGCCGCGGGCCGGGCGGTGGCCTCTTCTGCGGCGGGGGTGACAAGCGCAGGCAAATCCTCCGGCGCAATCTCCGGCAAGACCAGGCTTTCCATCACGTCGGTGGGTATCTTGATGACATGGGTGTAGCCCATGACCCGCAGGGTGTATTGCAGGGGGACGGGGGAATCGGGTTTGCGCCAGTTGTGGGCCATTTCCTGCAAGCCGTAAATGTGGCCGGCCCCAAGATAGTTGAGGGTGCGATGGCCGTGGCCGAACTTCTGGCTGACCCGGGCAAAGCCGGCTTTGATGAGGATGATGCCGTTGGGATAGTCGCCTTCCTGGGCGATGGCCGGCTCCTGTTGGCGCTGGCCGCCGGTTTGCAACAGGCGTTTGTACTCCCCCGACCAGTCATAATCTCCGTAGGTGCCGAATTCGGTGCGGGCCATGACTTTTTTGAGGGTTTCCTCGGAGAGATCTGCGAAAACCGGAATTTCGCGCAAGGCGGAGGCCAGCGCCCGTTCGCGGTAGATTTGATCTATGTGTTGCCGCAAGGCCTGGTCGTATTTCATCAGGTCCCGCAGCCCTTGCCAGCGGATCTCCAGCAGTCCGGCTTCCTCGCTGTCGGCAAAAACGGAGGCGGTGCGCGGCATGCGGCTCAGGGCGGCGATCTCCCCAAAAAACTCCCCCCCTTCAATCACAGCCGTCTTGTGTTTGTCCAGGATGCGCGGCACGTCCTGGAGAAATACCCGGACTTCCTTGCCCTGGGAGCCGCGGGTCGAGGCGAACAAGTCTTTCTTCAGTTCGCGCAGGCTGAAGCTTTCCGGTTCCCTCTGGTAGGCCCACAATTGGGCAACGGCCTTGAAAATATTCTTGCGGAAAAAAAGGCGGCGGCCCAGGACGGAGGCGGACAATCCCGGCCCGAGGACCACCCGCACCGCGCCGGACAAGACCAAAAAGGCGGAGGTCCCGTAATCGCCTTCGCGCATGATGATTTCCCCGCGGCGATAAGTGTGGACCCGGGTGTCGTGTTTGAGAATGTCGCGCAGAGAAAGGTGGGCGGGGAATCCCCCCGGTTTCATCTGGGAAAAAGGGGCGGTGCGCAGAAGCCGGTCCACGCCGGCCTCCGACATCTCAGGATCCAAGGCGGCATCCCACCGTTGCGGACGGTCAAAAGTTGGAGGCGGATTGGGCATGAAATGGAACGGTCAGGCGTCCAGCACCAGGTCTGTTTTGGGTTTGCAGATGCAAGTCAGACACGAGCCTTGTTCGGCGCTGGCCCCGGTCGGGGCCAGATAATCCACACTCCCTGATTTGATGGCGACCAAACAAGTCCCGCAGTTGCCGGCGCGGCAGCCGGCGTCTATTTTAACGCCGTTGAGTTCGGCAAAATCAAGGAGGGAGGCGGCGGCCGGATTCCAGTGGACGGTCTTGCCGATGCGGCCAAAAGTGACCTTCAGTTTGGAGAGCAAGGCCGTTTCAGAGGCGGAGGACGGCGGCGCCGTTTTCTTGACAGTGGCCGGACCGAAGGCCTCGTAATGGATGTATTTTCCCGGCACACCCCACGCGGTCAGGCCCTCGCTGATGCTGTTCATGAACGGGCCGGGGCCGCAAAGAAAGTAATCGTAGTTGCTGGACGGGAGCAGTTGTTTGAACAAGTCCGCGGTCACCCGTCCGCTGTGATGATAATCGCGTCCGAGCACATCGGTCTCCCTGGGGCGGCTGTAGCAAACATGGAGGTGGAGGTTATCGTTGCCGGCGGCCGCCTGTTGGAGATGATCTTTGAAGAGGTGGTCCTCGCTGCTCCGGGCTCCGAAGAAAAACCAGGCCTCGGTCCTGGCGCCGCTGTCAATGATGGCGTTGAGCATGGCGATCATGGGCGTGATCCCCACCCCGCCGGAAATCAGCACCACCGGTCTGGGTTCCGCCAGATCCAGGAAAAAATGGCCGCCCGGGGCTTTGACATCCAGAATGTCCCCTTCGCGCACCGCGTCATAAAAATAGGAGGAAACCAAGCCCGGTTTGCCGTCGGGGACATCCGGGGGCGGGAGGGCCTTTTTGATGGTCACGCGATAATAGTCCGGACGATGGCTGTCGGACAGGGAATAGCAGCGGATGACCGGTTTGGACTGGCCGGGAAGGTTGATTTGAAAGGTGATGTATTGGCCGGGCTTGAAGGGCGGGAGCGGGCGTTTGTCGTGCGGCGCCAGATAAAAAGAGGCAACGTCTTCGCATTCCTTAACTTTCTTGACGACCTCGAATTTGCGCCAGCCGTTCCAAATGAGCTTGATTTGCTCGGTTTCGTGGCAGCGCAAGGTGGCGGCTTTGATTTCCTGGCGCAGGGCTTCCCGGGCCAGGGCACGCTGGCCGCGCTCGAAGTAAAAACGCCGAAATGTCCCCCCCAACAGCGCCAGGCCATAGAGGGCCATGATCCCCAGCAACGCGTAACCGGCCATCAATCCCGGATTGCCAGCCAAGGCGGTTTGGAGATCGGCGAGCAAGACCGGGTTTGCATGGATAATGGTTTGCATTCTCGGTATCAAACATTATAACAACTATTCGTGCCCGGCAATCAATTAACGACCCTGGCGGCGGAAAACCTTGCCGGAAGCGGCGGGTGGAAAACAAAAATCCGCCCAAAAAATTGCGCGGCCTTCGGCCTCGTTTTGCTTGGCCTGGCCGGCTCAACCTTTGTCATGGCTGGCGAGGGCCAGGACAGCCCGCCCCGTTTTGTCGGCTCGGCGGGATGCTCGGCCAGCAGTTGCCACGGCGGCGGCGGCAGCACGCAAAGCGAATTTACCCGGTGGTCGAAACTGGATTTCCATCATGAGCGCCCCTTCGCCACGCTGACCACGCCGCGCGCCGCGCGCATCGCCGAAAATTTGAAAATCAGCGATCCCACCCAGGACGCGCGTTGCACGGTTTGCCATGCGCCGCTCCAGACCGTGCCGGCGGGGCTTTTGAGCCAGGAAAACAAAATCACCGACGGCGTTTCCTGCGAGAACTGCCACGCCCCGGCGGAAAACTGGCTTCGCTCCCATACCCGCAAGGATTGGACCACGGCCGAGCGGGTGCAGGCCGGAATGCGCGATTTGAAAAACCTTTATGTGCGGGCCAACACCTGCGTCGCCTGCCACCAAAATGTGGACGCGGCCACGCGCGCCGCCGGCCATCCGGAATTGATTTTTGAATTGGACGGCCAGTCGGCCACGGAGCCCAGGCACTGGCCAAAGGCCAAGGACAAACCCGGCCCGCAAATCTGGCTAGTCGGGCAGGCCGTCGCGCTCCGGGAAATGAGCTGGCAGTTGTCCGGGCAAAAAGACCCGGACAAAAACCTCCGCGAACAATCGGAGGGGCTGCTCCGGCTGCTGCAACCCATGAGCAAAATGGAAAGCCATTTGCCTGCCTTTGAACCCGGTTTCCCCGCCACCAACGCGGACGCTTGGTCTGGGGTGCAGCGCTGGAGCGACGATTTTGCCAAAACCGCCGCCAATCTGGTCTGGTCGGATGACATGACCCGCCAGTGCCTGAAGACTCTGGCAGGGTCCATTGATCCGCTCGCCGACCCGGGTCTGTCAACCACGGCCAAAGCGCGCTACGCCGAGCGGCTGGTCCTGGCGTTGGACCGGCTGACGGCCAGCCTGGCCCCATGGTCCGCCGATGCGAAATTGAACCGCTCGCTGAACCAGTTGTTCGACGACGTGCAGTCGCTCCCGGATTTTGCGCCCCTCCGGCTGGCCAGGGACTTGAATGAGTTTCGCAGAAACCTCTCCGATGTCTCCCAATAGGAATATCGCCGATGAACGCCGCCGTCCCTTCGGTTTGGCGGTGGCGATGGTTTTGTGGCCGGTGGTCGTGCCCCTGGCGCCGGCGCAAAGCGTGACCAACCGCGGCGCGGCCTTGACCAATCAAGCCCTCACTAACATCAATGCGGCGCTGCCCCATCAAATCGTCTCCACCAACACCCCGCCGCTGCCGCCGCGACAATTCAATCCCGACCCTGGCAACCCGCCTTTGCGCACGAACCTGGCGGTGCCGGAGAAGATCTACCGGCCAAACCGGATAACCAACTCCGGCCCGCCGCCGCTGCCGCCCACCCTGTTCAATCCCGATCCCGGGGCCATGCTGCGGCCGCCCGCCAACCCACCGCCGTCGTTTTTCACCAACCAAATCCTCTTGCCGCCGGTGGTGCGGGACCAGGCGTTGCCGCCGCGGCTGGCCTTGCCCCGCACTAATGTATATGGGGAGGGGCTGGAAGTGATCCAGCCGCCCACGGAGACCAATTACGGGGCCGGGCCGTTGCCTCCCGGTTTGGACCTGCCCCGCGCCAACACGCGCGCCAACCAATATCTCCCGCGCAAATGGGACAGCGCCAATTACCCGGTCAGCCAGGATTACAGCATACCGCCGTTTTCCGAACCAACCACCAACCGCTGGCGCATCGGTTTTGTCCCGTGGCGGCGCTACACTTCGGGAGACATCGAAACGCCCTATGAAACGCCGGCCCCGCTGCTCTGGGCGCCTTACCGGCAGAGCCTGCTGAAGGGCGACGCGCCCATCATCGGACAGGACATTTTTCTCGACTTGACAGCCAGTTCTGAGACGGATTTCGAGGCGCGCAGCCTGCCGGTGCCCAGCGGGGTGAGCGCGGCCCTGCCCAACAGCGGCGAGTTTTTTGGCCGGAGCGACCAGGTTTTTGTGCAGAATTATTTTTCCTTCACCGCGGATCTGTTCGAGGGATACACCGTGTTCCAGCCGGTCCATTGGGCGGTGCGCTTGCAGCCGGTTTACAACATCAATTACACCGACACGCAGGAAAACGGCCTCATCAGCCCGAACCCGGCCCGCGGGACGGGGCGGACGGATGATTATCTGTCCTTGCAGGAGGCCTTTCTGGAAATTCATTTGGGCGATTTGTCGGACAATTACGATTTCCTCGCCAGCCGCTTTGGCAACCAGCCCTTCAACAGCGATTTCCGCGGTTTCATTTTCAACGATGTCAATTCCGGCGCGCGCCTCTTCGGCAACGCCGGCAACAACCGCTGGCAATACAACCTCGCCCTCTTTAACATGCGCGAAAAGGATTCCAACTCCGGCCTCAACACCTTCGACGCCCGCGGCCAGAATGTCTTCATCGCCAATCTCTACCGCCAGGATTTCCTCTGGCACGGCTACACCGCGCAATGGAGCCTCCAGGCCAACGAGGACGCCGGCCAGACCCATTATGACCAGAACGGCAATCTGGCCCGCCCCGCCCCGCTCGGAACGGTGGTCCCCCACTCGGTGGACGCCGTTTATTTCGGATGGACCGGCGATGGCCACGTTGGCCGCTTGAATCTCACCCATGCCTTTTATGAAGTCATCGGACGCGACTCCTTCAACGGGCTGGCTGGGCGTCCCGTCGAAATCAACGCCCAGATGGCGGCCCTGGAAGCTTCCTACGACCACGATTGGATTCGTTACAAGGCCTCCCTCTTTTACGCTTCGGGCGACAAGAATCCGACGGACGGCAAGGCAACCGGCTTCGACTCGATCGTGGACAACCCCAATTTCACCGGCGGGCCGTTCAGTTGGTATGTCCATCAAGGCATCGGTCTGGCGGGAACCTCCGTCAGCCTCAAACAGCCCGACAGCCTGGTGCCCGATTTGCGCACGAGTAAAACCGAAGGCCAGGCCAATTTTGTCAATCCCGGCCTGTTTCTGGCCGGCCTGGGCACGGAAACCGAAGTCATGCCCAAGTTGCGTAATTTTATGAATCTAAATTTCATCCGGTTCATGGATACCGAGCCGCTCAAGTACGCTCTCTTCACCGACAAAGTGGACCGTGACTTCGGCTGGGACTTGAGCACCGGCTTCCAATACCGGCCGTTTCTCACCGACAACGTGATTATCTCCGCCGGGTTGGGCGTCTTGCTGCCGCTCCGCGGCTATCGCGACATTTATCAGACCAGTCCCAATCCCGTGCCGGGCTACGGTTCTCCCGGCCCCTCGCGGGTGGATGATTTTCTTTACAACGCGGTTCTGGCTGTCACATTTACCTACTGACCCATGGAAACCGCGCCGCACAATTTGTTTCCCGCCAGGTCCGCCATCCGCGCCGGTCAATTAGATCGGAAGCTTCTTCCAGCGCTGGCTGCCTCCTTCCTGTTTACCGTGTTTTTCCTTGGGGCGCAGGACCATGGTTTCGGCCCGCCGATTTCCGTGCCGCGCGATTTGCCGTCCCCGCCTCACGCCCAGCCGCCGCCGAACCTGATTGATCAGTCGCGGCAGGAAGCGCTGCGCCACAGCGCGGGCTGCCTGCAATGTCACACCGGCATCGAGAACCCGAGCATGCACTCGAGCAAAAATGTGGTGCTCGGCTGCACCGATTGCCACGGCGGCAATCCCACCCCCGGCCTGACCCTGCCCAAGGCGCACGTCGCCGCCCTCCATCCCGAATTCTGGATCAGCTCCGCCAATCCCAGCGATTCGGACGTGTTGCTCAATCACGAATCGCCGGAGTTCATCCAGTTTGTCAACCCCGGCGACTTGCGCGTCGCCGCCAAAGCCTGCGGCCTATGCCACCAGGAAGCGGTGGAGCATGTGTCCCACAGCATGATGTATCACGGCGCCCAGCTCTGGGGGGCGGCCCTTTACAACAACGGCGCGTTTCCCTTGAAGAATTATCGCTTCGGCCAGGCTTACGGCCCGAACGGCGAGCCGCTGACCTTGTTCAATCCAGAGCCGGTGACGCCGGAGGACACGCGGCTGCACGGCATATTGCCTTTCATCGAACCGCTGCCGCAATTTCCCATCAGCCAGCCGGGCAACATCCTGCGCATTTTTGAAAAGGGCGGGCAAGCCCCGCTGCAACTGGGCCTTCCCAATCCCGGGGAGGAGCCGGGCCATCCCGCGCGGCGCCTTTCCAACCGCGGCCTGGGCACGCTCAATCGCACCGACCCGGTTTTCCTGAATCTGGTGAAAATGCGGCTGCATGATGCGCTGCTGGTTTTCATGGGTTCCAACAATCATCCCGGCGATTATCGCAGCAGCGGCTGCACTTCCTGTCATGTCATTTACGCCAACGACCGCTCCCCCACCTCCGCCGCCTGGTACAGCAAATATGGCAACCAGGGCTTGAGTTTCACGGCCGATCCTCAGATTCCGAAAAACGAGCGCGGCCATCCCATTCAGCATGTCCTGACCCGCGCCATTCCTTCCAGCCAGTGCATGAGCTGCCACATGCACCAGGGCGACCTCTTCGTCAACCCATACCTCGGCTACACCTGGTGGGATCAGGAGACCGACGGCGAGTTCATGTATCCCAAAACCCAGCACAATCCGACTGATGAAGAAATGGTGCTCAAGGTCCGCAACAACCCCGAAGCCGCCGCTGCCCGCGGCCTGTGGGGCAACCTGGATTTTCTGGAAAAAGTCGCCGAGCTCAATCCGCAGATGACCAACACCCAGTTCGCCGATTACCACGGCCACGGCTGGGTTTTTCGCGCCATTTTCAAGAAAGACCGCCAGGGAAATCTGCTGGACGCCGACGGCAATATCATCCCGCCGGATGATCCCCACAAATTCGCCAGGGCGGTTCACTTGAACGACATCCATCTCGCCCACGGCATGCAATGCGTGGACTGCCATTTTGAGTCGGACGTTCACGGCAATGGCCGGCTTTACGGCGAAGGGCGCGCCGCCACCACCATCGAGTGCATTGATTGCCACGGCACGGTGGAAAAACGCCCCACCCTCGTCACCTCCGGCAACGGCGGACAGGTTGATTTGAACCAAAGCGCCGCCCCGTGGGGGCCGCGCTTCGTCTGGGAAGGGAAAAAACTTTTCCAGTACTCGACCCTCAGCCCCAATGTGCGCTGGGAAATTCCCCAGACGCTCGACACCATTGACCCCGCCTCCCCGCGCTATAATCCCAAATCGGCCTACGCGAAAACCCTGCGGCGCGACGGACTGAATTGGGGCGATGTGCCGGCCTCGGACTGCCCGAGAAAACTCGCCCACGACAACTCCAATGTCTCCTGCCAGATTTGCCACTCCTCCTGGGCCACCAGTTGTTTCGGCTGCCATTTGCCCATGAAGGCCAACCAGCGCATCGCCCTCAATAAATACGAGGGGGTCACGACGCGCAATTTCACCTCCTACAATCCGCAGGTCCTGCGCGATGATGTTTTCATGCTTGGCCTGGATGGCACGGTCAAGCACAACCGCCTGGCCGTCCTTCGCTCCTCCAGCGCGGTCCTCGTCGGCTCGCAGAACGCCAATCGCGAATGGGTTTACTCGCAGCAACAAACCGTCTCCGCCGAAGGCTACAGCGGTCAGGCCTTCAATCCCCATTTCCCCCACACCACCAGCGGCGCCGGCACGACCAAGAATTGCTCCGATTGTCACCTCGCCCGGGAAAACGACAATAACGCCATCATGGCCCAGTTGCTTGGTTTTGGCACCGGCACGGTCAATTTCTTCGGTCGCTATGCCTACGTCGGCGAAGGCAAGGGCGGCCTGGATGGCGTGGTCTGGACCGAACGGGACGAGCCGCAAGCCGCCTACGGCAGCCATTTGCAAAAACTGGCCTATCCTTCCAATTACCTGCAACACGTCCAAACGCACAAAGGCGAACTCAAGGAAGCCTATCATCACGAGGCCAGGGAAATCCTCGACCTGGCCTTGCGCGGCGAATATCTCTACACCGCCAACGGGCCGGACGGTTTTGAAGTCTTTGATGTCGCCAACATTGATCAAAAAGGCTTTTCGGAACGAATCGTCACCTCGCCCGTCTCGCCCGTGGGCCAGCGCACCTATGTGCGGACCAAATACGCCACCTCCGTGACCCTGCCCAGCACCCTGGGCATAGACCCGTTGCGCCTGCGCATGACCAACAACTTCATTGATCCCAAGTATCCCCAGCTCGGCGAGCTTTACGGCAACAACGAGGAGCAGCCCATCAGCCTCATTTACGCCTGGGTTTTCGTCACCGACCGCGAAGAAGGCCTGGTCATGGTTTCCGTCGGAACGCTGGTGGACGGCAATCCGGACAACAACTTTTTGGACGACAAACACGGGAAAATCATCCGCTTCAATCCGGACGGCAAACTGGCGGGCGCGATGCATTCGTGCATGGCCGGAACCAATTTATTCGTCGTGGCGCAAAAGGGCCTGTTCGTGCTGGGCTTGAGCAACACCAAATTGGAAGCCCCGGCCCTGCTTGGCGAATTAAGCGGCGGGCAGTTCAAAAATCCCCGCGCCGTCGGCGTCCAATTCCGTTACGCCTTCGTCACCGACGAGGAGGGGTTCAAGACCGTGGACATCACCGATCCGGCCAGGCCCAAACTCGTTCCCGGCGCGGTCGTCCCCCTCCAAGACGCCCGGCGCTTTTATCTCGCCCGCACCTACGCTTATGTGGCCGACGGCGGCGATGGGCTGGCCTTTATTGACATCACCAATCCGGAAAGACCGAAACTGGAACGCCTCTATAACGCCGGCGGCGCCTTGAACGACACCCGCGCCGTGCAAATCGGCTCCATCAGCGCCTCCATGTTCGCTCTCGTGGCCGACGGCAAAAATGGCCTGCGCGTCCTCCAGATGATCTCGCCGGAAAACGTGCCCGGCGCCGCGGGCTTCAGCCCCGTCCCCAATCCCATGCTCATCGCCACTTTTCCCACCCGCCAACCCGCCGTGGCGGTTTCCCGCGGCCTGGATCGCGACCGGGTAGTGGACGAAACCGGCAATCAAGCCGTGGTCTTTGGCCGCCGCGGCTCCCGTCCATTCCATCTCGACGAAATGGAAAAATTCTACAAACACGCCGATGGAAACCTTTATCAGGTTGAAGACATGCTGGTCGCCGACGGCCAGTTGGCCGCGCGGGACGGAACCCGCCAATCCCCCACCGAACAGTTTAAATCCGCTCCTGAAACCATGCCGCCCCCGCCCGCGCGCGACCGCCTCATCCGCCGCGGTCCATAAAAAACGGCCAGCCAGGCAAAGCTGGACAAACACGGGAAAAAGCAGAATTGCTCCGGTCGGGGTGACGGGATTGGGCCCGTCACCCCTCCCCCACCACGGGAAGTGCGGTTTTCCGCATCCGGCGGTTGAACCTTCAAACTTGCTTTCGGGAAGGTCGCGGAAAAGGATGGCCTCGAGCTTTGCTCCGCGAGGTCACGGCGGTTGCACCGCTTCTCCTTCCCGGTCTTCGGCGGGGTGGCGGCCGTAGTTGCGGCGCGTCGCCTCTCCAACAACTAAAACACTGAAGATGTCTTAACAAATTCCTGCTGCTAGCAGCCTGTCGGAATGGAATTTGACTTTGCCTGTTGAGGTATCGAAGTGAGACGGGCGGCAGCGGGTTTGCGTTCAAGAAAAACAAAAATTTCTTTTGACTCGATTTCACCGGCT
>JBEKVM010000015.1:0-57038 GCA_049513975.1 Verrucomicrobiota bacterium | reverse complement strand
TTCATGGCTGACCCAGCCGCGCCATCAATTCATCGAAATCCCACATCGCAACGCCTACCGCCAAGCCAACTGAAAACAGTCAAGATGAATACAATCCTCTTATCTAAGCGCCATTCGGGTCAAGCCCGGAATTCGGAATTACTCTCCGAGAATCTCGGTCCGAGAAAAGCGACGAATCGGCGCAAGCCCTCCCAGGTGGTGGCGGCGTTGTCCGCAATGTTGCGAGGGCAGCCGGGGCGCAATCCGGGGTATCCTGCTTCGCCGGGCCTGCGGAGGACAGGCTGGCGGACAAGCCGGCTTGGCCTTCGTGATTTGGCACGCCGGTGATCGCAGGCCCTGGCGTGGCGATTGGTTTACCGTGGGGGCGTTTCGGGAAATTCTTTGGCGAGAATCGCCTGCACAGATTCTCTCAACTTGCCCGCTTCAACATCGAGCACGCCCCAGACTACCCCGGCATTCATACACGGGAAACAACTCGTCCTTCACGCGGCCAAGAATCAGCGGATGCAACCGCGAACAAAAATCCACCTTGCGTCCGATGATGGCCGCCAGTTCCTCAGCATAACCGAAGTATTGGAAGCCGGCGTTTTTCAGCACCCCCGGCTCAAATTCCGCCAGCACGTCCACATCGCTGCGCTGCGGATCGAAATCGGGGCGCAATACGGAACCGAACAAGCTCAATTTGCGAATGCCGCGTTCCCGGCAGAAACGCGCAATTTGCTCGCGGTCAATCCGAATGGGCAATTCGGCAACACTCATGCGGATATACTCGCTGAAATGAGAGAATTCGGCAACTGCTGAAAACTTCCCGCTCAGTTTTCGAGTGTTGGCATGCCTGAAGAACTTTGTCCTCCACCCCGCCAAAAATCCCCCCAAAAATTTCGCTTGCCAACTTGAGGGCTGATGCTTATATTCTAAGCTATGGCAGGTTGCGTAACAAGGCGGCCGTCGCGGCGAAGGGTCCAGACCACTGGACAACCCTTCCCTTTTGGCTTCTGGCTGCGCCGACGCCATCACTTTACCACTCCATCACGCTTGCCGCGCCGACTCGTCCCGCCAAAGCGCTTTGGCGGCGGCGGAAGCCATGCGAAGGCGGGTCCACCCCCAAGGAGCGTGCAACACTCTGCCAAAACAATGTACTTTATCATCCCTGCGCCGCAACAGGGTCTTTTTGTGCGCAATTCTTGTCCGCCAAAGCTTCAGCGACGGCGGATGGGCCTTTTTACGGCAAATCAACGCAAGTGCCTTTCCATGAATAATTTATACACCAAAATGAGCTTTCCAAATCAAAAACCATCAAACCAAATCAAACCAAATCAAAGCACTTTTTTTGAACCATCGTGCCCATCACTCCCCCATGATCAAACTCTTGGGACAAAGAGTCCCGACCTGCGACCAACCGCATTTTGCGCTTTTGGCGCGGCTTGACTGCGGGGCGGGAAAGGAACAAGCTTGGGCAGAATGAGTTTGTGCCATCAACAAACCGGAGACGCCCAAAGGAGGACGCCATCCGTTGGGAGGCTTTTTGTTTTCGCCCCGCTGCTGACAATCCTGTTTTGTGTCCCGCCGGCGGGCGCGCGTGAACCCGGCGCGGAAGAGGCGCCCCTCTGGAAGGACCCGGGTCAGCCGCTGGAGTTGCGCGTGCGCGATCTGGTGGGACGGATGACTCTGGAGGAAAAGGCGCGGCAAGTTTGCAATGTGGCGCCGGCGATTCGACGCCTCGGTTTGCCAGCCTACGATTATTGGAACGAAGCCTTGCACGGCATCGGGCGCAACGGCATCGCCACGGTTTTTCCCCAGGCCATCGGCATGGCGGCCAGCTTCGACCCGGTTCTGTTGCACACGGTGGCCGATGCCATCGCCACGGAAGGGCGGGCGAAGAACCGCGAATACAGGGAAGCGCACAACGGCGACAACACCAATTACAACGGACTGTCCTTTTGGTCGCCCAACATCAATATCTTTCGCGACCCGCGCTGGGGCCGGGGCCAGGAGACTTACGGGGAGGACACTTTCCTGACGGGGAGAATGGCGGTGGCCTTCATCCGGGGATTGCAGGGGGATGATCCCAAGTATGTCAAGGCGATGGCTTGCGCCAAACATTTCGCGGTCCACAGCGGGCCGGAGAGTGAGCGGCACAGTTTCGACGCGGAGCCCTCGGAACGGGATTTTTACGAAGTCTATCTGCCCCAGTTTGAGGCGGCGGTGAAGGAGGGCCATGTGGGCGCGGTCATGGGCGCTTACAACGATGTTTATGGCACGCCTTCCTGCGCCAGCACGCTGCTCCTGAGCAATTTGCTGCGCGGCCAGTGGGGCTTCCAGGGCCATGTCGTGTCCGATTGCGGCGCCATCCAGGACTTTTTCTACGGCCACGGTTTTTCGCCGACCATCGAGGCGGCGGCCGCCACCGCGGTGCGGACCGGATGCGATCTTTGTTGCGGAACGGAGTACCGGCAACTGGCGGACGCGGTGCGGGACAATCTGCTGAAGGAAAGCGAACTGGACAGGGCGGTGGGGCGGATGCTGGAGGCGCGGTTCCGCCTGGGGATGTTTGATCCGCCGGCCCTGGTGCCCTACGCGAAAATTGCGGCGACGGATTACGACACGCCGGGGAATGACGCGCTGGCGCTGCGGATGGCGCGCGAGTCGGTGGTGCTGTTGAAGAACGATGGCTTGCTGCCGCTGGATCGGAGCAAGATACGGAAAATCGCCGTGCTGGGCATCAACGCCACCTACACCAACACGCTGCTGGGCAATTACGAGGGCGAACCATCGCATCCGGTGACCTTTGCGGCCGGCCTTTCGACTCTCCTGGGGACGAACGTGGAGGTTTATACTGCACCCGGGTGCCCGATGGTCCTCCGGCTGGGGGACAACAACCTGGCGGCGTATGAGGCGGCCCGGCTCCAGGCGGTGGAGCTGGCGCAATCGGCGGACGCGATTGTTTACGTCGGCGGCATCTGCGCGGACTTGGAACGGGAATTCTTTAACACGCCCTACGAAGGGTTCAGCCACGGGGACCGCACGCGCATCGAATTGCCGGGGGTGCAGACGGAGCTCCTGAAAGCGTTGCGCACGACGGGCAAGCCGCTGGTCTTTGTCAACTGTAGCGGCGGCGCCATGGCCATGCCGTGGGAGGCGGAGCATATTTCCGCCATTGTGCAGGCCTGGTATCCGGGCCAGGAAGGGGGGCGGGCGGTGGCGGAAGTTTTGTTCGGCGAGGTCAATCCGGCGGGGAGGCTGCCGGTGACTTTTTACCAGGCGACCGCGGACCTGCCGTCGTTTTTGGATTACTCGATGGCCAATCGCACCTACCGGTATTTCAAGGGCAAACCGCTCTTCGCCTTCGGGCACGGCTTGAGCTACACGCAGTTCAAGTATGACGCCGCGCAACTGGACCGGACGCAAGTCAATACGAATGATACGTTTCATGTGAAACTGGAGGTGGCCAACACCGGGGCCAGGGGCGGTGATGAAGTGGTGCAGGTCTATTTCCGGCATGTCAAATCCGCCGTCCCCCAGCCGCTGCAAGTGTTGTGCGGATTTCAGCGCGTGCCGGTGGCGGCCCAACAGACGGCGCAGGTGGACATCGCGGTGCCGGTGAAGGAATTCCGTTATTGGGACACGGCCAGGAAACAATACGTGGTGGTGGCCGGGGATTATGAGATTTTGGTGGGAGCGGCTTCGGATGATATCCGGGCGAAACTGGCGCTGCGGGTGGGGGGAAAATGAAATTGCGGATTGCGGATTGCGGATTGCGGATTTTCGGAATGGAGCCACCACGGCGATGCGGGCTTGGCGCGCCCATAGCTTTCATTTGGCGTTAAGCCAGGGGAGATTCCGGGCATGGATGAAACTTTTCCAACCACACCGAATTCGCCGAAAATCCCTTCCGGCCCATCGCCGGCGCGGGCCGGGCAGCGGGTTGGGATGAAAGCAGCCAAGGTGTGTTTCTGGTCTCCGTTTGCCGGGGCGGCGGTGTTTATTGTGGCGGTGGCGGCGGGAGCGACCAAAGCGGCCGGTCATCCCATCCTCATGTTTGCAGTGGTTGGGATTTCCACGTTGATTTATGCGGGCGGAGTGGCGGCGGGAATTGCCGGATTGCGCCGGATGAAGGCGGAAGGCCGCCAGGGCATCCTGGCCCGGGCGCTGATCGGGGTGGCGCTCAATGGCGTGTTGCTGGGACTCATGTTGTGGCTGACGGGCTTTTTGATTTGTGACGCGTTACGAACGGCGCGGGAACGGGAAAGGGCGGCGGAGCTTGAGGCGCAGCAGTTGACAGCCCGTGTGGGCGGCGGCGCGGCGCTGGAGAAGGCGCTGGTGGAGAGCGCCAACCAGAACTTCGCCCTGGCCTTGCAGGAGTTGCAGAAGAATTATGATTCCGCGTGGGCCGCGCTGACCAATCCGCCGGTCCTGGACATGGCGCTGGTGAAGAGCCAGGGAGATTTGCGCTTGCGCGCGGAGGCGGTGCGCCGCTCGATCAGGGCCGGCCGGGACTTGGAGGAGTTCACCGGGAAGATGCCGGAAATTTACCAGCGGGAATTGCTCCGGCACAAGTTGTCGCCGGCGGCGCGGGAAGCGGGTTTGCAAAAGTTTGTGGACGCCATCGCCGCCGTCAGTCCCACCCTCACTGCCCTGCGCGGCGCGGAGGTGCGCCAGGGAGAGGCCCTGTTGCGGGTGATCCGGTTGCTGGAGGAGACCTGGGGCCGATGGGAATACCGTCCCGCCACGCGGGACCTCCATTTCAAGGAAGCCAGCCAGGCGGACGACTACAACCTGGCCTATCAGGAATTCAACGAAATTTCCGACGAGGCGCAGAGTTTGCGGGAGCAACTCAGGACCCGGAATCCGTAGCGGCGGGAGTGGATTTGCTGAATAGGAGAATTCAACCATGAAGCCTTGCCATTTAAGGGTTGTCAATGGCGGCGCGAAGGTGTGAAATTCGAAGCATGGATGAACCGCCACCGCCAAACGCCGATTCACCGGCAAGGCCTCCACCACTGCCGATGGCATACAGGAAGTCGTGTGGCGTTCGGTTAGCCAAATTGGCTTTATGGTCTCCGTTTGCCGGTATTCTCCTGCTGATGGTGCTGCGATCGGCGATGGGGAATCCGGACAACATTCTTCGGAGCGTCATCGCGGCCGGGATTTCTGCGCTGTTTTTTGCGGGCGGGCTTGTTTTGGGCATCAAGGCCTTGCGCAGAATGAAATATGAAGGCCGCAAGGGCATCATGGGACGGGCGCTGACCGGCGCGGCGCTCAACGGATTGCTGCTGTGCTTGATGATCGGTCTATCGGGCGCCGGCACCTACTTATGGGAATTAACCGCCAAACTGAAAGCGCAGGTGGCCTCCGCGGCACAGGAGACGAATGCCAAAGTTGCGTTGCTGCAGGCCGTGAGCCAGGAGTTTGGATCGAAAATGAAGGAATTGGCGAAGAAGTACGAATCTTCCTGGGCAGCACTGACGAATCCACCCGTGCTGGACATGGCTTCGGTGAAGAGCAGGGAAGAATTAAAGGTCCGGAGGGAGATGGTTGACGAGTTCATTGCGGAGAGCAAAGCCTTGCTGGATATTGCCGAACATGGGACCGAGCTTTACCGGCAGGAACTGCTGAAACACGATCTGCCGCGCGAGCTTCGAGAAGCCGGTGTTAAAGGCTTTGCGCAATCATTTTCCAACTCCAATACGCGAACCCTCATAGCCATGCGCCACGCCGATGTGCGCCGGGGAGAAGCGATATTGAAGGTGGTCAACCTGCTCGAGGAGACCTGGGGCCAGTGGGAACACCTCCCGGCCACGCGAAAACTCCAATTCCAGGACGCGGCCCAGGCGGCAGAATACAATGCCGCCATGAAGGAACTCAATCAAGCCACCGAGGAAACGCTTGGGTTGCAGCGGCAAATCTCCCAAAAGAATTCCGGGAATAAGCGCGCAGGTTCGTGACGCGGCCTTCGGTTCGTCTGTCAAACCTATTGTTTCTGGAAAAGCCGTCACCTCACCGGGTAGCCGCGCCAGAGCCAGGCCAGGGCGCCGGGGAGGGTTTGGGCCACGGCCTTTCCGTCCACATGGCCCGCTCCTTTGCAAAAGACGAATTGGTAATGATACCCCCTGGCTTGCAGGGCGGCGGCCATGCGCTGGTTGGCCAGCACCCAGTTGTGATACGTGTTTTCCGGATCGTTGGAGTGATTGTCGTTTTCGCCGACCTGCATCCAGATCCGCAATGGTTTGGGGGCGCTTTGCGCGATGAGATGCTCATGATATTCCCACGCGCCATGAGGGGATGCCGGGTTCAGCGGCGACTGCTGGTTCACAAAGGTCCCCGAATAGGTCAGGATGCGATGGTAAAGTTCCGGGTGAAACCAGCCCATGGTAAAGGCCGCCGCGCCCCCGGAGCTGCCGCCCATCGCCGCCCGGCCGTCGGGGTCCCTGGTGAAGGTGATTTGGTAATCGCGCGAAATCCTCGGCAGGACTTCCGTCTCGATGAACCCGGCGTATTGGCCGGACACAGTGTCGTATTCCAGGCCGCGTTCGCTGCCCTGGGCATCGCCGCCGCCGGAGTTGATCATAATGGCGATCAGGGCCGGCAGGCGGTGGTCCGCAATCATATTGTCAAGTATATTTGTCAGCCGCGCGGCGTAGCTGCCGCCGTCCTGGACGACGAGGAAGGGCGCGGGGGTGCCGGCCACGTATTGACTGGGAACATAGACCCACACCCGGCGCGTGTAAGGGGCGTTGGTGGTGCCGTCCAGCGCCGAAAGCGCCAGGCGGTTGCCAGAGGAGTCGCGGCGCAGGTAAGCCGCGTTGGTGACGGGTTTGAGGCCGGGATAAATTTTGCTGTCGGCCGAATTCATGGTGAATTGATGCACGGTTCCCGCGGGCGCGCCGGGCCGGACGGTCAATTCCGGCGCATCGGTGTAGTCGGGGCCGATGGTAAAATTTCCGTCGCCCTCCGTTCCAGGATCGGGCTGGGAGCTGGTGCAGGCGTTCAGGCCGCACAGCAACGCGGCGCCCAGGGCAATGGATTTCATGGACTTCATGGCCAATTCAATCAGGCGAGCAGTTCCGCAGGGGCGGTTTGGATTTGATCGGCGACCAGCCTGGGGATGGCGCAGGCGGCCATGCGCCCATCCGCTTGATGGCTGACACAGACGACGGTCAGGGCGCCGCGCGCGACTTGCACTGGCGGAGAGGCGTTGAGTTTGCGGAATTTGAAGACGAAAGTCAGGGCCTTGGGTTTTTTTTCGGCGACCAGCAGATGAATTTCCACCTCGTCCTCGAATAGGAGCGGGAGCTTGTAATCGCATTCGGCATGGACGCGCGGCCAGCTCAGCGGCGGGTCGCCCCATTTGAAGACGGACAACCCCAGCGAGCGAAAGAAGGCGTTCTCGGCTGTTTCCATGAAATGGAAATAGTTTGAATAGTTCATGATGCCGGCCATGTCGGTTTCGGAGAATTCGACGCGGCGGATGGTTTTGAATTCGTAGGGCATGGTGGAATTGTAGATTGGGGCCGGGGATTTACGAGATGGAAAATGAGCGGATGGCCTCGGCGCAGAGGCCGGCGACCTGGCGGGCCATGGTTTCGATGTTGAATTTTTCAGCCACGGCCTTGCGGCCGGACTCTCCGAGGGCGCGGGCGCGGGCGGGGTCCAGGAGCAAGGTCTCAATGGCGCCGGCCAGCGCGTTCAGGTCATGGGCGTCGCAGAGGAGGCCGCCGCCGCTGGCTTGAACGATTTCCGGAAAGGCGGAGTGGGCGGGTTGGACGACCGGGACGCCCGAGGCGAGGGCTTCGATCAAGTAGAGGCCAAAGGGCTCGCTATAAATGGCCGGCACGGAAAAAACGGTGAGGGTGCGGAGAAAATCCAGTTTGGCGGCGCGGGACGGGTTGGGAACAAAATCAACGTCGCCAACAACCCCCGCTTTTTCAAACCGGTCCCGCAACTCAGCCACCAACACCTGGTCCGCCGGCCCGCAACTGCCGCCGACGCGGAGTTTCAAATTTTTGACGCGAGCGCGCTGCTTGAGAAGGAGGAAGGCGGCGGCCAGTTTTTCCAGGCCCTTTTCCCGCGACATGCGGGCGAAGTAGCCGAGGGTGGGGAATTGCGGATTTCGGATTTCGGATTGCGGATTAAGGGAAAAACCTTCGAGGTTGATGCCGTTAAAGACGACGCGCACGCGTTCCTTGGGAAGTTGGAGGCGCTTCTGCATGAGTTCCCCGAAATAGTGGCTTGGAGCGATGAAAAGGTCCGCCTCGGCGGCGCGCTCGGCCATGGTCTGCCAGGCCAGCTCGCGCGGGCCGGGCGGCAGCGCGTCAAGAAACCAGTCTTCGCCTTGCAAGGTGCAGATCACCGGGACCCGCAATTCGGACCGCAACCGGCGGGCCAGGCCGATGAGCAGGGCATTGGAGAGACAGACCACATCGGGTTTTTCCTGGCGCAGCCAGTGAATCAGTTCGTCCAGTTCGCGGGCCTGGTTGCCTTCCTCGCCGCGCAACATGGAGAGGGTGATGGCGCCAAGGTGTTCCGGGCGGGTGCGGGTGGCGGGGCCGGCCGCCAGCTTCAACAAGGCGGGCGCGGCGAGCAAATGATGCAGCCATTGAGGGGAATGCCGGAAGAAAGCAGAGTGCTGCTCCAGATAGACATTGATGCCGCCGTAAAAAAGCGGCGCGCCGGCACTCTGGTCGGCTTCGTCCAGTGTCAGCGGCAGGTAAAGCGGGATCATGGTGGCGGCATGGCCCAGGCGGCGCAATGCGGTGACCAGGGCGTTGTCACGCAAGCAGGCGCCGCAAAACATTTTTCCGGCGCCGGGCGTGATTTGCACGATGCGCAATGGACGGGTTTCAGACACGGGGAAAAGGGGTAACGGATAAATTATGAATTATAAATGATAAAAGCTGGATGGAGGGGTGGAGCAGGGGAGTGGTGAAGGAAATGCAGAATGCAGAATGCAGAATGCAAAATGAAAGGAATCCGCGAATTTCCGCCAATTGGCGCGAACCCGGAACTGCTTTCAGGGGAACTTCGACGATTTTGGCGGGAAATGCTGTTTGGGGGCACGCCCCCCCCCCTGGGGTCGGGAAGCGAAATTAGGTGAAACTAGCTGAAAACAGGTGAAATTAGGTGAAATCAACTGAAAATTTGGGGCGGCATTGATCCGCGAATCTTCGTCACGCGGAGAGGTCATGGAACCCTTAAATCGGCGAAACAGGCGAAATTCACGAGCGCACTGGCTGGAGTGGATACAGGCGCGATCGCTCACCGGATATTTCTCCCCGCCCGCCGCGCCTGCGCCGGGCGCATCCACCCGGCGGCGGCCTTGGACTGTGCCTCCGTGTCTCACGTTGATGATTCAACCATAGGTTCTAATTTTTGTCAAGGCCCGGTTGGAAGAAAATGCAGAATGTGAAGAATGCAGAATGCAGAATGCAGAATGAAGAAGAGGTTTGAACAGGAGAAAATGCAGAAGAACGCGCAACCCCGAAAGCCCCGGTTGACCCGGTGGATTGAAATCTCGCCGGAATGGCATGATTCTGAACTGTTGGAGAAGATAAAGAATACATTGTAAATCCAGCATGGAATGCCAGGTTTGCAAGGATCATTTAACGGCTATCCGGGCCGCGAGCGGTTCCCGCTCAACGCCGGGACCGAGGCGATTGGACTTGCCGGCCTGGCCCGGGCGTTGCAGGGCGCTGGTGGGGGCAGGCAGGTCGAATAATGGACAGTGGATTTCTTTCCACGGATCATGGCAAGACGGCGAAATTGCGGAGGAGACGACAATGATCTTGAACTGGATGGTCAAACATGGAACATGGCTGCTGCCGGTTCACTTTGCGAACCTGCTGAGCCATGCGGAGAAACAACGACAATATGCAATTATCAAGAACCCGTTTTCGTTTGTGTTTACATGAATCTCACCTTTGAGGCAGACGTTGATGGCCAGCCGAAGCCGGTGCAAATGCGTTTCGGGGACGAAAACGACTTGGCGGAACTCCGCCGTTGGAGTTCGCCAGCCAGGTTGCGAGCCAACCCGCATGTCAGCGACGCCCTCGAATACGCGCGGCTGGCTTCCAAACGCTGGGCTTACTACCACCGTCACGGCGAAACTGTGACCAGCCTGCCTGACTTTCATTCGGCCATTCAAAGCCATCCGCGCGCGGAAATCGCCTTCATGTTGATTGCCCGCGCCTCGTGGCAGCCCGATCCGAAGCTGCTGGGTCTGGCTTACTGCCGCCGCAGTTGGTGTCATCGCTTTGTCGTGGACTTCGTGGCCGTGCATCCGCATGTCGTTGGGCGACTGCACGAGCGCATTCGCGGCATTGGCACGGGGCTTTTTCACGGCTTGATCCAAATCGCCGACGATTTGGGGATTGGAATGATTTGGGGCGAGGCCACCGCGAACTCCGCGTCCTTCTATGAAAAGATCCTTGGCGCGGAAGCTGTGCTGGACCAATTCCATATTCACGGGGAAAGCATGAACCACTGCCGCCGTGAACTGGCGCGAATCCATCAACACCAGACTTGAATTCGTCCGGGGATTGTGGGAGACTTGTGCCATGAAGATGAAACGCCGCCTGCGAACGCGGGAAGAACTCCTCGCGCTGGAAGAACAGTATCCCTGCGTCTTGGGAAATCTTCTCAGTCTCGGCGCGGCCCATTTTCGTCAAACCAACCGAAGGAACGGCCAGCGGCCAGCCGGCGCGGGCAACGGGGCTTCTCCGCGCGGACACCGCAAAGCCGTGGCTGCCTGAATTGTTCCAAAAGCGGCGTGGGCCTCAAAGCTTTCCTCCCATGCTCACGCTTAATGATAGGTTCGTTCCTCACAACCCTGGGCTGGATGATTTTATCCCTTTGGGATAAACATTTGTGGTTCGTTCCACCCAGGGCGGCGCGGTCCCCCGCGTTCGCCGCGCTACGGCGCGGCCAGGGGCTGGCCGACGGGCAGCGGCTCCGGAAGGGGGACGAATTCCTCGATCTGCTTCCAGAGGGGGGTGAAATCTTTGTTGACATCGCCGCTGAGGCAGTCGGTCACCCAGCCGGCGGCTTCGGGGTATTTGTTGGTCAGTTGGCGGAAGCTGAATTTGGGATGGTAAAAGGCATAGACAAGCTTGCGCATGTTTTCCACGCCGTCGCGCAGGAAACGGGCGTAGCCGGCGAAGCGGTCCGGGGAAAAATCCTGTTCGATGATAGCCTGATGGACGGCGTCGCCGGCGAGGACGCCGCTTTTCAAGGCGAGCATGACGCCGGAGGAAAAGACGGGGTCCAGAAAGGCAAAGGCGTCGCCCACGAGGAGCAGCCCCCGCTCGCCGCAATGTTTGGCGTGGTGGGTGTATTCGCTGGTGAGACGATAAGGCCCGGTCTGCTGGCCGCAGGCGAGATGCTGCTTGATCCACTGGTTCTGCTCCACCTCGCGCGGGAAAATCTCCTCGGGCGACTTGAGGCCGCCGCGTGTCAAGTATTTTCCCTCGGCGACCACGCCGACGCTGATCATGTCGTTGTGCTGCGGGATGTACCAAAACCAGCCCTTTTCCGGCACGTAGGCCACGGTGGTGGCGCCGGCGCCCAGGCCGGCGTCGCGTTTGGCGCCCCGGTAGTAAGTCCAGACGGCGATTTTGTTGAGGAACGGGTCCTTGACGCGCCACTGGTTGCGCACGGCGGCGAAGGATTCCTTGCCGGAACAATCCAGGGTGATGGGGGCGCGGTATTCGGTGATGGCGCCGCCCTGGGTTTGGGCGCGCACGCCAACGACCGCCCCGCCTTCCTTGATCAACTCCTGGACAACGGTCTGCTCGCGGACCTGGACGCCTTTTTCGCGGGCGTTGTCCAGCAGCATCAGGTCGAATTCGGAGCGGAGGACCTGCCAGGTTTGGGCGATGGTTTCCCGGTCGTAGCGGGTGTGGAAATAAAAGGGCTGGCTGGCCCGGCCGGAGGGGGAGACGAATTGGACGCTGTATTTCTTGACAAAGGTGGAGGCCCGCATCCGGTCAATCAAGCCGAGGCGTTGCAGGGGCTGGAAGGTGAAAGGCAGGAGGGATTCGCCGATGTGATAGCGCGGGAATTTTTCGCGTTCCAGAAGGAGGACGTGATGGCCGGAGGCGGCGAGGATGGCTCCGGCAGTGGCTCCGGCGGGACCGCCGCCGATGATGATGCAGTCAAACATATTGGTATTTTTCATTTGAGAAACGGATCATGCCACATTTTTGGGCAACTGCTCTTTTCCATGAACCCTCACCTCACCCTGACCCTCTCCCCTCCCATCGGATGGGAGCGGAGAGGGAACAGGAGACGGACACGAATTGTTCCAAGGAGGACTGTCGGGCAGCGGCAGGCTCATGGTCTCAACGCCCGCCAACACTTTGGCGCGGAGGCTGGTCTTAATCATAATTTCCTGCCGGTTGTTCATGATCGAAAAAGGCATTCATGCGGATTAAGATTAGGATTAGGATTAAGATTAGGAGCAGGAAATCATCACCCAAAAACGGGAAGTGCGCCTTGGGTTCACGGCGGCAAAATTTCCACGATCTCGGCCATGGCACGGTCCTGGGCGTCCAGCAGGGTGTTGCGCCGGCCAAAGAGCAAAGGCGCGCCGGTCAAGCCCAGCGCTCCGCCGATGAAGGCATCTGCCACCACGCGGAAAAAGGCGCCGGGCCGGCTGGTGAAGAAGATGTGGAAGTCATGCAGAATTCCCCCCAGCGGCCGCTGTTCGCGCCGGATTTCCTGCTGGGCTTGGCCGGGAAAGAAGTCGAGGTTGACTTTGCTCGCGCCGAATTCCACCGGTTGGAGGGAACCGTCCAGTTCCAGCACGACCTCGCGGAAGTATTCGCGGCCATGGTGGTTGCGGGCCAGCGCCCGGATATGAATTCTGCCCTGGTGAAAGGCTTCCAGCCGCGAAGTCATGTCGCCGTCATGCACCAGCAGCGCGCGATACGGTTCGGGGATCTGGTCCGGTTCGATCTGGTCCATGACCGGCAGGGGCAGGCGGCGGACGGCGTAAAAATCGTCCAGCGGATAGGTGGCGGAATAGAGCGGGCGCAGGGCAAAGGGCGTCAATTCGGGACAGGTTTTGGTCTCGCTCATATCAGGGGCCGAAAAGAAACAAACTACCTTCTCTCCCCGGCCCTGTCCGCCACAAGTTCGCGGAGGAGAGGGGAGGGCCAAGGAGATTAAGATTAAGATCAGGATTAAGATTAAGAGATAAACTCATGCGTATCGGGCGTTTTGGTGTTCGGGGAGGAAGAACTCGTGGAGGAGACGGTCCACCTGGAGAAGACCCGCGCGGGTCAGGCGCACCGTCCCGTCCTCGACATCGCCAAACCCCCAGTCGCGGAGGCGCTGCAAGGGCGCGGCGAAACGCCGGCGCACATCCACCCCGAATTTTTCCTGGAAGTAATCGCATCGCGTCCGGCCGAGCTTGAGTTGCAGAATGAATTCGCGGATGAGCCGCTCGTCGGCGGTGGGGGTCAGGGCGCGATAGAGGGGCAGCCGGCCGGACTGGACGGCGTTGACGTAAGGCTCAAAATCGTGCTCGTTCTGATAATGGGTGCCTCGCAAATGGCCGAAGGAGGCCACCCCCAGCCCGATCAAATCGGCCCCGGCCCAGAGGCGGTCGCGGTAGAGGAACCTGGCGGTGTCTTTATTTTTGACAGCGGTGTAGGCGCTGCCCACGGTGTAGCCGGCTTTTTCCAATTCGGCAAAGGCCCAGCCGGTCCAGGCGCGCTTGGTCTCCCAATCGGCCACCGGGGCGGCCAATTTGCCGGAAGCTTTCATCTCCTGATAGATGCCGGTGTTGTAGGGGACTTCCATCTGGTAAATGGTGACGCTGTCGGGCGACATCTGGATGGTTTTGCGGACGCATTCCCGCCAGTTGGACTCCGTTTCCTCGACCATGCCGGCGATGAGATCAATGTTGATTTGGGGAAAACCAAGCTCACGCGCGAAGGAGTAAGCGCGGGCGATTTCCTTGCTGTGATGGGCGCGCCCGTTGATTTCGAGGATGTGATCGTCAAAATTTTCCACGCCCAGGCTCAAGCGGGTCACGCCCATTTGACGGATGGCCTCCAGCTTATGGCTGGTCAAGGTGCCCGGCTCGCACTCGAAAGTGACTTCCTCGGCCTCATCCCACGGAATCAATTGCTTCATGCCCTGGGTGAGGTGGGCAAGCTGGTCAACGGACAAATAGGAGGGAGTGCCGCCGCCGAAATAAACGAAATTGGCCTTGCGCCCGGCCAGGGCGGGCTTGGCGGCATAGAGGGCCAACTCCCGCAGAGCGGCTTCGATATAACCGCGGATGGCCGAGGAATCCTTGTCGGTGTACACCTTGAAGTAGCAGAAATGGCAGCGCTTGCGGCAAAAGGGGATGTGGAGGTAAACGCCCAGGGGGACCGGCGAGGAGGGAGGCCGTTCCAGGGCGGCCAGGGCGTCTTGGACGAATTCCGGTTTCCAAAAGGAAAAGGGCGGGTAGTTGGAGACGAAATAGTTGCCGACGGTCGTCTGCTTGGCGATGGGCGGCGCGGCCGGAGCGGGTTGGGTGGTGGTGCTCATAAAAACGGGTCCATTACATCGCCAGGCGGCCTTCCAGGTTGGCGACGCGGGGCGGCTTTTTGCCTTTGCCGGGAAGGATGGTGTGCCCTTCGGCGCGCAGCAGCCTGGCTTGCGCCTCCACGCCGCCGGGAAATTTCGGGTTCAACTCGCCCTCCGCCTTGAGCGTGCGCCACCAGGGAGTGACCCTTTTGCGGCCCAGGGCCTGCGCCTCGACGGCGGCGTGCGCGGCGATCCAGGCGAAGATGCCGGTGGTAATTGGGCAGCCAATGGTCGCGCCGTGCCGGCGGGCCAGGGTGGCGCGCAGGCGGTTGACCGTCACCACCTTGCCCTTCGGAACCTGGCGCATCAACGCATCCACTTCCAGGGGCGCGGGAATGACCACCGTGCCCGTCCCCCATTTGCGGCTCATGCGGCCGGTGATGGGAATGACCTTGGGCAGCCCCTTGCTGTCGGCCAGTTTTTCCCGCCAGGATTTTTTAGGTTTGACAGACATAACAATTGATTAAAGTTCCAAATCCTCCTCGCTTCTTGCTCCATGCCAGAGGCGGACAATTTCGACCGAGGCCGGATCGCGATGGATGCGGTAGGCAATCCGATAGGGACCGAGAAAGATCTCCCGGATATTCGGATTTTGGAATTTCCGGATAACCCGTCCGCGTTCGGGAAGGCTGGCCAGGGTTTCCGCCTTTTCGATGAGTTTCAGGCCGAACCGCCGTGCCGCCTCCGGGTCGTCGCGGCGGATGTAGCGCACCGCATCCCGCAAATCCTCCAGCGCGCGGGGCGACCAGGTTATTTTGCAAACCATGAGTCGAACTGGTGTTTGACCTCTTCGTGGGACAGCCCCTCGCCGCGGTCAAGTTCATCCAATCCTTGGCGCACGGCGGCGGCGTACAATTCCTCGGTAAGATCATGCATTGTCGCCTGGTCTGGAAGCTGTTTGATAACATCGAGTGCGAGTTCTTTTGCGCTCATGCCATTATTCTACACGCGGTTGGGCACAAGCTCAAGCGTCGTGTCGGATGGCGGCGGCGAAGGTTTTCCTTGATCTTCATAAGGGTTTACCACCGAAGCAATAGACGTTGCCGTCGTCGCAACCGATCACGATTCTATGGCCGGCCACGGCGGGGGAACTGGCCACCGGCTGCCCGGTGTCGTAGGACCAAAGCTCGCGCCCGTCCTGGAGGGCGACCAAATAGACCCGGCCGTCGTCGGAGCCGAAGACCACTTTGTCGCCGGCGACGACCGGCGAGCTTTCGATTTTTCCCCGCGAGGGAAAGCTCCACACGCTTTTGCCGTCCGCCCGGTTCAGGCAATGCAGCGTTTTGTCCTGCCCGCCGAAGACGACGCGATCCTCGGTCACGGCGGCGGAAGACATGAAGGGGAAATCCTGGTCGTGAAAATGCCAGACGGTGTTGGTGCGGGCCAGGTCCACACAGAGAAATTCGTTGTCATAGTGGCCGAAGTAAGCGCGGTTTCCCGCCAGGGCGACGGACGCGCCGATAAAAGCGCCCGCCTCGACTTGGCTGATCTCCCTGCCGTCTTCGACTTGCAGCACATGCACCATCGAATCGCATCCGCCAAAAACCGCCCGGCCATCGGAGATGGCGCAGGCGCCGTTGATGTAGTTGCCGCTTTCAAAAAGCCAGTTGGTCGCGCCTGTCGGCGCGTCCAGGCAGCGCAATTTGAAATCATAGCTGCCGATGAGAATGCGCGCGGGGCCGTCTCGGCGGGCCGCCACGCTGGCCGAAGCCAGGATTTTGCCGTCGGTTTGCACCTTCCAGAGCAGGCCGCCGGCGCCGGCGTCCAGCGCGTAAAACAATCCATCCACCGTGCCGGCAAATACGGCATTGCCGACCAGCAACGGCGGGGCCTGCACGGCGGAGGCGGCTGGGAAGGCCCAAACCTGCTTCCCATCGGCAAAATTCACGGCATACACATTGCCGTCATCGGACCCGATGAAAATTTTGCCCGCGCCGATGACCGCCGAGGATTTGACCGGGCCGCCCGTTTTAAAAGTCCAGAGCAGGCCGGGTTTCTGGGGCAAAGTGTCGCCGGCCACGCCCGTCAGGGCCGGATTGCCGCGAAAGATGGGCCAACTGGGCGGAGCCGGCGCCGCCGGTTTGGATGGGGCCGGGGCGGAGGCGCGGGCCGGAACCTGGGCGGGAACTTTTTCCGGGGAGCAGGCCAGCAGGCAGGACAGAAGGAGAATGGCAGCAGGAACGCGACCGGACGCGCGGGCATGGCGGTCCGCGGGAAAAAGCCGCTGAGGGCTGAAGTTATCTGCTTTCATCTGCATCAATCTGCGCTGACGACCTGGACATGATCGTTCAGCCGGCGCGGTTTGGCAACAGAATAGTACTTATACGTATGATGTGGCAATTCTGACCCTGCCTTTGCCCGGCCTGACCAAGGCCAACTGCCGCCGGTGAAATTACTCTAGCGCGGCCATGATCTGCCCCCTCTTACTTCTTATCAGCGCCGGGGGCGATGGCAGGCGGAACGTTCGTGGTGGGCGTGGCGTTCGTGGCGGGCGCGACCAGGGGACTGGGGGAATAGCCCGGCAAAAGGAATTTCACGTCGTATTCCGCCTCGATCTTCGGGATGTAAACGGGAAGTTGTTTGTTGATTTCCTCGTTGGCCAGATACTCCTTGATTCCAGCGGAGACTTTGTCGAACGGCCGCTTGGAGGGCGGCAGTCTTCCCAGGAGCTTGATAATGTGATAGCCGAACGGGGTTTCCACCAGATCGCTGATTTGGTTGGTCCTGAGGGAAAAAGAAGCGGCCTCGAATCCTTCCAGCGTGCGCGCCATGGAATGGCGGGCAAAGGTGTGCTCGCCTCCCGTGTTCTTGGTGCTGGTGTCGTCGGAGTATTTCTTGGCCAGGGCGGCGAAGTCCTCCCCATTTTCGGCCCTGGCCTTGATCTCCCGGGCCAGTTTTTCCTTCTCCCGCCGCTTGTCGGGCGGGAGCGTTGCCTGGGTCGCGGGATCCAGCTCGGAAATGAGAATGTGGGCCACATGGACGAGTTCCGGGATGGCAAAGTTGGTGGCATTCTTCTCGTCCTCATAGAACTCTTTGACGGCCTCGTCCGACACGGCATTGCTGGGCACCAATTCGCGGACCAGGACAAACCGGGCCAGTTTTTTTTCCAGGTAAGCGGCCTTGATCTCCTCCAGGGTCTTGCCGGAGGCCTTGATTTGCTGTTGAAAAAGCTCCTCGCTGGGCGCGGCCTTCCTGATCTCGTCAATATACTTCGCCACCTCGTCCCGCACCCTGGCTTTTTCGTCCTCGGTGGCTTTCTGCGCCAAAATCTTGTCCACCACCAGGTGCTGGAGGAGGTCCGACTCGACCCGCAGGCGGTCGCTTTCGGGAATCACCACATTTTGCTGCTGCGCCACCAGGGTTTTTTCCGTGATAAACGCGTCCTCCACGGTGCTGCGCTTGATTGCAATGCCCTTGCCGGTGGCAACGACCGGGTCGGGGAAAAGCGCCGCGGCGGACTTGTCCTGGGCGGAGACGGGCCAAGCCGGGGCCAACAGGCAAAGGGCGGCGGCGGCCGGAAGAAGGCGCGCCCGGGAAAATAGAGTCATCATCTGGTGTTGAGAAAGGCCACGGCGGCAAATCGTTCAAAGCTTGACTACGCGGATGTTGCTGATGTCCGGGTCCTTTTGGATTTCCTGGAGCAGCGCGGGCGGCGGAACGCTGTCCAAATTTAAAACGGTGAGCGCCTTGCCCCCGACGGCGTCGCGGCTCAGGCTCATGCTGGCAATGTTGATGTGGTGCTTGCCCAGGAGCGTGCCGATGTAGCCGACGATGCCGGGCCGGTCTTTGTTGTTCATGAGAAACAGGACGCCCTCGGGGACAATCTCCACCGTCTGGCCGAAAAGGCGCACGATGCGCGGCAGGTTTTTCGTCCCGAAAACGCTGCCGCCGGCCGAGATTTTTTCCTCCCCGGAATGGACGGCCACATGGAGCCATTCGCTGTAGTCGGTCGCTTCGCTGGATTTGATTTCTTCGATCAAAAGCCCCAGGGAGGCGGCGGCGCTGCGGACGTTGACCTGGTTGACCTCCTTGCCGCCGGCCAGTTCGAGGAAGCCTTTCAGGACGGCGCGCGTGATCGGATCGGTCGGCAACTCGGAGGCCTTGCCGCCGTAGGTGATGACGATGCGGTCGTTGCGTTTGGGGGCAAGCTGGGCGAGCAGGCGGCCCAGTTTTTCACCCAGAATCAGGAAGGGCTTGACCGCCTGATACGTTTGCACATCCAGATTGGGCAGGTTGACGGCGTTGCGCACCGCGCCGTTGATCAGGAAATCAATGATCGCCCCGGCCACTTCGATCCCGACGTTTTCCTGGGCTTCCGCCGTGCTGGCGCCCAAGTGCGGGGTCATGATGACCTGCGGCAACTGGCGCAACGCAAAATCGGCCGGCGGCGGCTCGACTTCATAGACATCCAGGGCGGCGCCCCCCACCTGGCCCGATTGAATGGCGGCGCACAGATCGGCTTCGTTGATGATGCCGCCCCGCGCGCAATTGAGCACCCGCACTCCCCGGGGCATTTTGGCAAAGGCGGCGGCATTGACCATGCCCCGGGTTTCACCGGTCATCGGCATGTGGACCGTGATGAACGCAGACTCGCGATAAAGGTCGTCCACGTCTTCCTTCAAATCCACCTGCAACGCCTTGGCCCGGGCCAGCGAAAGGTAGGGGTCATAGGCGACGACCTTCATGCCAAACGCCAGGGCGCGTTTGGCCACTTCCGTGCCGATCCGGCCCATGCCGAGGATGCCGAGGGTTTTGTTGTAAAGTTCGGTGCCTTGAAAATCCTTGCGGCTCCATTTGCCCTCTTTCATCGAGGCATGCGCCTGCGGGATCTTCCGCGCCAGGGCCATCAGCATGGAAAAAGTCAGCTCCGCCGTGGAGATGGTGTTGCCTCCGGGAGTGTTCATCACCACGATGCCCCGCGCCGTGGCCGCGTCCACATCCACGTTGTCCACTCCCACTCCGGCCCGGCCGACGACGAGAAGATGGGGGGCGGCGGCAATGACGTTTTTGGTGACCTTGGTCTCGGAACGGACCACCAGGGCATGGGCCTCCTTGACCAGCGGGAGCAGGTCGGCCTCCGCCATCTTCTGCTTGAGCACCGTGACCTTGAACTCCGCGCGTTGTTGCAGCAGGGCGATGCCTTTTGGCGAAACCGGATCACAAACCAGAATATTCATAAAAGACAGGCAATGTAGAGCCGGCGCCGGGGCAGGTCAATGAAATGAAATCACCATGTCGTGCTGCACCCAAAAGCTCACTCCCCGTGTTGAACCCAAAATCCCGCCTTCCCCAAACTAAACTTCACGCCCTCCGTTGAATTGAAATCCACCTCCACCCTCGAATCGAAACACCCTTCCCGCGCTGAATCAAAAATCACACCTCCTGCCAGGCCAAAAGCCACGTCCTCTGTCGGATCGAAATTCATCTTTCTCTCAAACCAAAACTCACTTTTCCGGCTGAATCCAAACTCATTCCCCCCCAAAAAACTCATTCCCCCCCAATTATAGTATTTCCAGTTTGGTTTTGCACTCTATCGGCAGACTGTGACCGCCGCGAGTTGATTTTGGCAATAGTGCAAATTCGGACTGGAATTGGCATTAAATCAAAAATAAAAATTTAGCATGTAGGGCATTGAAAGCTGCAATGCCCTACATGCTAAATTTACAAAAGCCAAAAAGTCAAGAGAATTGAGATTAAGAAAATTTAGACGGCTCTTCGGCTCCTTCGGTAAGGTTTTGCCGTGAGTCAACGCGTAGATTAAGATCAGGATTAGGAGTCAGCGACCGGGCCTGGCAGCCCGTTAAAAAAGGCCCGGTGAGGGCACCGGGCACACAACAGATGCATGCTTTGCGAGGGAAATGTAGGCCGCGTGCCCTCACGCGGCGGGACTGGAGCCTTACTTTAAAGGGCTGCTAACGCGGCCGGTGGCCGGTGACCAGTTCGTTGACCAGGTCTTTGGCTTGGTACACATGGTTCAACGCTTCCAGGATCGCCGGGGAGGCGACGGAGGTCGCCCGCCCCTGCTTGTCGCTGAAGGCGTAGTCCCACGGCAATCCCTCCAAATTTCCGTCAAATATAATTCCCACAAACTCCCCGGCCCGGTTCACCACCGGACTGCCCGAGTTGCCGCCGATAATGTCGTCGGTGCTCACGAAATTCAACGGCGTGCTCAAATTCAGCCTGGATTTGCGCTTTTCCCAGAGCGGCGGCAGATCGAAGGGCGGACGGTTGTTCATTTCCCTGGCCCGCTGGTAAATGCCGGCCATCGTGGTGATGGGGGCCACCGGCTTGCCCGCTTCCTCGTAGCCTTTGACCGTGCCGAAGGACAGCCGCAGGGTGAAGGTCGCGTCGGGATAGCCCTCGTTGCCCAGCACGGCGTTGCGCGCGCGGGCAATCGCGGCGTGGGCCTGTTGTTTGGTTTCGTTTTGTTCATCGGAAACTTTTCGCAGCGAGCGCGCCGCCGGATCAATCAGCCGCGCCAATTCGATCATGGGATCATGCGCCGCCGTCACCACGCTGGCGCCGCCCTCGTAAAGCTGTTTGCGGAACGCCACGTCGCGCACCTTTGTCGTGTTGATCAACTCCACCGCGCGGTCGCGCGGCGATTTGCCGGCCAGCACTTTTTGCACAAGTTCATCGTTGTCGCCAAACGACGTGGCCAGAAACGTGAGCGAGTCCGACAGCGTGAGAATTTCCAGGTCGTTGTAAATCGGCTCTTCCGAAAAAAGGGCCAGTTCCAGGGAAACTTTGCCGGAGTCGGAATACTCGCGCAGCCGCTCGCCGTTGGGTTTGCTGCGTTCATCGCCGGCGCGCAGCAGCGTCCGGGCGAGGCGGAAGCTCTCGCAATTGAAACCCTGGGCGCTTTCCAGCAGGGATTGACGCACCGCCTGCGCGGCCAGCGTGGTGGTCGCCTGGGCAATCTTATCGTAGGCGGCGATGGCGTCAGGGTACTTGCGGCTGTCGGCATAACTGAGACGCCGTTTGAATTCCACCTCGGCCCCGGCTTTGGGTCCCATCAAATCAGGGTCCAGCAATCCGCCCAGACGGCCATCAATGGCCTTGCGGCTGTTTTGCACGCCGAACAGAAGCTCGCGCGCGCGCCGCGCGTTTTCTGCGGTGCGGTTGCTCCAGGTTCCCACCAGCACCTCCAATCGCTTGAGCACGCCCAGGCGAAAGGGCAGCGACTGGTCGCGCAGGAATTCCAGTTCCGCCATGGTCAGCATCCGGCTCGTCCCGCCGGGATGACCGGAGACCAGGACCAGATCCCCGTCGTGAGGGCCGGTTGGCGAAAAGCGCAGGTAATCCTTCACCTGGGCCGGCTGCCCGTTTTCGTAGGCGCGGAACAGGCAGATGTCCAGGTCGTAGCGCGGGAACTCAAAATTGTCCGGGTCGCCTCCATAAAACGCAATCTGTTGTTCGGGCGCGAAGACCAGCCGCACGTCGGTGTAACGCTTGTAGCGATAAAGATGATAGGCCCCGCCCTGCCAGAGCGTGACCACATCCGAGCGCAGGCCGGTTTTGTCCAGCGACTCCTTTTCGATGTCCGCAATCACCTTGCGCCGCGCCAGGAAGGCGGCGGCGGCATCGGCGCTCGCGGGCACGGCGGCGTTGACCCGCGCGGTGACATCTTCGACGGACTGGAGGACGTTTAGCTCCAGGTCCAGGCATTTGATTTCCTCGGCCCGGGTGCGCGCGTAGAAGCCGGTCTTCATGTAGTTCTTTTCCGGCGTGCTGAATTTTTGCAACGCGTCGGCCCCGACGTGATGGTTGGAAATCAAAAGCCCGTCCTCGCTCACGAAACTGCCGGAGCCGCCGGAGTTGAAGCGGATGGACGCCTTTTGCAGATGTTCCAGCCAGGGATCGGTGGCCTCGAATTGATAACGCTCGCGCAGGATTTGGCGGGGCGGTTGATTGAACAGCCACATCCCCTCATCCGCCTGCGCCCTCAGCGCCACGGTGAACGACAAAACAGCAACGTTGAATAATTTCATGTGTGGCGCGAGCATAGCCATTCCGCCGGCGCAAGGCCAGAGCGGTTTTTCAATTGCGGATTGCGGATTGCGGATTGCGGATTTATTGCCGCAAAGGAACGCAAGAATCGCAAAAGAAAAGGCGTTTTTTTTGCGTTCTGTGTGTTCTTTTGCGGCTATTCGATCTCATTCACATTGCGGATGGGGACGGCTTTTGCGTATTGTCCGCCGCATGAATCGAATTAACAAAACTGTTTTTGCCATCGCCCTGCTTCTGACGAGCGGTTTTGCGGCACTGGCTCAAATCCCGACGGCGTTTGAACAGAGTTGCGCCAATCTCGCCACCACCGGCAACGACGCCAGCCGCCTCCACCAGCTTTTCAAAATCAAGTGGGACTATGATCTGCGCGAAAACCCGGAAATGGCCACCGAAGCCGGTTACCCCGGTTTTAATGACCGCTGGACGGATAATTCCCTCGAGGCCATCGCCCGCCGCCAACGGGAACTCCAGGCGCCATTGCAAGTCATCGCCTCCATCAACCGCGCCGCCTTGAGCGCGCCGGATCAATTAAACTACGATCTTTTCAAGCGCGGTCTGGAACTGCGAGTCGAGGGGACGCGCTTCAAACGCGAATACATGGCCATCACCCAGATGGCCGGCGTGCAACAGATGGTGCCCGAAATCCTGGCCATTGCCCCGCGCAACACCGTGCAGGATTATGAGAACATGATCGCCCGCCTCAACGCCGTCCCCGCGCTGGTGGACCAGGCCATCGTCCTTCTGCAAAAAGGCCTGGCCGCCGGCATCACGCCCCCGCGCATCACCTTGCGCGACGTGCCGGGCCAGATCAAAAGCCAGACCATTGACGACTTGGAGAAAAACCCCGTGGCCAGGCCCTTCACCGAATTTCCGCCGCAATTGCCCGAAACCGACCGCGCGCGCCTGCTCCAGGAAGCCGCCACCGCCCTGCGCGAAAAAGTCGTCCCGGCCTTCTCCAAGCTCTGCGTTTTCATGACCAACACCTATCTTCCCGGCGCGCGCGAAACTATCGGCATGAGCGAATTGCCCGACGGCCCGGCTTGGTACGCCTACCAGGCTCGTGTCGAAACCACCACCACGAAGACCCCGCAGGAAATCCACGACATCGGCCTGTCCGAAGTCAAGCGCCTCCGCGGCGAAATGGACAAGGTGATCGCCCAAACCGGCTTCCAGGGGACCTTCGCCCGGTTTTGCGATTATGTCCGCACCGACCCAAAATTCTTCTTTACAAACAAGGACGATTTGCTCAACGCCTATCGCGTCCATGCCAAGCTGGTGGACCCGGAGTTGTCGCGCCTGTTCGGCAAACTGCCGCGCACGCAGTACGGCGTCATGGCCATTCCCTCCTACATGGACAAATCGCAAACCTCCGCCTACTATCAGCCCGGTTCCCCGCAAGCGGGCCGGCCCGGCTGGTTCAACGTCAACACTTATGCCCTCGACATGCGGCCCAAATGGGAAATGGAAGCGCTGGCCTTTCACGAATCCGTGCCCGGCCACCACCTGCAAATCTCCCTCGCCCAGGAAATGGAAGACCTGCCCGACTTCCGCAGGCACGGCGCCTACACCGCCTTTGTGGAAGGCTGGGCGCTTTACTGCGAGGGATTGGGAACCGAGCTGGGCTTTTACCAGGACCCCTACTCCAAGTTCGGCCAGCTTACCTTTGAAGTCTGGCGCGCCATCCGGCTGGTGGTGGACACCGGCCTGCATTCCCAGCATTGGACCCGCCAGCAGGCGATGGATTATTTCCGCGAAAACTCCGCCAAGACCGACCAGGACATTATTGTGGAAGTGGATCGTTACATCTCCTGGCCCGGCCAGGCGTTGGCCTACAAAATGGGCCAGTTGAAAATCAAGGAACTCCGCGACTACGCCACCGCGGAACTCGGCCCCAACTTTGACGTGCGCGAATTTCACGACCATGTCCTCGACGGCGGCGCCCTCCCGCTGGACGTGCTGGACCAGCGCATCAAGGACTGGGTTGCGAAAAAAAAGAGCGCCAAATAAACCCGTTCCTCAGCCGGGCCCATGCAGTGGTATTTGGGAGCGCGACCGTCTCGGTCGCTCTGGCTGGCGTCCCGCCAGCCAGTCGCACAGCCGGTGGGGAAGTCATATGCGGAGCAGCCTAATCAAGGTATTTTCACCGCCCCTAAAAACCGTCAAATTCGCCCCGGCCTGGTTTCCTGTCATTTAGCATTTATCCTTTATCATTTGCCTTTTCCACTCCCGCCTCCTTCGATTCAGGCTTGCGCATTGCCCCGTTCTGAGGGATGTAAGAGACATGAGTGCCAGCAAAAAATTCCGGCTCGGCCTCCTTGGTTCCGGCAAGGGTTCCAATGCCGCCGCCATTGCCGACGCCTGCGCCTCCGGCCAAATCCCCGCCCAAGTCGCCATCGTCCTCAGCGACGTGGCCGACGCCGGCATCTTGCAGCAGGCGCGCCAGCGCGGCCTCCCGGCGGTTTTTATCGCGCCCGGAAAATTCCGCACCAAACTGGATGAAGCCGCCGAGGCCGCTTACATTCGCGCCCTGCAAGAGGCCCGGGTTGACCTGGTGGCGCTGGCCGGGTTCATGCGCATTTTGAAAGGCGAGTTTTTGCGGGCCTTTGCCCAGCGCGTGGTCAATATCCATCCCGCCCTGCTCCCGGCTTTTCCCGGCTTGGAAGCCTGGAAACAGGCCCTCGATTACGGCGTCAAATTCACCGGCGCCACCGTTCACTTCGTGGACCAGGGCGTGGACACCGGCCCCATCATCGCCCAGCGCACCGTCCCGGTCCTGCCGGGCGACACCCCCGCCACCCTCCACGCCCGCATCCAGGAGGCCGAGCGGGCGGTTTATCCGGCGACCATTGCCGCCCTGGCCCGCGGCGCCGTCCGCGTGCAAGGCCGCCAAACCGTGTGGGTATAAAAACACTGGCCGCGTTCCGCCGCGCCCCGCGCCCCATGAAAGCCAAAAAGAAAAAGTTGGCTTTGCCGCGCCGGCCGTGGAAAATAAACCCCGTCACGCGCGTGAAGCAGTCCGGCAAAGATTATTCCCGGCCCCGCCTCAAGCGCGACAGCGCACGGTATGAAGAATGATAAGACCAAAGAAATCTTAAAACTGGGATTGCCCAAGGGAAGTTTGCAGGAAGCCGCCCTGGCCAAGATGGCCAAGGCCGGTTTCAACATCCAGGTCAGCAGCCGCTCCTACATCCCCTACGTGGACGACGAGCAGTTGGCCGTCCGCCTCATCCGCGCCCAGGAAATCAGCCGCTACGTCGCCCACGGCTATCTGGATTGCGGCATCACCGGACACGATTGGGTGGTGGAAAACGGCTCCGACGTCCACGAAGTGGCGGAGTTTCTCTTCAGCAAAGCCACCCGCCAGCCCGCCCGCTGGGTGCTGGCCGTGCCGGAGGAATCCCCCATCAAAACGCCCAAGGATTTGCAGGGCAAACGCATCGCCACCGAGGTCGTCAACATCACCAAACGCTGGCTCCGCCAGCACGGCGTCAAGGCCGAAGTCGAGTTCTCCTGGGGCGCCACCGAGGTCAAGGCCCACGAATTGGTGGACGCCATCGTCGAAATCACCGAGACCGGCTCCTCCCTGCGCGCCAACCGCCTGCGCATCGTGGACACCCTCCTGGTCTCCACCCCGCGCCTCATTGTCAACCATAACTCCTGGAAGGACCCCTGGAAACGCCAGAAAATCGAAACCCTCGCCCTCCTCCTCCGCGGCGCCCTGGAGGCCGAAAGCAAAGTCGGCCTGAAAATGAATCTGGAGCAAAAAAACCTGGACCGCCTTCTCCGCGCCCTCCCCGCCTTGCGCAACCCGACTGTCTCCCACCTGAGCCAGCCGGGGTGGGTGGCGGTGGAAACCATCATTGATGAAAAAATCGTGCGGGAGCTGATCCCGCAGCTCAAAGCCGCCGGGGCGGAAGGAATTATTGAATATCCCCTCAACAAGGTGGTATATTGACATCGAATTACATTATTAAAATATGGGATCACTAAAAAAACGCCGTAAAAGCAAAATCAATAAACATAAACGACGCAAAAAGCTGCGCGCCAACCGCCACAAGAAGCGCACCTGGCAGAAATAGCCGGGAGCGGTTAAAAGCATGGGCCTCCCCGGGGCGCCGGGGGCAGTCCGCCAGCAAGCGGAGGAGGGTGGCTTTTGTCCTGTATCGTCGCATGAAGATCTGTCCGTCAGTTTTTTCCCTGGCTTGCGCCGGCGCGCTTTTGTGCGCCTGCGCCGCCGTCCCGGCGCGCCACACCGACGCCGCCAAAACCAACGCCCCGCCCGCCTCCTCCACCAATGCCCCCTCCACCAACGCCCTCGCCGACGGCCAGCCCGCCGAGGAGGAGGAGGAGGCGCCGGCCAATGCCTTGCCCTCGGGCAAAGGCAACCCCGAGGCCCTGGCCCATTTCGCCGCCGGGGAAGGCCTCGAGGCCACCGGCCGGCACGACGAGGCGATGGAGGAATTCTACAAGTCCGTCCTGGCTGATCCGGGCAACGAAAAAACCGCCTATGATGTCGCCGGGTGGCTTCTCGATCAGCATCATCCCCAAAAGGCCGTCACCCTTCTGTCCAAAGTCGCCCTCCGTCCCGGCGTTTCCGCGCCCATCCTCAGCCTGCTGGCCTTGGCTGATCTCCAGGCCGGCAAGACCAATGCCGCCTTGGCCGTCAGTCTCCAGGCCATTGCCCGGCAGCCCGATGCCCTGCAAAACTACCAGAGCCGGCTGGAAGTCTTGGTGCAAACTGGAAAAATGGCCGGGGCGCTCAAAACCCTCGATCAAGCGGCCAAACATATCCGCAACACCCCGGCCCAACTCATCGCCCTGGCCGGCCTTTATGCCGCCTGCCAGGGACCGCAGGAAAAAGAGAACGACCCCGTGCGGCTTCGCGCCGTCGCCCTGCTCGACCGCGCCGCCGCCATGAAATTCTCCGCCCAGGGCCTCTGGCAGCGCCTGGCCGACACCTACGCGCGCCTGAGCGAAGCCAAAAAGGCCGCCGACATCTACAACCGGCTCCTCACCCAGGCCGTTGACTCCGCCACCTTGCGCCACCTCCTTCGCGAAAAACTGGGGGAAATCCTCCTCGACGCCCACGACGTGACCAACGCCGCCGCCCAATTCCAAGCCATCGTCCAGGAGGACCCCCACCGCTCCCAGGCCTGGTATTACCTGGGCATCCTGGCCCACTCCGGCGGCAGGCTGGCCGAAGCCGCCGACGATTTTGAAAAAGCCCGCCGTTGGGCGCCGGATCTGGAACAAGCCTATTACCGTCTGGCCCTGGTCCTGGCCGACCTGCGCCGCGGCGACGACGCCTTGCAAATCCTCGATCTCGCCCGCCTCCGCTTTCCCGACAGCTTCGACGCCCAATTCTTTAACGCCCTCGTCAACCTCCAGCTCAAGGATTTTAGCCAGGCCGTGAGCCACTTTTCCGCCGCCGAAACCCTGGCCCGCACCAACAATCCCGCCCGCCTGGACCGTCAATTCTATTTCCAAATCGGCGCCGCCTGCGAGCGCGACCACCAGTACAAGAGGGCCGAGGACTATTTGCAAAAGTGCATTGACCTGGGACCCGACGACGCCGCAGCCCTCAACTACCTCGGCTTCATGTGGGCCGACCGGGACGAACACCTCCCCAAGGCCCGCGCTTACATCGAGAAGGCCTGCAAGCTCGATCCCAAAAACGCCGCCTACCTCGACAGCCTGGGCTGGGTCCTCTTCAAGCTCAAGCAGCCCCAGCAAGCCCTCCCCTGGCTGGTCAAGGCCGTCGCCCTCTCCCCCGAGCCCGACCCCACCATCCTCGACCACCTCGGCGATGTTTACCTCTCCCTCCGCCAGTTGGACAAGGCCGTGGAATACTGGAAAAAATCCCTCGCCGTCGAACCCAACGATGATGTCAAGAAGAAACTACAGGGGCTGGACTCCGGCGCCACCTGATCCCCCATGCCCCCGCAGTTCTCCAAGCATTACACCCTCGCCGAAGCCCGCGCCCTGCTCCCGGACGTCCGCCTCTGGCTCGACGGCCTGGACCAATGCGCCGACCGCATCAAAATCCTCGACAAAAGAGTCCGCGCCCTCCTGGACCAGGGCCGCGACGCCGGCGGCCGGCCCGTCAACGACCTCATCAAAACCCTGGCCCAATGCCGCGACGTCCTCATGGAATTCCACCGCCGCCAAATCCAGGTCAAGGACCTCAAGCGCGGCCTGATTGATTTCCCCTCCTTCCGCGACGGCCGCGAAATCTTCCTTTGCTGGGAGCGCGACGAAGACGACATCGAATTCTGGCACGACCTCGAAACCGGCTTCTCCGGCCGCGAGCGGCTTTAAAACATCGAAAGGTAGCGGCGCTTTATGAGCGGCGCCTTCATCCTTTTTCGCCCCGTCCCCATTTTGCTCTTAAATCATGCCTTGACCTTTGCGCTCAATCAAACGACGCTTTCTATCAATCCTATGCCAAACCTGAATGTCGAACCGGGCGGAAAAATTACACTGCCCGACGAATTGCGGCGGCTGTACGGCTTTAGCGAACAGACGAGCGTCCGCGTGGTGGAAACGCGGAACGGCGTCCTTTTGATCCCTTTGACCAATGCGCCGATGTCCCCTGAATTGGCGCGGGAACTGGAGGATTGGCAATCCCTGGCGGCTTCGTCGTGGGAAATGTTTGAGGATAAACCCGGCATTTGATGAACGTCGGCGATTTAGTCTGGGTTGACTTTCCACCGGGGGCGGGGCGCGCCCAAGCGGGTCGGCGTCCGGCAATCATTCTGCAAACGGCCACCGCTTCAGATCGGTTGCCCACCGTGCTGCTAATTCCGCTGACGACTCAGCAAGACGCGTTGCGATTTCCCGGCACTGCGCTGGTGGAGCCGGACCAGTCCAATGGTTTGCGTCATGCTTCTGTTGCGCTGGTATTTCAACTGACGGCAGTTGACCGGCGGTTCCTTGGGTTGCGGTTTGGCGCAATTTCTCATGCCAACATGGAGGCCATCTGGATCGCACTGGATGAGATTACGGGCCGGTAAAAGATAGATTCCCAAAAGCGCCCCCATTTTCTTATTTGCACAAACCCCCGTTTCGCGCTAATGTTAAGCTGTTGCAGTTGTGTCTTTGTTTCACATTTTTATATGAACTGGCTGATTTTTGCGTTGATGACGGTCCTTTCCTGGGGACTTTACGGCATTTTCCTCCACAGCGGGCAGGTCGCCATGGCCGATAAATCCAATGCCCTCTACAAATCCTTTCTCTTCGTCGGCCTGGCCTATTTCCTCACTGCCGTCCTCGCCCCCCTCGCCATTTTGGTCGCGCGCAAGGCCGATTGGTCCTTTCCAGCCGCGGGGATGGGCTGGTCCCTCGTCGCCGGCGTCGTGGGCGCCTTGGGCGCCTTCTGTGTCCTCCTCGCCTTCGGCAACGGCGGCAAGCCCGGCGTCGTTATGTCCATCGTCTTTGCCGGCGCCCCCATCGTCAACGCCCTCGTTGCCATTGGCTTGAACCCGCCCAAGGATGGCCTGCGGTCCATTCCCTGGCAGTTCTATTTGGGCATCCTCATGGCCGCCGCCGGCGGCTGTTTGGTCACGTTCTTTAAACCGGCCCCCGCTCCCGCGCACGCCGCCAAACCCGCTGGCCCGGCCATTGTCGCCGCCGCCGCCTTCAAAGCCGAGCCTCAGGCCGGGCAATAAATGGCAAGCGAGTTTCCTGCCCGCCCGGCCATTGCCGCCCGGCAACTGGCCCAACTGCGCCGCTTGCTGGCCGTCCTTCTTCCCGCCAACCGCTTTTACCGCGAAAAATTCTCCGGCCTGGACACCACCCTTTCCACCCTGGACGATTTCCGCCGCTTCCCCTTCACCACCAAAGAGGAATTGAGCGCCGACCAGCGCGCCTTTCCTCCCTATGGCTCCAACCTCACTTTTCCCGTCGCCTCCTGCACCCGTTTCCACCAAACCAGCGGCACCACCAGCACCCCCTTGCGCTGGCTCGACACCCCGGAAAGCTGGCAATCCATGGTGGAAACCTGGAAAAAAATATACCGCGTCGCCGGCGTCGGGCCTGGTGACCGCGTTTATTTCGCCTTCTCCTTCGGCCCCTTCCTCGGTTTCTGGCTCGCCTTCGACGCCGCCCAGCAACTGGGCTGCCTCTGCCTTCCCGGCGGCGGCCTGGGCAGCCCCGCCCGCCTTAAAGCTATTATTGACAACTCCGCCACCGTCCTCTGCTGCACCCCCAGCTACGCCGTCCGCCTGGCCGAAGTCGCCGCCGCCGCCGGCATGGACCTCCGGGCCTCGCCCGTCCGCTCCATCATCGTCGCCGGCGAACCGGGCGGCAGCATTCCCGCCACCCGCCGCCGCCTCGAACAGCTCTGGCCCGGCGCCCGCATTTTCGACCACCACGGCATGACCGAAACCGGACCCATCAGCCACCAGTGCCCCGCCCAACCCGGCGTCCTCCACGTCATTGAATCCGCCTATTTCCCCGAAGTCCTTGATCCCGGCGGAAACCCCGTGCCCGCCGGCGGGATGGGCGAATTGGTCGTCACCACCTTGGACCGGCTCGCCTCCCCGCTCCTGCGCTACCGCACCGGCGACTTGGTGCGCCTTCCTGCTGCCGCTCCTCCCTGCCTCTGCGGCTGCTGCGACCTCGCTCTGTCTGGCGGCATCCTCGGTCGTGCCGACGACATGCTCATCGTCCGGGGCGTCAACATCTATCCCTCCGCAGTGGAAGATTTATTGCGCGGCTTCGCTGAAATTGTCGAATATCAGGTCAAAGTGGATCAATCCGCCAGTCTGCCCGAACTCACCCTGCGCATCGAGTTAAGCGACGGGTGTCCCGACCCGAAGGCCGTCGTCCGGCGCATCCAGACCAGCCTGCACGCCTCCTTCAATCTGCGCGTCCCCATCAGGCTCGCCCCCGCCGGAACCCTGCCGCGCTTCGAAATGAAAGCCAGCCGCTGGCGGGTCGCCAGCCGTCCCCGTCGCTGAGCCAACCTCCTCCAATTCTTAATCTTAATCCTAATCTTAATCTCAATCCTGCTCCAATCCGCCTGCGAGAGGACCTCCCTCAAAAACTGTTCAACACATCAATCAGTTGCCGCAACCGCCCATACTGGCGGCGGTCAAATCCAAACGCGATTCGCGCCAGCCCCAGGCAATCCTCGTCCTCCTGTTCCTGCGGCGTCGCCTCAATCGCCTGAAATTTCTCCCCGCTGATGATGTCCCCAAAATCATCGTTCAACCCCTCCAGCGCCGAGGGCGGCGGCGCGTTTTTCAGCCGGATCACCAGCAAATCCTTCACGAACCGGCTGGAATGATAGTTGCGATAAAACCGCGTGATGATCCGCACCGCATGGCTGGCCGAACTGGCTATCTGGTAAAGATGCAGGTCTTCCGGCGAAATCAGTTCCGCCCGCAACAGTTGTTCCCGCATGTTCTTGTCCCACGTCTTCCAATAATTCCCCCCCGGCCGGTCCAGCAACACCAGCGGCACCAGCCGCCCCTTGCCCGTTTGCATCAGCGTCAGCGCCTCGTAGCTCTCGTCCAGCGTGCCGAATCCACCCGGAAACAGCGCCAGCGCGTCCGAATGCCGCACAAACGTCAGCTTGCGCGTGAAAAAATACTTGAAATGAATCAGCTTCTCGTCCTTGTCAATTATCGGATTCGCCGCCTGCTCCCACGGCAGCCGGATGTTCGCCCCAAAACTCCTTTCCGGCCCCGCCCCTTCGTGGCCCGCCTGCATGATCCCCGGCCCCGCCCCCGTGATCACCATGAAACCCGCCGCCGCCATCTGCCGCGCGAATTCCACCGCCTCCCGGTATTCCGCCTTGGCCGGCTCCGTGCGGGCCGACCCGAAAATCGTCACCTTGCGCGTGTCCCGGTACGGCGCGAACAGCCGGAAGGCGCAGCGCAACTCCCGCACCGCCGTGCGGATCACCCGCGCATCGCCCCGGTCCTTCACATCCGTCAGCAACTTCAACGCGTTGGCGATGATGTCCTCCACCAAATCCTCATTCGCTCCCCCGCCCTGGAGCGCGATCAACTCCTGGATGCGTTTTTTCAACGCCGGCTCCAGCCGGCTCTTCTCGGTTCTTTCCACAGAGTCAACCTATCCTCCGCCGCGCCAAAAGCAACCCCGCTTGACGCAAAGGTTTTTGCCATTTCCTCCTTCCTTGTTTTCCTAATCCTAATCTTAATCTTAATCATAATCTCTCCTCCCTTCCCATCTATCTCCTCAGCAAAACCCTGAGAAACCCCGCCGCCGCCCCAATCCCCATTCTCGACAAATCGTAATTCTTTCCCGTCGAAAAGGTGGTTCCGGCATCAAGATCCGGCGGCACCGCATGCCCCTCCGCTTCCCGCCGTTCCCGCTCCAGATCGGCTATCTCTCTCTCGCGCGCCTCCACCAATCCGCCCGACTGGATAAACTCCACGATGCGCCGCAGCTCATCCCGGTCAAACCAGGTCCCGTGTTTGCCGCACACATCCACAATGACGTGCGAACAATTCGCGAACTGCACCCGGTTCATCAACTCCCCGCACACCGGACACGGGATGTAATGGATCGCCGTCTCCAGTTCCACCGCTTCCGGCCTCGCCACCGGCGACGCCATCCCCAGCACGGCCGATTGCTCTTCCCGGTCCTCGCAAATCTGGTGCAGCGTCTCCGCGTCCGCCCAAATCCCTTCGCAGCGCGGGCATTCCCGCACATGGCTCTTGCCGATGACCACCGCGTTCATATCCACATGGCAGCGCGGGCATGATTCCGGCTTGGCGTCCTCCGTTTCCGTTCGGTCCGCCCTTGCCCCGCAATGCGAACAAAACTTTTCCCCCACAAACATCAGCCCAAAGCACGAGGGGCACGCCACCGTGGCCAGCCGCGCCCCGCAATGTTCGCAGCGCGTCGCCTCCGTCGTGGCCGCCGCCCCGCACATCGGGCAATTTAAAGTTTCAGCCGGCATAAGGATTTCCTTTCACTCTCCACTCTTCACTACTCACTACTCACTGTTCCTTCCTGGCCATTACATTCTTCGTCCAAATTTGTACTTTCCACATTTGCCCCCGGCCACGAATATAGTCAAAAGAGAAAGGCACATTATGAGCTTGATCAATTACCTGAAAACCCAGTTCCTGGAAATCATCCAGTGGCAGGACGACTCCCGCGACACCATCTCCTGGCGCTACCCCGACATGCAAAAGGAGATCAAGCGCGGCGCCCAGCTCATCGTGCGCGAATCCCAGGCCGCCCAATTCGTCTATGAAGGCCAGTTCGGCGACACCTTCGGCCCCGGCACCCATTCCCTCGTCACCGACAACATCCCCATCCTCTCCACCCTCAAGGGCTGGAAATACGGCCTCGAATCCCCCTTCAAGGCCGACGTTTATTTCGTCAACACCCGCCTCTTCACCGGCAACAAATGGGGCACCGCCAACCCCATCATGATGCGCGACCCCGATCTCGGCATGGTCCGCGTCCGCGCCTACGGCACCTACGATTTCCACGTCGTGGATGTCAAACTCTTCCTCAAGGAAGTCGCCGGCACCGACGCCCATTTCCGCCTCGACGAATTCGGCGACACCATGCGCTCCCGCATCGTCAGCGTCTTCACCGAAGCCGTCGCCCTGGCCAAAGTGCCGGTGCTCGACGTGGCCGCCCGCTACGAGGAGCTTGGCGAGGCCCTCCTCCCCGTCATCAACCCCGCCGTCACCTCCAAATACGGCCTGGAAATCTCCAGTTTCATCGTCGAAAACGTCTCCCTCCCTCCCGAAGTCGAGCAATCCATTGACAAGCGCTCCAGCATGGCCGCCGTGGGAAATCTTAATGACTACATCAAATTCCAGATGGCCGAATCCCTCGCCAAAGGCGAAGGCGGCGGATTGGCTGCGGCCGCCTCCCAACTCGGCGCCGGCCTGGCGATGGGCCAGCAAATCGCCCAAACCATGGGCGCCGCCGCCCAGTCCGCCTCGTCCACCCCGTCCACCAAGTCCACCGTCCCTCCCCTCATGCCCATCACAGGCGCGGGAGCCTCGTCCTCCGCCTCCGGCGCTCCGGAATTGCTCACCCCCGCCAACGCCGCCCTGGTCCTCAACGTCAGCGAGAACGACGTCTTGTCCGCCCTGGCCGACGGTTCCCTCAAAGGAAAAAAGATCGGCTCCTCCTGGCGCATCACCCGCGCCGCCCTCGATGATTTCCTAAAATCTTAATCCTAATCTTAATCTTAATCCTATTCTTCCGCGTTTCTGTCATTTATAATTCATAATTCATAATTTATAATTCTTCCCGCTCCATGAGCGACGCCACAGCCCAAAAAAAATTCTCCTGCCCCTCCTGCGGCGGCGAAGCCCAATGGAATCCCGCCAAAAAGGCCATCATCTGCCCCTTCTGCGGCACCGTCTCCCCGGCCCAGGCCGAACTCAACGCCGCCGGCAAGGAAGTCATCGTCGAACATGATCTCGTCGCCGCCTTGCGCGGCATTCCCGACGACCAGCGCGGCTGGCAGGCCGAAAAAATTTCCGTCAAATGCCAGAGTTGCCAGGCCATCTCCGTCTTCGACCCCGCCCACGTCAGCCAGCGCTGCGATTTCTGCGGCTCCTCCGCCCTCGTTCCTTACGAGGAAATCAAGGCCGCCTTCCGTCCGGAGAGCCTCCTGCCCATGAAACTGGCCGAAGACCAGGTGCTCGACTCCATTCGCCGCTGGTATGCCTCCCGCTGGTTCGCCCCCAACCGCCTCAAAGATGCCGCCCTCACCGACACCGCCAGGGGCCTCTACATTCCCTACTGGACCTTCGACGCCCAGGTCCACGCCGACTGGACCGCCGAAAGCGGCTATTACTACTACGAAACCGAAACCTACCGCGACGCCAACGGCAACACCCAAACACGTCAAGTACAGAAAGTCCGCTGGGTCCCCAGCTCCGGTTCCGTGGACCATTTCTTCGACGACGAACTCGAGCCGGCCTCCCGCGGCGTCCATCCCGAAATGCTGCGCCGCATCGAGCCGTTCCCGACCAAGGAACTTGCCCCCTACAACGCCGGCTTCCTTTCCGGCTGGGTGGTGGAACGCTATCAAATTGACCTCGTCACCGCCGCCCAGGCCGCCCGCGAGGAGATGGATGCCGAAACCGAGCGCCTTTGCTCTGCCCAGGTCCCCGGCGACACCCAGCGCAACCTGCAAATCCAGAGCGACTACAGCGGCCAGACCTTCAAGCACATTCTGGTGCCCATCTGGTTGCTCACCTACGATTACGGCGCGCAACATTTCCAGGTCGTCATCAACGGCTACACCGGCACCATTGCCGGCAAATACCCCAAGAGCTGGATCAAAATCACCCTGGCCGTCCTGGGCGCCCTCGCCGCCGCCGGCCTCCTTTTCCTCCTCGCCCACCACTGACTTGGAGAAGGCGGATTGCCGCGAAAAAGCGCAAAAGGCACAAAACCTGAAATCTTTTTGCGCCTTTTGCGCGTTTTTGCGGCCAATTCTTTCAACTTCCATATTCAAGGTTTAAACTTTACATTATGTGGCCTTGAACTTGCGCACCGATTACAAAGACACGCTCAACCTGCCGCAAACCGGCTTTCCCATGAAAGCCGATTTGATCGCCCGCGAACCGCTGCGTCTGCAAAAATGGCAGGCCGCCGGCCTCTGGCAAAAAATCCAGGCCGCCCGCGCCGCCGCGCCCAAATTCGTCCTCCACGACGGCCCCCCCTTCGCCAACGGCGATGTCCACATCGGCACCGCCCTGAACAAAATCCTCAAGGACATCATCGTCAAATATAAAACCCTGCGCGGTTTCAGCGCCCCCTACATTCCCGGCTGGGACTGTCACGGCCTGCCCATCGAATTCAAGGTCACCCAGGAAATGCGCAAGGGGAGCGCGGGGAGCGCGGGTGTCCCGCCCGCCGGCGCCGTCGTCCCGCCGGCGAACTTCAACCCCGCCGCCATCCGCCAGGCCTGCGACGCCTGCGCCCGCAAATTCATTGACCTCCAGCGCGCCCAATTCCAGCGCCTCGGCGTCCTGGGCGATTGGGACCATCCCTACCTCACCCTCAACAAGCAATACGAAGCGGACGAACTGCGCCTCTTCGCCGATATTGTTGACAAAGGTTTCGTTTACCGCGGCAAGAAACCCGTCTATTGGAGCATTCCTGCCCGCACCGCCCTGGCCGAGGCCGAAGTCGAGTATCACGATCACACCAGCCAGAGCGTCTATGTCAAATTCCCGCTCCTCGGCCAACCGGGCGTCTTTATCCTCATCTGGACGACCACGCCTTGGACGCTGCCGGCCAACCTGGCCGTCGCTTTCCATTCCGCTTTGAACTATTCGCTCGTGCGCGCCGGCGAAGAGCAGTATTGGATTTTGTCGCCCTTGGTCCCGGCCATCGCCGCCAAATGCCAATGGCAAACTTACCAGACTGTCCGCACCGCGTTGGGCGCCGAACTGGCCGGCCTCCAATACCAGCATCCCTTCTGCGCCCGCACCGGACGCCTTTACGCCGGCGACGCCTTTGTGGAAAGCGCCACCGGCACCGGTTTCGTGCATATCGCCCCCGGCCACGGCCTGGAGGACTACCAACTGGGACGCCAAAACGGCCTGCCCATTTATTCACCCATTGATGACGACGGGGCCTTCACTTACACCAACGATCTGCCGCAGAACCAGCAAATGCCGCCGGAGATGATCGGCAAATCCACCTTGGAAAAACACGGTCGCAGCGATGCCAACGTCGCCGTCCTCCACGAACTGCGCCTCCGCCACGCCCTCCTCCACGAGGAGAATTACCAGCACAGCTACCCCTTCTGCTGGCGCAGCAAGACCCCCGTCATCTACCGCGCCATGGACCAGTGGTTTATTCGTATTGACCATGCCGTCGCCGGGAAATCCTTTCGCCAAGCCGCCCTGGAGGAAATTGACCGCGTCCGCTGGATTCCCGCCTGGGGGGTCAACCGCATCAAAAGCGCCGTGGAGAGCCGCCCCGACTGGTGCATCTCCCGCCAGCGCTCCTGGGGCGTCCCCATTCCCGCCTTTTACGACGCCGGCGGCCAGCCGATTCTGGATGCTCAAATCGTCCGCAACACCGCCGGCCTTTTCGAACTACACGGCTCCAAAATCTGGTTCGAAAAATCCGCCCAGGAACTTTGGTCCCTGCTAAAACCTAGCGACTGGCCAGGCCCGCAACCCGCCGCCAAATCCGGCGACACCCTCGACGTCTGGATTGATTCCGGCAGTTCCTCCCGGGCTGTCTTGATGCGCCGCCCGGAATTACGCCATTCCGCCGCAGGCGTACTTCTGGGGAGCACAGGCGCCTCGCCTGTCCAAGCCGGCGCCCCCGCCGGCATTCCCAATTCCCTATCCTCCATGCCCTGGCAAGCCGACGTTTACCTCGAAGGCAGCGACCAGCATCGCGGCTGGTTCCAGTCTTCGCTGCTCCTTTCCCTCGCGGGTAACGGTGCGGCCCCATTCAAAACAGTATTGACTCATGGGTTCATGGTGGACGCCGACCGCGAAAAAATCTCCAAAAGCAAACAAGGCCAGGGCGTTTACGACAAACCCCAGACCGCCGAGGCTTACGTCAAAAAATACGGCGCGGACGTCCTGCGCCTCTGGGTCGCTTCCCAGGACTATCGCAGCGACATCGTCGTCAGCGAGGAGCGCATCAACAAAGTCGGCGAGACCTATCGCGCCATCCGCAACGCCTTGCGCTACCAGCTCTCCAACCTCTACGATTTCGACCCCGCCCAACACACCGTTCCCGACGGCCAACTCACCGGCCTGGACCGCTGGATTCTCGGCCAGTTTTCCAAACTCGAAGACGACGTCCTGGCCGCCTACGACGCTTACGAATTTCACGTCGTCTATCAAAAACTCAGCCAATTCATTGCCGTCGAACTCTCCTCCATCTACCACGACGTCATCAAAGACCGCCTCTACACCGACCCGGCCAATTCCCATCGCCGCCGCTCCACCCAAACCGCCCTCCATCGCTTGGTGACCGGCCTCTGCCAAATGCTCGCTCCGATTCTGGCTTTCACGGCGGATGAAGCGTGGGAATTTGTGCCCGGCAAGGAATCCAATTCCGTTCACTTAACAACCTGGCAACCTCAGAAGTTCTCGATTTCTGCAAACGAGCAGATGACCTGGAAAACGCTTTTTAAACTGCGCGAGCGAGCTTTAGTTGAACTCGAGCGAGCTCGTGAGACAAAGCTTATTGGCAAATCTCTCGAAGCAAGTCTGGATCCTGAATTTAACAGTGCTACAGGTGATTTTCGTTTGTTGGAATCGAACCAAGACACTTTCAGGGAGATTCTGAATATTTCCCAAAGCTTTGCCCCCAGGCTTTCGCCACCTCCGACTGCGATTGGCACCGCAGAAACCGAGTTGTTTCGGGAGGAATGGATTCCCAGGATTCAGCATGCCGACGGCCAGAAATGCGAGCGCTGCTGGCACTGGGAAACCGACGTCGGCTCCAACCCCGATTATCCCACCATCTGCGGCCGTTGCATCGAGGCTGTCAAGCAGCACGACGGTTTGGCGGCGTCCTGATTTGGGGAGCGCACGCGCCCTCGCGTGCAGGGTTCAGCGCCCTCGCTGGACCCAACCCGGCGATGTCAGCGACGAGGGCGTCGCTGACCACATGCGAGGCGTATGTGCTCCCCGAGAACCCCGCTCAATTCGCCCCTGTTTTTCAAATCAGCCGCGCAGCACCGTCACCGGCGACACGGTGACATGACAGTCAACAAATTTGTTCTTCAAGAATTGCACGAACTCGCCTCCAAACGAAGATTCCTCCGCCCCGATTTTGAACCCCGCCAGGCGCAGCACGCTGTTCGGCAAAAAACCTTCGATGTCAATCTGCCCGGTCGCCTCCACCGCGCCCCAATGCCGCACCCGTGGATGGACCGCCAGGTTCCGCGCGTGCGGTTTGAGCAGGCCCTCGTTGCACAGCGCCTCAAAATCCTCCCATGACAGCGCCAGGTCCTCCACCGGCGCCAGCTCCGCCGCGCCGATCTCGTAAATCGCCGCGTTCAGCGGCGAGACCGACGGCCGCATCATCGGAAAAAATATCACGTCATCTATATTTTCCTGCTCCGTGAAAATCATCGCCATCCGTTCCACCCCCGGCCCGATGCCCGTGGTCGGCGGCATCCCGTATTCCAGCGCCTCGATGAAATCGTAGTCCATCGTGTGGAACTTCCCCGTGTCCCGCTCCTCCGCGCGATAGGCCTTGCGAAACGTCTCCAGCAAATGCGCCGGATCGTTTTGTTCCGACCAATTGTCCCCGCATTCCATCCCGGCGATGAAGATCTCGAACCGCTCCACATACCGCGGGTCCTCCGCCATCGGCTTGGCCAGCGGCGAAATCTCCGCCGGATGCCCGAACACCAGCGTCGGCTGGATCAGGGTGGGTTCCACTGTCAATTCGAAAGCCTTCACCAGCGCCTCCCCCGCGCTCGCCTGCGGTTCGTGGATTCCCAGCCCGGCCAGCTTCGCGTTGGCTTCCTCCGCCGTCCGGCACTCGCGAAAATCAACGCCCGTTTTCTCCCGCACCGCTTCCGCCATGCTCACCCGCCGCCACGGCTGCTTGAAATCAATCTTGTGCCCGCGCACCTGGAACTCCGTCCGGCCAAACGCGCTCAGCCCCACCTCCCGGAACATTTCCTCCACCAGATTCATGTTGTATTCGTAATTCTCGTACGCCGCCATCGTTTCCACCATGGAAAATTCCGGGTGATGGCTCCGGTCAATCCCTTCGTTGCGAAAGTAGCGCCCGATGGTATAAACCTTGTCGAAGCCCGCCACGATCAGCCGCTTCAGGTAAAGCTCGTGCGATATGGCCAGATACATTTCGCAGCCCAGCGCGTTGACATGCGTCTTGAACGGCTTGGCCGTGCCCCCGCCGTATTGCGGCTGGATGACCGGCGTTTGAAATTCCATGAAGCCGCGCCCGTTCAGAAACGCCCGCACCGCCGCCACCATCCGGCTGATCGCCCCGAAGCGCTCGAACGACGACGCCTCCACAATCGTGTCCAGGTAACGCTTGCGCAGCACCTGTTCCCGGTCCTTCAATCCCGACCATTGATCCGGCAGCGGCCGGATCGCCTTGCTCAACAGCCGCAGCGATTGCACCAGCACCGATATTTCCCCGCGCTCCGTTTTCACCACCTCCCCCGTCGCCTCCACGATGTCTCCCAGGTCCAGCAAATTCGCCTCGCTGTAGCCAAGAATTCCCGCCGCCTTGTCCGTGGGCTGCACCATCTGGCGCCGGCAGAACAACTGAATGCGGCCGCTTTGGTCCTGCACATGGCCGAACGCCAGCGCCCCTTGTTTGCGCCACGACACCAGCCGTCCCGCCACCGTCACGACCGCGCCTTTCAGCCCCTCAAAATCCTCCAAAATCCTTTTGGCGTAATGCGTTCTTTTGGCCCGCGACGGGTAGGGATTCAGGCCCAGGGCGCGCGCCGCCGCGGCTTTCTCCAGCCGCAACTTGCGAATTTCGATCAGCGGATTGGTTGACACCCCCTCTTTGTATTGGTTTTTCCTCCCGCGCGCAAGCCAGCGCCGCGCCCCTCCTTTCCACCGCATGAGACTGCCACCGCGCGCGGCTTCTCCCTCTCCTCCACACACCGGTGGAGGAGAGGGACGGGGTGAGGAGGTTCCCAACCCTTTCACCGGCAGGCGTTTCACGCATCCCAATCGTGGTTGCATCATGCGCCCCTTTCCACCGTTAAAAAGAGGAGGCGGGAAAAAATCGCAAATTGAGATTGAAACTTGGGCCGTGCAACCTTACTCTTTGATGTCCTTAATGAGATGGGGTCGTAGCTCAGTTGGTAGAGCACCACAATGGCATTGTGGGGGTCAGGGGTTCGAATCCCCTCGGCTCCACCATCTCTTTCGCCTCCACCTGGGATTATGACGATTTGCGTTGGCCGGCGGGCTGCTGGCGCATTCTTAAAAATACGAACATGAAATCATTGATTGCTTTAATCCTGGCTCTTTGTTCCTCTCCGGCCCTGGCCGCCGGGCTGGCCGCGCAATTCATCACCCCGCTGGCCTCGGCCCGGCCCTGGGTTTACTGGTTTTGGAACAACGGCAATGTCACCAAGGCCGGCATCACCGCCGACCTCGAAGCCATGCAGCGCGCCGGCATCGGCGGCGTCATCATCATGGACGTGGTGGAACGCTTCGCCCCGCCGCCCGGCACCGCTGATTTCATGAACCCGGAATGGCAGGAGCTTTTTCACTTTGCCGTCTCCGAGGCGCACCGCCTCGGCCTCGAAATCAACATGACCAACGGCCCGGGCTGGTGCGGCAGCAGCGGGCCGTGGATCACCCCCGAACTTTCCATGCAAACCCTCGTCGCCACCAATCTGGCCGTGGACGGTCCAGCCCGGTTTTCCGCCGTCCTGCCGCTGCCGGACACCGGCGGCAAAGCCGGGCGTGACGCTTTTAACAGCACCGTCAAATATAACGATTACTACCGCGATGTCGCCGTGCTCGCCTTTCCGGAGACGCCCAATGGCGTCGTCCCGCCCGGCGCCGTCCGGAACTTGACGGGGAAACTGGACGCCAGCGGCAAACTGGCTTGGGAAGCGCCCTCCGGCAAATGGATCATCCAGCGCATCGGCCACACCACCACCGGGTCATCCACCCGTCCGCCCGTCAAGGGCGGCAACGGCCTGGAATGCGACAAACTCAGCCGCCAGGCCATGGACGTTCACTTTGCCAACATGATGGGCAAACTCATTGCCAGCGCCGGACCCCTCGCCGGCCGCACCCTCTCCGCAACTCATATTGACAGTTGGGAAGTGGGCGTGCAGAACTGGACGCCGAAGTTCCGCGAGGAGTTTATCAAACGCCGCGGTTATGATCCGATTCCATTTTTACCCAATGTAGCCGCGCCAATCCGCGTGAAGGGGGACGGAAGAACTGCCGGCGGTTATTCCTGTAGTGTTGGCGATCCGGCAATGGCGGCCCGCTTTCGCTGGGATTTTCAGCAGACCATCTCCGAATTGCTGGCCGAAAATTATGTGGGGCGGCTGGAGGAACTGGCTCGCCAACACGGCCTGCGCTTGACCCTGGAAGGTTACAATTTGCCCTTCGGCGACGAGGCCACCTACACCCAGCGCGCCGACGAGCCTATGACCGAATTCTGGGCCACCGGCGGCGCCGAAAACCAGGCCAAGGGACGGCAAATGGCCTCCGTCGCCCATATCATGGGCAAAACCATTGTCGGCGCGGAAGCCTTCACCTCGGGCGATTCCGAGCAATGGAAGATGCACCCGGCCACCGTCAAGGCCCTCGGTGATTATGAATTTTCCCAGGGGATCAACCGGTTTGTCGTCCACCGCTATGCCCACCAGCCTTATCTGGACCGTTTCCCCGGCGTGACCATGGGGCCGTGGGGCTTGCACTATGAACGCACCCAGACCTGGTGGGAAATGTCCGGCGCGTGGCATGAATATCTCGCGCGCTGCCAGTTCCTGCTGCGGCAGGGCCGGTTCGTCGCCGACCTCTGTTGTCTGCGTCCGCAGTTGCCCAACCAAACCTATTTCACACCCGCGCCCGAGGTGCCCGCAGGTTACAAATACGATGAATGCAGCGCCGAAGCGTTGATGGCCCGCATCAGTGTCAAGGATGGCCGCCTGCGATTGCCCGACGGCATGAGTTACCGGCTCCTGGTGTTGCCGGGAAACGCGACTTTGATGACGCCGGCGCTCCTCCAAAAAATCAAACAACTCGTCCAAGCCGGCGCCACCGTGCTTGGCCCCCGTCCCACCGCCTCACCCAGCCTCTCGGATTTTCCAAAATGCAACGCGGAAGTTGCCCGACTCGCGGCGCAACTTTGGGGTGATTGCGACGGCCGGACCGTGACGGAACATGCTTTCGGCAAGGGCCGGGTGATTTGGGGCCAGCCGCTGCAAGAAGTTCTGGCGAAATTGCGCGCGCCGCCGGACTTTTCGGCGGCCGTGAATTTGAACTGGATTCACCGCCAGGCCGGCGATACGGAGGTTTATTTTGTGGCAAACGAGACCGCTGCCGCGGTCCAGGCCAAATGCAATTTCCGCGTGAAAGGGTTGCGCCCCGAATTATGGAATCCGGAGACCGGCGAAATTTCTCCGCTGGCTGTTTACGAGGAAACCACGGCAGGCATTTCCGTTCCGTTGCGCCTCGAGGCCAGCGGCTCGGCCTTCGTGGTTTTTCGCCCGCAAAAAAAACCGTTTGATCCAGTGGCAAGTTTTACCCGTGACGGTCAGCCGGTGCTGCCATTGACCAGCCCGCCGGTGATCAAGATTGAGAAAGCGACCTACGGCGTGCCGGGCGACCCGCAACGCACACGCGATGTGCAATCCAAAGTGCAGAGCCTGGCGAACCGCGGCCAGGTCAGTTTTCAGGTCAGCAAAATGGCCGAGGGCGATGATCCGGCTTATGGCATCGTCAAGACTCTCGTCGTGCAATACACCGCCGACAATCAGCCCTTCACCGTCAGCGGCCATGACCCCGACACCATCCGCCTCGTCGCGCCGATTCCTGTGGTCAGCCCCGCGGCGGAAGTTCATTGCGACGCTGCCGGGCGGCTCAATCTCGTGGCGTCGCAGCCGGGTCACTACGAATTGAAAACCGCCGGTGGAAAATCGCTGCGCGCTGAAATCGCGGCCGTCCCGGCGCCGCTGGAAATCACCGGCGCCTGGGACGTGCGCTTTCCGCCCAAGTGGGGCGCGCCGGAACAAATCACCTTGGATCACCTGGCCTCCTTGAGCGATTCCACCAACGCCGGCGTCAAGTATTTTTCCGGCACCGCCGCCTACACCAAGAGCTTCGACTGGAATCCGCCTTCCAAAAACGAAGCCCAAAATTCCAGAATCCAGTTGGATCTTGGCGATGTCCAAGTCATGGCGCGGGTGAAACTCAATGGCCGCGACCTCGGCATTCTATGGAAGCCGCCTTTCCGCGTGGACATCGCCGGAGCGTTGCAGTCCGGCAGTAACGTGCTGGAAATCCGCGTGGCCAACCTCTGGCCCAACCGCATGATAGGCGACGCCGCCCTGCCCGCAGCCGAGCGGTTCACCTGGAGCACCTATGAGCCGTTCAAAAAAGACACGCCCCTGCCCAAATCCGGTCTCCTCGGCCCCGTGACCATCCAGTTCGCGCCATCCATTCTCCTGCCCTGATGAATCTTTTCGGGGAGCACACGCGCCCTCGCGTGTTGCGGTCGGCGCCCGCGCCGACCGCCTCTTTGCGTATGATACACTTGCTATTGAACCGGCGAACCGCGGCAGTTTGGGGAGCGCGGTCGTCCCGACCGCACCCGTCGGCGTCCCGCCGGCGGAATCTTTCGTCCAAAGGAAGGCGACGGCAGAAAAATAGGGTCAGAAAAATGAGAATTTCCCCCTTCGCTCGTGACCGGGGGGGCGGGGTGTATTCATATTTCTGCCCCGGATATTTCTGCCATCCTCTTCGACAAAAAATCGGAACTCCTTTTGCGCGACCCCCAAGCAGGGCATGAACCGTTCGGGGAGCACACGCGCCCTCGCGTGTAACGGTCGGCGCCCCCGCCGACCGCCTCTTTGCGTATGATACACTTGAAATTAAACCGGCGAACCGTAGCTGTTTGTGGAGCGCGGTCGTCCCGAGCGCACCCGTCGGCGTCCCGCCGGCGGAATCTTTCGTCCAAAGGAAGGCGACGGCAGAAAAATAGGGTCAGAAAAATGAGAATTTCCCGCCTCCCTCCTGAAGGGGGGTGGGGTGTATTATATTTCTGCCCCGGCCATTTCCTGCCGCATTGGTGAAACAGGGTATTCGCCTGAGCGGCCACGGCCTTCCGTTGGCTGCTTCGCCACTTGCAATGACGCCGGGTCGAGAGCAAGGGCGGAGGGAGGCAAGGGCGCGGAGCTGAGTTTCAGGATTAACGTTTGGGAGACGCGGAAGCGCGATTGACGGAAAGCGCCAGGAGATTCATTATTTTGGGGTCATGGCGAATCGAATCCAGTTGTTCTGGGCCATAATCACCATCCTGTTTGGAGCGGGCAATCGGGCCGAGGCGCAACCACTCGTGGTGTCAAATGCGCTATGGATTATTTCGAATCCTCAAACCCGCACGAATGAGTTTGTGGATGCGCTTCGTGTTTTGAGGAATTCGTCGTGGACAAATGAACCGCCCGAATTTTGGAGTCGGATCGCAAACAGCACGAGTTTTGCAGCTGAGTCGCGGCGGCGCGCTTTCTTGCAATTGTTTGAACGACATTTCAGGAGCGGCATGACCTTGCCAGAGGTTGGACGCATGATTGATCATCCAAAGTGGATTCGTCGTCGCGACATCATACCCTTCGGTTCAGGCGCCGCACCGATGCTGATTTCTGACAATGCCGGGTTTTGGCTTATAGTGTTAGGTGAGGATGATAGGAAGCCGTTGGACACAATCTTCTTTCGATTTCGGGATGGTTCGCCGCGGGACCCGTATTCGACATTGGCAGGAGTTAAGCCAGTTGGTGGGACGTTTGGCCAGGAAACGAATAAGATCGCAGGTATTGTCTCCGAGGAAAGGCCCCGAGATGGCCGGACTGTGTTTAATGCCTTTGGAATACCACCGCTGATTCACACAAATGACGGTTTCGGACCGAGCGGAGATGAAAGCTGGGTGACGAATCTGAGCCGATAAAAGATCGCGAAGAGTTTTTGCGTGCGGGTGCGAGGGGTCAAACCATAACTTTTCACTTTTAAGACGCGCAGGGCCGCTCGACAACGACTCCTCTGGCGCAGTCTGTCGCTCTGACTCTTGCGGATTGGTGCCCGCCCAATTTTGTCCCCCATGAGCACTTCTTTGGAGCAGAAGCAAACCAAGGAAACGAAGATGGGCAATTCCTTCGTTGCCTTCTGTTCGCATTCGGAGTCAAACTCTACTCTTTGTCCCTCAGGGTTCCCGCAATTACCGTGACTTTGCCCTGCCTGATTCTGTCCAGCCATGATTCTGTCCCTTCCCCATGATTTTGCCCCGGATGATTTTGCCTTCGAAGAGTTTTTGAACGGAAGAGCGCCGAAACAGAGGTTTTCCTTTTCCGGTCTCCGTGGTCTCAGCGTTCTCCTGTTCAAACCTTTTCTTCATTCTGCATTTGCATAACAGCGACACTCGCCCATCGAGCGGAAAATCTCGGGCTATTCCGTTTTGGATCCCGCCTCCCCGGTCGGCGGTCGCGGCTGAATATCCGTGGCAGTGGCCGGAATAAACTCGATCACATCGGCACGAATCGCGGTTCGCGGGAGGGAAAAAAGGATGAAATAGGTGGCGTCCTTCTCCATGATCAGGTTCGCCAGCGTCTGCGGCCGGCCCGGTTGCATATCGGCGTGCGCATAGAGCCGGCTCATCGCCTTGGTGAATTTTGCCGGAACAATCGTCAGGATGCCGAGCAGCGAAAATCCTGAGCTTTGTCCGACCACGTTGGTCTTGATCACCATGAAATTCTTGTCCTGCAGCCGCACGTCGGTGTTGTTGTGGATCTCCAGGGCCGAGGCGTTCGGAGAGCCTATGATTGAAGCGGCGGACAGCGCGGACCCCGCGGCGCAACCGCCGGCCAGCGCGGCAAGTCCAAGGAGAGCGATCAGCGCCGGGAGTTTTTGAAAGCTGGCAGGGCCGGTCTCAGTCCTCACGGTTGACACCTTGCGGATGCCCAATTTGAGAAAGGCATTCACGCGGCGGGTTGGAGCAGTCGGAAGACTCTCTTGCGACTGATCATCGGAGATTTTTCGCCGGGTTGAATGGCTCGAAGGATGACCCTGTCCGCAAGGCCTTCGCGAAGGGCCTCCCGCCGCAATTCCTGGCGTTCTGCCAAAACTTCGGCCACGACTGCTTTAAGCAGTCCTTCCAAGCGGCGTTCTTCGACGGCGGTCATGACGGCAATCTGCGGAAAAAGTGCGCGCCAGTCAACCGTATATATTCAGAGTTCATTCTGCATTTTTCATTCTTCATTCTGCATTTCCCTCCTGCTCCCTCCGTGGCCGGCTCCGCTCCCAGGAAAATTCTTCTTAAAAGCCCTTGACACATCTTACTACCTATTGTTCAATCTTCTTCGTGAGACAAGAGGTGACAGTCGAAGCGCAGGGGCAAAGACCAAAATCACCCGCCAACGGCCATCGGCGTGGGGGCCGGGCGCCGGCCCTCCAGGCGGTCCTGGCCGGGATATTTCCTGCCGCACTACAGAATTGCCTTTTTCGGGCGCGTTTTGAGCCTTTTCGAGGCAAATCAACATAAGTTCATTTCCATGAACACCTTACACGCAAAAACGAGGTTTTCCAATCGTGCCCAATCGTGCCTAATCAAGCCAAATCAAGGTGTTTTTTTGAACCAAAGTGCCCATCACTCCTTCACTCCAATACTCCACCACTCCACTAGGGTTTTAGCTTTTCGCGGACCAAAACCAGCTCCGCCATTTTCAGTTGATTTCAGTTGTTTTCACCTAATTTCACCTGATTTCACTTGTTTTCAGTTAAACACCCCGGGGGGGGCATGGCTTGCTTGCGCCCCGGCAGTCCTGCGCGCTCTTCATCCTAATCTTAATCTTAATCCAAGCCGCGGCCTCCTTGCGCCCCGGCTGGCCGGTGCTGCCATGACCGGCGCCTGAATCGAAGAAATCTTATGGCTGCGAACAACTTAACACCCCGTCCCGATTCATCCGGCCGGCGGCGCGCCCGGCTCAGGACCATGGGCGTCTTGGTCCTCCTGCTGGGCCTGGCCGGCGCGGGGGTGGTTTATTGCACGGGCACCCCTCCGCCGGATTTGTCCGCTGACCCGTCCACCGCGCGGGCTTACAAGACAGCGGAGCGGACCCTCGAAATAAACTCCGGCAAACTGGGCGTGTTGCTGAATGATTTGACAGAAGACCTCAAGCGCCCCGGCACGCAGGCCCTCATCATCCTGGCCGTGTCAATACTTGTGGCGTCCGCCTGTTTTTACTTCGCCCGCTGGCCGGAGCCTGGCGCGGAACCCGATGACCCCGTTGCCTGAACCCTTTCTTTCCCGTTAAAATCTCATGCCACACACCGCCAAGGAACTTTACCGCCAACTGCGCGTTTTGCCGTGGGCACAACTCTGGAACGAGGAGGCGGCGCTCTTTGATCGGGCCGCTCCCGGCGAACGCAGCGCCAGGGTCGCGGTCATTCGCGCGGTGGGCGTGGTCTTTTCCGAATCGGGCGCGCCGGAACAGAAGGAGGCGGTGCGGCGGTGGCTGCGCGGCCTGCTCCATGATCCCGCCGAGATCATCCGGCGCTACGCCATGGCCGCGCTCCCCAAAATCGGCGCCGGCCCGGAGGACGAAGCCGAACTCCTTTCCCTGTGGCGGACGGCAATTTCCGGGCGCGAAAAAAAATTCCTGATGCGGACTCTGGAGAAGATCGGCGGGACGGCCACCTTGCAACTCATGGGGCAGGGGGACCACGATGGTCTCCGCCAAACCGAGCAAAAGATCAAAGCCGGCCTCGCCCGCCGGGAAAGTCCCAGCGCGATCCGCCTGGACAGCCCGCTCGCCGATTTCGCCCGTCTGCCGATTCATCTGCGCGGCCGCCGCGGGTTGGAGGGCATCGTCCGTGATGAGGTCGAACAATCCGTCCGCGCGCGGGGGAAGTTCCGCGTCGCCGCGGTCCGGCCCGGCCTGGTGGCGCTCACGCCCCTGGCGCCCTTCCGCCTGGCGGACCTTTGCGCGCTGCGCTGCTTCGGCGCCGTTGGTTTTGTACTTGACACCACTCCCGCCGCCGGCCGGGCGGAGTCCGCGGAGGCTTTGGCCGCGGTGATTGCCTCGCCCTTGGCGCGGCGAATTTTGCGGGCGTTCACCGAAGGAACCATCCGCTATCGCTTAAATTTTATTGACAAGGGCCACCAGCGCGGCGCCGTGCGCCTGCTGGCCCGGCGGGTCTATGCCCTGTGCCCGGAAATGTTGAACGACGCGCGGAAGGTCACCTGGACGGTGGACATTTACCCGGCCGGAGGCGGGCACTCGGTGGAGCTGCGCCCGAACTTGACGCCCGATCCCCGTTTTTATTATCGCCGGCAGGACGTTCCGGCAGCCTCGCATCCTCCCCTGGCCGCCTGCATGGCCCGGCTGGCCGGAAGGGTCCGGCATGAAATCGTCTGGGACCCTTTTTGCGGATCGGGTTTGGAACTGATCGAATGCGCCCTGCTCGGCGGCGTGGAACGCATCCACGGCACAGACCGCAGCGCCGCCGCCATTGCCATCGCCCGCGGCAACTTTGCCGCCGCCAAAGTGGACCCGCTGCCAGCGGAATTCACCTGCTGTGACTTTCGCGATTTTGCCGCAAGCGCCGGCCTGCGGCCCAACAGCGTGTCCCTGGTCATCACCAATCCTCCCATGGGAATGCGCGTGCCCATCCCCGATCTGCGCGGCCTGATCAACGACCTTTTTATCGCCGCCGCCACCGTGCTTCGACCCGGCGGGCGGCTGGTCTTTGCCAATCCCCTGTCCCTCGAAACTCCCCATCCCTCCCTGCAACTGCAATTCCGGCAGGCCGTTGATTTTGGCGGGTTCGATTGCCGTTTGGAAATGTATCACAAGCGGGCGCGTTGAAGCACGCCCGGGCGCCCCTGGCTTGACCTTCACAGAACAACCAGCCCGCGGCCGATTGGGCCATTTTCTCAATCCTGGCAAATTCCTGGCAAAACCGGACCCGGCACACTTCCTGCGCCACTCATAATTGCGTGTCTCACCAATCCGCGTGTGCGGATTGGACGGGGTCCGGTTCGAGCTCAACGACCGGACCCCGTTTCGTTTTTATTCGCAGACCTGACTCCGGCACGCTTCTTGCGTTATTCACAATTGCGTGTCTCACCAATCCGCGTGTGCGGATTGGGCGGGGTCCGGTTCGCGCTCAACGGCCGGGCCCCGTTTCGTTTTAACCGAATCGCAATCAAGGACTTGCGCTCGCACGCCAGAGGGGTTGACCGCCGCCGTGGTTCGGCCTGGCATGAAAAATGCCCGACGAAGCGTGGCCCAGCACTGCGACTATAAACCTCAAAAGCCCTGAATTCGCGGCATTTGATTGCCGCAAACAGGGCGAATTAACTCTAGCGCCGCCCCGGCGTCCGGCATGGGACCGGACGCCTGGCAAGGCTGGTGAACCGCGTGACTACTTCACGTGGCCGGAGACCAACTTGGTCATCTCGAACATGCTGACGCTCTTCTTGCCGTTGAAAACGGCTTGCAAGCTCTCGTCACCATTGATTTGGGTGCGGACTTTTTTGTCCTGCAAACCGTGCTTCCGGATATACCCCCAAAGCTTTTTGGTCAGTTCCGTCCGCGGGAGCGGGGCGGCGCCGACCACCTTGGCCAGTTTGTCATCCGGTGTAACCGGTTTCATGAACGCTGCGCTGGGTTTGCGTTTTGCTTTTGTTTTTGTTGCCATGCCTCTTTATTGACTGTCTCCCGGCGGAATGCAACAAAAAAATTCGCCGTTTTTTGCGATTTTTTCGCCCCCGCCCTCCTGCGCCCCGGCCCCAACCAGGCCGCCAGGTTCAGGATGGCGGGGGTAAAAGCCCTCCGGGCGCGCCCCGCCGCCGTCCCGCCGACGGATGTCAAGCAAAATCAAGGGCTTCAATTTGAGGGATGGAAAAACTTGAGGAGATGAAATTGACCCGGCTTGCCGGACGGCGAATTTTGCGCTTTGCAGTGCGCGCTCAGAAGGTAGGCTGGAAGGGTGATTCGCAACATCATCTTTGATTGGTCGGGGACGCTGGTGGATGATTTGCCGGCCGTTTTGGCGGCGACCAATCATGTGTTTGCAAAATGCGGAGTGCCGCCGCTGACGATGGACCGGTTCCGCGCGGAGTTTTGCCTGCCGTTCGTAAACTTTTATGCCCGCTTCCTGCCGGAAGTTCCGGTGGCGGAGTTGGAACGGGCTTTTCACGGCCATTTCACCCAGGCGCAACAGGCGGTGGTGGCGCTGCCGCACGCGCGGGAATTCTTGCTGTTTTGCCGGGAACGCGGCATTCGCTCCTTTGTGCTCAGCACCATTCACCCGGATTATTACGCGGCGCAAACCGCGGTCAATGGCTTCGATAAATTCATGGAACGCGCCTATCTGGCGGTGTGGGACAAGCGGACCAAGATCGCGGAGGTGCTGGCCGCCAACCGCCTGGCGGCGGCGGAAACGCTCCTCGTGGGCGACATGCAGCATGACATGGAGACGGCCCGGCACGGCGGGGTTTTTTCCTGCGGGGTGCTGACCGGTTACAACCGGCTGGAGCAATTGCGGGCCAGCCAACCGGACTTGATCGTGGAACATCTGGGGGAGTTGCGCGAAATCCTGGCGCGGCGGAAATTTGATCTGCGCCCCGCCGACCACGGGGCGGATTGGCCGCGCCATCCCGTTTGCACCGTGGGGGCGCTGGTTTTTAACGCCGCCGGCCAGGCGCTGATGGTGCGGACGCAAAAGTGGTCGGGGTTGTGGGGGATTCCAGGGGGGAAAATCAAATATGGCGAGACGTCCCAGGAGGCGCTCCGGCGCGAGATCAAGGAGGAAACGAATCTGGACATCGCGGAGATTCAATTCGCGCTGGCGCAGGATTGCGTGCGTTCCAGGGAGTTTTACCGCGAGGCCCATTTTGTCCTGCTCAATTATACCTGTCGCGTCGCCGGCACCGGCGAGGTGCGGTTGAACGAGGAGGCGCAGGAGTTCCGCTGGGTGCCCCCGGAGGTGGCGCTGCAAATGGAATTGAACCAGCCAACCCGCACTCTGCTCGATCATGTGAAATCTATAAAACGCGGGAAAGGCGATTGCCCGAGCGGGCGGGCTTGACAGCCGGAATCGCCGCTGGCACAATAATAGTTGTGACACTCACGGTGGAATTGTCGGACTTGCGCAGCGCCAATGAAAAAGCCCTGGCGCAGTTGAGCCGCACGACCGAAGAAGAATTCGATGCGGAATTGGCGGAAATCGAAAACTTTCTGCTGTCGCTCTACCGGTTTGCCGTCCTCGCCGTGCGCGGCAAAGCGGAAATCGGGCAGGCGGCGGAGGTTTGGCGTGAAACTCTCGCCGTGATTGATCGCGCGGCCCGGCAGGTGCAGGCGCTTTCCTCGCGGCATCCAGGGGCCCACCCCTCACTGGATCGCATTCTTGAAATTCGCCACGCGGCCTCTGACATGTTGGCGCTCTACGCATGATTCCGCTGGAGGAATTGGCCCGGCTGGCGGCGTTCTATGACCGGTTCGCCAATCATCTCGACCCATTGAGTGACGATTGGAAACGCCGCAAACAAGAATATCTCCAATGTCTGGGTGACATGCACGCGCGTTTTGGAACAGGCATCCCATTTGAAGAATTCCGCCGCGAAGCACAGCGCGCCTGTTTCCGTTGGTTGCGCGCGCACGACAAAACCGCCACGCCGCCGCCAAAAGCATGATGCGCCACCTCATTCTTCGCAGTCTGCGTTTCTACGCGCCCAGCCATCTGGGCGCGCTCCTGGGGGTGACGGTGGCGGCAACCGTGCTGGTGGGCGCGCTGGCGGTGGGGGATTGCGTGCGGGAAAGTTTGCGCGAAATGGGACTGGCGCGATTGGGGAAAACTGATTTCGCCCTGCCGGGCAAGGACCGGCTTTTTCGCGAGGCGCTGGCGGATGATTTGCGGCCGGGCCTCTCCAATGGACTGGCCGCCGCCGCGCTGGCGTTGCCCGGAACAGCGGCCAACAGCGACGGTTCGCAACGCGCCAATCACGCGCAAATTCTGGGCGTGGATGCGCATTTCTGGGCGCTGGCGCAATCGGCGCCGAAGCGGGCGGGCGATTGGACAAACGGCGTGGTTTTGAATGAGCCGCTGGCGCAGCAGTTGAGGGTGAAAATGGGCGACACCATTTTGCTGCGGGTGCAAAAGCCATCGCTTCTTTCCCTGGAAGCGCCGATCTCCCCGCAGGAGGATTTGGCTTCGGGATTTCGCCTGGCCGTCAACGGAATTGTTTCGGACGCCGAATTGGGGCGGTTTGGTTTGCAGGCCAATCAAATGCCGCCGTTGAACGCCTTCGTCCCGCTGCATTTTTTGCAGGAAAAGGTGGGGCTGGCGGGAAAGGCGAATTTGTTGCTCGTCAGCGGTGTCAAGAATTCGACCAACTTGACAGCGTTATTGCGCGAGCATTTCACACTGGCGGACGCGCAATGCGAACTGCGCCCGTCGCCGGGAGGATTGGAACTGCGCAGTGAGCGGGTGTTTCTTGATCCGCCGATAGCGAAGGCCGCCCTGGATCGCCCGACCGCCGCCGGATCGGAAGAACTGATCTTGACTTATTTTGTCAACGAACTGCGCGCGGGCACGAACACGACCCCTTACTCCATGGTGACGGCAGCAACCGCGCCGCTGGCGCCGCCTCACATGCGCGATGATCAAATTCTGCTTAATCAATGGCTGGCGGATGATTTGCACGTCAAACCCGGTGACGAAATAGAATTGACTTATTTCATTCCAGGCACGACGAAGCGAATGGAGGAGAAAAGGGACCTGTTCCACGTTTATGCGGTTGTGCCGATGGAGGGGCTGACCGCAGACCGGTCGTTGCTGCCGGATTTTCCCGGCATCGCCAAAGCCGAGTCCACCGCGAACTGGGACGCGGGATTTCCCATTGATTTCGCCAAAATCCGGCCCAAGGACGAGCAGTATTGGAAGGATTACCGCGGGACGCCCAAGGCCTTCGTCACCCTCAAGGCAGGGCAGGGGATGTGGGCGAACCGCTTCGGGGAGTTGACGGCGGTGCGCTGGCCGGGCCAGACCGGAGCCGCCAGCGTGACGGCGGCGGAACATCAAATTCTGTCAAACTTAAATCCGGCGGCGGTGGGACTGTCGTTTCTGCCGGTGCGGGTGCTGGCGCTGGCGGCGGCGGCGACCGGGCAGGCGGAAGAGTTTGGCGGGCTGTTTTTGTCGTTCAGCTTTTTTCTCATCGCGGCGGCGCTCATTTTGCTGGGCTTGCTCTTTCAACTGGGGATGGAAAAACGGGCGAAGGAAATTGGGATTTTGCTGGCGCTGGGATGGCGGCCGGGCCAGGTGCGGCGCTTGTTGCTGGGCGAGGGCCTGGTGGTGGCGGCGCTGGGCGGATTGCTCGGCGTGGCCGGCGGTGCGTTGTATGCGCGCGGAATTTTGTGGGGGCTGACGACTTTATGGAGCGCGGCGGTGGCCAATTCCGCGCTGCGCTTTCATGTGACGGCGGCCACCCTGGCGGGAGGCGGCGCGGCGGCCATCCTCATCGGTGCGGCGGTGATGTGGCTGGCCCTGCGCGCGCAAACCAGGCGTCCCGCCCGCGAGTTGCTGGAACAGGGCAATGAGTTGGAGGCGCAAACCGCGCTGGCAAAAAGCGGGCGGCGCTGGGCCGGCTGGGTGGCGGCGGCCGGCTTTTTGGGCGCCCTGGCCCTGGCGGGGAGCGCGCTCGGGAAACGCGACAGCTCGGCGGTGGAAGCGTTTTTTGGCGGAGGCGCGTTGCTGCTGATCGCGGGCATCGCGGCGGCGGCGGTGTGGTTTCGCTCGCTGGCGCAGGCGCGGCCTTCCAAACCGCTCTCGCTCGCCGCACTGGGGGTGCGCGGCTGCGCGCGCCAGCCCAAGCGCAGCCTGGCGACCGTGGCGCTGCTGGCGAGCGGAAGTTTTTTGATCATCGCCGTCGAAGCCAACAAGCTGGATGCGCGGCAGCAAGGCGCAGCGCGGTCTTCGGGGACGGGCGGTTTTGCCTTGATCGGCGAATCGGCGTTTCCCGTGATGCAGGACTTGAACACCAAAGCGGGCCAGGATTTTTTTGGGCTGTCCCAGGCCAGCCTGGACAAAGTGGAGTTTGTGCAGATGCGCGTGCGGGACGGGGACGACGCGAGTTGCTTGAATTTGAATCGCGCGCTGACGCCGCGGTTGCTGGGGGTCAAACCGGAGTTGCTCGATGGGCGGCGCGCGTTCACCTTCTCCGCCCTGGCGGACAGAGCTTTGGCGCAGCGGCCCTGGACGGCGCTGCAACGCCGCGACAAATCCCATGCCGATGAAGTGCCGGCCATCGGGGATGAAGCGTCCATCCAATGGGCGCTGGGCAAGAAAATCGGCGACACGCTGGATTATACGGACGAGCACGGCAAACCGTTCAAGGTGCGGATCGTGGGCGCGGTGGCCAATTCTATTTTGCAGGGAAGCCTGCTGATTGACGAGACCGAGTTTGTCAAACGGTTTCCGGGGGAAAGCGGGTATCGAATGTTCCTGGTGGATGCGCCGCCCAAAGAGGCGGCGGGGGTGGCGCGGACGCTGGCGAAGGCGTTGCAGGACCGGGGCCTGGAATTGACGCCGGAGGCGGACCGGCTCAACGCCTTTAACGCCGTGCAAAACACCTATTTGAACACATTCCAGATGCTGGGCGCGCTCGGTTTGCTGCTGGGCAGCGCGGGGCTGGGCGTGGTGGTGCTGCGCAATGTGCTGGAAAGGCGCGGGGAACTGGCGGTGCTGCTGGCGGTGGGATTCCGGCCGCGCGCGCTGCGCCGGCTGGTGCTCTGGGAACATGGGGCATTGCAGTGCCTGGGTTTGTTGCTCGGCATCGTGGCGGCCCTTTTGGCTGTGCTGCCCGTCCTGCTTTCGCCCGGCGCGCCCATCTCCTTCGGCCCGCTGCTGGCGGCGATGGCCCTGGTTCTGGCCAGCGGCTTTTTATGGACCTGGGCCGCCGCGCGTCTGGCCCTGCGCGGCGACTTGATCGAAGCCCTCCGCGAGGAATGAAAAAGTCCAATTGGGGTCACATCTAAACATTCTACATTCTCTCAACCCAAATGTCGAATGTTTAGATGTGACCCCCTTGCGTTGATTTCACAAGACCATTGCCATTACCGGACGGAGTTATCGGCTCAAAGACCACGCCGCCATCGCCGGAAAGGAGGACAAAATCAAGAGGATCAAATCCAAGCCCAACGAACCTTCGACCGCAGAACCGGCGAGCTAAATGGCTCCCTTTCCGGTTCTGCTCGATTTACTTTGCTGCTGACAGATTATGGAAAACGCTCGATTTTCGCGGCGAATCGGCCATATTGACCGCATGTTATGCATCACCACCATTTTATGAAAACACTCACCCAAGAACAGATTCAGCGGCTCACACCTGAGCAACAGACAGACTTGGCCGCGCTGGAGCTTCGCCGGGAAAAGAAGCACCAGCGTCTTTTGAAGCAGGCGCGCGAGTCCAGATATTTCATTTTTGCGTGCGCTGGCGGAGCGGCGGTTGCTTACGGCGCGGCAGCTATTTCAAGGGCGCCGGTTTGGTCGCAGGTCAGTATTATCGCGCTGGCTATGGCGATGTTGGTCCAAGCTCTTGGCGTCAATCGAAGGCTCGATGGCTTAATGGATTTACTTGAGGATGAACGAAGCCCCTAGTGTAGTGTCCCTGAAATGACTATACATATCCTCCTCATTTTCGTTTTTTTCGTTTTTTCCGAAGCGCCCATCCCGGTTTGATTTTATCCAACTGGTTTCGCGCCCGGCTTATTTTCT